>CALNXP010000013.1:0-281833 GCA_942490555.1 uncultured beta proteobacterium | reverse complement strand
CTACAGCCCGCCCTTATTACCTGGAAGACTACTGGCAGATATTCACCAGCGCGATTATTTACAGCGCCATTAACGGTGATATAAAGCAGCCAGAACCGATGATGATGCATCAGGAATTGATCGACCGTTTCGCCTGCTGCCGGAAGCGACATTACACCTGCTCGACAGCCACCACCTGCATTAGCGCGCGTCCACTGGTATCAGCAAATTAGATGCCTCAAACAGCCACATCCAGCTGCACTTTAATGAATCACCGATTGACCGTAATAAGGTATTGCAACTGATTCGCTGCCACCACTTATAAACTGGCGGTCAGGACAAACTGTAAAAATCAATATGACAATGGCCCAACGTATCGCCGCCATCAAATCCTGCTCATGGAATTTGTTGATACGAATACCCGCCTGAGCATCACCACCACGGCGGCCAGTTTTCAATGGCAGGCACAGCAGCGAGGCCAGATGGTGACATCGCCGGAAGGAGCAGCGCGGTTAATGGCTAATAGCCAGCAACGAAGCCGCCAGCAGCATAGACAACCGCTGTTATCCGCAGCTTGGCGGCCAGCCTGAAGCAAATCCGACACTTGATACAGCGACTGGACACCCTGCCCGCACAGCTACGCATCACCGTACTGCAGAATCTTGACCAGCAATCCGCACCACACCTGCTGAATGGTCAAATCCAACTGTCCACCGCAGGTAATCGGGCGGCGTAAATATCATCAGCACCTGCCATACCCGGCTACGCCACAATCAACAGCAATTGCTGGTCATGGAGGGTCAGCAGGCACAAATCCGCCACAGCCAGCAGCAACCGGTCAGCCGAACATACGTAACACATATCTTGCGGCAGCCATAGTCACACAAACCTAGCTGCAGTCGGCCGACAATGGTTTTTATATCCGCCCTCGTTACGCAAGGCCATCGGGTCAATATTGAAATCAGCACCCGCAATGACTATTTTCCCGAGCAGACATTTCGCACGTATGGAATAACAACATAGCCACAGAAATAAACCAGAGAGTTAGATCATTGGCTGCAGTTAAGCGGTGGCCAGCAACATAGCGAATACACCCACAACGGTCTGCTTGGCAACGGCAGCCAGCAACAATCACAGCAGCAACAGACCTTGATCAAGGTTGAGCGGGTGCATTAACCCCACGCCGCTGCGCCATCTCGACACCTAACTGCAACTGCATCTGCGGCGACAACAAGCGTTTTGCCTGCGGTAACAGCTCGGCATTTTCCAGGGCCACATGCGCGCGATAAGCCTGGATAAAACGCGATATTAACGCGTAGTCCCCCCCATCCTCTCCTTGTACCAGTCGCTCCAACTGCGGCTGCAATTGCGCCCAGTCGGCCAGCATTTGTGCATGCTGCAGCAACAAGCTATCCAACAGTTGATGCAACCGGGCATCCGACGAGCATTGTCTAAGCCGCGGAAACAGATTCAACTCTTCATCCTGGTGATGATATAGCCCGGAAGTGGAGAAATAACGTAACACCGCAGCCGCCGCATCACGCACCGCCTTATCGACGCCATGCTCAGGCAAATAGTGCTGCAGTTTTTCCAGGGTGCGGCATTGGCGCAGAATTTTTTCGTGACAGGCCTGCAGCATATCCAGCGGCATATCAAAACCAACGGCGGCCTGCCCCTGCAATTCAAATTTATTCATAGTGACTCCTGTGGGGGGAATGTTACAATTGTAATCAATCATCTGACAATTCGTAATAATATGAGCCATCCTTCTGATACCTTTCAAAAGATGTTGCGTCAGCTGCGCCAATCATTTCTTGAAGAAATTCCGGAACGACTGGATCATATTGAACGTATATTGTTGCAGATTGAAAAATCCGGTGGTGACAGCGAACAGTTTCATGAACTGTATCGCCGGATACATAGCTTAAAAGGCAGCGGGGGCACCCATGGGCTGCATATTATTACCACCATCTGCCATCACCTGGAAGATATTTTAAATCGCACCAATACGGGTGAGCAATTCCCCGCAAAATTGATCAACCTGTGCGTTGAGCATCTCGATTTGTTACGTGCCGCCTGCAAGCAACTGCACCATTCGGAAGCCGACCTCAGCGACATAGAGCAACGACTGAGTCGCCTGCAACAAAGCGCCGCACAAGCCAGGTTTTCCGCCCTATTAATTGATGACTCCAAAGCCACCAGCATCATCTGCCAGCAGCTTCTGGCTCAACATAATGTCTCGGTGATTACCATACATGATGGTCTGCACGGCCTGACACTGGCCCTGACCGAACCGTTTGATCTGCTGATCAGCAACTATGAAGTTCCCGTATTAAACGGCAAGGCGCTGATTGCCGCCATCAAATTATCCGGATTACGCTACACCCGCCAGTTACCGTGTATTTTAATCACCTCCAACCCGACGCTAATCTGCGCAACACATCAGAGCATTGACCCGGACCTGACCATTTTAAAAAACGACCAACTCATCCCCGCGCTGGACAAAGCCATAAGCTACGCTATTCAGAAAAAAACCGCCTGAAGTTCACGCCGACAATCTGGCCGGCCTTAGTCACGATTACACGCTATCATTCAACTGTCGTAACAAACCGACAATTTGCTGAGTCTGCCGCGGATCGGGCACTACCTTGGCGTCAAGCAACGTCTTAAGAAAATCTTCCAGCTCGCGGGCCACCACGCTCAACTCAGGATAACCAAAGGTTTTACCTGACCCGGTCATACTATGCACCAGACGATAAAACTCGCGATATCCGGCCTCATCCCAGGCCTCGGTGGCACTCACCCCTTGCCAGATCAGCTCTATCTGTTGCAGCTTAGCCGGTAACTGGCGGGCATAGCTCTCGCGCAACAACTGCAGCTTCACCTGAACATCCTGACTATCAGTCACCGATAGCCTCCCAGATAGCGGTTACCTGATCCGACAAAGTCATGGGATCAAAGGGTTTGGGTATCACATCGATTGCCCCTAGCTGCTTATACTCGGCCACTTCACTGGGCTGCACCTTGGCCGTCATAAACACAATCGGGGTTTGCGCAAAGGCGGGCAGCTCACGCAGCTTTTGCAACGTCGTAGGGCCATCCATAGCGGGCATCATCACATCCAGCAGCACCAGCTGTGGCTTAAATTCCGGGACGATTTGCAATGCTTCTTCACCCGAACTGCAAATCTGCACACTAAACCCCCCCAGTGTTTCCAGGGCCAGCTTAGCCACGATTTGAATATCGGGCTCATCTTCAACGTATAAAATTCTGGTTAATGCCTGCACCATAGTTAACTCCTTTTCATTCTCGCGCTAGCACCAGTTATATCCTACAGCATTACCAGCCAGGACATCACATTATGCGTCACGGCCACACCGACAATATAAGCATATACGCCCACCGCCGCAAGCCATAATATGATGATTCTCTTTATGTCATGGGCACCGCGGAAAAGCAAGATACCCAACACAATATACAACAACAAGGCCACAACTTTCGCCGTCAGCCAGTCATGCGTTAATGGATACTGGTGCAACATCAGCACCATTACCAGCGCAGACCCCAACAACAGGCTATCAATCAGATGAGGTAATACCCGCACCAGCCTGGAGCGCAAATATTCCGGATATTTCAGTTTCCACCACACCCGCAAGCCAAACAACAACCCACTGGCCAGCGCGCAAACAATATGAATTATCTTAGCGACCAGAAAACTCACAACTTCTCCTCCACTACCTCCACCGCCTCAATACGGGCAAAATGCTCACTGATTTTACGACTGGATATTTCCACCTGTCCCGCCTCCTCATGGGCACGACGAATATTATCCGCCAGACGCTTCATACGCTGATCAAAACGCTGAAAGTCACGGCTCAGTCTGACCAGCTCCAGCTGAATAATATGCACCTGCTCACGCATCTGACCATCTTTCAACACCGCTCGGGCGGTATTGAGAATAGCCATCAGCGTGGTCGGTGATACCAGCCAGACACGCCGTCGCATGGCGTAATCAATCACATCTGCATGATAAGCATGCAGCTCGGCAAATATCGCTTCGGCCGGCACAAACATAATCGCACCATCCGAGGTTTCATTCTGAATCAGATACTTACCACTGATAGCATCTACATGCTTTTTAATATCCGCTTTAAACTGACGGCGTGCCTGCTGCTGCTCAACGGCCGACAATTGCGCATCAAACATACGCTGATAATTTTCCAACGGAAACTTGGCATCCACCGCCACATTACCGGTGGGAGCCGGCAGATGCAACAAACAATCGACACGGGTACCGTTAGACAACGACTGCTGAAAGGCATAACTGCCGACAGGCAGCATATTCTGAATCAAGGCTTCCAGTTGCACCTCACCAAATGCCCCACGTGAGCGTTTATCGCCCAGCAACTGATTCAGACTGACCACATTACTGGTCAAGCCATCAATTTTTTTCTGTGCCTCATCAATGGTCGCTAGGCGCGCCATCACACTGGCAAAGGTTTCATTGGTTTTTTGAAAACCGTGATCCAAACGCTGGCTGACGGTTCCCGATATCTGTTCCAGGCGCTGATCGGTGCGCTCGGCCAGCTCCGCCATGGCACGCGACAACAACTCACTGCTATGCGTAAACGCCTGCTGTATCGCCTGTTGATCCGCACGCCCCTGCTCGGCCAGAGTGGTCACAATCCGTTGCGTTAATTCCGCCCCCAACAAATCCTGCTTATGCTGCAACTGTGCTGCCGTCTGCGTAATTTCACGAATCATGGCTTCACGGGTCTGTGTCAGCTGATGCTGCATATCCTGCAATAATTGCTGATGTATCTGTTGCTGCCGCTGCCCGGTATGGTGCTGCTGGCGCCGCCATTGCTGCAGCAACATCACCACCAGCACCAATAACAGTAACAACACCCCCAGTTCAAGCCACTGCCACATTGCCTTAACTCCAATAAAAAACGCCACCCCAGAATCTGGCGTGGCGCATGAGTAACTATCGCGTTAACTTACTTGGCACTACGCGCCTGACGCTTACGCTCATTCTCGGTCAAATAACGTTTACGGATACGAATAGATTCCGGGGTAATTTCTACCAGCTCATCATCATCAATAAACTCTACCGCAGATTCCAGAGTCAAACGTACCGGTGGTGTCAGACGCACCGCTTCATCGGTACCGGAGGCACGCACATTGGTCAGCTGCTTACCTTTAATCGGATTAACCACCAGATCATTCTCACGGCTGTGAATACCAATTACGATACCTTCGTATAATTTATCGCCTGGAGACACAAACATACGGCCACGATCTTCCAGCTTCCACAGCGCATAAGAAACCGCATCACCGGACTCCTGAGATACCAGCACCCCATTACGACGGCCCGGCATATCGGCTTTCATGGGCGCATATTCATCAAATACGTGCGCCATAATCCCGGTACCGCGAGTCAAAGTCAGAAACTCAGACTGGAAACCGATCAGACCACGTGCCGGAATCGAATACTCGATACGCACCCGGCCATGGCCATCGGGCTGCATATCCTGCATTTCACCACGACGACGACCCAGCTCTTCCATAATCGCTCCCTGATGATCCTCTTCCACATCAATGGTCAGCACCTCATACGGCTCACATTTCTTACCATCAATCTCACGGAACACCACGCGTGGCTTACCTACTGCCATTTCAAAACCTTCACGACGCATGTTTTCCAACAAAATGGTCAAATGCAGCTCACCCCGGCCCGACACCAGGAACACATCGGCCTCCTCGGTATCTTCCACGCGCAACGCCACATTCACCAGCAGCTCTTTATCCAGACGCTCACGGATCTGACGACTGGTCACAAACTTACCTTCCTGACCGGCCAATGGCGAACTGTTCACCATCAGGTTCATAGACAAGGTAGGCTCATCCACGGTTGGCATAGGCAAGGCTTCGGGCTTATCGGTATCGGTCAAGGTCACCCCGATACCAATATCATCAATACCGTTAATCAACACAATATCACCGGCCTGACCTTCACTCAACTGAACCTGCTCAACCCCCAGAAAACCCAGCACCTGATTCACACGGGCCTTTTTCACCGCTTTTTCACCGCGCATCACCATGACTTCCTGTCCCGGCTTGATACGGCCACGCTGGATACGGCCCACACCGATACGGCCGACAAAACTGGAATAATCCAGCGCCGAAATCTGCAGCTGCAACGGCGCATCCGGATTTTCTGTCGGCTCGGCCACATGACTCAAAATCAGGTCAAACAGCGGACGCATATCTTCGCTTTTCTCGTCCAGATCCATGGTAGCAAAACCGTTAATGGCCGATGCATACACAACCGGGAAATCCAACTGCTCATCGGTTGCCCCCAGCTGAGCGCATAAATCAAAGGTCTGATCCATCACCCAGTCCGGACGGGCACCGTCACGGTCAATCTTGTTAATCACCACGATAGGACGCAGCCCCAACGCCAGCGCTTTTTTAGTCACAAAGCGGGTCTGCGGCATAGGGCCTTCCACCGCATCTACCAGCAGCAACACACCATCCACCATACCCAGCACGCGCTCAACCTCACCGCCAAAATCGGCGTGACCGGGGGTATCGACGATATTAATGTGTACCCCTTCATATTCGGCGGCACAGTTTTTCGCCAGAATGGTAATCCCACGCTCTTTTTCCAGGTCATTATTATCCATCACCCGCTCAGTCACCTGCTTATGCTCGGCAAAGCTACCGGCCTGACTCAGCAGCTTATCCACCAGCGTAGTTTTACCGTGGTCAACGTGAGCGATAATTGCAATATTTCGTAAGCTTCTGTTTTCTCTAGACATTCAATAAAATCCAATATTTTAAGTTTTTCGTTTTGTACACTTTTATCAAGCGCACCAAAATAAATCTGTAGCAAGACTTGGCGATAAAATTTGGGCAGCATTATAAAGTGAACCGGGTAGATTAGCTAACAAAAACATAAACTTTAGCTCACACCAAATCAACTTATCCACAAAATCTGTGGATAACTCTGTGCATAATGTTGAAAAAAACCCATAGTATCATCACCCGAATCAGCATTGCTTACTTTTTAAGCAATCTATTGCAGGGGGGGTAAGCAACAGCACCTCCAGCGCGGATTCGAGGCCGCGACAATCACAAGCTTGCCAAATACCTTTATCCCCGAAAAAATGGCTACACTGCCTCTGCCTCGATAATCAACTAAAAGGGAGAGCGCCATGAACGATAACAATCTACTGGCAGCAGCATCTAGCCGGATTGCACTCGCAGGCTTATTACACGATATTGGCAAATTTGCCGAACGTGCCAAAATTGACCTTTCCGATGAACAAAAAAACAGCAACCGGCATTTATACTGCAAACGCCATCCCGCCGGTTACCTCACCCATCATCATGCCGCTTATACCGGAGCCGCGATTGATGCCATTGACAAATATTTACCGCCCCTTAAAAAGACCGACCTTTTTCCCTTTGAAGCGGATGATTCATTAATTAATGCTGCCGCCGGACATCACCACCCCCACACTTTTTTACAATGGGTAATTGCCACCGCCGATAGAATGGCCTCTGGCTTTGAGCGCGAAGAATTTGAAAAATACAACCAGGCCGAAGAAGGCACCTCAACTAAAAAAAACCATTACACCGCCCGCCAGCTTACGCTATTTGAACAGGTATTTAACATCGGAAAACAAACCCCGACCAGTCTGCAATACCGCTACCCACTCAAAGCCCTCTCGCCAGACAGTATTTTTCCCATCCCTGCCGCAGACTACGAAACCGATCACCAGGAAACCGCCCAACAGGAATACCGTCAGCTATGGGATGAATTTGTGCTTGCACTGCAAGAAATTCCCACCAGCCATCGTCACAGCCTGGGCTTATGGCTGGATCACTTTGACACCTTATGGCTGACCTACACCCAGGCTATTCCATCGGCCACCGCATTCAATGTCAAACCCGATGTCTCGCTCTATGATCACAGCAAATCCGTCACCGCATTAGCCACCGCGCTATGGCGTTATCACCACGAGCGTGAGGACGATCAACAACAAGCGGCCCAGGCCATGAAAACCCGCAGCGACTGGAAGGAACACAAGTTCCTGCTGATACAAGGGGATTTTTTTGGTATTCAAGAGTTTATCTTTACCGACGGCAGCGACACCCAAAAACACGCCGCCAAATTGCTGCGCGGCCGCTCATTTTATCTTTCACTGCTGGTCGAATGTGCCGCACTCAAGATACTGCAAACCTTAGAGCTGCCCAGCACCAGCCAGATCACCAATGCCGCCGGCAAATTTCTGATTGTGGCACCAAACACCACCAATACCAAACAAAAACTAGCCCAGGTCAAAGCCGAATTAAACCACTGGTTTTTGCAGCACAGCTACGGACAAGCAGGCATTGGCCTGGCCTATACCCCAGCCTGCTGCGATGACTTTTCACACAAGCATTTTAGAAAACTGCAAAAACGCCTGTTTGAACAACTGGAAATCAGCAAACTGCAACGCTTTGAACTGACCGACAACACCCCCAGTGTCTTTGCTGATTATCTCGACAGTTTTAACAACCAACTGGGAATTTGCAAAATCAATGGCCGTCACCCGGCAACCGAAAAAAACGGCTATAGCCAGATGGCCGCCGACCAGATTACAACCGGTGAACAACTGACCAAAGCGCAACGACTACTGATCAGCCGCACCTCGCTAAACAGCAACAGTCTGCAACTGCCTATCTTCGGCTATTCGATTTACTTTACCGATAATGAAGCCGCCAGTGGCAAATTTGGCAACCAAATCAGTAACGGCAATCTGCTGCGAGCCTGGGACTTTTCATTGCCCGAATTTGACAATACCGCCCTCTGGAATGGCTATGCTCGGCGCTATATTAACGGCTATGTCGCCACATTTGACCACACCAATGACAGCGACCTGGAAAAATATGCGCGCTGGCAAGATGACGCCGTGTTTGACCGAAAGGTACCGATCAAAACACTGAATCACCTGGCCTGCGAAAATCGTATCCTGGATAAGCAAGGCAACTATATCGGACAAATTGCCCTGACCACGCTCAAGGGCGATATCGACGATCTGGGGTTAATCATGCGCAGCGGACTCCAAGGTGAACTCAGCTTTGCCAAAATGGCCGGGCTGTCACGTCAATTTAACTTTTTCTTTGCCATCTATCTGCCCTGGCTATGCCAACAGGAATTCCCCGATACCTATACCGTATTTGCCGGAGGTGACGACTTCTTTCTGATCGGCCCCTGGCACAGCCAGATCAAACTGGCCCAACGCCTGCAGCAGGAATTTACCCGTTATGTTGCCACCAACCCCAAAATACACTTTTCGGTTGGACTTAGCATGCACAAACCTGGCCTGCCGGTACGCCAGTTGGCGCAACAAGCAGAAGCGGCGCTGGAACAAGCCAAAGGCACCGACCAGGCCACCCCAAAAAATGCAGTGGTCTGTTTTGGTCAACGGGTAGATTGGCAACAATTTGAACAACTCATCAATCACAGCGAACGCCTTGATCAACTGCAGCAAAACTATGACTTGTCTACCGGCTATATCTATGGCCTGATACACCTATGCGACAAAGCCGCCAGCCAAAAACCCGAAGATGCCATCTGGCGTTCCTGGCTACATTACCGAACCCGCCGCTTTGTGATCGATAAACTAAAAAAAATCAACGAAACCTGCCGCCATCGGATTCATACCGAATTAGTCAACGACGTCGGCGAACAAGGCATCGCCAGCCACCGGCAAGCTTACAAAATCGCACTGTTCACCCATCTATATCGGTTAAGAAAATAACAACCCGCCTCATAAATACTTACCAGGAGATATTATGAATTATTCATCATCGCATCGAGGAAAGCCCCAACCAGGCGACAATCGGGAGCCAGCCCGCCAACTCAGCACGCAAATCAAATTTGAACCGCTGGAAGCCGAATTATTTGACCGCATCGCACAGCAAATGGCCGAAATTATTGCCGAATGTAGAAGTGAAACCAACAAGTCCACCCAAGTACGCAAATTCTACGACGAACTGACCATGTGGAATGACCGGGTACAAAGCGCTGGCGACCCGCAAGCCAAATACCGTGAACTGGCGCCATTTATCAAAATGCTGAATGCCAAAGTTACCTATGCCCGAGGCCGCAAACATGTGGACGAAGCCTTTGAAACCCTGTTCAGTCATTGTATTCGCCAGATTAACAGCGCCCAAACCCTACACTACTGCAAACTGTTTATCGAAGCCTTTATCGGCTTTTACAAAGTTCACAAAAAATAAGGAGCCACCATGCAACTGACCCAAATTCATGTATTACAAGCCACCCTGCGTTTGGTTTCCGGCCTGCATATCGGCAGTGGCGACAACGAAATGCATATTGGCGGTACCGACAGCCCGGTAATTAAAAACCCGCTGACCAACCAGCCGTATATCCCCGGCTCCAGCTTAAAAGGCAAAATCCGCAGCCTGCTGGAATGGCGCAGTGGTGCGGTCAAAGAACGTGTACTAGACTATCAGGACTACCTAAATGCCCAACCGACTCAGCAAGCCGCTGTCAAACACATCATCCAGTTGTTTGGCCTATCCGGCAGCGATAAACCCGATGAACAGCAAGCCCGCGAAATCGGCCCCAGCCGGCTGGCCTTCTGGGACTGCGCGTTGAATGTCGACTGGTGCCAATCGGTGCAGGATAAAAACCTGCTCTTAACCGAAGTTAAAATGGAAAACTCCATCAACCGTATTTCCGGCACCGCAGACAACCCACGCAATATCGAGCGCGTCCCAGCCGGCGCCGAATTTGACTTCAAACTCTCCATGAAACAACTCAACGATGAAGACCTGCTTCACACCGTTTTGCAAGGCCTCAAACTGCTGGAAATGGACAGCCTGGGCGGCTCTGGCTCACGTGGCTATGGCAAAGTCGCATTTATCAACCTGACGCTAAACGGCGAATGCCTGCAACAAACGTTTGCCGACATCCAGCCCTTTGAAAAGCCCGAGGCCGCTTAATGCACCATACCTTAACAGTGGTGCACGAAGTGCACCCTTGCCCCCGCCCCTTGCCATGTGGAATATCTGATATTGGCACCACACCATAGGATGAAATATGCAAACCTATTGTTTTCAACTGCAACCACTCACCGCCTTTGGCAGCCCGCTGCACGGCGATGCCCTGTTTGGCCAGCTGTGCTGGGCCATTCGCCATCGGCTGGGCGAGGATAAGCTGTCAGAGCTATTGCAAGGCTATGATCAGGGACAGCCGTTTATGGTAGTTTCCGATGCGCTGCCACAGGGCTACTACCCGCGTCCCCAACTGCCGCAGGAAAGCTACTTTAGCCCACTTGATGCGCACGAAAGCCCCAAAACCATCAAAAAACAGATCTGGCTCAAACACGGCGATTTTGAGCAGCCACTGGCGCAATGGGCAAAATCCGCCAGCGCGCTGGCGCCGGGTGAAGTGCATAACCAGCCACACAACAGCATTAACCGCACCACTGGTACCACCGGCGAAGACGGTTTTGCGCCATACCACAGCCCACAGACCTGGTACCACCACGAGCAAACGTTCGACATTTATATCGTACTGGATGAAAACCGGCTCAGCCTGTCGCTACTGCATAACTGCTTACAGGATATCGGCAACCTGGGCTTCGGACGCGATGCCGGTATCGGCCTGGGAAAATTCAGCATCAGCCCAGGACAAGCAACCACCCTGCCTCAACACCCCCATGCCAATGCCTACCTGACCTTGTCCGCTTGCGCCCCGCAAGCGGACCACTGGCAGCGCGAACAGTGTTTTTATCAGATCATGACCCGCTTCGGCCGTCACGGTGATCACGCCGCCCTTAGCGGCCAGCCCTATAAAAACCCCATCCTGCTGTGCAAAACCGGCGCCGTCTTCACCCCGAAAAATTTTGCCCCCCGGGCATTTATCGGTAACGGATTAACCGGGTTATCCAAGGTTATTAAAAACACCGTGCATCAGGGCTATGCCCCGGTATTAGGAATTCAGCTGGAGAAAAGACAATGAACTTCTTACAGACATTTGAACTGGGAATTTCCACTTTATCCCCTATACATATAGGATGCGGGGAGGATTATGAGCCGACCAATTACATTGTTGATAGTAAAGGAGTATTACATAGATTTGATACGGATTTATTAGCCATCCATATGCCACAAACATTCCAAAAGGAACTCATCGAAACGATTGAAAACCTGCAGGCAGGTGAACAATTGACAGCCATTGCCAAACTGTTGAGAAAACACCGCGATGTCATCATTCCCCATGCCAACATTCAAGTTCCGCTTTCTTCTGGTGTTATGAAACACTACAACGCCACCCAAAACCCTAAACATGACTTCAATAAGAATGGTATTGAACGCAGTAGTTACAACCCTCTCAATCAACGTCTCTATATTCCAGGTAGCAGCATTAAAGGCGCGATTCGTACTGCGTTACTGGATAATGACACCCAGCCTTTATCTACAAAACTGCTGGCAGATATCGAAAAATTTAACCGCATGATTGAAGAAGTAATCATTAAAAATACAAAACAATTACGCCTTAAACCTCAACATTCGAAAACAGATTATAACGACGCGAGAAAACAGCTTGAGAAAACCATTAAACAAGAAGCAATAAAGCTGGAACAGGATCGCTTAGGAGGGAGTTTTGAAACAGATCCACTTCGTGCACTAAAAATTTCTGATGCACACTGTTGCGAACCACTGACGCGTCGCCGGGTTGCCTTTTGCATCAATCGCAGTCGTCGCGGACACAAATCACAAGCGGAAAGCAAGGGGTTATACACCCGGCTGGAATATTTAAACGCATTTCAGCCAGATATTCTACAAATTAGTGCCACATATCAAAACCTGCAAACGATTGCGGGCCAACAGAATCATAAAGGCAAAGCACTCGCTCCCAATAGCTCTCATCTATTAGATAAACAACATCTATGGCGGCATGTTAACCAATATTATTTGCCAAAACTGCACCAGGATCTTGCTCTATTACAGAAGATTAAACCTGATTCTGCCTGGTTAAGACAAATTAAAACGATACTTGCAGCAGGCTTGGAGGATGACATAACCAACAACCATGTACTGTTGCTCAAAATAGGAAAACACAGCGGCGCAGATAGTAATACCGTCAACGGTCGGAAAATCAAAATCATGCTCAATGAAGATTGTCGCACTCAGCGGGGAAAAACTGAAAAAATTCGCTTATATGTATTTAATAATGAGCCACGCACCACATGGTTTTGTGCGGATGAGATGGCCTCTCCTGAAGACTTATCTCCTTACGGCTGGATTGTTATCAGCCCCATGAATACAACGTGGTCAAAAGAAATGGATGGGTATCAGTATTTTGTAACAAGGCGCGAACAACAACAGAAAGCAGAACAAAAGAAAGTTGAAGAACAAGCTGCCGCTCAAGCCGAAAAAGAGCGCTTGGCAAAAAAGGCCTCCCTCAGTCCCGCAATGCAAGAAATAGAAGAATTGATTCATAACATTACCAAGCGCATAGCACAACTGCGCGGAGACAAAGAAAAACCGCATCAGGCACTGCACACCCAGGCCAAGCAACTGGTTGACCAGGCACTGACCGATCCGGGCTGGCAACCCGATGAAAAACAACAGCTGGCTGAGGCGATAAGACACTGGCTGCCTCAGATTGTCTCCGGCCTGGATAAAAAACAACTGAAAAAAATGAAGTTAAATGAGTTACAACATGCTTGAGCCGACCATGATGCAAAGCCCGAACCCGCCCCTGATCAACGACAGTCATTTTCCGCTGACCCGCTATCGCTTTCAGTTTAGCGTACAAACCCCGTTGCACCTGCCGGCCTTTGCCGGCTCGGCGCTACGGGGTGCCTTTGGTCATGCGTTAAAACGAGTCAGCTGTATGGCCCGTGAAAAAGACTGTAAAACCTGCCCGCTATACCGCAGCTGCCCCTATCCGCAAATTTTTGAACCGCCACCACCGGAACAACACAGCCTGCAGCAATTTTCACACATTCCCAGCCCTTATATTATCGAACCACCAGCCTGGGGCGAGCATAGCTACCAACCCGGTGAACCACTGATATTTGATATGGTATTACTGGGCCGCAGCCTGCAACAGTTGCCGTTAATTGTGCTGGCCTGGCAAAAAGCCTTTGCACGCGGCATCGGGCCGGGTAATGGCCGTGCCGAACTGGCGCATATCGAACTGGCCGATCAACAACGCATTTATCAGGCTCCGGAGCAAACCCAGCTACCCGTCCACCCCCAGAAACTGCCACTACCTCAATGGTCAGCCACCCGCCACGTCACGCTGCATATCACCACCCCGTTACGTCTACAGCATAATGGAAAACCGCTGGGGCCGGAACGTATACAGGCCACCGAACTCCTGATGGCGCTGGTACGGCGTATCAGCCTGCTTAGTGAATTTCATGCTTCCCGGCCGATACATGCCGACTTTAGCCAGTTAAAACAGCAAGCCGCGAAAATTCACCAACACCCCCAACTGCACTGGCAGGATTGGACCCGCTACTCCAATCGCCAGCAGCAAAAAATGTCACTGGGCGGTGTCGTCGGATACTGGCAACTGCAAGGTGAGCTCAACCCGTTTATCCCGTTTTTGTACCTGGGGCAATGGCTGCATATTGGCAAAAACGCCAGTTTTGGGCTGGGCAAATACCAGCTGCAGGCGGTAGAATAAAGTCACGTTTGAAAGGAAAGGTCGATGCTCTTTAAAAAAACACCGAAACACCAAAATAAACCATTGATAGAAAAGAAATTAACAGAACAAGCAGTTAAACCTTAGCCCTGATTTCAAAGGGATTGAGACCGATGCGTAAGTAGCGTATATTTTAGTTGTGTTCGTTAAACCTTAGCCCTGATTTCAAAGGGATTGAGACATGCAACCGTTACAGCTAGTGCAGTCTCTACACTGAGTTAAACCTTAGCCCTGATTTCAAAGGGATTGAGACAGCTCAGCTAGTCTAGCTACTAGATACGTTATTCTTGTTAAACCTTAGCCCTGATTTCAAAGGGATTGAGACAGCTCAGCTAGTCTAGCTACTAGATACGTTATTCTTGTTAAACCTTAGCCCTGATTTCAAAGGGATTGAGACTAGTCTGTTAATTTAATCATGATTGTTCTCTCTTTATTAGTTAAACCTTAGCCCTGATTTCAAAGGGATTGAGACCCATCATCTTGCTTAACAGTTTTAGACAGAGGTAGGGGTTAAACCTTAGCCCTGATTTCAAAGGGATTGAGACACGTTCAAGACCCACCACTTTACAACTACTAACTGTTAAACCTTAGCCCTGATTTCAAAGGGATTGAGACAAAGTCATCCGCAAACTTTTCGATCATTTCTTTTGGTTAAACCTTAGCCCTGATTTCAAAGGGATTGAGACACGCGCCATTGCAATGTACCTCTTTGACCAGCATCGGTTAAACCTTAGCCCTGATTTCAAAGGGATTGAGACGTTTTCTTTCCAATCTGGATTGTTAGCTGCGAAGATGTTAAACCTTAGCCCTGATTTCAAAGGGATTGAGACTTTGCCCGTTGATCAGACTTCTTAGCGGCATGGTTAAACCTTAGCCCTGATTTCAAAGGGATTGAGACAAAACTACCATCTTTTTTAATCATACATATAACCAGTTAAACCTTAGCCCTGATTTCAAAGGGATTGAGACCGCCAGTCTCCGAGCTTCTTCTATATCTGGTTCCATTGTTAAACCTTAGCCCTGATTTCAAAGGGATTGAGACGCTATCGCAAACCCCAGGTTTGAAACTGCTATCTGTTAAACCTTAGCCCTGATTTCAAAGGGATTGAGACGCCTTCTCTAGCACCTTTTCCTCGCGCTTGGTATCGTTAAACCTTAGCCCTGATTTCAAAGGGATTGAGACCGTTGATCAGACTTCTTAGCCGCTTCAGACGTGGCGTTAAACCTTAGCCCTGATTTCAAAGGGATTGAGACTCGATGTATGGCTGCTCTATCGAGCTGACAGGAGGTTAAACCTTAGCCCTGATTTCAAAGGGATTGAGACCCATACGAGGTTTTGATTTAGTATTACGCATCATTTTATGTTAAACCTTAGCCCTGATTTCAAAGGGATTGAGACATTCCAGCAGCCTATGTTAGTCTCATTCTGTGAAGGTTAAACCTTAGCCCTGATTTCAAAGGGATTGAGACAATGCCAGTTTTTTATAGTCAGTAACATGCGGTAGTTAAACCTTAGCCCTGCTCAAAGGGATTGAAAATTATTGCCATGGTTAGGCAAAGCATAAACTCGCGTTTTCAAATTGCCTCCACGGCGCTGGATGCGCTAACGCTTATTCCTCCTGCAAAGCGTTGATCTGCTCCTCTTTATTTTGGCAAGCTTGCCAAGCCTGCATCATGCGGAATAAACCTGGATACTGGTTTCCAGCCCAGCAAGATTGTTTCACCGGGCCAGTATTCCTATCCTATGGAGTTAACACCTTATGAGCCAGCGCACGCTATATCTGATTTGCTATGACATCAGCCATCCACGCCGCTTGTATCGGGTATACAAGTATCTGCTGGGCTTTAAGGTGGGGGGACAGAAGTCGTTTTTTGAATGCTGGTTAACCCGAGGAGAATTACGGGAATGCCAGCAAAGGTTACAAGCGCTGATTCAACCGCAACAGGATCGTGTGCATATTTTCCAGCTTGACCCGCGCATGCAGCCAAGCCTACTGGGCAAAGGCAGCCATCATCCCGTGAATCATGCCTTTTTAATTGTTTAAGCGAGAACCATGATGAGCAGTTTATATATTGACCGCAAAGGAATTGAACTGGAACTGGATGCTGGCGCACTGGTCTTTCGTGAGCGTGGCGAACGGATTGGCACGGTTCCACTGGCACCGGTTTCACGAATTTTTATGCGTGGCGATGTACGCCTGCAATCCAGCCTGCTGGCTAAACTGGGGGAGATGAATATCGGCGTTATTGTATTATCGGGGCGCAAGGCCGAACCTACGCTACTGATGGCCAGACCGCATAATGATGCCTCGCGCCGTCTGGCACAATTTCAACGGGCCAGCGACCCCACATTTTGCTGGCGCTTTTCACAACAGCTAATTCACCACAAATTGACGGCACAGCGCGAATTTCTTGCGCAACGCCGTGATCAGGAACTGGAACATCGTTATGAGCTGACACTGGCACTACGCAAACTGGACGGCATGCTAGCCGAGCTGAACAACAAAACAGATATTGCCTCGCTACGAGGACTGGAAGGTGCAGCCGCGGCCGGTTATTTTCAAGGACTGGCGGCAATTGCCCCACCATCGTTACAATTCAAGACTCGCAATCGTCGCCCGCCGAAAGATCCGCTAAATGCCATGCTATCACTGGGATATACCCTGCTACACGCCGAAACGGTGCTGGCCTTATACGGCAGCGGGCTGGATCCCTTTATCGGTTTTTATCATACCTTAGATTTTGGCCGTGAATCGCTGGCCTGTGATGTCATGGAACCGTTACGGGTAGACGTGGATCAGGCCATGCTGGAATTATTTCGTAGTGAGGTGTTGCGCAAAGCCGACTTTTCACACACTGAATCTGGTTGTTTACTGGGCAAGGCCGGGCGGGCGCGATTTTATCAGGCCTGGGATGCATCGGTAGAGAAAATCCGCCGCCAGCTGGCCGAAGCCATGAGCCAACTGCTGCCGCAGATTGGCGGCAGCTCGCCCGCGTTGAGTGGAGAGGTCTGAAATGCCTTGGATTATTGGTTATGACATCACTTGCCCGCGCCGCCTGCAAAAAGTTTACCGACTGATGCGACGCTATGCCACGCCACTGGAATACAGTGTGTTTCTGCTGCAAGGCAATGAGCGACTAAAACAGCATTGTCTGGACGAAATCAGCCGGTTAATTAATCCACGTTACGATGATGTGCGCTGCTATCCGCTGCCGTTACGTGGGTTACAACAACGCATGGGCAAAGCGACCTTGCCAGAAGGCATCAACTGGACCGGGCTACCGGCCACATTATAGCGAGTAAAAAATGTCGGTATGGTTTGTTTCACGTCACGCCGGTGCCTGCGAATGGGCAAGACAGCAGGCATTAGCCATTGATCATTGGGTCACACATCTGGAGCCAGCGGCGGTTCACGCGGGAGATGTGGTGATTGGCACCCTGCCGGTCAATCTTATCGCGGCAATATGCGCTCGCCAGGCATATTATCTGCATCTGACATTGAATCTAACCGCACAACAACGCGGCGCGGAACTCAGCGCGGAGCATATGGGACTGGCACAGGCCAGACTAGAGGCTTATTATGCACGAGCATGTCCGAACAGCATGCAAGCCATTACACAAAAAATCAATAATTAGGGTGGATAAGCGACAGCGCATCCACGATTACTTAGTCATAAATAAGGGAGAGTTTACATGGCCACCACATTAGTCAGTTTTTTAGGACGTGCGCAACGCCGGGATGGCAGCAGCGGTTATCAAAAAATCAGCTATTGTTTTCCCGACGGCTCTACGCGATGCCAACAATTTGTTGGTCACGCCCTGATGGATTATCTGCAACCAGATCAGCTATTACTGCTGGGAACCGCCGGTAGTATGTGGGATGTGTTAATCGAAGAGTTGGCCGATCACGCCGCGGCTGAGTCATTTGAAGAAGCCAGACTTGCATTGCTGGAAGCGGCGGAAAATCAGCAGGTCAGCCAGCAACAACTGACTCAGCTAACGCCACTGGTTGCCCAACAACTGGGACGGCCGGTCACACTGCGCATTATCCCTGCCGGACGAGATCCGCAGGAGGCCTGCAATATTTTGCAGCAAATCGCCGAGCATATTGCCCCAGATTCCGAAGCGATGATTGATGTCACCCATGGTTATCGCACCCTGCCCATGATTGGCCTGCTGGCCGCCCTGTTTTTACGCCGTACTCGTAATATTCAGGTCCGGCATTTGTTTTATGGTGAATTGCAGGGAGAACAAGGACGTATTGTTGCCCTGGATGGTCTGCTGCAGATGGCACAGTGGATTGAAACCTTGTCCAATTTTGACCATAACGGCGATGTCAGTGGTTTCGCCGAGTTGCTGGCTCAGGATGGGGTCAGCGATCCGGCATTAACACATTTACGTCGGGCCAGTTTTAATGAGCGCACCTTTAATCTGCATGACGCGACCAATAATCTGCACCAGTTTACTCATCAACTGCCCGACACCCTGCCCGGTATCAGCGGCCTGTTTAACGAACAGCTCACCCAACGCCTGAGCTGGCATAAGGCCAGCACGCTAAAACAGCAACAAACCCAGCTGGCCTGGTTTTATCTGGAACGCGGGGATTATGCCCGGGCCTGTATTTTTGGTTTTGAGGCAGTGATTTCCGGAACCATGGATAAAGATGCCAATGTGTACGCTGCACGAGAGCAAGCGCAGCGTCGCTACGAGAAATATATTGAGCATGAGCCCAAGGAAAAGTGTGAGCGTTATTATGAGTTACGTGATCTGCGCAATTATCTGGCGCACGGCAGCATCCCCGAGCAGACGGATAAAGACACAAAACGCGAACGGCAAAAGCATCAACGCCTGTTGAAAACCATCAAAGATGAAAGCCTGCTTAAACAAGGCTTACAAGACTGTTTTAACACCCTGCTGGGAGGGCGTGCATGAGCCCGCAACACTATCAACGCCGTATTCTGCTAATGGTCACCGGGTTAACCACTCAGGTCGTCACCGAAACCTTATACGCCTTGACCCAACAGCAAAAGCCCGCGTTTAGTCCCACCGAAATTCATATCATTACCACCGGAGAAGGCGCCCAGCGCATCCGCCTGGAACTGCTGGACGCTGAAAACGGTCAGTTTCATGCCTTTTGCCGGGAATATGCCTTACCCTCCTCTATACTGTTTGATGAATCCTGTCTGCATACCATTCGTCCCCCCAACGGCCGGACACTGGAAGATATCCGTACCCCCGAAGATAATGTCTATGCCGCCGATACCATCAGCCATCGTTTACAACAGCTATGCAACGATGCCAACAGCGCACTGCATGTATCGATTGCCGGCGGACGAAAATCCATGGGTTTTTTTGTGGGCTATTGCCTGTCGCTGTTTGGCCGCGAACAGGATAGGTTGTCGCATGTATTGGTTAATCCGCCGTTTGAATCACATCGCGAATTTTTTTATCCGCCGTTGCAAGATCGCGTGTTGTATAGCCATGATGGGCGACCGGTGTCGACGGCAGATGCTCGCATCATGCTGGCAGATATTCCATTTGTACGACTACGCCAGGGCTTGCCTCAATCGTTACTTAAAGGAGAAAGCAGTTTCAGTCAAAGCGTAGACATGGCTCAGCACAGCATCCCCAATTGCAATCTGACGATTGATGTCGAACAGCATCAACTCCGTTGCGGCAATGAGGTGATTACACTGCCACCGCTCAAGTTTGCCTTTTACTGGTGGCTGGCCGAGCGTCGCGCGCAACAACTGCCACCAATCAGCTGGAAAAATGCATGTATCGCCGAGTTTCTCAAATACGCTGAAAGTGTACAGGGACGGTTATCCGGGCATTATGAACAAACAATGGCGGCCGTCGCTGAGGAAGGTTATTTCAGCAAAAGCTTTTTCGAACAAAAACGCAGCAAAGTGAATCGACTGCTGAAAAAACATCTGGCCCCCAGCGTTCAGGATATTTTTTCTATCAAAACTCAGGGACAGCGCCCCAATAGCGTTTATGGTCTGCTATTGCCGCCCGAAGCGATTAGCATTCATAGCCCTCCGACATCCGATCTGCCCAAGGGCCTTACAACATAAATGGCGGCGTAAAACCTTTAGCAACACCTATCCCAGCAGGATGAATAAGCGACAGCGCATCCACAATAGCGTACTCAATTGGTGGATGCGCTCACGCTTATCCACCCTACAAAAAAATTTTTAGCTCACTTAGCAGTTGATCTCAGCCTCGGCAACGGCTAAAGTTGCATGTTTTTGTTAAGCAGCGTCGGTTTCTGGCTTGATTGATGCGCTGTGGTATTCAAGTTTTGGGAGAATTACGTGTTAGACATTATTAACGCCGCCGGGTGGCCGATCTGGTTTTTGATTATTACCTCGATTATTGCGGTGGGTTTAATTCTCGAACGCTTGTATTTTTTACGCACCAGTCGCATTGCACCGTCCGAATTGCTCAACGAGGTAGTCGCCGATCTGCGTCAGCGCGGGTTTACCGAAAGCCGGGTGGCAGAGCTGGCCGATCATTCGCCGCTGGGTTTTGTGTTTGCTGCTGGACTGCGCAATATTAAAAGCACGCCCGAGATTATGAAAGAGGCGGTGGAAGAAGCCGGCCGGGTGGCGGTACACGACATGTCTCGTTTTTTGACCACGCTGGGTACGATTGCCTCCATCAGTCCATTGCTGGGTCTGTTCGGCACACTGGTAGGTATGATTGAAATTTTCGGTTCACAAAGCGGCGTCGGCAATGCGCCTGAGGTACTGGCACACGGTATTTCCGTGGCGCTGTATAACACCGCATTTGGACTGATCGTGGCGATTCCAAGTATGATTTTTTATCGTTATTTCCGTGGCAAGGTAGAGAGTATCTCCGTTGAAATGGAACAACAGGCGATTAAGCTGGTAGAAGTCGTTCATGGTCAGCGCAAGGGTTAACAGATGAACTTTCAACGTGGACAAGTTAAGGAAGAACCGGAAATCAATCTGATTGCACTGATTGATGTGCTGCTGGTGATTCTCATCTTTCTGATTGTCACCACCAGTTATGCCAAATATGCCGAACTGAAAATCAATCTGCCGCAAGCGGCTGGCGAAGAAGCCAGCAAAGCACCGGATAGAATTGATGTAATGGTCGATGCCTCGGCGAATTACTCGGTCAATGGTCGGCGCGTTATCGGTAACAGTATTGATGCACTGGTGCAGGCACTCAAAGAAGCGGCGAAAGATCAATATGACCCACCGATTGTCATTAATGCCGATGCCAAAGCGGCCCACCAATCGGTAATCAATATTATGGAAGCGGCCCGTCAGGCCGGGTATCTGCGTATTACCTTCACCACCCAGCAGCTGCCCGATTAACTCATATGAAGTCACTGCCCGAGCACTGGAGCCGTCTGTCGGCAGTGGCGCTGCTGTTATATCCACTCAGTCTGCTGTTCGGGCTATTAAGCGCGATACGGCGCTTGGGCTTTCGCCTGAAAATGTTGCACAGCGGCAAGGTCAAGCTGCCGGTGATTATTATCGGTAATATCACGGTGGGCGGCACCGGCAAAACACCGTTCACGCTGGCGCTGGTCGAACAACTGCTGGCGCGTGGCTATCATCCGGCGATTATCACTCGCGGTTATGGCGGTAACATGCAAGGGGTACAACAGATTATGCCGGATTGCGATAGCCAACTGTGTGGCGATGAACCGGCATTAATGGCCCGTCGTCAGCTATGCCCGGTGGTGGTGGGTCGTGATCGTCTGGCCGCCGCGCAATATGTGGTTGCACAACTGCCCGAATGCGACCTGATACTGTCCGACGATGGCTTACAACATTATCGTCTGCAACGCGATGTGGAACTGGTGTTGATTGATGGGGAGCGCCGTCTGGGTAACGGGCTGTTATTACCCGCCGGCCCATTACGCGAGCCGGCATCACGCTTAAACCATGTGGATGCGGTGATTATTAATGGCGGCCAGGTACAACCCGGCCAGTTTGGCATGCAATTACACGGCGAATGGTTTTATCAGCTACAACAGCCGCAGCGACGGGTACAGGCCGAGTTTTTCCTGGGCAAGCGGGTGCATGCGGTCGCTGGCATCGGTAATCCGGCACGTTTTTTCCGTCATTTGCAACAGCTGGGCATAGACGTTGAATCTCACCCGTTTGCCGATCACCATGCGTTTCAAGCTGGGGATTTACAATTTGATTTATGCGATGCGGTACTCATGACCGAGAAAGATGCGGTAAAATGCGCCTCTTTCGCCGACGAAAACTGCTGGGTATTACGTGTAGATGCCAGCATACCTTCGGCGCTGCTTGAGCTAATCTTAAAGAAAGCAAGATAACATGGATGCAAAACTGCTGGATTTACTGGTTTGCCCGTTGTGCAAATCTCCGCTGAAATATCAAAAATCAGCACAGGAACTGATCTGCAAGGCAGATCGTCTGGCATTTCCCATCAAAGACGGTATTCCGGTAATGCTGGCGGATGAAGCCAGAGAATTAACCGCCGAACAGGTCGAAGCCATCAAATAATGAGCATTGCATTTAACGTCGTGATTCCGGCGCGCTATGCGTCCACCCGCTTACCCGGCAAACCGCTACAGGATATTGCCGGTTTGCCTATGGTGGTACGGGTTGCCCAACAGGCCGCGGCCTGTGGTGCCGCACAGATCGTGATTGCCACCGATCATCAGGCGATTGCCGATGCGGTCAGTGCACACGGTTATCGGGTAGCGCTGACCCGTAGCGACCATCAAAGCGGTACCGAACGCCTGGCCGAAGTGGTCGCACAACAACAATGGGATGATGACAGCATTATCGTCAATGTACAGGGGGATGAGCCACTGATCCCACCCGCCTTAATCGATGCGGTTGCCAACCATCTGCAGCAACACCCCGAAGCCGCCATCGCCACGGCGGCACACCCGATTCATCGACGAGAGGATTTTAACAACCCGAATATCGTTAAAACCGTACTGGATCAGCAGCAAAATGCGCTGTATTTCAGTCGCGCGCCCATTCCCTGGCCACGTGAGCTGATGGCGACGGATCAGCCGCTGCCCGACAGCCTGCCGATATTACGTCATATCGGCATCTATGCTTATAGAGCACATTTTTTACGTGCCTACAGTCAACTGCCGGCCACACCGTTAGAACAAATTGAAGCGCTGGAACAACTCAGAGCGCTGTTTTACGGCTATCGCATCGGGGTACATATTACCGATAGCGCACCGCCAGCCGGCGTTGATACCGAACACGACCTGGAACAGGTCAGAAACTTTTTTGCAACACAGTCTGAAAAGGAAACCAACCGATGAGAGCAATCTTACTGGGCGCCCCAGGTGCGGGCAAAGGCACACAAGCCAGCTTTATTACCGAAAAATTCAATATCCCGCAAATTTCCACCGGTGATATGTTACGCGCCGCCGTCAAGGCCGGTACCCCGCTAGGACTGGAAGCCAAAAAAATCATGGATGCCGGTCAGCTGATATCGGATGACATTATTATTAATCTGGTTAAGGAGCGCATTCAGCAGGACGACTGTGCCAACGGTTTTCTGTTCGATGGTTTTCCGCGCACCATTCCTCAGGCACAGGCGATGAAAGATGCCGCTATCCCGGTAGATTTTGTGGTGGAAATCGATGTTCCAGACGAAGAAATTATCAAACGCATGAGCGGTCGCCGGGTACATGTTGCCTCGGGTCGTACCTATCATGTGGTGTTTAATCCTCCCAAGGTTGCAGGCCAGGATGATGAAACCGGTGAGGAACTGATTCAGCGCGAAGATGACCAGGAAGCCACGGTATTAAAACGGCTAAGTGTGTATCATGAACAGACCAAGCCACTGGTAGATTACTACACCACTTGGGCCGAATCCGCTGAGGATAACGCACCTAAATACAGCAAGGTGTCCGGTATCGGCGGTGTTGATGAAATCCGTGATCAGGTGTTGAAAGCACTAGGTGGCTAAGATGGCAACCAAACCGGTTCTGACCCTGGAAATGGCCCGTCGTGTTGCGGCGGCCGCCGAAGCCGAGGCGTTGAAAAATGAGTGGCTGATTGTTATCGCCATTGTTGATGACGGTGGTCATCTGATTTATCTGCAACGTGAACACGACACGCAGTTTGGCAGCCTGGACATCGCTATTGAAAAAGCCCGTGCCGCCGCTGCGTTTAAGCGCCCGACCAAGGCCTCGGAAAGTGCGGTACTGGGAGGTCGATTGATTCATCTGGCGCTACCCGGCGTAATTCCGGCCGATGGCGGTTCACCTCTGGAGCTGGATGGCCAGGTAATCGGTGCCATTGGTATCAGCGGCGCCCGCTCGTTTCAGGACGGTCAGGTGGCCACCGCGGCGATTAAAGCCTTACAGGAATAACTATGCTATATCAACTGCAACAACGTATCCCCGAGTTACGTGGCGATGGCCACTATATCGCCCCCAATGCCGCGGTAATTGGCTCGGTCATTCTGGAAACCGGCAGCAGTGTCTGGTTTAATGCCGTACTGCGTGGAGATAACGAACCTATCCATATCGGCGTCAACAGCAATGTGCAGGATGGTGCGGTATTACACACCGACCCCGGCACACCGCTGACCATAGGGGAAAATGTCACCATTGGCCATCAGGCCGGGATTCATGGCTGTACCATAGGGGATAATACACTGGTAGGTATCAATGCGGTGATTATGAACCGGGCGGTCATAGGCAAAAACTGCCTGATCGGCGCCAATACCTTAATCAGTGAAGGCAAACAGATTCCGGATAATTCACTGGTGGTTGGCACCCCCGGCCGTATTCTGCGCACGCTGACCGATGAAGAAATTACCGCCATACGCCACAATGCCGAACATTATGTCAAACTGGCCGGCCACTATCAGCAGTCACTGACGCCACTTAGCACCTAATATGTTCCATATCGTGCTGTTTGAGCCGGAAATTCCACCGAATACCGGCAATATCATTCGCCTGTGTTCCAATACCGGCTGCCAACTGCATTTAATCAAGCCGCTGGGCTTTAACCTGCAGGATAAAATGCTGCGCCGTGCCGGACTGGATTATCATGAGTTTGCCTCATTAAAAACCTATGACAATCTGCAGCAATGCCTGCAACAGCTGGGTACGGAACGCATTTTTACGCTGTCGACCAAAAGTCAGCAACCTTTCCATCAGGCCAGATTTCAGGCCGGAGATGTATTTATTTTTGGTCCGGAAAGCCGAGGCCTGCCTGCCGAGGTAATGCAGCGCTTTCCGCAAAATCACTGCCTGCGCCTGCCTATGCTGCCCGATAACCGCAGCCTGAACCTGTCCAACTGTGCCGCAATTGTGGTGTATGAGGCCTGGCGTCAAAACGCTTTTTCCGGTGCGCTGTAGCCCCCCAGAAAGCAATGCCATCAATTAACCCTTAAAATTCATCAAATTCTGACGATAATATGGCTAAAGGCGCGGAGATCCGTATGGAAAAGTCACAAGCAATCAAGCATTGGGTAGCCAAACTGGAACACAGTGATCTGCCCGCACTCAAACAGACACAACGCCTGCTAAAAGCACAAGACAGCGACGATGGAAGCCTGGCGATCAAGTCGGTTGCCGATATTCTGGCTCAGGACCCTATCATGACGGTCAAGCTGATTCGCTATCTGCAACAACATAAAAAAGGCACACAAACCACCGAAATTATCCAGATTGAACAGGCGCTGCTGATGCTGGGTCTGAAGCAATTCAATACCCATATTCCCCCCACACCACTGGTTGAAGAACTGCTGGCCAACCATAGGGAAGCATTACCTCCGGTATTACGCGTCATTCATCGGGTATACCGGGCCTCGATTTATGCCAAGGTCTGGGCCGTCAGGCTGCATGATATGCATTTTGAAGAGGTCCGTGTTGCGGCACTGCTGCATGATATCGCCGAAATCCTGATGTGGTGTTTTGCCCCGGAAGAAATGCTGTATATCCGCGATCAACAGGAAAAAAACCGTCGTATCCGCAGCCGTGATATACAAACCGAGGTATTTGGCTTTGCCTTACATGAGCTGCAGCTATTGATTGCTCAGCGCTGGCGCCTGCCCGAACTGCTGGTCACCCTGATGAGTGATCAGCATCACAATTCCCCACGGGTACGCAATGTGGTACTGGCGGTGAATCTGGCGCGCCATTCCGCCAATGGCTGGGACGATGCCGCCCTGCCCGATGATTATTTTGAAATCGGACAGTTATTACGTATTTCCTCCGATCAGGTACGCTCAATTCTTTAAGGTCAGAGGTGTGTTTTAGGCCGGCGGTTGCTATAATCCTGGCGTTGTAACGTTACCGGTCTGATAAATATGCAAAACAAAACCCTTTCCTCAGCGCATAAAGGCTTTACCCTGATTGAAGTGATGGTGGTTATCGTTATCCTGGGCACATTGGCGGCCTTAGTCGTCCCCAAGGTGATGAGCCGACCGGATGAGGCGCGCATGGTCGCCGCCAAACAGGATATTGCCTCCATTATGCAGGCGCTGAAACTTTATAAACTGGACAACACCCGTTATCCCACCACCGAGCAAGGATTGCAGGCACTGGTGAGCAAACCGGCACAGGCTCCCGAACCTAAAAACTGGAAAAGCAACGGCTACCTGGACAAGCTGCCTAAAGATCCCTGGGGCAGCCCTTATCAATACCTGAGCCCAGGTCTGAATGGTGAAATCGATGTTATGAGCCTGGGAGCCGACAATGCCCCCGGAGGTGAAGATAACGATGCCGATATTGGCTCCTGGATGTTGTAAGCCACGTCGTTATCAGCACCCATGATAAGCAATCATCATACGGCCGGTCGTGGCTTTACTCTGATTGAGCTATTGGTGGTGATTGTTATTATGGGCATAGTGCTGGGTATGGTCAGTATTAATCTGATGCCGGATGACCGCAGTCTATTGCGCGATGAAGCTAAAAAGCTGGCACTGATTATCGAAAATGCCAGCCTGGATGCCCGCAGTTCGGGTCAGACCATGGCCTGGTCGGTGTATAACAATGGCTATGCCTTCTGGCATAAAAATGAGTATGATAACTGGGAGGTAATCACCGATGATCGTATGCTGCGCGCCCGAAGCTTTCCCGAGGGTATGGCTATTACCGCCATTCATGTCGAGCAACAGTCCATAGAGCGGGAAGACAAACTGGCACTGACCGCCAGTGTCTTACCCTTACCTTATCAGATTCAACTCAGCTATCGGCAACAAAATATTTATGTTATTTCACACAGCACAGGTAGCGTCACCGTCAATTGGGAAGCAAAGCTCAACGGCGACTAAAGCGCGGGGATTTACGCTGCTGGAAACCCTGGTCGCACTGGCTATTCTGGCCATTGCGCTGGCTGCTGTCATGCGTACCACCGCCTCGGAAGTCAACCATACCGAGGCACTGCGCATGAAGCTGCTTGCCGACTGGATAGCCCAGGATAGACTGGTATTGCATACTGCCCGCGGTGACTGGTTGCCAATTGGTCCAAAACAGGGTGAAACCACACAATCCGGCATCAATTTTATCTGGAAAGAACAGGTCAGTAATACCCCTAATCCGGGATTTCGACGTGTCGAGGTCTCGGTGTATAGCGCGGATAATCCCGACTATGTGTTACGCCGCCTGGCCGGCTTTCTGGTTAAACAACGGCGGCGCCAGTGACACAACGAGGATTTACCCTGATCGAATTACTGGTCGCACTGATGATTCTGGTGTTATTGTCATTAGCCGCCTACCGAGGACTGGATAGTGTGATACAGACGCATGAGCGTATCAGTAAAGAAACCCGCCACTGGCAACAACTCACCCGGTTTTTTAACCGCATGGAGCAGGATATTGCCCTGGCCATCGCTCGTCCGGCCAGAGACCAGGGGGGACTGAGGCAACCGGAATGGATAGGCAATAAGGTCGTGGTTGCCAATGACCAGGCCGATCTGATATTTACCCGTGGGGGCATAGAGGGCTTCAATATCAGTCAGTCGGTGCCACAACGTATAGGCTATCGCTTTGAAGATAACCGTATCATGCTGTTACGCTGGCCCAGCCTGGATCAGGCACCACGCAGTGAACCCAAGCGCTACCCGCTGCTGGAGGGAGTGGCAGATTTTAAATTACGCTATCTGCATAACAATGGCAGCTGGCTGGAACAATGGCCGCCTCCCGGTCAGGTCGGCGGTCGCCCGATGGCAGTTGAGGTCACACTGACCATGGAACATGCCCAGCCTATCAGCCGCCTGTTTGGATTACAATAATGCATACCTCGCCCCAGCATCCAAGCTATCAACAGCGTGGTGTCGCTATTATTATGGTGCTGCTGATTGTAGCGCTGGCGACCTCTATGGCCGCCTATATGGCCAGTCAGCAAAACTGGTGGTATCGCCAGGTAGAGAACCAGCTGGATAAAACTCAGGCCAGACGGGTAGGCATCGCCGCCATCGACTGGGCCAGAGCCATACTGGCGGAAGATAAACGCGTCAGCGACACCGACCATGAGAGTGAATTATGGACCACCGAGTTACCGGCGGTACCGGTAGAAAATGGCGAGGTCATAGGTATCATTGAAGATAGACAGGGACGTTTTAATTTGAATAATCTGGTGAAATCCGGAAAAACTCACCCACAATCGGTCGCCCAATTCAAAAACCTGCTGGCACTGCTTGATTTGCCTCCCGAGCTGGCACTGGCACTGGCCGACTGGATAGATAAGGATACCCAGGCCCAGTTTCCCGGTGGTGCCGAAGATGTACATTATCTGGGGCAACAACACCCCTATCGTACCGCCAATGATGAGCTGGTAGAGCTGAATGAACTGCTGCTGATTAAAGGTTTTGATCAACAGACTATTGCCAGAGTTAAACCATTTGTTACAGTATTACCCGGCAATACCAGCATTAATGTTAATTTCGCCCCAGCCGAGGTGCTGGCCGCCATGATAGAAGGCCTCTCACTGGCCGATGCCCGCACCCTGGTACAACTGCGCAAAAGCGAGCCATTTAAAGATATTGATGATTTTAAAAAACGTCTGCCCAATCCCGAGTTATCATTTAGCACACAACAATTCGGCGTCAGCAGTCAGTTTTTCTGGGTCAGCGGCAAAGCCACCATGGGAGACAGCTTGCTCTATACGCAGGCCTTACTCAAACGCGAAAATAAATGGCCGCATGTAATCTGGCAATCAATTCAGTAACTCTATGAAAATATTAAAAATATACCTTAATCAAGAGTGGCAGCAGGAGACACACGCCTGCCCCTGGGCGCTATGTGAACAAAATGGCACCCTGTTACAGTCCGGCAGCAATAAACTAAGCGAGCTGCCCTCCGGCCATCACTGCGTTGCCATACTCAGTGCCGAAAGTGTGCTGCAAATCACTATCAAGCAACCTGCGGGGTCACGCCGCCAATGGCTGGCGGCACTGCCGTTTATTGCCGAAGAACATAGCATGCGCGATCCGGCAGAAAACCATGTGGTACCAGGAAAAGCACGCAAAGATGGTCAACTTACCCTGTATATTCTGGATAAGTCCTGGTTAAAAAAGCTGATCACCAGCTGCCAGCAGGCCGGTGTGCAATTACGTCAGATGGTTTGTGAAACCCAATTACTGACGCTACAGGAAAATACCTGGGGAGCTGTCTGGCACGGCAGCCACGGCTTTGTGCGCTGCAACCAGGAGTATGGCATTGCCCTGGATAGCGGTGATATCGACCAGCCCCCCTTGGCACTGAGCTTGCTGCTGAAGGCAAGCCATACCATTCCCCCACAAAAGCTGATTATTCATCCCACGCTCAACAGCCCAGAGGCACCGCAATGGCATGGACTTAACCTGCCCACAGAAATTGCTCCCGCCAACTGGGACTGGCGACGCAGTGCCATTGATGAGGAATCCATCAACCTGTTATGGGGTGAGTTTTCCCCCCAAACCCGACTCAGTGAGATCTGGCCTAAATTCAAACCTTTATGCAAGGTTGCGGCCGCGGCACTGGCACTGCATCTGCTGGCGTTAAATGTTCAGTGGCTGATCATGGCCAGTGAACAACAACAGCTTAAACAAAGTATGGAACAAGACTTCCGTGCTGCGTTTGGCGAATCCAGTGTACTGGTCAACGCACCGTTACAAATGCAGCGTAATCTGGCTACCCTGCGCCATCAGGCCGGTGAATCCGACCCCGGTGATCTGCTGAGCCTGCTGGATCACTCCTCGGCCATTCTGAGTACGCTGCCCAAAGCCACGATTCAGGCGATTAACTATGAGCCCGGCAGGCTGGACCTGCAACTGAAGGTTGCCAATAGCAGCGAACTGACGGCCATCGTCTATAAACTACAGGCCAGCGGGCTGAAAACCGAAATGACCACTGCACGTAACAATCAGACCTTACTCAGCCTTCAAGCTGCAGGATATCGCTAATGAAAGCCCTGACCACCCTCAAACAAAAATACTGGACGGCACGTAATCCACGTGAGCAACGTATGCTAAGCATTGCGGCTGCCGTCGTTATTCCCATTTTCGGCTATCTGCTGCTGTGGGAACCGGCACAACTGGCCACCGATAAACTTAACCAGCAACTGCCACAACTCCGGGCCCAGGCGGCTCAATTGCAGGCGGATTCACTGGAGGTCAAACGCTTAAAAAACCAGGATCAGCCTACCGCCTTAAATGCCCAAACCCTGAAAAACACCCTGGAAAGTACCGCCAAACAGCAACAACTGGATAAGCTGATCACCTCAATCACGCCCAAGGGACAAAACAGCGTCAGTCTGGTCATTAATGCGATAGCTTTTGAACAATGGATTCGCTGGCTGCGCTTTTTACAACAAAGTCAGCATGTGCGCACCGAAAGCGCCAGTATTATCGCGCTGCCCCAGCCCGGCATGGTCAAAATCAATGCGGTACTGACCTCGGGAGCCAGTTACTAAATGCGCCTTTTGCTAAGTCTGCTGCTGTTTATACTCAGTGCTGTGATCATGTTGTTATACCATGCACCGGCAACCCTGCTGGATAAATTGATACAACACTATACCCAGCAACAATTCAGTCTGGCCGAAGCCAAAGGCTCTATCTGGCAAGGGCAGGCCATTCCTGCTCTGCGTATGAAAAATCAGCAATTGATCACCCTGGAACCGATTCGCTGGCAGATTGACTTAAGCCAGCTGCCTAAAGGTCAGTTATTGATAGACTTTCGCTGGCATAGTCAGCCGCAACAGCCCATGCTGATCGCCGTCAACTCGGACACACTGGAAATAAAAAGCCTGTATTTAAAAACACCGGCCCGCTTGTTAAGTGAAGCGGCCCCCCTACTTAAACCCGCACTGCTCGGAGGCGAACTGATCATCAGCAGCCACCAGCTCAGTATCAATGCACAAGCCGAACCCCAAGGTGCCATCAATATCGACTGGCTACAGGCCAGCTCAGGGCTGGCCAGCGTTTCCCCGTTAGGAGATTACCAGATTCAACTGAATGCTCAGGCCAATAAAATGAACATCAAATTACATACCAATCGAGGCAAACTGACCCTGCAAGGCAACGGCAGCATACAAGGCGGGCGTTTCCAGTTTAGCGGTAGTGCCGCCGCCAGTGCCGACAGTCGAGAGCAGTTAAAACCGTTACTGCATCACCTGGGACCCAGGATCGCACCGGGTAAACATAGATTAAATATCAAAAACTAAGCCGCACTGGCCGACACTTGGGCTGATAATAAAAGCCGGGACACGGCCTGTGTATAAGGCCCGCTGCATCCATCGTTTTATCAGAACGCACTACCCGCCCTTCTTTGGTGACTTGCTTTGGCGGCGCAAAGCAAGTCACCAAAGAAGGGCGAAATAAAAACCCCCTCAAAAAGGGAGAAACTTATTGTGCTCATACACGGGTAGGAAAGAGGTGAAGGCTTATGCACTACAGCACTAGACACCCGCAAGGGGCCGCGACGCATTAGCGACGTGCATAGTGGGCAATCGTCTCCAGTAAAATATCTTTTTCCACCGGTTTGGCTATCACCGCCGCCATGCCTTTATCCAGGTATGGCTGAATATCGGCATGACTGGTCACACCGACAACCGGCAGGTTAGGATCTATTCGTTGCACCTGCTGCAACAATTCAACACCGTCCATTTCCGGCATTTCAATATCGGTTAGCACCAGCTGCCAATAGTCAGTTCCATATTTTTGCAGTAATTCCAACGCCGCCTTACCATGCTCAGCGCTTTCACAGGGAATATGATTGCTCTCCAGCATATCTTCCTGCACCATACGAATCATCATATCGTCATCCACCAGCAATACACGAATGACCTGATCCCGCTGAGGTATGGCCAGCGACTGAGAGGATAATGCCACCAGTTTTTCCGGCATATTCGGTTGCAGTTGAATAATCTGGGTGACAAATTGAGATAACTGTTGGGTAACATCTTCCAATACCATCACCGCATCGTCTATTTCTTGTGCCGCCAGCAAACTCTCCATTTGTGCCGCGGTTTGTTGTAAGTGTTTAGCTCCTAGCGAAGCGGTTACTCCTTTTAATGAATGCGCCAGACGTTTGCTGATCTGGTAGTCATGTTCCGATAAGGCCTGTTTAAGTTTTTCTGCATCATTCTGGTGTTCTTTTAAAAACACTTGCAGCATTTTGCGGTAATTTGCCACACTACCCCCAATACGCTGCACGCTTTCTTTGACATCCACCCCCGGAATATCTGGCAGTTCTTCGGGTTCTACCATTGTTTTGCTCGGTACAAAGGGCCGTGGATTGGCTGGCGTCACCCATTTGGCAATCACTTTTAAGGTACTGCGAGGTTGAAACGGTTTGGTGATAAAGTCATTCATACCGGCATCAAAACAACGTTGACGATCTTTCTGCAATACATTGGCCGTCATCGCGATAATCGGCAGTTGCTGCATATTAAGTTGATTACGAATAATGCTGGTGGCGGTAATTCCGTCCATTACCGGCATTTGCATATCCATCAATACACCGTCAAACTCTTCCTGTTTGAGCAGGTCTATACACATCTGTCCATTACCCTGGGTAACGATACTGATTCCCGCCTTGGCCAATAACTCACTGCCAATCAACTGATTGATTTCGTTATCATCCACCAGCAGCAATTTGGCTCCCGAAAGCTTGTCAATATCCTCTTGCTCAAACAGCGGTTCTTGCGTAATGTCTGCGGCTATCTCTTGTTTGCCAAATAAATTCGCAATCGCATTAAATAAGGCCTCTTCGGTAACCGGTTTAACTAAGACCGCACTATCTACCGATTCATTAAAATAATCGATATTGACCAGCGATAATGTTTTCACCGATGCCAACTTCTCAGCCTGTTCGAGAATCGCTTCCTGCTGTGGCAGTTCTTCGTCAATGATTAACAAGTCATAGCGGGATAGCTGACTATCGCATATCTCGGAAAAAATCTCTACGCTATCCTGGCTGCAGGTCACACAACAGAAAAACCCCTGCAAATATTCTTTTAACTGTTGTAAAAACGAAAGATCCGGGGTTAGCAGCCACACCCGCAGCTCACGTAAATCATAACGAAGAGTATTATCCAGTTCGGACAAGCGACAATCCGCATAATCCAATTGCAACGTAAACACAAATTCCGAGCCCTCACCATAGCGACTATAGACATGTATTGTCCCGCCCATCATTTCAACCAGATGTTTACATATTGCCAATCCCAGCCCGGTTCCTCCATATTTGCGCGAGGTGCTGCTATCGGCCTGGCTGAACGTGGAAAATAGTCGCTTGATCTGTTCCTCGGTCATGCCAATGCCACTGTCAAAAACCGTGACCTTCAGTGTGACACCATCCGTCTGCGGGTTCTCCAGTTGCATACGCAGCCCTACTTCACCTTGCTCGGTAAACTTAATCGCATTACTCAACAAATTGATAAGGATTTGTCCGATACGCAACGGGTCTCCCAAAAAGGGAGCGTTAACCACCTCAGGATTAATCTCCACACTCAAAGCCAGGCCTTTTTCCTCAAGCTTGGGCAGCACAATCGTGCGTAAGTTGTATAACACTTCTGCAAGATCAAAATTAATTTTTTCTATGTTTAACTTACCGGCTTCGATTTTAGAAAAATCTAAAATATCGTTGATAATACCCAGCAATGACTCCGCGGAACGGTTAATCTTGAGTACATAATTATGCTGTGTCGCAGAAAGCCGGGTATCCAGGCACAAACGGCTTAGCCCAATAATTGCGCCCATGGGAGTCCGTATTTCATGGCTCATATTCGACAGAAAATCACTTTTTGCCTGACTGGCCGCATCGGCCTTTTCTTTCGCCTCATATAATTCCTGCTGGTGATCCAACTCGGAGGTGTAATCATAAAGAATATTAAATAAGAAACGTATCTCACCTTGTTCATCACGCACCTGCCCAAAGCTATTATGGGAAACAAATTCACTGCCATCTTGCTTTTGTTGAAACAGTTTCCCTGTCCAGCTTCCCCCGGATTCACATTCAACAATATAGCTATCTGTTTGCTGACGGGCTAATAAACAGCGAAAATTTTTCTCTAAAATATCCGAGCGCTGATAGCCAAACAGTTGCGTAAACGCCGGGTTGATATATTTAATCTGCCAATCTACATCCATTACCACAATGGCCTGTCCGGTAGTATCGAACAGACTGGCAAATAACAACAAGCGCTCTTCCAGTTTATGCCGCTGGTCAATATTGCTATGCACGCCAATAATCCGCGGCTCTTGCTCATCCGTCAGAATGCCACGCGAAAGAATCCATTGATAAACCCCCGCGTTATCACGCAAGCGATATTCCAGTGAAAAGCGTTCCCCCGCTTGTCTAAGCTGCGTTGCCTGATTCCATTGCGCGTGATCCTCGGGATGAATCAGTGCCAGCCAGTCATCAATCGTATGAATTTCTTCGGGTTGTTCCCCCTCAAATAAACGGTCAACGGCTTTAGATAAGGTCAGTTGCTGGCTGGATAACTCCCAGGCCCAGACACAATCCCCGGTTCCCTCCAAGGCCGCACTCCATAATGCCTCATATTTGCGCACAAACTGCATCATCATCTGGTATTGACTGACATCCTGTGAACTGCCAATAACCAGCCTGGCTAGCTCCCCAGGTTTACCAATAACTTTAACCTGGTCATGCAAATATTTCATGCTGCCGTCCGGCAATTGAATGCGATACTCGACCTCAAATGGACAAGACTCGGTTTTAGCCGTGTGTAGATGTGTCTGAAACAACTCCCTGTCTTCGGGCACAATCCGCTTAATCAAATCGCTCCAGCAAGGCCTATCCTGACTCGACTGAAAACCCAGGACATTAAATTGCTCCTCAGACCAGGTCAGCGTATCGCTGGCAATATGCCACTCCCAGCTACCAACATGCGCCAGATGCTGGGCCTGATTTAACAGCGCAATATGTTGCGTGGTAATTTGCTCTTGCAATAAAAGTCGCTTTCTTATCCAAAGCCATGTTGCCAGTAACAATATGCTTATCCCCAGCCAGATAGCCAAGCCATATTGCCATAAACGTGTCGTTGAAAATGGCGCAATAAAATATAACTCCAACTGCCCTTGAACAGCCTCAGAAAATTGCACCGCTTTGGTTAACTTTAGATATTGCGATACATTACCCAAACGAGGAGCATGGCCTAATATGCTGTCCGGCCCTTGTCGCTCTTGTGACAAATACAGCACCGCCGCCACAATATCTGCCTGCTGACTCAAGGCTTTAAGTTGAGTATCAATTTCCCGGCGTTGCTGCTGCTGATCAAGTTTGACAATTTGTTCGGCAATACGGTCAACACGTGGCGTAAATACATCACGCGCATGTTGTTTTAACCAATATCCCTGGCTTAACAACGCGAGCCCTATCAGCAAACTCATCACTCCAAAAAGAGATAAGATACTTTTGATATGTTGAAGTTGAGCGCAACCAGCCATGGCATCCCTGGATATTGTTTTAGCAAAGTTAATACATCAAGCCGCAAGCTTTAATCATTGACACCACCCTGGTCAGATCACCTATGCTCGCTGATAACCGTCTTCCTCCGGAAAGTACGCTGCTACGGCTAGCATCATCCAAAAAAATAAAAGCGTTCGTTTTGCATCTTTTTGATAAAACACCTATAGTCGACACCTTATGTCATTTTTCCCTATGCTAGATAGCCCGCTACTCCATTTTTCCAACGCACAACTGGCCTGCAGTTTACTGGTCTTTACCTGGGCGGGATTTGTGCGTAGCGGACTTGGGTTTGGTGGTGCCGCACTAGGTCTGCCCTTGATGTTATTCATTTATCCACAACCCTTATTCTGGTTACCTGTGATTGGTTTTCACCTGCTGTTTTTTTCGGCACTGACCTTACGTACTCGCTTGCAACATATTGACTGGGTTTATTTAAAACAGGCCAGTTGGCTGATCATGCCCGCGGCGTTAATCGGTGTACTGGGGCTGATCAGTTTGCCCAATCACTGGTTATTATTATTTATCTATACTATCTCTCTAACCTATGCCTGTATGTGGCTGTTTAACTGGGCGATTCATAGTGAAGGTAAATGGCTGGACCGATTTCTGCTGATCTTTGGCGGCTATGTAGCCGGCACCTCATTAACCGGTGCACCATTAATGGTTGCGGTATTTATGAAAAATGTCCCCCCTGCACGGTTACGCAATACCTTGTTTGTACTGTGGTTTACCCTGGTCAGCATCAAAATGCTGGCCTTTTCCTCGTTATCGGTCCCGCTGCAATGGCAAAGCGCATTGCTGCTATTACCTGCCGCAGCGATAGGCCATGCTGCCGGATTAACACTGCACCAGGCAATCTTACAGAATGATCAACAATTTAAACGACTGGTCGGAGCCGCACTTATCATTATCAGTCTGTTAGGATTGATGACAATTGATTTTGGTCCGCATGCCAGCATGTAATCACGTATACCACCAAGAGCGAATTTAAACTCGCTCTTGGCGACACCAGGCACAGTTAACTTGCGGGCTCTGCCACATAGATTTCCACCCGCCGGTTTTGAGCACGCCCCTCCACGCTATCGTTTGAGGCAATCGGTTCTCTAGAACCACGGCCGTCAATACTAATACGAGAGCCTGATACCCCCAGTGCCATCAAATAGTTACGAGTACTGGCCGCACGTTTAATCGACAAGGGATCATTCACCGCATCGCTGCCAGTGCTATCGGTATGACCAACTATACTCACCTGAGCACGCGGATTATTATTCAAACCCGAACCAAATTTATTCAAAATCGGGCGGAAATTCGCCTGAATATTCGCTTTGCCGGTAGCAAATGAAATATCACTGGGAATTTCCAGTTTCAAACGATTATCTGCGGTCTGTACCACGTCCACCCCGGTACCAGCGGTTGCCGCTTCCATTTCCTGACGCTGGGCTTCCATTTTTTTCGACCAGACATTACCGGCAATCACACCACCGATAGCACCTACCCCGGCGCCAATGGCGGCTCCTTTTTTGCCGTCGGCAGCAGCACCAAGTAATGCACCTACCCCAGCGCCAATGACAGCCCCTTTTTGATGTGGTGTCATATCGGTTGCACAACCAGACAAGGCCACAGCAACAGCTAAAGCACTCAACGTAATACGATAGTTCATAACAGTCTCCTTAAACATGGAATGGCCTTATGTGGAAAAAATTATACGTCGCCCAGGCGCCACAAAAACTTGCTATCGAACTAACGGTAGTTCTGATCATACCAGCGGTAACAAGACTGACTAAGCTAAGGCTGAAATACTCGTTATCGGTATTGTAACTGTCAGATATGTACTGACAGCAGCTTGCGGCTTATCCAGCCAGCATTCCGATGCGTCACTACGCCCGCTAAAATCACCAGGCCAGCGCTCTCTCGGTATGCGGCAGGCCTGCTGGCTTACTGCGTACCAATCAGCGGTGAGTCCTCTGAGCTAACAATCAGGACGTTATCCTTTCTCCCTCAGGCAACACTATTGCCGTTCTTTTAGCCGCGGTAGAGTAAGCCCCCCCATCAACAACCGCTTGTTTGGTAATTCCAACAACCATCGGATGATTCCAATAATACAGGTTTGGGGATAGGCAGTAGATACAACGAGGAGAAGCTTTGATAAAATAAAAAAGCCCTCAGAGGATATCTGAGGGCTTTTTATTGTAATGAGTCTGACGATGACCTACTTTCACATGGGCGAACCACACTATCATCGGCGCGAAGTCGTTTCACTGTCCTGTTCGGGATGGGAAGGAGTGGGACCAACTTGCTATGGTCGTCAGACGAACTGGTGGTAATAAGCAATGTGCTTATTACTGCGTTCGTTTGTTGAATGTTTACACATTCAACGGTAATCTGGAAGAAGTAGTTTATACGTTTTGTTGTATTTTTACAAGCACTTAGTAATTTTGCACGACTCGACCACTTAATGTTATAGGATCAAGCCTCACGGGCAATTAGTACTGGTTAGCTTAATGCATTACTGCACTTCCACACCCAGCCTATCAACGTCCTGGTCTCGAACGACCCTTTAGGGGAGTTAAACTCCCAGGGAAATCTAATCTTAAGGCGAGTTTCCCGCTTAGATGCTTTCAGCGGTTATCTCTTCCGAACTTAGCTACCCGGCAATGCTTCTGGCGAAACAACCGGTACACCAGAGGTTCGTCCACTCCGGTCCTCTCGTACTAGGAGCAGCCCCCTTCAAATTTCCAACGCCCACGGCAGATAGGGACCAAACTGTCTCACGACGTTTTAAACCCAGCTCACGTACCACTTTAAATGGCGAACAGCCATACCCTTTGGACCGGCTACAGCCCCAGGATGTGATGAGCCGACATCGAGGTGCCAAACTCCCCCGTCGATATGAACTCTTGGGAGGAATCAGCCTGTTATCCCCAGAGTACCTTTTATCCGTTGAGCGATGGCCCTTCCATACAGAACCACCGGATCACTATGACCTACTTTCGTACCTGCTCGACTTGTCAGTCTCGCAGTTAAGCATCCTTTTGCCATTGCACTATCAGTACGATGTCCGACCGTACCTAGGATACCTTCGTACTCCTCCGTTACAATTTGGGAGGAGACCGCCCCAGTCAAACTGCCTACCATGCACGGTCCCTAATCCAGATTATGGATCCAGGTTAGAACCCCAATAACACCAGGCTGGTATTTCAAGGTCGGCTCCACGTGAACTAGCGTCCACGCTTCAAAGCCTCCCAGCTATCCTACACAAGCATTATCAGAGTCCAATGCAAAGCTACAGTAAAGGTTCATGGGGTCTTTCCGTCTAGCCGCGGGTAGATTGCATCTTCACAACCATTTCAACTTCGCTGAGTCCCGGGTGGAGACAGTGTGGCCATCGTTACGCCATTCGTGCAGGTCGGAACTTACCCGACAAGGAATTTCGCTACCTTAGGACCGTTATAGTTACGGCCGCCGTTTACTGGGACTTCAATCAAGAGCTCTCACCCCATCATTTAATCTTCCAGCACCGGGCAGGCGTCACACTCTATACGTCCACTTTCGTGTTAGCAGAGTGCTGTGTTTTTATTAAACAGTCGCAGCCACCTTTTCACTGCAACCTCCTTCGGCTCCAAGAGCAAGTCTTTTCACCTAATAGAGGCGCACCTTCTCCCGAAGTTACGGTGCTAATTTGCCGAGTTCCTTCACCCGAGTTCTCTCAAGCGCCTTAGAATTCTCATCCTGCCCACCTGTGTCGGTTTGCGGTACGGTCCCAATATAACTGAAGCTTAGTGGCTTTTCTTGGAAGCTTGGTATCAACAACTTCTCGTCACATGGACAATCGTCATCACGCCTCAGCCTTAGTCTTCCGGATTTGCCTAAAAGACCAGCCTACACGCTTGAACCGGGACATCCAACACCCGGATTGCCTAACCTTCTCCGTCCCCACATCGCATTATATTGAGGTACAGGAATATTAACCTGTTTCCCATCGACTACGCATTTCTGCCTCGCCTTAGGGGCCGACTCACCCTGCGCCGATGAACGTTGCGCAGGAAACCTGGGGCTTTCGGCGAGGGAGCCTTTCACTCCCTTTATCGCTACTCATGTCAGCATTCGCACTTCTGATACCTCCAGCATCCTTCACAAGACACCTTCGCAGGCTTACAGAACGCTCTCCTACCATTGCACTTGCGTTGCAAATCCGCAGCTTCGGTAACTGGCTTGAGCCCCGTTACATCTTCCGCGCAGGACGACTCGATCAGTGAGCTATTACGCTTTCTTTAAAGGATGGCTGCTTCTAAGCCAACCTCCTGACTGTTTTAGCCTTCCCACTTCGTTTACCACTTAACTGTGTCTTGGGGACCTTAATCGACGGTCTGGGTTGTTTCCCTCGACAACGGACGTTAGCACCCGCTGTCTGTCTCCCATGCTCGCACTTCTCGGTATTCGGAGTTTGCAATGGTTTGGTAACCAGCAATAGGCCCCTAGCCATAACAGTGCTCTACCCCCGAGAGTGATACATGAGGCACTACCTAAATAGTTTTCGGAGAGAACCAGCTATTTCCAAGTTTGTTTAGCCTTTCACCCCTATCCACAGCTCATCCCCTAATTTTTCAACATTAGTGGGTTCGGACCTCCAGTATGTGTTACCACACCTTCATCCTGGCCATGGATAGATCACTTGGTTTCGGGTCTACACCCAGCAACTAGACGCCCTATTAAGACTCGCTTTCGCTACGCCTCCCCTATGCGGTTAAGCTTGCTACTGAATGTAAGTCGCTGACCCATTATACAAAAGGTACGCAGTCACCGAACAAGTCGGCTCCCACTGTTTGTACGTACACGGTTTCAGGTTCTATTTCACTCCCTTTACAAGGGTTCTTTTAACCTTTCCCTCACGGTACTAGTTCACTATCGGTCGATTACGAGTATTTAGCCTTGGAGGATGGTCCCCCCATATTCAGACAAGGTTTCTCGTGCCCCGCCCTACTTGTTGTATCCCTAGTTCCACAATCATATTTTCGCATACGGGACTATCACCCACTATGGTCAAACTTTCCAGATTATTCTGCTAATATGACTGCTAAAAAATACAGGCTGCTCCGTGTTCGCTCGCCACTACTTACGGAATCTCGGTTGATTTATTTTCCTTCAGTTACTTAGATGTTTCAGTTCACTGAGTTCGCTTCCACTTCCCTATATATTCAGGAAGGGATGACCTAAAAGGCCGGGTTTCCCCATTCAGAAATCAACGGATCAAAGCTTCTTGTCAGCTCCCCGTCGCTTATCGCAGACTAGCACGTCTTTCATCGCCTGTAATCGCCAAGGCATCCACCACATGCACTTATTCACTTGACCCTATAACATTAAGCCCTCAGCCTTTTGAATTCTGAGGTGTCAAGGTCTATGCCGTACAAATTCTAAGTCGCTTGTAAAAAACCTATAAATCTTACAATTCATAAATTCTACAATCAAAAACTCTTTAGATTACGTTAAATTCATTAACCGTTCGCTTAATTAAAAACAAACAGCAACTCATTCAACCATGAATCAATTCTTACTTCTTCCAAATTTTTAAAGATCAACACCTAAAAGGTGAAACATAAATACTTAACAATCTACATCGCTAAACACTTAAGTTTCAACTCTCAAGCACTTCTCAAGAATGAATAATATTCTCAGGACCAAGTACCAAGTGAATGGTGGAGGTTAACGGGATCGAACCGTTGACCCCCTGCTTGCAAAGCAGGTGCTCTCCCAGCTGAGCTAAACCCCCCGTTCGCTTCTATCAACAGACCACCAAAAGCGCATACCAACTACCATGCACTCCTAACTACCTACTGAATTTCTGGTGGGTCTAGATGGACTCGAACCATCGACCCCCGCGTTATCAACACGGTGCTCTAACCAGCTGAGCTACAGACCCAGTCCTGTGCGTTAGATATAAACTATCTAACTAAATAACCGATGAGTGTAGGCACTCGACTCCCAACGTCTCTAGAAAGGAGGTGATCCAGCCGCACCTTCCGATACGGCTACCTTGTTACGACTTCACCCCAGTCATGAAACCCACCGTGGTAATCGTCCCCCCGAGGGTTAGACTAACTACTTCTGGCAGATTCCACTCCCATGGTGTGACGGGCGGTGTGTACAAGACCCGGGAACGTATTCACCGCGACATTCTGATCCGCGATTACTAGCGATTCCGACTTCATGTACTCGAGTTGCAGAGTACAATCCGGACTACGACGCGCTTTCTGAGATTAGCTCCACCTTGCGGCTTGGCAACCCTCTGTACGCGCCATTGTATTACGTGTGAAGCCCTACCCATAAGGGCCATGAGGACTTGACGTCATCCCCACCTTCCTCCGGTTTATCACCGGCAGTCTCATTAAAGTGCCCAACTAAATGATGGCAATTAATGACAAGGGTTGCGCTCGTTGCGGGACTTAACCCAACATCTCACGACACGAGCTGACGACAGCCATGCAGCACCTGTGTTCGAGTTCCCGAAGGCACCAATCCATCTCTGGAAAGTTCTCGACATGTCAAGGGTAGGTAAGGTTTTTCGCGTTGCATCGAATTAATCCACATAATCCACCGCTTGTGCGGGTCCCCGTCAATTCCTTTGAGTTTTAATCTTGCGACCGTACTCCCCAGGCGGTCAACTTCTCGCGTTAGCTACGTTACTAAAGAAGTCTCCTTCCCCAACAACTAGTTGACATCGTTTAGGGCGTGGACTACCAGGGTATCTAATCCTGTTCGCTCCCCACGCTTTCGTACATGAGCGTCAGTATTAACCCAGGGGGCTGCCTTCGCCATCGGTATTCCTCCACATATCTACGCATTTCACTGCTACACGTGGAATTCTACCCCCCTCTGCTATACTCTAGTCTGACAGTCACAAATGCAGTTCCCAAGTTGAGCTCGGGGATTTCACATCTGTCTTATCAAACCGCCTGCGCACGCTTTACGCCCAGTAATTCCGATTAACGCTCGCACCCTACGTATTACCGCGGCTGCTGGCACGTAGTTAGCCGGTGCTTCTTCTGCAGGTACCGTCATTAGTCAACGCTATTAACGTTACCTTTTCGTTCCTGCTGAAAGAGCTTTACAACCCGAAGGCCTTCTTCACTCACGCGGCATGGCTGGATCAGGGTTGCCCCCATTGTCCAAAATTCCCCACTGCTGCCTCCCGTAGGAGTCTGGGCCGTGTCTCAGTCCCAGTGTGGCTGATCATCCTCTCAGACCAGCTACGGATCGTCGCCTAGGTGAGCCTTTACCTCACCTACTAGCTAATCCGATGTCGGCCACTCCGATAGCGGCAGGTCCTAAGATCCCCACCTTTCCCCCTAAGGGCATATGCGGTATTAGCATAACTTTCGCTATGTTATCCCCCACTACCGGGCATGTTCCGACACATTACTCACCCGTCCGCCACTCGTCAGCCAGAGCAAGCTCTGCTGTTACCGTTCGACTTGCATGTGTAAAGCATGCCGCCAGCGTTCAATCTGAGCCAGGATCAAACTCTTATGTTTAATCTCTGTCTTAAGTCTTTCGACTCGGTCCTTACTCAAAGCAAATCACTTGCATGTTTGATTTGTGTAAGTATACTGCTATTTTATTTTTTGAGAATTAAATGACCTAAATCATCTAATTGCCAGCAAGCCGAATACCTACACTCATCGGTTATTCATTCAATCTTTTAAAGAGCTGCGCAACCTTGGGTTGCGGTAACGAGGAGCGCATTTTACAGACTTAAAAGCCTTTGTCAACACCTTTTTTCTTCCTCTTTCCTCTTCAACTCAGCACCCTAACTTCTTAGTAACGCCTCGCTTCAGAGAGGGCGCATTATAAATATCTACAATCTCTTGTCAACATCTTTTTTGCGACCTAATATCTGGTTGCGGGGACAGGATTCGAACCTGTGACCTTCGGGTTATGAGCCCGACGAGCTACCGTGCTGCTCCACCCCGCGTCTGATGAAGGCGAATTATACGGATCAAATTTATTGCGTCAACCTTTTTTTCATCTTTTTGTAACATTTATTTAAAACAGCACACTCAAGCACCCCTCTAAAACCCCTACAACCCTTTCATAGCAAGGCTTACAGCAATATCACCCACATTTACAAGAAACCTCTATATGCGCGTATCAAGACCGAAACGTTGCACAAAACACTTCATCACCTGCCCAACATGGCTTTTTCGCCTAGGTACTGCACACCTATACAAGCACCAAGCCAAGCTGGCACCAAGCCCAGGCCAACGTGGACACATCACGCATTGATATATATGACATGCGTGTGCCATCACACGGCATATTGCCATCAAGCCAAAACTATCGGGCTAGCATGCACACATTAGCCATTCACCATGGAGCATGCCCAGCCTGCCCACCCCCACCACTCTTCTTTTAGGGCAGACAACACCACCAAACCACAGGGCTGACCAGGCGCCCCAGCCGACGGCGTATGCTTCACTTACTATATAGCCCGGCCAGCACACTCATCATACCTGGCCAGGAAAAAATCTGATTCAACAGGTCTGAGTCAATCTTACGTCGACACAAACACACAATAAAAAAGCCTGCTAATGCAGGCTTTTTTATTCTCAACAAACGTGGGCTATTCCCATTCAATCGTCGCTGGCGGTTTACCGGACACATCATAAACCACCCGATTCAACCCTCTCACCTCATTAATAATGCGGTTAGAGACTTTACCTAACAAGGCATGCGGCAACTCTGCCCAGTGCGCCGTCATAAAATCCTGGGTCTGTACGGCACGTAACGCCACCACCCACTCATAGGTACGACCATCGCCCATCACCCCCACACTCTTGACCGGCAGGAACACAGCAAAGGCCTGAGAGGTCTTCTCATACCAACTCAAGCCATCTTCGGCGCGCGTATTACGCAACTCTTCGATAAAGATAGCATCCGCCCGGCGCAACAGATCGGCATATTCCATCTTCACCTCACCCAGAATACGCACCCCCAGACCTGGCCCAGGGAATGGATGACGGTAAACCATATCCGCTGGCAACCCCAAAGCTACGCCCAGCTCGCGCACTTCATCCTTAAATAACTCACGCAATGGCTCCAGCAACTGCAGATGCAAGGTTTCCGGCAAGCCACCTACGTTATGATGAGATTTAATGGTGTGCGCTTTTTTGGTCTTAGCACCGGCAGATTCAATCACATCCGGATAAATGGTTCCCTGAGCCAGCCATTTCACCTGCGGCAATCTTTCGGCTTCGTCCTGGAAAACATGCACAAATTCGCGACCAATAATCTTACGCTTTTTCTCAGGATCACTTACCCCGGCCAGTTCACCCATAAACTGCTGAGCAGCATCCACATGAATCACCTTCATATGCAGGTTATCACCAAAAGTTTTCATCACCTGCTCTGCCTCATTCAGGCGCAACAAGCCATTATCCACAAACACACAGGTTAACTGATCGCCAATCGCTCGATGAATCAAGGCTGCCGCGACCGATGAATCCACCCCGCCGGACAAGCCCAGAATCACCTCATCGTCACCCACCTGAGTGCGAATTTTATCTACCGCTTCACTAATATAGTCAGGCATATTCCAATCCTGCCCACAACCACAGATCTCGTGGACAAAACGGGAGATCAAACGCTTACCTTGCTGAGTATGCGTTACCTCGGGATGAAATTGCACCGCATAAAAGCGACGTACCTCATCGGCCATGGCCGCAATCGGTGTTGCTTCATTATGTGCCGACACACTAAAACCTTGCGGTAATGCCGTTACCTTGTCGCCATGACTCATCCACACATCCAGCAGAAATTCCTCGTCCCGCTGGTGGTCAAAAATACCGGCAAACAGCTTACAACTCCCGGAGGCCTTGATTTCGGCATAGCCAAATTCGCGCACATGACCGTTTTCAACCCCACCACCCAGCTGAGCGGCCATGGTCTGCATACCATAACAAATCCCCAGTACCGGCACCCCTAACTCAAAAATCTGCTGGGAAGCCCTGGGAGTGTCTCCCTCGATAACCGAATTCGGGCCACCGGACAAGATCACCCCATCTGGTGCAAAGTCACGAATAAACTCATCACCGACATCATAGGAATGCAGCTCGCAATACACATTCGCCTCACGAACCCTGCGGGCAATTAATTGAGTGAACTGCGAACCGAAGTCCAGAATCAAAATCTTTTTATGTGTTGCCATCTATTAATTAATCCAAACGATAATTAGGAGCTTCTTTGGTAATCTGCACATCATGCACATGCGATTCACGAATCGATGATGCCGATATCTCAACAAACGTTGCATTTTGATGTACCTGAGGAATATCTTTACACCCCAGATAGCCCATACTGGCACGCAAGCCACCCATTAACTGATGCGTTACCGCCAACGCACTGCCTTTATAGGGCACGCGTCCTTCCACGCCTTCTGGCACCAGCTTATCCTGATTAGCCTCACCCTCCTGGAAATAACGGTCACTGGAACCTTTTTCCATTGCTCCCAGACTACCCATACCACGATACGACTTATAAGAACGCCCCTGGTACAGTTCAACCTCACCCGGAGCCTCTTCGGTACCGGCTAACAGACCGCCCAACATCACGGTATGCGCGCCAGCGGCAATGGCTTTGGCGATATCACCAGAGAAGCGAATCCCGCCATCGGCAATCAACGGCACATCGGTACCGGCCAAGGCCTCGGCCACACTTTCGATGGCACCCAACTGAGGCACACCCACACCGGCAATAATACGCGTGGTACAAATAGAACCTGGACCGATACCTACTTTTACCGCATCCGCGCCGTGTGCTACCAGCGCTTTGGCGGCTTCTCCAGTAGCAATATTACCGCCAATCACATCCACCTGAGGAAAATTGGTTTTCACCCATTTAACTCTGTCCAACACCCCCTGGGAATGCCCGTGAGCGGTATCCACCACGACCACATCCGCACCCGCAGCAACCAGTGCCGCAACACGCTCTTCGGTGCCTTCACCCACACCAACGGCAGCACCAACACGCAAACGACCAGAACTGTCTTTGCAGGCCAGCGGATGCTCACTTGATTTCAGGATATCCTTAACCGTCATCAGACCGCGCAACTCAAAATCATCGTTAACCACCAGCACACGCTCAATTCTATGCTTGTGCATTAGCGCACGCGCTTCTTCCAGCGTGCTGTTCTCTTTAACGGTAATCAACGCATCCTTAGCAGTCATAATATTTTTGACCGGCTGATCCAGATTACTTTCGAAACGCAGATCACGATTCGTCACAATCCCCAGCAACTGACCTTTATCCACCACCGGCAAGCCGGAAATTTTATGCTGATGGGTAATATCCAGCACCGAGCGAACCGTCATATCAGAACTGACCGTAATCGGATCTTTAACCACCCCATTTTCAAAACGCTTGACCTTGGCAATCATGGAAGCCTGAGCCTCTATCGACATATTTTTATGCACGATACCGATACCGCCCTCCTGAGCCAACGCAATTGCTAGACGCGCCTCGGTCACTGTATCCATAGCCGCAGATAAAACCGGAATATTTAATGAGATATTGCGAGTTAATCGGGAACGCAACGAAACGTCACGAGGCAAAACATTTGAATAGGCAGGAACGAGCAAAACGTCGTCAAAAGTTAATGCCTTTTTGATGATACGCATATGAAACAACCCTCGACAAAAAGCGCATTATACGCATGCACAACCTTTGGGTAAACAAAGGCCGCACATGAATACAATGCGCTTTATTAAAAACGACTAATGAATTACAGGGCCGACTCGTCGGTCTCACCGGTACGAATACGCACCACCTGCTCAATATTTGATACAAAAATCTTACCGTCACCAATTTTACCGGTATTCGCCGCCTTCACAATGGCGTCAATAACCGCCTCCTGCATATCTGCAGCAATCACGATTTCGATTTTTACCTTAGGCAAAAAATCCACCACATATTCCGCACCGCGATATAACTCGGTATGACCTTTCTGACGCCCAAAACCTTTCACCTCGGTCACCGTCAGGCCACTGACCCCTATTTCAGACAAAGCCTCTCTAACCTCATCCAATTTAAACGGCTTAATAACTGCTTCTACTTTCTTCATAACTTTCCTTTACCCCGGCGGCTTACCACCTTATTACCCAAATTGCTGCAACCTGCCGACTGCCAGCTCAAATCCTCCGGCGCGCGCATAATCGAGCGCAGTCAACCCTTCATTATCCAGAACATGCGGATCAGCCCCCTTGCTTAACAACAGCACCAGCTCTGCCACATTACCGGAAACCGCGGCTTTATGCAGCGGTGTCATGCCGGTTCTGGAAGCCAATCTCAAATCGGCACCATTTTCCAACAACATAGAACTGGTCAACAAATATCCCTTAGCGGCAGCCTGCAACAACGGCGTCCAACCATAATCAGAACGCGCATTTACATCGGCACCATTACTAATCAGAATATGCGCAACCTTTGATCGCCCGGAAAATGCGGCCCAATGCAAGGCGGTACAACCATTTTGATTACGCGCCGCCACATCGGCACCACTTTTCAGCAACATATTCACCACATCGACATGCCCATTAAGTGCCGCAAACATAATCGGTGTCCAACCCCGACTATCTCGCAGTTCTGTGGGCCAGCCTATATTCAAAAACAGCGCCACCACACGCTCCATTCCCTGAGTACATGCCTTAAAAAAGCCCTTAGGTGCATAGCTGACACGATTACGACGAATTTCTTTTTTTAATGCCTGTGACACATGCCCCCAGGGATTGAAATCACTCACCTGTGCATGCTTCTGATAACGCTGATAAATCATATCTATATCGTGCCTGACTGCCTCGGGAAATCCCTGTCTGCCGCCACGCTCATCTATCTGCAACGATGCAAAATATGCCCCCATACTGGGCTTATCCCAAAGCGCCACAATTTTATCGAGAATTCGAGGATATTGTGCCTCCAGTGCGTGCGGGTACTGCTGCTCATCATAAGCTATGATATTTAAAACGCTTGCATCCATGCATCACCTATTCGTCAATTAAGTCCGTATACATCACTTCCAGCACTTCCAGCTCACGCACTCCTTGTGGAGTGTGCAACAACGCGACATCACCAACCCCCAGCTTCATCAATGATTTTGCCAACGGCGACACCCAGCTAATCCATCCCTTGGCCGCATCCGCCTCGTCTTCACCGACAATGCTACAAACAAATTCTTTGCCCTGCTCATCACACAAGTTAACCGTTGCCCCAAAAAAAATCTGCTCACACGCTTTTCGACGGCGATTATCCACCACCTCGGCCTGCTCCAGGCGTTTACGTAAAAAACGTACACGCCTATCTATCTCTCGCAAACGCTTTTTACCATATATATAGTCACCATTTTCGGAGCGATCACCATTGGATGCCGCCCAGGAGACGGTCTGCACCATTTCCGGCCGTTCCACTTTCCATAAATGATCCAGCTCAGACCTTAACTTATGGTAGCCCGAAGGCGTAATATAATTCTTGTATGCTACCGACACATTTTCTTCCTGCGCATTGCGCCAAACCACCGCTGCGAGTTTACCCTGCCGCTCCCGCTTATTCAACTTAAAGAACGACTCGGAGCTTACCGCCAGGCAACCTCCAAGAAAATCCGGCCCCAGCAAAAATCTGTCGCCAACCCGCCGGGGTTAATGTAAGGTAGCAGTCAACCGAGCCTAAAAGATTAAGGCAAGATAATATCTGCCACAACGCCCCACAGGAGTTGGTTATGACATCCCGCCTGCATCATGGCTGGCAAATTGCAATTACATTACTGGTCTGTACTTATTTTTTATTTGCCATGCTCTGCCTGCTGATTCAATGGCAAACCATACATAACATGCTGCAACCCTGGCGCTATCTGAGCTATGCCTGCATCAGCTCGCTGCTGGTCTGTTGGCTGGGCTACCGCCGACTGTTACCCCTATTGCAATATTTTCGCTATCGCATAGAAGCACATGCGGTGATCGCGTTAAGCAGCACCTTACTATGCTGCGCACTGATCAGCCATTTCAACCAGAACCTGTCTCCTGCGTCACAACATACGCAATCCATACTGGTCCAGGACAAAGTCCCGTTGATACCCGGCATCAAAAATCCGGGCGAATGGCGTATCAATATTCACTATCAGCAACAACAGCAACAAATCAATGTCAGTCAAAAAGTCTGGGAACAGGCCGTTGCCGGCCACACCAGCAAACTGACACTGATACACGGCCGATTAGGCATCAACTATATTCCGGCTCCGACAACCCGCATACGCTAGGAGCCTAAAGCCTGCTGACTGCAGATTTAATGTAAACAGCATTTCTTAAATTTTTTGCCACTGCCACAAGGACAGAGATCATTACGCCCTATCTTAGGCTGTTGACGTATGATAGGGGGATGACTGGCTCGACGATGCTGCTGCCAATATTGATAAAGTTTACGTACCGCCGGTTCAATATTGGTGACCGTATGCTGATGCTGCGCCAGCGACATCTTATCCAGCACATCAAAGAACTCTTCCGAACCGTGCAGTGCAATATGATGCAATTCATCGGCCACTTCATCCGGCAATTCGCCCCATTCGGCAACAATCACGCCCTGCAGAAAACCGCAACACCAATCCTCAACAATACATACCGGCTTATCGCTGTCATCATTGCGGCTATACATAAACAAGGCTTCATAATACGCCGGATTTTCCTGCAACACCGCAGCGTTATAGTTCATCTGGCGCACCACCAGCTGCATAAAGCGCTCGGCCTCTGCCATACTCTCCCACTCCGGCTCCAGCTCCCCCCAGATTTGGGCATACCAGACACTGGGCATCACCGCATTCGGCCCGGCCACCAAAGCGGTCAGAAAACCATCCAGCTCACTCATGCTCAGAATACTTTCTTCATGGCCGTATTTATCCAGCATCTGCTCGATAAAATCCATTTCTTCGTCGGTTAACGGCATGTCATTCATTATTTCTCCCTGTTTTAAGCCGCCACAATGGTCTTTCCATTACCTTGACATGGCGTCCAGATTTCACTTTCCGGCTGCTGCAAAAATGCACTCACCAATGCAGACAGATCCAACTGCAAATAGTCCGCAGCTGCTGCCAGCCCCGCATCTTCGGCTCTGGCATGATTGACAAATGCAGCAAAAGCCGGCCAGCCGGGCCTGGCCAGCAGTTCGACCAGAATCCTTGCCAAATCATAGGCCAATTCCCGCCCTTCGTCATCACGCTGAAAGGCGGATCCATGCCAGAACTGCTGAATTTCCTGCTCCCCCCAAAATGCCAGATGCTGTTGCTGCAGGTTAGCACTGCCACAACCGCCACAACCACCGCGGCGACTGACCAGTTTACGCTCGGTATTAGCCACAATGCCACGGTTCAACCACAGCGGCAAGGTTAAATGACGCAAACTGGCCGCCGCCATTTGTGCCACCATCACGCCTTCCAAAGCATAGACATCCTGTTTTAACGCCAGATAATGACTAAATGGCCCGGCATGCAAATACATCACTCCAGATAAGCCTGCTACGGCCGGATCAAATGTCCGCACATATTGCGCATACTGCGACATATCCTCCAACACCACCAGCAATTGCCGGCTATCGCTAGCCGGTAACTGCGCCACGCCCTCCAGTGCCGCCACAATTTTAGCTGGCATCGCATCCATCAACTTAGCCGCCGTTTGTGCGGTTTTTTGGGGCAATGACGACAACACCCAACTGCTATCGGACTCCAGCAGCTGACAGCATGGTCCCAGAGCATCACGCAGATGCAACAACCAGCCATGCCGACAATCTTGCAGCCAGCTGGCACGTTGATGTTCATCCAGCGAGGACAAACGTTGCGAGATCGCCTCCACATCAGGAAACACCAGCCCCTGCAGCGGCCGCAACAATTGACTCAAGGGTACATCCACACCCGCAAGCATCAGTTCCTGCGGCGCTTCGGGCCGCGGCTGCTTAGCCACAGATTTTTTACCAAACCATTTAAACATCAGGACTCCTTCAAAATAACCAACGGTGGCTGCCGCAACAAATGGCGCGTCCCCAGCCAGCCGGCCAGCATCACCAGCAACATGCCACTGACCACCGCCAATGGCCAGATCAACAGCCCGGGGCGATAAGGCATATTCAACACGCCCTCGGCAATCACCCACCCCAGCAATACCGCACCGGCAGCCGCAAACACACCACTCAACATACCCAGTATGCCAAACTCGGCCAGATATAAACGTCGCAAATACGCCGAATTCACCCCCAAGGTACGCAAAATCGCAGCCTCCTTAATACGTTCATCACGCGTTGCCAGCAATGCCGCATATAACACCGCCACCCCACTGAGCAAGGTAAACAAAAAAATGGCACTCATGGTCTGCGTAATCTGATCCATAATATCGCGTACCTGCTGCAAAATCGCACCGGTATCTATCACCAATAAGTTGGGCATACTTACCGACAATCTATCCATGGCCTGTGCCTGCGCATCGGGCACATAAAAGCTGGTCAGCAAGGTCGCATAAAAATCGCGCAATACATCGGGTGAGGTAATTACAAAAAAGTTTACCCGCATGGAATCCCAGCTCACTTCGCGCAAACTGGTCACCGTCGCACTAAAACGCGTACCCGCCACATCATAGCTCAGACGGTCTCCCAGCTTAACCCCCAGGCGCTGCGCAATACCTGCCTCCATGGAAATCTGCTCACGCGCTCCCGGCGGCCACCATGCTCCGGCAACCAGTCGATTCCAATCCGGCATCTTCTCCATATAGGACAGGTTAAATTCACGCGATGCCAGACGCTGGGTACGCGCCTCGGCATAGCGACCAATATCCACCGGCTGACCGTTAATTTCCACCAAGCGTCCACGAATCATAGGAAACATCCTGGCTTGAGGCAGCTGATGCTGAATAAAGAACTCGCGCATTTGCCGTTGTTGCTCCGGCTCAATATTGACCACAAAACGATTCGGCGCATCCTGCGGCAAGCGGCTTTGCCAGCTTTCCATCAAATCGGCACGTACCAAAGTCAGCAACAGCAGCGCCATACCTCCCAGGCTGATCGCCACAATCTGCAGCGCCGACTGCGCCCCATGACGATATAAATTTGCCAAGGCATGACGTAGTCGCATAGGCGCATAAGCGCCATATCGGGCCGCCAGGCGCAACATCCCCCAGGCAATCATGGCAAACAGCAGTAACCCTGCCAGCAGTCCGCCCAACATACTCAGCCCCAGCTTCCAGCTGCCAGCCTGCCACAAAAACAATGCTGCCAATACCGCCAGCGCCAAACCATACACCAGCCACACACTGACACTCGGCAAGCCCAGCTCACGACGCAACACTCTTAACGGCGACACCTTGCGTAATTGCAATAACGGCAAAAAAGCAAACCCCAACAGCAAGGCAAACCCACTTAGTGACGCTTTAACCGCCGGCCAAAGGGTAGGCGGCGGCAAGCTCGCATGTTTAAATGACTCCACCAAGGAAATCAACAGCGCCTGAGTCAGATATCCCAGCACACTGCCCAACAGCACCGCAATCAGCCCCACCAGCAAAAACTGATATAAAAACAGCCACAACAGCTGAGACTGTTGCGCCCCCAGACAACGCATCACCGCACAGCTATCCAAATGGCGGCTAACAAAACGACGGGCCGCCAACAACAATGCCACCCCGGCCAGAATCGCCGCGGTTAAGGCTGCCAACCCCAAAAAATGCTCGGCACGTTCCAACGCCAGCCGCACCTCGGGACGCGCATCCCTCACATTTTCAATCTTCACATGCGGTGTTTTTCTAAGCTGATACTGCTGATACAGCTGTGCTACCGCCGCCGCATCACCGGCAATCAGCAAACGGTGCTTCAATCGACTGCCCGGCAGAATCAGGCCGGTGGATGGCAAATCCAGCAGATTCATCAGCAAGCGCGGTGCGAAGCGCGCAAAATCAATCGACTGATCCACATCCTGCACCACCAGCGCCGCCACCTGCAGCCGCGAATCGCCCAGTGTCAGATAGTCACCAATCTGCAATTGCAGACGGTCTAATAAGCGCCTATCCACCCATACTGTCCCCGCTGCCGGCATCGCCTGCCCCAGCGCTGGTGCGGTGGTAATCCTCCCACGCAACGGATAGCCCTGCTCAACCGCCACTATTTCCGATAACACACTTTGCTCACCGGCAATCGCCATGCTCATCAGCTTTTTGCTGTCCACCGTCTGCAACCCGTATTGCTGCGCCGCCGCAGTAAAGCTAGGGGCCAGCGGCCGTGAGGAACTGAGGCGAATATCCGCACCAATCAAACTGGCCGACTGCTCATACAGCGCCTGTTTAACCCTATCGGCAAAAAAACCCACCGTGGCCAGGCTGGCCACCGCCAGCAACAACGCCAACAGCAACACCTTCCATTCACCGGCCCGCCAATCCCTGGCCAACAGCGCCATCGCCAGCCGAAACAGCGCAAACATTTTCATCTAGTTGTCCTCTGCAATTTGTCCGGCATGCAGGCGTATCTGCCTGCCACAGCGTGCGGCCAGCGCATTATCGTGCGTCACCATAATCAAGGTGGTCCCCTGCGCCCGGTTCATTTCCAACATCAGCGCTTCAATCTGTTCACCGGTTCGGGCATCCAGATTACCGGTGGGTTCATCGGCAAACAATATCTTAGGTTGCGTCACAAAGGCACGGGCCAATGCCACCCGCTGCTGCTCTCCGCCCGACAAATGCCGCGGCAGATGACTACCCCGTGCCGATAAGCCCACCTGCTCCAACGAATGGCGGGCACGCTCACGCGCATCACTGACACCGTTCAATTCCAGCGGCAACATAATATTTTCCAACGCATTCAGCGCCGGCAACAGTTGAAATGACTGAAATACAAATCCGGCCAGCCGGCCACGCACCGCCGCTCGCCCGTCCTCATCCAATGCAAACAAATCTTCGCCCTGTAACCACACCTTGCCCTGGCTAGGCACATCCAGTCCGGCCAACAAACCTAATAATGTGGATTTTCCGGAACCCGAAGCGCCCACAATTGCCACACTTTCACCCTGCTGCACCTCAAAGCTGACCTGCTGTAAAATAGCCAGCGTGTCACCACTGCCCTGCAGCGCGGGATTATGCACTTGCTTGCTTAACTCAACTGCCTGCAAAATAACTGACATGAAAACATTACCTTTAAGCTTATTGTTATTACTGATCGGCTGGTGCCTGCCCGCTTACGCGGCCAATCCACCCACCATTCTGGTATTCGGCGACAGCCTGTCGGCCGGATACGGCATGACTAAAGACCAGAGCTGGCCCAGTTTGTTGCAACACACCATATCCGAACACTATCCCGACTACCATATCATCAACGCCAGCATCAGCGGCGAAACCACTCAGGGCGGGTTACGCAGACTGCCACAGGCACTACAACAGCATCAACCCAAAATTATCATACTGGAACTGGGCGCCAATGATGGGCTGCGCGGTTTCAACCTAAAAACCATGCAGCACAACCTGCAGCAAATGATAGAACAAGCCCACGCCCATCAAAGCCAGGTCTTACTCATAGGTATGCAGATTCCCCCCAACTATGGCCCGCACTACACCCGGCGCTTTGCCGAAATTTATCCGCAACTGGCCACACAATACCAGCTGGAACTATTACCATTTCTTCTGGATGGGCTAAAAGACCAAAACTTTCAAGCAGACCATCTGCATCCCAACGCCGCCGCCCAACCCTACCTTGCCCGGCAGGTATGGAAAAAACTGGCCCCTATACTGGCAGCAACGCGACCGGCCACAAGTACATCACCCAACACCCGCCCAAAATAAAAAACATTTATTCAATAATGGGTTACCTGATACCGCTGGCATAATTTTTGACCAATCTGTTCAACATTTCATCATCTAGTTGATTCCCTGTACTTTTCGGCCCACGCAACAACACTTGCGGCAAATAATTTTGCCATGTAGTATCGGTGGACTGGCATAAAGTTACTCTAAGGGGGCTGTGCCTTTTTTTGTATATATTAAAAGGCTGGCAAAGCCAGACCCGCCTATAAAAAATTGTGACCTGATCGTCGCAACCATAAATCGTTTAATTTACACATACGTAGTAAAAGGGGTGAATATGACTGAAGATGTAGTAGATCACAGCAAGCGAAGACTATTGCTTGCTACTACAGCAGCCGCAGGGGGCGTTGCAACGGTAGGTGCCGCCGCACCGTTCGTGATGAGCTTAATGCCCAGCGAACGCGCCAAGGCCGCTGGGGCACCTGTAGAAGTAGACGTATCCGCGATTCCACCAGGAAGCATGATGAGTGTGGAGTGGCAAGGCAAGCCCATATGGATTGTACACCGCACCAAGGAAATGATTGAGGATCTGTCACATCATGACGGTCATCTAGCCGATCCTGATTCTGCGGTACCGCAACAACCTGAATACTGTAACAACAAATATCGCTCTATCAAGCCAAAATATCTGGTTGTGATCGGCATTTGTACTCACTTGGGGTGTTCACCCACTTTCCGTCCCGAGGAGGCTCCTGAAGATTTAGGTCCTGACTGGGAAGGCGGCTGGTTCTGCCCCTGCCACGGTTCACGATTTGATCTGGCTGCACGTGTTTACAAAGGGGTTCCTGCCCCCACCAACATGATTGTGCCACCGCATAAATACCTGAGTGACACCACGTTACTCGTCGGCGATGACAGCAAGGAGGGTTAACTATGAGCGGTTTACTATGTAAGCTGATCGGCTGGATCGATGCACGATTCCCGCTGATCGACACCTGGAAGGGTCATGTTTCAGAATATTACGCCCCGAAAAACTTCAATTTCTGGTACTACTTCGGCTCCTTAGCCCTGCTGGTGCTGGTCATTCAGATTATCAGCGGCATCTTTTTAACCATGAACTACAAACCGGATGGTCTGTATGCGTTTGCCTCCGTTGAATACATCATGCGTGATGTGCAATGGGGCTGGCTGCTGCGCTACATCCACTCTACCGGCGCCTCGATGTTCTTTGTGGTGATCTATCTGCATATGTTCCGCGGCATGATGTATGGCTCTTACCGCCAGCCACGCGAACTGATCTGGATCATCGGTATGTTGATTTATCTGATGTTGATGGCTGAAGCCTTTATGGGTTATCTGCTGCCATGGGGACAGATGTCTTACTGGGGTGCCCAGGTGATTGTTAACCTGTTCGCTACCGTACCGTTTATTGGTGAAGACTTATCTATCCTGATCCGTGGTGACTATGTGATTTCGGACATCACCCTGAACCGTTTCTTTGCCTTACACGTGATTGCCCTGCCATTAGTGATTATTGGTCTGGTGGCTGCTCACCTGGTGGCATTACATGAAGTGGGTTCTAACAATCCGGATGGTATTGAAATCAAGAAGCACAAAGATGAAAACGGCAAACCGCTGGACGGCATCCCTTTCCATCCTTACTACACAGTAAAAGATGGCGTTGGTTCCGTAGGTTTCCTGATCATTTTCTGTGCTATCGTGTTCTTCGCACCGGCAATGGGCGGGTTCTTCCTGGAAGCGCCTAACTTTGTACCGGCCAACCCGATGAAAACCCCTGAGCATATCGCTCCGGTTTGGTATTTCACTCCCTACTATGCGATTTTACGCGCGGTACCACCGATGTTTGGTTCACAGTTCCCTGGGGTAATTGCCATGGGTGTTGCTACCTTGATCTTCTTTGCACTGCCTTGGCTGGACAAAGGCAAGGTAAAATCTATCCGCTACCGCGGTCCGATTTACAAGGTTGCGTTATTCCTGTTTGTTGTTAGCTTTGTTTCCCTGGGCTACTTAGGCTTATTGCCAGCAACACCGACATACACCATCTTGTCGCAGATCTTCTCGGTAATCTACTTTGCCTTCTTCTTGTTAATGCCTTGGTACACCCAGCTTGATAACAAGATGTGCAAACAAGTACCCGATCGCATTCCTTCATAATTAAAGGTGACCAAACATGAATTTAATTAAAAAACTCTGTTTAATGGCCATGCTGGTCACCACGCCTGTGGTGGCAAGTGCTGCGGGTGGTCCGGCGGTTCCGCTGGACCCATCGCCTCACAATCTGGAAGATCAGGAGTCGTTGCAGCGTGGGGCCAAGTTATTCGTACAAAACTGTCTGTCATGCCACAGTGCTCAATACATGCGTTACAACCGCATGAAAGACATTGGCTGGGATGACAAACAGATTGAAACCGAACTTGGCCTGGGAGGGGATACCAAAGTGGGTGACACCATGCACGCCATGATGGACAAAGCTGCAGCCACGGCGGCCTTTGGTGTGGCACCACCAGACCTGAGTGTGATCGCACGTTCACGCAGTGCGGATTGGTTATACACCTATATGCACAGCTTCTACAGCGATCCTGAGCGCGCCTCCGGCACCAATAACACGGTATTCCCCAATGTGGGTATGCCCAATGTGTTTATGGGCATGCAAGGGACCCAGGAACTGATCAATGGTGAATTAAAGCTTACCTCTCAAGGCTCCATGAGTCCGCAAGAGTTTGATGCTGCCATGACCGATCTGACCAACTATCTGGTATTTATGGGCGAACCGGCCAAACTGGTACGCTATGATATAGGTACCATTGTGTTAGGTTTTTTAGCGCTGTTGTTTGTACTGGTTTATGCTCTGAAACGAGAAATCTGGAAAGACATGCACTAGACAGTTGAAATTTGAGGCAAGCTTGTGTTAATTTGCGCGTTTGCCTCCAACAACAACATAACGGGGCGCAAGCCCCGTTGTTTTTTTGTCTAACTGAATTAGGTTTTGTATTTATATGATGCGACTGTATTCGGGCACAACCTGCCCCTACTCTCACCGCTGCCGAATCGTACTACACGAAAAAGGCATGGATTTTGAAGTTATCGATGCCGATAAAGCCAGCAGCGCCGAAGATATTGCCATGATCAACCCCTACAATAAGATTCCGGTATTGGTAGAACGTGAACTGGTATTATTTGAAGCCAATATTATTAACGAATATATTGACGAGCGTTTTCCTCATCCACAGCTAATGCCCCCCGACCCGGTCATGCGTGGTCGCGCCCGGCTGTTCCTGCATAGATTTGAACAGGATCTTTACAGCAATGTGGATATCATAGAAAACGGCAGCAAAACTGCCGCCGACAAGGCACGTCATGCGGTGCGTGACGCACTGACTCAGCTGGCACAGATTGTCGACAAACAGAAATACCTGTTGTTGGATGATGAGTTTTCCATGCTGGATGTTGCGGTCGCCCCGCTGCTATGGCGCCTGGAGCACTACAATATCAATATGCCCAAAGATGCCGCCCCGCTGATGAAGTACGCGGAACGTCTCTTCTCACGCCAAGGCTTTATCGATGCCCTGACCCCGGCCGAACGCGCCATGCGCAAATAAGCCCAATCCCTCTGTAGGGTGCACTCCGTGCAGCAACGCAGCACGCACCCTACAACCTTGACCATGTTAAAAACAACCAGGTCGCACAATCGAATGCAAACACCATGAGCGAAATACCCACCAAACCCTATTTAATCCGCGCCATTTATGAATGGTGTGTCGACAGCCAACTCACCCCGCATCTGGCAGTCAAGGTTGATGAACACACCCGCGTACCTCAAGGCTATGTCAAAGACGGTGAAATTATTCTGAATATCAACATCACCGCAGTACGCGACCTGCAAATGCAAAATGACTTTATTACCTTTAACAGTCGATTTAATGGGGCGGTACATAATATCGTGGTCCCGGTTAATACCGTCACCGGCATCTTTGCGCGAGAAAACGGCCAAGGCATGGCCTTCCCCGCCGAAGCCGGCTCCCCCCCGCCACCGCCGCCCGAGCCATCACCGGCACCGGCCCCCAAAAAAGCCAACAGCAACAAACCCGCCAAAGTCTCCCACCTGAAAATTGTCAAATAAGCGCAATCCGGGTGACAAATTTTGTCACCCACCTGCCCAAAAGGGCATAAAAGCCTGCCCTAGCCCAACTCACCACAGAACACATAAAAATAAAAATACATTAAAATCAATAGAGTAAATAAAAAACCCAACTCTGGCACACTTTCTGCGATTAGGTACTCAACGCATCACAAGATGCTTCACCCACCCAACACCACAAAGGAGCGATACCATGATTAACGCGATATCTAACGCTAAACAGCAAAAAGGCTTTACCCTGATTGAATTAATGATCGTGGTTGCCATTATCGGCATTCTGGCCGCAGTTGCGATTCCTTCTTATCAAAACTATACCCGTAAGGCAAAATTTACCGAGGTGGTAAATGCAGTTGCTCCATATAAACTAGCTGTAGAGGAGTGTGTACTGGATGATGTCTGTATCAATGCTGCTGGTAGTGATATTGAGGGTATCACAACAGGATCGGGTGGATTCCCTTCCGCAATAGCAAGCGGCAGTGGCAGTGGATATGTTGATAGCGTAACTGTAGATGGCACTGGCAGCATCACTGCAAAAGCCATTACTGGCAATGGTTTAAGTGGACAAGAATACACCGTTAATCCAAGCCTTAACGTAGGCGCTGGGGCCGGAGGAAGCAACACTATTACTTGGGACGTAGAGGGTTCTTGCTTAAGCGCTGGCTTATGTAAACCTAAAGCGTAATTAGCCAACCTTTTAAGCACAATCAAACAGAGCGGCCTCGCCGCTCTGTTTTTATTCCCTCCTCTCCATCTTCACCACGTTTAATCCCCCCCAACCACCATCTGTCCCATTGCTTATAGCCAAGCGAGCGCCCAATACATAAGATTAAGCTATAACAATCGGAGAGAGCAATGAACACCTATCAACCGCATTACCAATCCCGATTTAACAACCTGCACGGTTATCTCAACAACGCCATCATCAAACTGTAGGGTGCACTCCGTGCACCAGCGAACAAAACCTTTGATACAAAATTCTAAACAGTCCTTATTGAATGGATATCAGGATGGAAACCAAATATAAAATCTTTTTAGCATTCGTTTCACTGATAATTGTCGTCATCTCTTTCTTCGGACAGTATTTACTACCCGAGTTTAATATTTATATATTCCACTTCTTTGTTGATGCCTTATTTTTATTAATTCTCTTTGATTTATACAAAAAAAACGGCTTGCAACCTTTACTTAACGCATTGATCCCGATTATTAAAATCTTAGCGGCCAGTTTTATTTTTGTGAGCTTACCGTTTTTGTTGGTTGAAATTGAAATGTCAATCCCTGCATTAATTGCCGCTAACTTTATCTTTTTATTATGTATCTTATTTTTTTACTACACTTTTTTGAAATTCAATAAATTGCTGGCAAATTTATTATTGCTGTTGGCAATTAACTTTATTTTTATCATCAATTGCTTCTTTTCTGCATTGCTGTATTCAACGGGTTTTCACTTCGAACCCACGGTGTTATTGCATATCAATCCGGTAGCGGCCAAGGTCGCGATGGATGAATACGCGGTACTATTAATCGGGCTGTTCGTGTTTATGATCGTGTTAAGCCTATGGGCCAGAAAACTACTCAAAAATCAGCAAGAATTTTCAACCGTGGTAATGACACTCTGTCTACTCGCCATGTCGAGCAATGTAGTGGCCATTAGCTTTAAAAACTATGAGCTGGCAAATTCATTACCCACGTATAACCTGATGAATATGTTTTTTGACATCAATCGTTCGCAGGTTGATGATAAAAAAGATTTTTATCGGCAACTTCATTATTCTGCATCTGAGCTGGCTGAACTTGAAAAACTCGGCATTACCCCTCAAACAAGCAAGCCTGAATTAATCACCCTTGAAAAACCACATAATCTGATTCTGGTTTATCTGGAATCCATGCAACATAACTTTACTCAACCAGGTGGCTGGCAAGGCCAACCGCTAACACCCACTTTAGATACACTGGGACCACAATTCAGCATCTTCAATAATATGTATGGCAATGTCACGCCCACCATTAATGCCATCGTCAGCTCACTGTGTGGCATTGATTTAGAGTCGGGCCTGGATTATAGCGAGTCGAATGAAGTATTAAAAAGTGGCGACCTCAAAATGCGCACCTTATTAGAAGAAATTATGTACTGCATGCCCGACTATCTGCATCAGACTGGCTATTATCAGGTCTTTATGAAAGGAGCGCCAATGGCCTTTTCTGGCAAAGGTGAATTTTTAATGGCACATGGCTACGATGAAGCCTTAGGAGGCGATGAAATTAATCGTTTTGGCAACTACGATGATAGGCTCAACAGCTGGGGCGTGCCGGACCCCATTTTATTTAAAGAAGCCGCCAAAAAATTAGAACAACTGCGCCAGATTGGTAAACCGTTTAACTTAAGCATGCTCACCATCAACTCGCACTCCCCCGGTTTTGAGGATCCCGAATGCCCTAAATACTCCGATAACGTCCTATTGAACGGCATCCACTGCACCGATCATGCTTTGGCTTGGTTCTTAGATTATTTGGAGCAGCACGATTATTACAAGGATACCGTCGTTATTTTAATGGGAGATCATGTCATGTTTCCCTCTTCGGTTAATCATGAACATCTCACCATGCTGCCACAGGTAGGTTGGTATGACAAAACCTTCTTTGCGGTTGCTGATCCTGATAAGCGTCTCGCCAAAGATGTCGACACTACCGCATATGTATCTGACCTGGCGCCCAGCGTTTTAGACTTGCTTGGCTATGGTGAATTAAGCTTTTTAGACGGACGCTCCGTATTAGGCAGCCGCCAAGACTACCAACGCATTGTGTCGAAAAAGTTTGAAGTGCATCAGGGGCATAAATCACCTGAAAAACCGAAAGATCAACAATTACGTTGTACCTTAGACGAATTAAATCAAATAGAAATCAAACCGACTCAAAACGAATTTAGCGAATGTGAGCGCGAAAAAATTTATCATGCTAAACAACGACGTATTTTCTTATTTGCCAATAACACACAACATCCATGAAGCGTTTCCACACTTTTTTACTAGGCCATGCGTTTATTTCGTTGGTGATTATCACCATCTTTGCCTATAGTTATGTCAAACCATTAAGCGTGGTTGCGTTACATTTGATGCTGGTACTGAGCCTGTATTTTTCGGTATTTATGTTCGCCCGCTTATGGCGTTCCAAATTCAAACTGGTATCGGTAGTATTGTTTAGTGCATTAACCTGCTGCTTTTTGCTGGTATACCTAGCCAACTATTTATCCAATGCGTTTTGGAACGATAACGTATCTTGGTCATTCGTCCTGACGTATTTAGCCGATCTCAATCAGGTGCTGGAAGAAGTTAACTACGCGGTCGCCATTTTATTTGCCGGCTTATCGGCGTTAGCCTTATTAATTTTATGGGGCTACTATAAATTCGCCACCTATTTGCATGAATATGATCATCATTTATCGATCAAAAGCACCAAAATCTATTTATTAATCACCCTGATCGCCCCGGCGTATTTATTACTCAGTTTTTCACCCGAGGAGCCTGGGCTTTGGGATGGCGAACCCTTAACCAGCCTAGCACTCAAATCAAACACCATTTCCTACTCCGATCAATCGGTTGAAAATATTGAATTTGCCAATCACAAGGTTAATCGTCAACTGAGCAATATCATTTTAATTCACGCCGATGCACTACGCGCCGATCACACCAGCTTCCATGGTTATCATAGAGATACCACACCATATATTCACTCGCTAATTCAACAAAACGGCGTCAAAATCGACATGGGATTATCCATGTGCTCCGAATCAGTCTGTGGCATGCTAGCCGCACTCGGCTCGCAGCATCCCGACCACATCAGCGCTCAAACACCGCTACTACACACGTATTTAAAGCAAGCGGGCTATCGAACCATCTTTACTGGTTCCGGCAATTTTGATTGGGGGGCCTTAAGTCTAGCCTTTAAAGACCAGCGCGATATTGATTATTTTGCCCGTGCCGATAGAAGTGAATTATTTTCTATTCATGATGATTTCATCATTTTAGATACGCTAAATAAAATACCGGCATATGAAGGTGTACCCACTTTTTTCTTTTTACGCTATTTATCCTCACACCACTTGGGCCGGCATTATGTGCAATATCGACAGTTCCTACCTGCCGAAAAAGGTTTATTGTCTTTTATTTTTTCAGGGCTAGCCGATGATCAGGTATTGGTGAATGCCTATGACAATTACATTTTGCAATTAGATGATTTAGTTCGCCAATCCTTGGAACAACTGAAAGCCAAAGGGTATTTGGAAAACAGTATGATTGTTATCTTCGGCGATCATGGTGAAGCCTTCGGCGAACATGGCTATCATGGGCATTATAAAAATCTCTACCAAGAAGAGATTCATGTACCCATCGTATTTATTGGTGATAAAAGTAATTTAATCAAAGAAACCGAGTTGGCTACCTTAAATGATATCTTGCCGACCCTACTCGAACTCAACAACTTACCCGAAGCTGAAAATATCAACGGAGTTTCTTTACTCACACCCACCGAGCCAGAGCGCATTACCTTTCACGATAGCCGGACTGGAGAATTGGGCACCGTAACACGCGTACAAGGAAAAATTTACAAACTGATCGTAGATACCAAAAGCCAAGAAGTCTTTCTGTATAACTTGAGCGATGACCCAGCTGAAAAACAAAATATCTATCAGCAGCACCTAGCGTTAAGCAATCAGTTAATAGAGGCGATGGCTCAGTTTTTTGGCCAAGAAGAAATACCCGCCGAACTATTAGCAACACATTGACCTGAGCGGGCGTGATCCAAGGAATAGGACTGTCATTGCCGTCAAAATCGCCCAACTTTCCTCTTGGGGTTACGCCGCCCCCCGATCCGTTACCCAAATGGCATACGCAAGAATTAAATAATAAAGTGGCTGCGGATGAAAATATGTACCATCAAACAATCCATGCACGGTTAAAACACAAATTATGGCCCCCGCACTAATCGATACCAAGTTCAGTGCCTTGGCTTGCAAAACGTGTAATTTAAACCCTCGCCAAAAAGCAATTCCCAACAATGCTAAAAATAATGATGCACCAATCACACCCCAATCCGCATAAAACTGCAATAGCATATTGTGAGGGTGGTAACCAGCCCCAGGTATATAGCTATCCATAAAATAGTATCCCAATGCCCCTAAGCCAAATAAATACTCAGTCTCTAAAGATTCCAATACTGAATGCCAGATTGCCAATCTATTAGTACTAACTTGATCAAGGGTTGCCAAACCAATATTTCCCTGGATTATATTTTCCTGAGTTATAGGGGCAATAAAACGGAGCATATTGCTTCCAAATCCATTCCAAGGTGCAACTGCAAATAATTCGCTCACAACAACACCCAAAATCAACCCAAGCAACACGAGCAACAAAGATAATTTATTTAAACATTTGTATAAAAACATCAACAACATAAGCACTAAAATAGTCACAACAGCGGCAACCCAACCACCTCGACCACCCATCCAAAAAGTCACGCCAAATATAGCCGACAAAACCACTACATACAAAAATGCAATCATTAATTTTGTCGGAGGCCGCATCAAAACGACACAAACACTCACGACCAAAGCAATAACAGCCTGATAACCTGAGTGCCTGATATTGTCATTTAGCGGTGGGTCACTTATACCAAAATGATTCCCTGATACATTCCACTCCCAGAAAAAAACACCGATAACCATCAACGTTGTCAGAGGAATAATATATGGCATGAAGGCCATAGTTGCCTTTGTTGTTTTCAAAAACAGCACTAAAACAAAAAAACAGAGTATGTGAAAAAAGCCTCCCCTAAAAACAAGCCAATTTTTACTATCAGAAGAGACATTTAATGGTGAGTAAAAAAAGGAATATGAGATACTTAACAGCCAAGCCAATACTGCCAAACAAATCAGCTTGTTGTTAACAATAAGCTCGCAAAGAACTCGACTAAAATTAGCATCTTTTAAAAACAGCAAGACTATGCTTAATGCTAGGAAGCCCTCTAGATTCACCAATCGGTACATATTTAAAAATGTGATTGAGCTAGATAAAACAATATAAATCAATGAGCAATAAATCATCGAAGATACTATCAAAGACCTATTGTCAAAAATTTTATCCTTTAAAGTCAGACTCATAAAATTCAACCTTATATTAAAGTCCACATCAGTTAACTTATTAAACTAACGCCTATCAAGACGTCCTTTGGGTAATTTTTACAAGAAATTATCAAATAAAGCCACATCAAACAAATTGTGCTATTGAGACACCATATGATCCGAGCCTTGGGCAACAAGCAACCTCTTTCTGCCAATAGAACGCCACCAATAGCTTTTAGCTATGATACATTGCCAATAATGTACCACAGCAGGTTTAAATAATATGAGCACAATACCATCCCCCAACCTCTCCCTTATCGTCGCCATGGCCGCTAACCGCACCATAGGCCTGAACAACACCCTGCCCTGGCGCCTCCCCGCCGATCTACAACACTTTAAACAACTGACCATGGGTCATCATATGATTATGGGACGCAAGACGTTTGAGTCGATTGGGCGGTTATTGCCGGGGCGTACCTCGGTGATTATTACACGTAATCCAGACTTTCAATGTGAGGGCGCGATTATTGCCAATTCGCTGGAAAACGCGATTGCTGCTTGCCCTAAGAACCAGCCAATTTTTATCACGGGAGGCGGCGAGATTTATAAGCAGGCGCTGCCCTTAGTCAGCACCATGTACATTACCGAAGTCCATGCCGATATTGAGGGGGATGCATTTTTCCCTGAATTTAGCCAACAGGAATGGCAGGAAATTTCTAGAGAACAACAGACACAAACCAAGCCTCAAGCCTTAGCTTATGATTTCGTGACGTATCAGCGAATCAGCACGCAAAAATAATTCAGCAATAACGGATCGGCCACCACCGGCGCCGCGGCCAATCCGTTCACTCAGCGTCTCGTTCCCGTGCTACGCGTGGGCATGCCTACTCCTCAAACAACGAACCACTCAATAAATGATCCGGCTGATTCAAGCCAAAATGCTTATACGCATTGGCGGTAGCCATACGGCCTCGGGTGGTGCGTTGCAAATAACCTTGCTGAATTAAATACGGCTCCAACACATCTTCAATGGTATCGCGCTCTTCCCCCAACGCCGCCGCCAGATTATCTACCCCTACCGGACCGCCGGAAAAATGATGAATAATAATCTGCAACAGTTTCCTATCCATTACATCCAGGCCCTGAGCATCCACATCCAGCATAATCAGCGCCTGATCGGCCACCTGGCGGGAGGCCTTGCCATCGGCTTTAACATCGGCAAAATCACGCACCCGGCGCAGCAATCGATTGGCGATCCTAGGAGTACCGCGCGAACGGCGCGCCACCTCCAGCGCACCGTCTTCGGATAGTTCCAGATTCAATAACGACGCCGAACGCATCACAATCTGCTGCAATTCTGCCGGGGTATAAAACTCCAGCCGGGCGACAATCCCAAAGCGATCCCGCAGCGGATTGGTCAACATACCGGCCCTGGTGGTGGCCCCCACCAGGGTAAACGGCGGCAGATCCAGCTTGACCGAACGCGCCGCCGGACCTTCACCTATCATAATATCGATCTGATAGTCTTCCAGTGCCGGATACAGCACCTCTTCGACCACCGGAGACAGCCTGTGTATTTCATCGATAAATAACACATCATGCGGTTCCAGATTGGTCAACAATGCCGCCAGATCACCGGCCCGCTCCAACACCGGCCCAGAGGTCTGACGCAGATTCACCCCCATTTCCCGCGCAATAATCTGCGCCAGTGTGGTTTTACCCAGCCCCGGCGGCCCGAACAACAACACATGATCCAACGGTTCCTGACGTTTACGCGCGGCCTGAATAAAGATTTCCAGCTGCTCGCGGGCCTTGTGCTGGCCAATATACTCATCCAGCTGTTTGGGGCGTAACGCCCGCTCCAGCGCTTCTTCCTGCGTTGAGGCACTGGCCGGGGCCACCAGGCGCTCCTGGGGTGACTCCGGCTGTACCGAAAGGTTATCACTATGAATCATCTTGTATCGGCCAACCGCGGCCGCTCCTGAAAAGGTTAATCGGCAGCATTATAACGGATGCATTGCCTACACCCGAGCGCTGTCATCATTCTGTAACAACCATCCGCTATGCTGCACGGCGTTTGATTACTGTGAGAACCTTATGAAGCACTACCGAGTTATCGGCATCATGCTGATGGCAGCAATTGGCAGCCTGCTTGGCACTATGGTCGCACCGGATCACGCGTCCGAACACGCGACCACACTGGCCATGACCAGCTCATCTACGGCAGCGGACAAACTTGCACTTCCCTCTCTTGCCGCTCAGCCGGCACCAAGCGGCTCGCTGTAATCACGCCAAGCTGGGCGTGTCATCCCACGTTGCCTATACCCACTTAATACGATAGCCTACATCACCATCTGCCGATAGCGCCAGGCCAGATAATGAGACACCCAGTTTTTATCGGTTTCTGCCGCAAAAATATCCGGCATCTCAAAGGGCGGCGTGGTCTGTGCGTCGTTGAGCATAATGGCACTCAACAACCATAGTTGTTTTAAATACCCCTCAGGAAAGCTTATCAACTCACCCGGTTGCTGCATCAGCGTCCCACTGAGCTGCTGTATGCGTAAATATTGATGACTGGCCACCGCATCCAGCAACTGATACCAGTCATTATCCCGCTGCTGCTTTAACTTATATAAACAGGCATGCGCCCGCAATTCCGGCCACAGCGCAATCATTTCATCCCGGTTCACCGCCGAACTCAAGCCTCGAAATACCTCCGGAAAGTAATGCCAGAACACTTTTTCCGCCAAGGCATCACAGCCCGCACGCGTCATCCAGTAAATATTATGCCCATGACGCGAAAAATCCTGCCGCTTACGCTGCCGCAACGCCTCATAGAATTTCCGATAATCCACAATATAAGCGGCATACGGCACAGCAAGATCGGCATTAGACAACTCAAAAGAACGCGCTGGCAGCACGCTGCCATGCAGCGGCAGGCCGCTGGCAACAAAATCGCTGATCCCGCTGGTATGCGCATTTAAATAACGTGATTTTACCGCCTGCTGATCCACCACCGGGTGATAATCGGAATTCACCTGCGGATTAATTCGCTGCAACACCCCGGCCAGCTCCTGCTTACGTACCATTTTTAACGCCGCCAGCTCACTGACGTGCTCAAAACCCAGCGCCTGTAACTGCTGCTTCAGGCCTTCATCCCGAATCTCCATATCGCCAGTAAAATCGCTAATCGGTGCCTGCGACGCCACAAACAGCAGATCCACCGCACCCACGCTGTAGACATCATAATAAGTAAAGTTCTCTCCCAGGGCGTTACCAATACTGGCCAGCAGCTCGGGCGACAGTTCATAGCCTTGCACCCATTGCGCAAACACCCCACGCTGGCTCAGATAGCGTTTCACCGTGGCATAAAATTCGGTGGTAAATAACGAGGCCACGCCACTGACCCAGGGATTGGATGGCTCAGCAATAATCAGCCCATAGCGCTGTGCCGAACTGGAAAAATAGCTTTTCGCATCTTCATACACAATCCGGCTGCGTGGATCATTAAATGCCCGTGGCGCCTTTTGCTGCAGCAGGCGCGCCCCTGCCACCATCGCCGGTTCAATCTCAATGGTATCCACCCGTTGCCAGCCAGGATCGGCCAGCAGCGCATGCGTAGTCATTCCCGAACCAAAGCCAATCACACTGGCCAGCGTCTTATCCTGAGCCAATAGTGAGGGAATCACCCCCAGCAATAACTGCGTGCTTTCATCACGAGACACCCCTAACGGGTCAATCGAGGCATCCGGCTTGCCATTAGTCAGCAACGACAGCTTGCCGCTGCTATCCTGGCGCACCGACACCGTCGCCGTCTTGCCGTCCTGGTAATACAGCACCTCCCCGTGCAAACTAATATTACCGTGCCTAAATACTCCGGAGGTCAGCATATGCATATCCAGCTGTTGAGGAAATAACACCGCAAACAGCAGTACCGTGGTGGTGCTCAACCCTATCAACAGCCGTCGCGATTGATAGCTGCGCGTCCAGGCCAGCAACAACAGGCCCAGCGCCATATCGATCAACGCCCCCAGCAACAGACTGTTTTTTGCTCCCAGCAGCGGCAGCAACAAATGCACCGTTAACAACACCCCACCAATTGAGCCCAGGGTATTCAAGGCATACACATTGCCCACACTCTGCACCCCACGATGCTTGAGCAACAAGCGGATAATCAACGGCAAGGTCATCCCGGCCAGCAAGGTGGCCGGCAACATAATCAGTAAACAGATCAGGTGACTGACCAGATTAAACCCCCAGTAACCGGCCTCGGTCTGATCCAGCATGGCTAACGCCAGTTGCATCCAGACAAACGCCCGTTCATAGCAGACCAAACTGAAGATAGCTGCCAGCCCCATCGCCAGCTGAATCATCGCCAACACCCGATAAGGACGCTGTAGATGATCAATTTTATTGCGGATCAAAAAGCCCCCCAGTGCCAGCCCGAGAATAAACGAACTGAGCATCAGTTCAAACGCATGGGTAGCACTGCCCAGCACCAGGCTTAACAAACGAATCCAGACAATTTCATAGATAAACGACGCCACCCCGGTAAAGGTCGCCACAATCAGCAACAGACGCACATGCGGATGCGGCAGCTGCGGCGGCTGTTCGACCGAATTATCCGCTGGCAGCACCGCCGCCCCACGTCGCATGGCAAACAGGGCAAAAATCACCATGGCAATCAGCATATTCATCAACCCGGAAATCAGCGTCGTACCGGCCAGTCCCACCCAGGAAATCAGCACAAAACCACTGACCAGCACCCCGATGGAAGCACCGATACTGTTGGTAAAATACAATAGCGATAACATCCGGCCAGTGGATTGCGGGTGCAGCTGCAACAGACCATTAGCAATCAATGGAAAGGTCATACCTATCAACACCGACTGCGGCCCTATCAGCAAACCGGCCAACAACCATTTCACCAGATTCACTGTGGTCGCACTTGCTAACGCCGGCGCCACACCGACGAAAAACCACTGACTGACCGCCTGTGAAATCCAGTGAAAATTCACCGCGAACAGCCCCAGTATCAGTTCAACCGCCGCATACACCAGAAAAAAATGCCGGGTTTTCAGACTGATGCGTCCAGCCAGCCAGCTACCTATGGCCATACCCAGCATAAAAATACTCAACACCAGGGTCTGCGCATAGGCAGCGTGCCCTAAAAACAGCTTCAGGTAATGCGTCCAGATGGATTCATAAATCAGTCCGGCAAACCCGGAACAGAAAAAAACCACAAACAGCAGCTTCAATAATAACGATGGGGAAATACCCTCCGAAAGTGGTGTAGCACGCAACATAAGTCTGCTCAATAATCAATCTGCACCGATTCTACCCAGCCCCACTAGCGCAAAAAAAATATTCTGCCTGACGGTGTGATCAACAAGATTAACGGTGGTGGGCTATCACTTGGCAAGAAAAACGATATGATATAACATATCTTTTTTTTCAAGACCACACACAGATGAAAGACACACTTGGCATTAGCTTGTCACTGGGTTGCATGCTGCACTGTTTGTCCCTGCCATTGTTGCTGGCATTCAACATTTCTGGTGCCCAATTGCTGCAGCATGAATGGCTACATCTGCTATTGGCCATCCCCATGGCCGGGCTGGCAATATTCAGCCTGAGTCATGGCTGGCAACAACATCGACGCCTGCTGCCGCCATTACTGGGCATTGCGGGCATTACGCTATTAACCCTGGCACTCAGCCTGCACTCCTCGTGGGAACTGTACTTGTTAAGCGGCGCCGGCTTACTGTTAATCAGCGCCCACCTTATGAATCAACAAACATTGTGCCGCGGCACCCCCACCCATTAAGGAAATTCCATGAAACCACTGCTACCTTTGGCCATTACTACCAGTTTATGCCTCTCCGGCACCACCCTGGCTCAGGATGGCCGTGTTTCCAGCACCGAATTTAACCCGGCCATCAGTCTGATACTGGATGGCCGCCATACCGATCTGGATCAGCGCGAACTGTATCTTCCCGGTTTTCAGCTGGGCGGTGAAGCCGGACTGCCGGAACAAGGGTTTTCCAGCGGCCATAATGAACTGAGCATCTCGGCCAATATTGATGACAAGTTTTATGGTTCCATGACCACCGCCTTAATCTACAGCCACGGCGAAACCGAGGTTGAACTGGAAGATGCCTATATCGAGACCCTGGGCCTGGGACATGGCCTTACCGTTAAAGGCGGACGTTTTATGTCCGGCATCGGCTATCTCAACAGCACACATAGCCATGCCCACGATTTTGCCGATCGGCCACTGGTGTATGACGCCCTGTTGGGCGGCCACTTAATTGACACCGGACTGCAGGCAAGCTGGATCGCGCCTACCGATTTTTATCTAAAGCTGGGGGCCGAAATCACCCGCGGCAGCGAATACCCCAGTGGAGATAATTCAGATAACAATCAAGGACGCAGTCTGTTTATCAAAACCGGAGGCGATATCGGTGACAGCCACAGCTGGCAACTAGGGGCCAGCCATTACCGCTCCTCATTCGATGAGCGCATTCCTGGCGGTCATCATCACGGCCATGAAGAAGCACAAACCTTGCATAACGCACTGCATAATGGCGAGGTAAAAATTAACGCTATAGACTTCGTTTACAAATGGGCCCCTCTGGGCAATGCACGCGACACCAACGTTAAATTCCAGGCCGAGTATTTTATCCGCGACGAGCAGGCCGCCGCCGAATTTGAAGAAGGGGCCAATTCGGCCGAAGCCGATTACCATGGGCAACAACAAGGCTTTTATGTACAGGCCGTTTATCAGTTTATGCCCAGCTGGCGCATTGGGGCACGCTACGACCGGCTAAGTGCCGATAACCGTATCCGCAATTTTGTAGATAACGGCATTGATAGCGCTGAGTTCCTGGATGAATCCGGCCTGGGCACCGCGGGCGACCCCAAGCGTCATAGCCTGATGCTGGATTATGCCCCCAGCCATTTCAGCCGGATTTGCCTGCAATACAGCCAGCTGGATAACGGCGCCGCTGAAAAAAATGACCAAATTACGCTGCAATACGTGATGAGCCTGGGTTCACACGGCGCGCATAACTTTTAGGAAACCGCATGAAATCACTTGTCACGTTATTATTAGGCAGCAGTCTGATACTGGGTCTGAACCCGGCTCAGGCCCAGCCACTGAATGTGCTGGCCTGTGAACCGGAATGGCAGTCACTGGTTCAAGCCCTGGGCGGTGAACAGGTCAAGGTAGGCTCGGCCACCAGTGCCATGCAAAATCCGCATCATATTGAAGCGCGGCCATCCTTAATTGCTAAGGCGCGCCGTGCTGAGCTGCTGGTCTGCACCGGCGCCGAACTGGAAATCGGCTGGCTGCCCTTATTGATACGCCAGTCCGGCAATGCCCATATTCAAAGCCATCAGCCCGGCTATTTTATGGCCGCCGAACAGGTAGCGCGTATTGATGTTCCACAACAACGGGATAGAAGCATGGGCGATATTCATGCCAGCGGCAATCCGCACGTACATCTGGACCCGCAACGCCTGCTGCAGATTGCCCACGCCCTAAGCCAACGCCTGCAGCAAATCGATAGCCCACAAGCCGAATATTACCGCCAACAATTCACCCATTTTGAACAACGCTGGCAACAGGCGACCGAACAATGGCAACAACAAGCCGCCCCGTTACAAGGCCGCAAAGCCATTGTTTACCACAGCAGCTGGAACTATCTGTTGAATTGGCTGGAGATTGAATCGGTGGGTAATTTAGAGCCTAAACCCGGCCTGCCTCCCAGCAGCTCCCATCTGGTGAGCTTGCTCAAACAGATCAACACGGACAAACCCGACTTCATTCTGGTCGCCGCCTACCAGAATGACCGGGGCGCACGCTGGCTATCGGAAAAAAGTGGCGTGCCCATCGTCAGCCTGCCCTATACCGTTGGCGGCAATCAACAAGCCCAGGATTTATTCAGCCTGTACGACACTACCCTGGCGTTATTATTAGCAGGTCTGAATGCTGAATAGTCTGTCATTACATCTGGAGATTTTATTGCCCGCGCTGTTAGCGGGCATGCTGGTGTTAGCCACCCATATACCGCTGGGGCAGGAAGTATTGCGACGCGGCATTATCTTTCTGGATCTGGCCATTGCCCAGATTGCCGCGCTGGGGTTGATTATCGCTGGCATGCTGGAACTGTCGCATGATGCCGCACATGATCACGGCTGGCATAACCTGGTTGCCATAAGCGCAGCGATTGCTGGCGCCATGCTGTTATATCAGTTTCGACGTATGGAAGCCCGCATTCAAGAAGCGCTGATAGGCATCACCTTTATGCTGGCCGCCACCGGCAGCATACTGCTGCTGTCGCACGACCCACATGGCGGCGAACGCCTGAAAGAACTGCTGGTCGGCCAAATCCTATGGGTACAAACCGAGCAACTGATCAACATTGCTATTATCTACGCACTGATACTGGGCTGCTGGTTTGGTCTGCGTCAACGCCTGGGGGAATGGATTTTTTATCCCTTATTTGCCATTACCATTACCCTGTCGACACAACTGGTCGGCATTTATCTGGTATTCTCCAGTCTGATTATTCCGGCCCTGGCCACCTTGCGCCATCCCAGTCCGCTATTACCGGCCGGATTACTTGGACTGATGGCCTATATACTGGGCCTGAGCAGCTCGGCCTGGTTTGACCTGCCCTCCGGGGCAATGATTGCCTGGTGCCTGGCCGCAAGCGCATTGCTGTATTTTTTGATTTGGGGCCGCAAACTGACACAACAAAAGTAATGGATAAAAAAGCCGCACAACACGTTTTACAACACGCCGCCAAGAAATGCAGCCGCTCCGGCAGCCGGCTCACCGACAAACGCGCCCAACTGCTGAGTATTTTGGTGGAAGCCGAAGGTCCGCTATCGGCCTATGACGTGGTCGAAAAATATAATCTTCAGGCCGACAAAGCCATGCCGCCGATGTCGGCCTACCGCATCCTGGATTTTCTGGTGTCGGAACAACTGGCGCATAAACTGGCCTCGGAAAATAAATATATCGCCTGCTCACATATTGTCTGCTGCGATCAACATAAAGTGCCTCAATTTCTGATTTGCCGGGAATGCCACCAGGTCCAGGAAATCACCATACCGCGCGAAATTATCGAAACGCTGCAACAACATGTCACCACCGCTGGCTATCAGCTGCTGAATTCTCAGCTGGAGCTGGACTGTATCTGTCAGAACTGCATGGATACCATCAAACAATAAATGGCCAAACGTAAAAAAAGACTCCACTCATCTCAAAGCGGTAATAGCCCGGCCAATCGTCCCCGCTTGCATGAAAGGCACAATATTCTATCGCTGCAGTTTGGTGACAACTCGGTACAAAGTGAGATGAATATTCAGGAACCGGACAGGCTGGTCACCGCTTATACCCGCAGCATGATGAGTTTTGCCTTGCTCAATCCGACACCGGCCACAATTGCCATGATAGGCCTGGGCGGCGGCTCACTGGCAAAATATTGCCATCGCTATCTGCCCGATGCTGATATCACTACACTGGAAATCAATCCGCAGGTGATCGCGCTGCGCCATGAATTTGCCATTCCTGATGATAATCCGCGTTTTCGTATTCAACAACAGGATGGTGCCGAGTTTATCGCCAATCCCAGACAGTCTCCTATGGACGTGCTGCTGGTCGACGGCTTTGATGCCAGCGGCCTGCCCAATGCACTCAGCACCCAGTCATTTTATGATAACTGCCATGCCCGGCTAAGCGAACAAGGCATTTTGATGGTAAACCTATGGACGGGCAATAAATACTATCCCATATGCCTTCAGCGCCTGCAACAAAGCTTTAACCAGCAAGTCTATGTGCTGGAAACCAGCGACCTCAGCAATCGGGTCGCACTGGCCATCAAAGGAGAACCGCCCACACTGGACAGCAACACCTTGCACCGTCAGGCCAGCGCCTTGGCAAACAACCTGCCGTTAAACTGGCCACTAAAAGCCGAACGCCTGCTAACCGCGCTGCATCATGCGGCTTAACCTGGATACGCATCACTGCGCGGCCATATCAGGAGCTACATTGAGGCAGTTTGGCACCTGAAACACCCAGCTCACGCCAGATATCATCTTTCAAGCTCGCTATCCATTGCTGCAAATGTGAATGACTGGACACACACAACACCGAACGCAACATCATACGGTAGATCCAGCCGCGCTTCACCTTGATACGATAAGCCGGGTCCAGCCAACGATCGGCCTGTTGTATCAACTGAGCCAGCGTCGCCAGGCCAATAAGCAACGGCCATAATGCCGCTAAGCGAAAGCGCCTAGCCGCTGTTGGGATGGCCAGCACATACTCCTCGGCCGCATCAAAATGGGTTAAGGCCAGTCGTATACCCTGCTTCAGCAAGGGCCTGGCCGCGATAGCATTGCCCGCATCCATTAACCCCTCTCGACTCAGTGCATGCTGATGTAACCAGCTTTGGGGCAGATAACAACGTCCGATACGTAAATCCTGCGGTAAATCACGCAAAATATTCACCATTTGCAGGCCCTGACCAAACTGCACCCCCAATAACGAAAAATGCGCACTATCCCAGTGTTGCAACGCGCACAAATTAGCGACACCGATTTCGGTCCAGAACTCCCCCACACACCCTGCCACCAGATACGTATAGTGCTGCAGTTGCTGCTGTTCGGGCAGTGCATAACAGTCACCACTATGCTCACTGGGAAAGGTCTGCAAGTCAAAAACCATCCCCGAACTAAGCGTCATCACCACATGACAGATCAAGGCTCTATCCTGTTCCTGAGATTGCGCTAGGCACTGAAATAATTCTGGCAAGCGCTGTAACAAATGCTGCTCATCCGGGTTGTCCAGTTTTCCGGATAACTGCTGCTGTATCCACTGCAACGGCAAGCCCGCTTCATGCGAGTAGCCATGCGCTGACATGCCCTGCTGCACGACCTGCTGAAATTGCTGCAAAGCCATTAAACGCAATCCCGGCTCCAATACACGGGTATCTGCCAGGGTATCTGCGGCCCTGGCCAGCAAATACGCCAGAGCAATCTGCTGGCGCACTTCGTTAGGCAACACCCGCAAGGTTAAATAAAAACTACGCGATACCCCTTTTAAAATTTGCTGCAACTGCGGTGACATCACCCCCCCTTCAATGCCTGCTTGACTTGCCGACAAACGGTGCTTATCACCTGAATCCGGGCACTGAGCTTGTCATTTGCCGATACCAGATGCCAAGGTGCCTGCTGAGTGCTGGTGTGACGAATCATCTCATCCACCGCTTGTGCATATTCCGGCCATTTTTCACGATTACGCCAATCCTCGGCGGTAATTTTATGCTGTTTCCATTCAATTTTCTGGCGCTCTTCAAAACGTTCCAACTGCTCATCCTGATCGATATGCAACCAGAATTTGATCACTATGCTGCCATGATCCACCAGCTGCTCTTCAAAATTATTGATTTCCTGATACGCGCGTTGCCATTCGGACTCTGCCGCAAACTGCTCGACACGCTCCACCAGCACCCGGCCATACCACGATCTATCGTACAAGGTCATATAGCCATCCCGCGGAATATGGCGCCAAAAACGCCATAGATAATGATGCGCCTTTTCTTCATCGCTGGGAGCCGCAATCGAAATCACTCTATACAGACGAGCATCTATCGCCTTGGTCAAGCGCCGGATCGCCCCCCCCTTGCCAGAAGCATCCCAGCCTTCAAACACCACCACCACCGAACGTCTGGCATCGTAGACCTGCCAGGCCAGCTCACGCAGCTCACGCTGATAATGCTTTAATTGTTTTTTATATTTATCTTCCTCCAGCGCCTGATGCTGCAGATTATCCAACACCGTGGCAGGCGATAACGCTAACGAGAGGCCAGAGAGCTGACGCCGACGTTTTTCCATCGCAGCAAATTCCAGTCTATGGCAAATCTGCTGCGCTACTACCCGGGCAATCGACAAATCACGAAAAAACTCATCATCGGCCGCAATCAAATTCCAGCTAGCATACTCGGTATCGGTACGTCGAATCAGATTTTCTGCCGCCCGACAGAAATCCTGATACCAGGATTCCGGTCGCTCCACATCCGAAATATGACGTGCCACATCACGCCGATGTTTCATGCGTTTTTTATAACTGGGCTCGGATAAGTGACACCATAATTTGATGATCAGCATCCCATCCTGTTGCAACAGCGCTTCAAAATTGCGAATACGATTGGTTAGCTGATCCAACTGCGCCATAGACAGTTTGCCTTGCGCATGATCATGTACCGCATCCCAGTACCAGCCACCAAACATAATCCCGACATCGCCACGGGCCGGCAACCGACGCCAGTAACGCCAATATTCCGGGCGCTGCTGCTCCTCATCAGTTTCATCCCAGAAGGCATGGGTTTCTATTCCCCGACTATCTACCCATTTGTTAAGCAGATCCACCACCTCACCTTTACCCGCGCCATCAATACCGCTGATAATAATCAATGTCGGCACTTTCTTATCGGCCAACTGGCGCTGCAGCTCCAGCAACTCAACACGTAGTTTACCTTCGGCACGTTTGAATTCGACCTTGGATATTTTCTGCCCCAGTGATACTGCCTCAAACATGACGTTACCTCCCGGTTAAATTATTATTAGGCTGTTACTACTGTATATCACACTTGGCCATGATGATCACTTCCCGTTTATTCCATATAGCACTAATGACCACAGCGATTGCGTTGCTGGCCGGCTGCATGCAAACCCAGCCACGTTATCAAACCAGCTATCAGTATCAGTTCCCTGATGACAGCAATGCGCAAGCCTGCATCAACCACTGCAGACAACAACTGCGCGTATGCCAGCAACAGTGTTCCAGTAAACAACAGGCCTGCTTGCAACACATCAAACCCCAGGTAGAACAGCTTTACGCCAACGAACTTGAGCACTATCAGCAGGCGCTTAATCTGTACCGTATAGACCTGGAGCGCTATCAACTCCAGCTGATTATTCGCGAACAACGTGCCAGACTGCAGGCCGAGGGAAGGGTTTTCTGGCCGGAACCCTGGTATATGCGACCGATCGCCCCCTTTGCTCCCAGCAAATCGCGGATTCAACAACAGCTGGCGGCCCAATGCGACCTTGCTTGCCGTTGCCAGACCGAACTGGATAGTTGCTATCTAAGTTGCGGCGTCAAAAAAATCAGTGAAACCCGCTGTGTCAGCGATTGCCCAGCGGCTACCAGCCCATAAAAAACGCCCCGTCAAAAACGGGGCGTTAGCTGTATCAAAAGCGCGCGGCTTAGTTTTTCGCCATCAGCCGCTGCTGTAACATACGCATCATACTGGCTCTAGGTGAATCAACACGCGGTTTGTCATTGCTTACCCCATCAGCAGCCCCCCGGTTTTTAGGCATACGCTCCAGCCCCGGCCTTTTAGGTACCATGCGCTGTCCCCCTGGGGTATGTACCCTGGCGCGTTCAACATTTGCCGGCTTGGTGCGCCTGAGTTTATTCATTAACTCGGTCTGCATATCGGTACACGGAGCACGAAAACAGACAATTTCCGGCTTATGCTCCGGCTTAGGTTCAGCCCTGGGCTTACCGGGCTCTGGCATACAGCCGACCTCACGGCCATCAGCCGCCAAGGCACAATCTGTTTTTGGATTGGGCCTAACCCAGGGGGCTTTTCCCTTATTTGATTTAGGGTCAATATGCGGCAAGCGTAAATCAGGACGTGATGATTTTGTTGGCTCGGCCTTGCAGTCAGTCTCCGGCTGAATCATGGTGACATTGCCATCACAATCCAGATATTGTTTCAATGGCACCTCTTCGGCACGGGTAGTCCCAGAAAATAAGGTGGGTACACATAACAGCAATACCGCAAACATTCGGGTTCTGGCCACATTCTGCATTTTTTATCTCCTGCACTTGATCTGATCGGTTGTCATCCATAAAGCGCAGTTACTGTGTTCACTGCTCAGTCGGCGCCTTTAGCCAACTAAAGCAAAGCATATGCCAACCCTGCAATTCCCCCCAATAATCATAGAAAACGCATAAAAATTAATACCCAGGCTTCCTGCAAACAGGAAGCCTCAGCCGTCACTCTCTCAAAAACAGGAATGATTCCAGCACTAGCCACCCGCTAGTCATCACTATCGCCAGCTGAATGCTGCTTTAACCAAGAGCGGGTATTGATATAGGTATCCGGCGCATAATTTTCCAGGGTGCCACACAAGGTAGCGACACCATACTCACGCTCCCCAAATAATCGAGGCTGTCGCCAGCTACGTGAAATAAAGAAAATATACTCCTGACCTGGTGCCAGTACCGTACCGCAGGAATGACTGTCGGGATGCGTAATCAGCCCGGACAATTCGCTGGCATCCCCCTTCCAGGATTCGACCACAGAGAAATCCGCTTTGATAAAATACTGACCGGGCTGTGATTTCCAATAGCCCACCGAGGAATCGGCCAGACGGTTTTCTTCGGCCTGCCGGATATGCCCTTTAAACACATAACCGGCCTGAGAAAACACCCGCTCGACATCAAAATCATTACAACTGCAGGCACTGGCCGAAGACACCGCACCAAACGCACACCACACTAACAAACAGACCGCTACTATCGGTTTACCTGCATCGCTCCTGCTTACACTCACGGGTTTTACTCCTTATACAAAAACCCCGTAAGTTTAGCATCCACCGTCAAGCCATGCAGCCGCCCCTAACCCACGGCAACACGCATTACGCGTATATAAATTCAAGCACACTGCGTAATTCATTAAAAACCCCGGATTCTCGATCAAACTGCTGAGTCAAGAACCTGGGATTTCAAACCACACACTGCCTACGCACTATCTATCTATTTTCTATGGCAGCGCATAAATCGTATGCTGCTTATGATTATCCCCCATATAGCCTGTGGCCTGTTGAGTCATATTCAGCGCATCACCACTCACCTTTAGACTCACCGATGCATCATGATACAAACCGGAATAGTTAATCGCGACTTCACTCTGGTTAAGTTGGTGGACCACATCAAAGCCTCGCTGCAATGGCTCTCCCTGACGGTTCCATTTGGCGGCGACACGGGTTAAGCTCGCAGCACCACTACCGGCATCGCCATATTCTTCCAAGAGGAACTCGGCATTCACGCTGGCGCTGTTAAATTGAGAATCTATACTGAGTTCCACATTCCATGCCTGACCAACCAGCAGACGATCCCTGCCATCGCATAGCCCTTCGATCCGTAATAAGGTCATATTCGACATTGCCGAATACGGATCTTTAGCCACCAACAAATAGGTATAGCTATAAACAGACGCTTTTAAATCCCCCCCTTTACAGCGCTGCTGTTCGGTATGTGTTGCCACTAGCCCCATAGGTGGAGGTAACGTCTCAGCCATTACGCCACTACCTATCATTGCCAGGGCTATACCTGCCAATCTCACTCCCATTGCTTTCATCACTCTCTCCCTGTTGAATTAACCGATCATCACCACTCACGCGGTAGACGGATCATTGTAATCCCACATCAAGCAAGCAACAATCTATGATCCAGAATTACACCCGTATCAACAACAGCAAGGTCGGATACTCGGCATGCGGTCATTCATCATCTTTATCCTGCATTTTCTCAGGTTCCGGATTCACCTTATCCGAATAAAAATAAGCACCATACCGAAAACGCATATGACTACCGTTCTTACCGCTGTCCACCTTCTGCATGGCTCTGGCCTTACTATTAATTTTTTTCAGTAAATCCATGGCTTCCTGATCAACATATTCCTTCAATCGGTTTACCGAGGCGGGGGATAAATTGTTGTGATACACCCCGCGCTCAAAAAATCGAGGATCTTCACTTAACAAATTGTCGACACAGGCAGACATATGATCATGGATATTATGGCCAAAGAAAAAGGTCTTCTCATCAAAATTATCCGCTGGCACAAAAGCCACTTTTTGCAATAACACCATTTCCTGATCATCGATGCGGGCAATACCATTTTTCACCCATTCATCGAGCAACGAACGTGCCTTCACATCATGGCGACTGACATCATCAACCAGTGTTTCAAAACTGGGCACCCCCTGATTCGCCAGACGATGCAGTGGCCGTGCATTGCCCTGCTCATCGACATAATCACTCAACCAGGTTGAAATCACCTGAGCCCCCACCGATGCAGGACGTGTTTCTGGCAAGGCAATCGATTCATTTCCCAGCCTCAGGCGACGCACATCCTTACGATGCACCCCAGTCATCAGTGATAACCGACTATCGGTCACCCGTTTTTCATCATCATGCGACAACTCGGCCGCCACTTCCAGGTAAATGGATTTCAATAACTGGGAAAGAAACGGAAACCCAATCTGGCGGCGAATCAACAAACGCACCAAGGGACGCATAATGCGCACAATGGATTTAATTAATGCGTTTGATGGCGCAACTAAACTATTATTTTCATCAGACATAGCATCTGCCCTGGCGTAGATTCATATTCAATGCAGCAAAGCTCATGCCATACCCTAATCCACTCAGGATTAATCGCCAAACCAACCTTACTTAATACTGATAAAACAGTAAGTTAAAGCGCAGTATTTATTTTTCTTCCTATGCCCGCCATGAATCATTAACGGTATTTTTTCCCACGTTCAAGAAACTCGCACGAACAATGGGAACTTATCCCGCAAAACCCGCTAGAAAATTGTTTTAAAAGGATTTAATCCACCACCCTCAAGCAATTATCACCCTTGGGCTGCTACCAAAAAAACTGACTCAGCAACCAATCAAAACCCCATCAATGGCACCCTGCCTCCCCCCTTTAGATAGCCAATAACAACGCTACAAGCTGCGGTTATTGGCTATCCACTATCCTTACAAAATAAGCAGGCGTACAATTCTTATCGTAGCTCATCAAAAAACAGGGAGAGATCATATGAGCTTGCGCTATCACATTCATCGCACCGTGTTACCGTGGCTGGATCGTCGCTTTCCAGTAACGCGGCATAACCTACGTATTCGCCATGAACAATTACAATCACGCCTGGAAATTTTCCCCTCACTGATTGTTACTCAGCTATTGCTGGCCCCCTTACTGGTCTGGCTGCTCTGGGATTCTGCCAAACACCTGGAATTGTTGCTGTGGCTGGCCTTCTTATATGAATTACATGGTTACGAATACTATCGCTGGCACCAGTTACGCAAACTGAATAAACGCCGCTCCCACTTTGACATCCTCCCCGCCCTAAAGGACGGGGATTCCTACGGTGTCTGAACACTTTGCAGCGTTCAGATCACTTCGGTGGGTTCCTGCTGCTGGCGACATTGCTGCATCGCTCACTTCACAGGCTAACTGGGCATGTCCTGCCCTTAATAGATTGATTGCGCCGACCACATCCGCGTTTTCTTTGAAACCGCAGGAGACACAAGCAAATTCAGCTTGGGTTTTGCGGTTTTCGGCTGAAATATGCCCACATGTTGGGCACGTTCGGCTGCTGTTGCGCGGTGGCACCGCAATCAGCAAACCACCTGCCCACGCCAGTTTGTAGTCCAGTTGCCTTCTGAACTCAAACCAGCCTTGGTCGAGGATGGCTTTGTTTAAGCCGGATTTCGCGGCTACGTTTTTCCCATGATTCTCGGCATCACCCGCCGCTGATTTGGACATATTCCGCACCTGCAAATCTTCAATACACACCAGCGCGTGGTTTTGGCTGATGGTGTGACTGGTTTTGTGCAGGTAATCGCGGCGGGCGTTGCTGATTTGGGTGTGGATTGCTTGGACTTTGGCTTTTGCCTTTTTCCAGTTACGACTGTATTTCACTTTGCGACTTAAGGCTTGTTGCGCTTTGCGTAGCGCGTCTTGATGCTGTTTGAAACTATTGAGCGGCTCGAAATATTCGCCATTGCTCAAGGTGGCAAAGCGGATAATGCCCATGTCGATACCCACATCGCTGCCGCTTTGTGGGCGAGGCGTTTCGACTTCAAGCTCAGTTTGAATCGACATCATCCATTTGCCATGACGGTATGACACGGTGACGTTTTTCACGCTGCCCAATACTTCACGACTGTTTCGGTAACGTATCCAGCCTAGTTTGGGTAGGAAAATTCGGTGGTTAGCTTGCTCAAGTTTGCCGCCTTGTGGAAAACGAAAAGCATCATGCTGACCACGTTTTTTAAAACGGGGAAAATCGGCACGTTTGGCAAAAAAATGGTCATATGCCCGACCAAGGTCTTTTAAGCTTTGCTGCAACGCTTGAGATGGTGTGTCACGGAGCCAATGGTCGATTTGCTTCCATTCGGTGAGTTGTGCGCATAACTCGGCATAATTCAGCTTATTCTCGCCAGCAGCATAGCGTGTTTGCTGCAAATCCAACGCCTTGTTGTAGACAAAACGACACGAACCCGCGAAACAGCGCAAATCGTGCTGTTGCTCGCCAGTTGGCATCAATTCGTATTGGTAGGCTTGCAGTCTTAACATGCTTAAATCATACTCCGCTCTATGAATGATAACAATGATATTAGACACGGAAGACATTGTACTTTTATAAGGACGGCTACGCCGTTCGCGCTATCCATCCCCGCCCTAAACGACGAGGCTTTTCGCGCAAATCGGGTAAAAAATGCCACTATTTTTTGACAGGCGCTTCCATCGCCATAGGACTGACCTGGGGAAGCTTTGCGCTGTTATTTTTCCCTGCAGATCCTGACATCCAGATTTTACTGGTGTGTGTACTCTTGGGGCTGATGGCAGGCGCAATTGCCACCAACACAGTACACCCGCCCTCGTTACACGGTTACAGTCTGGGTATTATGCTACCGCTATTCCTGGCTCACCTTTACTACGGGCAACAAAATCATGCCATGTATTTCAGCAATGAAAACAATCATCATATACTCAGCCTGATGCTATGTATCATGGTGTTGTTGCTCAGCATGATAGGCCGACAGGTAGCACGCAAATATGAGCATTCCTTGCAAAGTCTGTTTATCCAACAAGACCTCAGCCATAGGCTGAGCCAACAGAATGAAGCCAACCAACAAGCCTTACAGCAGCTACATCGTAGCAACCAGAAACTTCATCATTACGAAATCCAACTAAAACAGGTGCTATCGGTGCAACACTCCTTAATTAAGGAACGTGACAGCGAAATTGAGCGCCTGCGAGAATCGGCCATCTTTGCACTATCCAGCCTGGCCACACCAACAAGTTGTTAACTATATCCGTGAACAACGTGCCAAACATTTTGATCCGGACATCGTGGATGCCTTTTTACAGATTCACCATGAGTTTTCCCGTATCGCTGCAGCATTCCAGGACAGCACAACCGCAGCCAGTTTCTACAAAACGGATGCTATTTGATTAACATCACGTCAATTCCGATAGGAGAACTCCACTGTTTACCATGCGCTTTATCGGAACGGGATATTCGCAGTTTGACATAGCTGTTATGCAGCTCAATCAGATTTGCCGCAAATTGATCAGGATAATTACCGGATACCAGTACCGTAAAAAAAGCCGCCTTGGGCTGATAGCTTAGCGCATGATCAAATACCAGTTTTACCAAGGCCGAGGCACCACTTTCATTTTTTATGCCACTGGCCCGATGCACCTCAAACTGCTCAGACTTACATAACGCCGGATAACGAAAGCGGACCTCAACCATTGCTGCATGCTCAAACGACATGATTTGCTCTCCTAATTGTGAACAATCAGCGTTTCAGCATAGGTGAATCAGACCGTAGAATCAACCTCATCCAGAGCTTTTTTATTCGACTTAGACGCCGATTCCGGTCCCTGGCCTAACAGCACCGCAATCCAGTGCGTTTTATCATAACTTTCCAGCGCAATTTTAATTACAATGGTTAACGGTACCGACAATAACATTCCAACCGGCCCAAAGACCCACCCCCAGAATACCAAAGACAAAAATACCACCAGCGTGGATAAGCCCAGACTGCGTCCCATCACCCGGGGTTCTACCATATTACCGATCACAATATTTACCACCAAATATCCCATCAGTGTGGACATCGCCAACCCCAGCCCAGACTGCACCAGCGCCACCAGAATAGCCGGTACCGCCGCGATGATAGATCCGATATTCGGCACGTAGTTAAATAAAAAAGCCAGCACCCCCCAGAGAATCGGGTATTCCACCCCAGTAATCGCCAGCCAGACCGTTACAATCACCCCGGTTAACAGGCTGACCATGGTCTTCATGGCCAGATAGCGCTTTACATTATCTGCCAACGCTTCCAAGGGCGCCAGTGACAATTCCGGCTCCTGCGACAAGCTGCGCACCTTATCTGGAAACGCCGAAGCTTCCAGCAACATAAAAGTCGCGGTCAGAAAAATAAAAAACGCATTGGTCAACACCCCGCTCAAACTGGTGAGCAGTGAAGCCGCCAAGCCCATCACCATGCCCGGCTCAAACGACTGTAAAACGGTTTTATCCGGTATCACCACCCCATACTTTTCCAGAAAACCGATCAGACCGGTAAAATCTTCACGCAGGCGCTGCTGATATTTAGGTAGATCACCAATGAAATCATTCACCGAGGTACCCACAACAAGCACCACTGAAGTTACACTGATCACCAGCAGTGCCAATACAATAAACAGTGACATACCGGCAGATAATCCCCGCTCTCGCAACCAGAACATGGGAGGCGCGGCAATCACGGCAATAAACAATGCCAGCAGGAACGGCACCATAATTGCCTCCGCCGCTTTCATACCGGCAACAACGACAACAAAAGCTGCCGTCACAAATAAAAAACGGGTACCTGGTGATTGTTGATATAGATCCATAATGTATCCTGCACAGACTAAAAACCTTTACCAAAGCGGTAACGGGCGCTGCAATCATAACACCATCGCTAGCTGCGCCAAGCCCGTGTCGCATCGGTGCAACACCAGACTGTGTAGCCCCTGCTTAACCATATTTTTGACTGGCAAGGCAGGATTCACGGTGGCTTTTAAGTGACCGCGCTATCATTAACACACCTTAGAAGCTGTTAACAACTATGGATTGGCTGTTTTTATCATTAAGTTGCGCCTTTTTTCTGGCATCTGCCGATGCGTTCAGCAAACGCTATTTAAGCCATTACGATGCCTTTTCGCTGATGATAGCGCGCATACTGCTGCCCGGCCTGTTGCTATTTCCGGTGTTATGCCTGCATCCACTGCCCGATATGCCCCTCAGCTTCTGGGGCTGGATGGCTGTGTTAATGCCGCTGGAATTAGCCGCCCTGCTGCTCTATTCGGTCGCTATCCGTGATGCACCGTTATCCCAGACCGTTCCCTACCTGGCATTTACTCCGGTATTTGTCTTATTTACCGGCTGGTTGGTGCTGGGGGAAGTGTGTCTGCCAATGGTGCCCTGGGGGTGGTAATGATTGTTATCGGCACCTATGTATTGAATATGGATAGCCTGCGCCCCAAGACCAAACGTCAATACTTCGCCCCGCTACGCATACTGTTCTCGCAACAGGCCGCCCGGCGCATGCTGACGGTTGCCCTGATTTACAGTCTGACGTCGGTACTGGGAAAAGCGGCCATGAGCTATACCGATCCCATTGGCTTTGGCGCCTTTTACTATGTATTGCTCGCCGCATTCACTACCCTGGTGATTATTATCAAACAACCGGGCGTGTTGAAAAAAACCTGGCACCCACACCCCGGACAATGGCTGGTTGCATTCTTGATGGCCGGCATGATACTCACCCATTTCACCGCACTGGCGCTGGTAGAAACGGCCTATATGATAGCCGTCAAACGGCTCAGTCTGTTATTCGGCATTCTGTATGGCATCTGGCTATTCAACGAACATGGCATACAACGCAACCTGGTTGCTGGCAGCATCGTGGTCAGTGGTGTCGCGCTGATACTGTTAAATCCCTGAGTATAGGCTTGACGGTTACCTCAATTAGCTCACCAAAAACAAGCTAAACATAAAGATTATTGATTTTAAGCCGATAACTCAGATGATAGCTGTCTGATAAGTATGGCAGCCTGTAACCGTGATCAACGGAGAAAACTATGCTGCCAGAACATTTCGACCTTATGCAACGCGACTACACATGCACGTTGCATAAAGCATTATCCATCCCAACAAGCACCAATACCATAGTGATGAGCGACGACTATTTTGCCATCGACCTGAACAACGCCTACCCCAAAGACCGTGCCAATGCCCGCTTATATCGCTACCATATACACAATGGTGATATCGGGGAAGGCTATGACTGCATCGGCAGTGTAGACCTGCTCAATTTCGGTGAAAAACAACGGCTATGGCAGGTGCAAATCAAGGCCGACCGATATGATACCGAGAGCAGCAACAGTATCATCATCGGCATTTATCCTGACCGCAATACCGCGATACGGGAATTATGGCACCATCGCCACCATTTTTAGTCAACATGATATAGAGTCAAGGTGCCCGCCATAAGCAGGGTGGTGACTATGGCAGACGGCTGGTCACGGAAACAACAACCAGCACCAGCATATTAACCCGCGGATATTGCAACCAGATGACACCCCAAAAAAAAGCCCGCCAAAAGGCGGGCAAAATCTTACCCGCTGTTTTAAGGATGAACGCAACACTCGTGCGACACCGCAACAAATATCAATCCTACGGTTGATAAACCACCTATCCCGATACACTGCCATTTATCGGCCAAAAATCCCATTTCAAGCCACGATACTATATTTAATGTTGTTGTTTGTTATAGTTACCTCAATTGCCAAACAGTGGAGCAGAAAATGGCCAATTTTATTTTGCGTATTACCTCGCCAAATCAACCCACCAAGCATGTGGCGATTAATCGCCTGGTCGCGATCCGGGCCCAGCATAGAGCGGAATACAGCCTACTGGATGGTGCCACCCAGCAGCCCGTCAGCGATGTCACACTGCTGCGTAATGGCAGCTCGCTGGCGATACAGGCCGAGGGCAAAAAAGTGCTGTATATCAGCAAATTTTTTAACCGCGAGATCGACGCCAGTTTTCACACCCCCGAGGCCGCCCCCCCGGCTCCGACACAAGCCGCGGCCAGCTACCAGCCGCCTGCTACTGCCGAACCGGTGGCAACAGCACAGCCTGCCCAGCCCACAAGCCCAGCACCCAGTGAATCCAGCGGGAGTCTATTTGACAGCGGTAGCCTGGGACTGGGTAGCAACAGCGGCATGTTGTTACTCGGCGGAGGCGCGTTGCTTGGACTGGGTGCGCTGGTTGCAGCCAGTGGTGATGACGATGATGATAACAATACCCCACCGACCGACACTAACGATACCACCGCCCCCAGCTTTACCTCGGGCAGCAGTGCCGCCACCATCGCCGAAAACTCCGGTGCCAATCAAACGGTTTATACCGCCCAGGCCAGTGATCAATCCACGGTCAACTATTCCCTGAAAAGCGGACAAGACAGCAACCGTTTCAGTATAGACAGCAGCAGTGGCGCGGTCACACTGATAGCAGACCCGGATTACGAAACGCAAACCAGTTATCAATTTACCGTGATTGCCACCGACAGCAGCGGTAATAGCAGCGAACAAGGCGTTAGCCTGGCCATCAGCGATATAACAGATAACGACACCACCGCCCCCAGCTTTACCTCGGGCAGCACCGCTGGCACTATCGCCGAAAACTCTGGCGCCAATCAAACGGTTTATACCGCCCAGGCCAGCGATCAATCCACAGTCAACTATTCTCTAAAAAGCGGACAAGACAGCAACAGTTTCAGTATAGACAGCAGCAGTGGTGTGGTCACGCTGACACCAGACCCGGACTATGAAACCCAGACCAGTTATCAATTTACCGTGATTGCCACCGACAGCAGCGGTAATAGCAGCGAACAAGGCGTTAGCCTGTCCATCAGTGACATGCAGGATACCGACACCACCGCGCCCAGCTTTACCTCGGGCAGCAGCGCTGATGGCATCGCCGAGAACTCTGGCGCCAATCAAACGGTTTATACCGCCCAGGCCAGCGATCCATCCACGGTCAGCTATTCGTTGAAAAGCGGGCAAGACAGCAGCAGTTTCAGTATAGATAGCAGCAGTGGCGCGGTCACGCTGATAGCAGACCCAGATTACGAAACGCAAACCAGCTATCAATTTACCGTAGTTGCTACCGACAGCAGCGGTAATAGCAGCGAACAAGGCGTTAGCCTGGCCATCAGCGATATGCCGGATACCGATACACAAGCCCCAGCCATCACTCAGATCAGCCTTAGCAGTGACGATGTCAACGCCGCAGGATATCTGAGCCAGGGCGATACGCTAACGGTCTCGCTGCAACTGGATGAAACGGTAACGGTTACCGACACTCCACAAATGGCACTCACCTTGGGTGAACAGACCGTTTATGCCGATTACCAATCGGGTAGCGACTCCAACCTGCTGCAGTTCAATTATCTGATTACCGAAAATGATAGCGCTGAGAATGGTATCGGCCTACCGGAGAACAGCCTGAACCTGAATGGTGGCAGCATTCAAGACCAAGCCAATAATGAGGCCAGCAATATCTCCGAGGCCGTTAGTGCCAATGCCGACTTCAAGGTAGACACCCTTGCGCCGACAATCATGACCCACTACCAGCCCCCCAGCGCCAACAGCATTGAGCCAGCGGACAAAACCGACGGCAATGACAATGCGCTGCAAAGTGCCCGCGTGGATGATGCCGGTAGCCGCGTGCTGGTATGGTCGGGCGAAGACGCTGAGGGTGACTACAGTATTTTTGTACAACAGGTAAATGCCGATGGCTCCACCACGGATCATGAGCTGATAGCGCTTGAAGCCCAAGGAGTAAGCGATGCCGCCGACCTGACACCGGTGGTCACCGGCATTGGCGGTGACGGTGAATTTGTCGTTGCCTGGTCGGGACAAGACAGCGATGAAGACAGCAGTATTTTTGTGCAGCGTTTTAATAGCGATGGCAACGCCCATGGCAGCATGCTCCAGCTGGAAGCTAACGATGTCAGCAACGGCACAGATGAAACCCCACAAATCCTGGCACTGGGCAATAGCGGCCGTTTTGTCATTGCCTGGAGTGGTGAAAACAGCAATGGCGACAGCAGTATTTATCTGCAACACATTGATGCCGATGGCAATATCGACGGTACAGCGCAACAGCTAGAAGCCAGCAATGGCAATGACACAGAAGTCCAACTGGCCTTATTAAGCAACGATGGCGATTTTGCCGTCAGCTGGTCGGGCCAGGACAGTGCTGGCGACAACAGTATTTTTGTACAGAAAGTTAGCAGCAGCGGTGCGCTCAGTGGCGATATGATTCAGCTGGAAGCCTTAAATAACGATAGCGGTAACGACAACACGCCGCAAATTAGCGCGCTGGGGGACAACGGTAGCTTTGCCGTGGCCTGGGCCGGTATCGACAGCGAAGGCGACAACAGTATTTTTGTACAGAAATTTGACAGCAACGGGGCTAGCAGTGGCAACACCCTGCAGTTGGAAGCCCTGAATCGCAGCGATAGCAGTGATCAACAACCCGTGATCACTGCTCTGCCCGGCAGCGAAGCCTTTGTGGTTGGCTGGCAAGGACGGGATAGCGATGAGGACCTGAGTATTTTTGTACAACGTATCGCTGCCGACGCTAGCCTGGATGGCGATACCCTGCAACTGGAAGCACCGGACAACACTACCGGCAGCGATCATAGCCCGCAACTGCAAGCCATTGGCAACCAGGGCCGCTATGCACTCAGCTGGTGGGGCAATAACAGCAATGGCGATACCCATCTGTTGGTACAACACTTCAATGCCGATGGCAGCCTGGATGGCGACGCCCAAGAATACCCCTATAGCCATAGCGAAAGTGAAGCCGCACAGATTATTCCCGGCAGCAGCGACCACTATCTACTCGCTTGGTCTGGCACCGACAGCGGTAGCGACAACAGCATCTTTATTCAAATGGCAGACCTTAATGCCAACAACCCGGTGCTCAGCAGCGATCAGTCGATCACGGTCAGCAGCAATGAAGTCGGTAGCGCCTATCTGGTGCATGACTCGCTCAGCGTCAACCAGCTCAGCGACATCACCAACGCGGATGACTCGCAATGGAACAGTATGGAGATCAGCGCTGCCGATAGCGTCACCGCCTTTTCTACCAGCGGATTACAAAGCGGGAGTTATCGGCTGTATGCGGCAGACATGGCGGACAACCTGTCAGCCGCGGCGGATAATAGCGTGACTCTCCAAGCCAGCAACATCATCGCCATCAGCAATGCTAGCGGTAGTCAGAATGAGTATCTCAACAGCGGTGACACCCTGGAACTCACGGTCACCACACCCACCGACACCACCGTCAGCGGCACGCCGCAACTGGCGTTGAATATTGGTGGTGAAAGCGTACAAGCCAGCTATAACCGCGGCAGTGGCAGCAACTCGCTGGTGTTCAGCTACACCATTCAGGCCGGCGAGATGGATAGCAACGGCATCAGCATACCGGCCAATGCGCTGTCATTAAATGGCGGCAGTCTGAAAGACAGCAGCGGTAACGATATCGGTCTGATTAACCATGCCCTCGCCTCCAACAGCAGCTATAAGATAGATACCCACGCGCCCGAAGCTCAACTGGTTAACCCATCAACAGCGATACAACTGGAAGCTCCAGATAACCCCGATGGCCTGGACCTGTTTTCCAGCATGACCAGCGTCGGCAGCAACGGTGAGTTTGCGGTAACCTGGCGTGGTCAGGATAGTGATCTGGACGCCAGCGTCTATGTGCAAAAATTCCATGCCGATGGCCGTACCGACGGTTACCCTACCATCAAACTGGAAGCCACCAAGTCCAGTGAGGATATTGCCGCCGATATCAGCGCACTGGGTAACAGCGGTGACTATATCGTGGCCTGGCAAGGTACCAATCATCAAGGTCAGGACAATGTATACCTCCAGCGCTTCGGCCCCAGCGGCCAGCCACAACAACAGCACATCCAGCTAGAGCCTATCAACAACCCCACCGGCGGACATAACCTGGAACCCAAGGTCACCGGCCTGGGCAATGACGGTGCATTTGCCGTCACCTGGTATGAGCAGGCCGACACCGAAAACTATAGTGTGTTTGTACAAAAATATCATGCCGACGGCAGCAGTGACACACCGCTACAACTGGGTTCAACCGGAGAAACCCACACCGACTGGTTCGCCACTATTACCGCCGTGGGTGATAATGAAGAATTTGTGGTCACCTGGGCCGGCCGGGAAAACAGCACCGGCGATTACAGCATGTTTGTGCAGCATTTTGCCGACGATGGCAGCCTGAAAGCCGATAAGATCACCTTGGAAGCCATAGATAATCCCGACGCTAATGAATTTGAAGGACACACCACCGCACTGGCTAACGGCAGCTATATCACCAGCTGGGTAGGCATTGACACTGAAGGTGAAGATAACAGTATTTTTGTACAACGTTTTAATGCCGACGGTTCCACCGCCGGTGAGATATTACGCTTAGAAGCCAGCGGTAATAGCAGTGGCCACGACGGTTCACCCAATATCGCACTGACCGGCGATAACGGCGATTATGTGATCGCCTGGGCTGCAGAAAACAACGATGGCCAACAAAGCATTTATGTACAGAAATTTAATGCCGATGGCACCACCAGCGGTTACGATACCGTGCAATTGGATGGAGCCGATAGCGAAACCGGTAACGATGCCACCCCGAGTGTCGTCGCCGTCGGCAATAACGGAGATTTTGCCGTCACCTGGACCGGCCAGGATGAGGAGGGAGATAGCAGCATTTATATCCAACGCTTCTCGGCCGATGGCAGCACCACAGGCTATCCGCTGAGCAAACTGGAGGCCAGCGGTCATGACTCAGGCAATGACAGCAATCCACAGGTAATCTCAAATACCGCCAATAACGAACTGGTGATTAACTGGGGCGGCAGTGAAGCCGATGAAGATATCAGTATCTTTGTACAAAAACTAAACAGCCAGGGCGGCCTGAATATTGACCAGCAAATCAACGATGTCTCCCCCATCACGCTACAGTCTACGACAACAGGTACCGCTTATCTGGTTAACTCGGCCAATGTCAACAGCGTGACCGAGATTCAAGCACTGGACGATGCCGACTGGAACAGCGTCAACATTGATAGTGCCAACAGCAATACCGAGCTCGCGACCAGTGGACTGAACGCCGGTGAATATTGGGTTTATAGCGCCGATATGGCGGGCAACCTATCCACCGCCAGCAGCAACTCGGTAACCCTTATCAGCGACCAAAGCACTCCTGCCGTGGGTGAATTTGCACTATATAGTGCCGGCGTAGAAAATGGTTTTTTGAGTACCGAGGATAGCTTAATCATAAGCGTCGCCATGAGCGAAGTGGTAACGGTGACAGGCACACCGCAACTGCTATTGGATATAGGCGGCAACGAGGTCGCCGCTAGTTATGTTTCCGGTAGCGGCAGCCCTTATCTGCATTTTGCATATACCATTGTCAACGGAGATAATGATAGCGATGGTATCAGCATCCATGCCGATGCGTTAAGCCTTAACGCTGGCAGCATCCAGGACATGGTGGGCAACGCGGCACTGCTCAGCCATAACGCACTTGCCGACATGGCCGAATTTAGGGTCGATACCGAACAACCTAGTGCGGCACTAACCAGTGCCACCCTTACCGAAAGCAGTGCCAGCGCCGAAGCTCAAAGCGATGATATCGGCACCTTGTATCTGGTCAACACCCAGGTCGAGGTAAACCAACAAGCCGACATTCTCGGTGCCGCTGACAATCAATGGAATCAAGTCACGGTGGATACCGCCAACACCCCCTATAACATCCCGGTCAGTGATCTGGCGGATGGCAGCTACCGCGCCTACAGTGTGGATCAGGTCGGCAATTTTTCTGCCGCCTCCAGTAACTCGGTCACCCTGGAAATCAGCGACCCGACGGTTACCGGCATTGCCCTGTCCAGCGATGACGCAAGCAATGGTTATCTAAGTGCCGGGGATGTGTTAACCATCAGCGTCACCCTGTCCGAAACCATCACCGTAAGCGGCACCCCCCAAGTCAGCCTGCAGATAGGAGGCGACACCGTGAGTGCCGACTATGCCGCCAGCAGTGACAATCAATTGACATTTGAATACACTCTGTTGGCCGATCAAGCCGATAGCGATGGCATCAGCATAGCTGCCGACAGTATCTCGCTCAACGGCGGCAGCATCCAGGATAGTGCCGCAAAAAATGCCGATCTGTCGCACAGCGCACTGGCCGATAATATTGACTTCCGCGTCGATGCCGTCGCCCCAACCTTCACCTCCGGCACAACCGCAGCCGCCATTGATGAAGAAAGCGGTGCCAATCAGGTCATTTATACTGCCATCAGCAACGATGCCACAACACCGAGCTACAGCCTGAAACAAGTGAATGACTTCGAACGCTTCAACATCGATAGCGAAAGCGGTGAAGTCAGCCTGACCGAAGATCCAGATTATGAAACCCAGACCAGTTACAGCTTTACCGTCATCGCCACCGATAGCGGGGGCAATCAAAGCGAACAGGCGGTATCGCTGGCCATTAATGACATCACCGAGCTGAACTCCGATACCAGCATCGTGGTATTTGATCTGATCGAAGGGGTGTCCTCCAGCCATAGCAACCGCAGTTTTGACAGCAACACCAGCTACACCCTCTATATTCGGAGCAACAGCAGTGCCGCCGAGCTATCCGCCGATGGTGAGGGCCCCGGCAGCAATGACAGCTGGGGTACGTGGAGCGGCGGTGAGAACCTGGGGGCCGATGACAAAATCGTCCTGGTCGGCAACAACAGCAATGTCTTAGGCGCCTCAGGCAATCCCGTCAGCGCGATACAAGCCAAAACCCATTCCCAGGCCTGGGCCACCAGCCAGAACAGCAGCAGCGGCGCCGGCATGATACTGAAACAAGGCACCTTCATCCGCTTCTACAACGGCGCCTCCGGCAGCCAAAACCTGTGGAGCGGAGATTGGTCAAATATCAACAGTGGCCAAACTCTGGATGCGGTGTATCAAACCACAATACCTGCTGGCTTGTTAACCAGCCAGGGACTGGCCTAGCGTTATGCAGACTTTACCCAAAAGAAATCTGGTCAGCTGGCAGCAGGTTTATGCTACCGAGTTGTTATGGCTGTTTGGTCGCTTGATAAATAATACTGACATGCACTCAGGTAACTTAAGTCTTGGCATAGAAGGCAACGTATTTAAGCACTTACCTATCTACAATATGTATTCTATGGGGTTTGCCCCCAAAAGTGGTGGCGAAGTCCTGCCATATACATTCCCCCCAAATACCAATAGCTTCAAGATCAACCTGGCTGCCGATGCGGTAGACTTAATCCGAGAAATGGCAATAGATTTCTGGGAAAGAATGGCCAATGATCCAAGAATATCCGCTGAATTTAGCCAGTTTCTTGGGAAGGCAACCCCATTAAAATCTCAACGGATAGCGGCCAAATCGATCTGGCAATATAACGCGGCCGTAGAAAAGTTCTGATGTTAGGTTTTTTATCAACCCACACCACTTATTGATAAACACAAATCAAACAGCTTACCCAATCACCCCAAGGCTTATTCAGCAGAAAAAGTGCCTATTCTGTTAAAATTCAGTTTTCCTGCAATCGTGCTGATTACACAGGATTCATACAACTAGGATCTATTTTGACCAATAATGATATTTTTCACCTGATACTAACCACATTTGATATAAACGAAAAAGCGGCAATTGAAATTTTTGCGCTCGCCGATATCAACGCCACGGAAAATCAAATGACCGCCTGGTTAAAAGAAGAAGACGATGCCGCCTTCATCCCGCTTAATGACACGGAATTAGCACGTTTTCTGAATGGTTTTATTAACCTGAAACGAGGTAAACGTGATGGGGAACCGCCCAAACCAGAAACGCATCTAAATAATAATATTATCTTCCAAAAATTACGCATTGCGCTTAATTTACAAGCGGAAGCTATTTTAGATACCTTGCAACTCGCAGAAATCAATTTAAGCAAACATGAATTAAGCGCGTTTTTCCGCAAACCCAACAACAAGCATTATCGAGAATGCACCGACAAAACCCTGCAAGGTTTTTTAGCGGGTATTCAATATCAACGGCAACCTCCTTCGCTAACCGACGAATAAAACTTTAAAAATACCGTTAAGTATGACGGCGTTGAAAGCACTATTAGGCAAGGCGCCATCGCTGCCATTTAGTCATCTGATAAAGCGATGGCAACGCCGCATGGGGCCAGAGGGCGAGAAAATGCTGATTACAATTATGGAGCCCAGAGATCAGAACCTTATTCGTTATACATTTTAATACTCTAAAAAAGATCAGCGGTTTTATCAACGACATACGATGGTGACAAATTGACAAACACACGTGAATCATAATCCTTCCCATAATAGAACTTGACGTTATTTAACCTGTAGCTCCAACCTTCTGTACCATACCGGTAGTTAATCCTAAATTCACCAACTTCCCCCGGCTTTAAAAGAAATAGCTTCTGTACATGTTTTCCCCGTTTGGGATAAACACGTAGACTACTATATTTAAAGCTAACCTCTAGGCCACCATCTATTTCTAAGAAAGTGAAATCTTGGAATTTATTCATTCCTGTATGCGAGTTAGATTTGCTTTTAAGCCGATACGCTTCTCGCTCAGTCGATTCTACTTGATGAATGACTACATCCCCATCTGGAGTATTTACCGGAACTAAATGCCTATCTGGAACAGAGTTCCTTTCATGCGCCCAAGGCATACCCCTCGATTTCTTCGTCCAATGAACGCTAGTACTTTGAATAATGATCATGACATCTGTATGTATAACGCACTAGCAAAGGGGCGCAGAGCTAGCTTGCTGGCGGAGCGTCCCACTGGAGTGCAAGGGAGCCGGACCAGAACTTCTTTATCATCTTTCACGAAAGCAGCTCCTGCTTCCCGCTCAAGTAGATTGAGACAACTGTCATCTTACATTGAAAAAGCTTGGGCATGATATCTGTGCTGTCAGTCTAATCGCATTCCCCCGAAACATGTGCTTATTAACTATGGCTGCTTTTTTGAATATGCAAGTTGGAAATGAGCCTATGCAGTTAGTGTTATTGGTTTACGAGGAAAGTTGAGCATCGCGTTAGGCTGCAATGCACGGTGCAGGATCAGGTCATCACGCTTGCCAATGACAACGGGATGATAGACCGGCGTTGACATACTGCATGGTGAGCTGGGCTTGACATCCTCCCCGCCCTAAAGGACGGAGATTCCTACTGTGGCTGAATGCGATTTAGCATTCAACTCACTTCGGTGGGTTCCTGCTGCTGGTGACATTACTGCATCACTCACTTCACAGGCTAACAAGCGGTGTCCCCGCTCTAAAATGTTCATCGCGCCAACGAGATCGGCGTGATTTTGATAGCTGCATTCAACACACTTAAATGCGGCTTGGGTCTTGCGATTATCAGCACAAACGTGGTGACATCTTGGACAGGTTCGGCTGGGTTTCTTTGGGTTCACCCGAATGAGTTGACCCCCTTTCCAGCCAAGCTTATAGTCCAACTGTCGCCCAAACTCTCCCCAACCCTGGTCTAAAATCGAACGATTGAGACCAGATTTTTGGGCAACATTTTTGCCATGATTGTCTGCATCGCCCTTGGCGGACTTGGACATGTTCCGTATTTGCAAATCTTCGATACATACTATCGCGTGGTTTTGGCTGATAGTATGCGTCGCCTTGTGCAAATAATCCTTACGGACGTTGCTGATTTTTGGTGCAATTTCCGGGCCTTGGCTTTTTGTTTCTGCCAATTCTTGCCAAACTTCACTTGTCTTGCCATGCGGCGTTGATACTTCGCCAGCTTTTTCTGGTGTTTCTTGAAGCTGTTGAGGGGGGCCAAATGGTTGCCATCGCTCAAAGTGGCAAATCTGGTTATGCCCATGTCGATGCCAACGATACCGGTTGCAGTCGGTATCGGCGATTCAACTTCGCGTTCCGTTTGGATGCTGACAGTCCATTTGCCACCGGACTGGCTAACGGTGACATTTTTGACGGTGCCAAGCACTTCTTGGCTGTTGCGATAACGCACAAAGCCAATTTTTGGCAGGTAGATACGATTGTTGTGTTGTTCCAGTTTGAAGCCTTGCGGATAGCGAAAGCTGTCGTATTGACCACGTTTTTTGAATTTTGGAAAGTCTGCACGTTTGGCGAAAAAATGCTGGTAGGCTCGTTCCAGATCTTTCAGGGCTTGCTGCAAACATTGGCTATGCGTATCTTTTAACCATGCAGTTTGTTCCTCGTTTTTCCAAATGGGCAGAAAACTGGCAAGTTGGGTGTAGCTAAATTTAACAGTATTATCTGCTGCGTATTGCTCGGTTTGCCACGCCAAAGCCTTATTGATCACAAAACGACACGAACCCGCAAAGCGGCGCATATTCTGCGCTTGCTCACTGGTTGGTATTAGTTCAAATTTAAAGGCTTGTAGGCGTTTCATAGGTTATGATTATACTTGGCCTATGGAAAAAGAAAATGACATTAAGCTGTGGCGGTGCGCCAATTGAGATTATTCGACAATATATCGAACAGCAAAAAACGCCAAACCAGCTTATAGACACTTTCGTGTCCGTGCTATCCATCCCCGACATGAATGACGGGGTTTTCCGCACACATAAACATCGCGCTTCAGCCACATAAAAAACGCCCCACTGAAAAATCCAGGGGGCGTTTTTGTATTGCAACAAGCGTTACATCACCACCGTAGCCTGATCCAACAACTCAGCCAACTGCTGGCTCACTGGCACAGAGCTGTCATCCAGCGGCGCGGCTGACGGCTGACTGGCCGTTTCATTGGCCAGCACGTCATCCACACTGCCCTGCGCATCCAACAGTTCCGATACATCGGGCAATTGTACCGACTCAAAGTCCACACCAGCCTCCAGCGCATCGGTCACATCGACATTAAAATAGACATCGGTCATATCGATTTCTGTACCATCGTCCAAGGTAGCGCTGCTGCGTTCCAGGTGCAGGTTGCCGTTCTCGTCATATTCGGGAATCACCTCGTGATCCACCTTCAGGCTGGCAATTCCGGCCTCGGCCAGGGTGCTAAGTTCACCTTCATCGGTTTGGTGATTCCCGTTGGCATCCTGCCAGATTAACAACTGTTCAAAATCGGCATCGTTTTCATCGACCACACCATCCTGATTACTGTCAAAACGCGCCAACTTAGCAAAACCTACGCCTTGCTTAGCACTACCAAACAGTTCATGGATATTGTTGATTTTGCCATCATTATCCACATCCACCGCCAGGAAACCATCCTGCGCCGAAATCCAACCAGAAGCGACCTTAACACCCTCGCCGACCAGATCGAATTCGCCATTGCTTAACGCACTGCTAATGGTCTGAATCCCATCGCGGTTCAGGTCCAGAACAATCGGACTTAAGCCGATGTCCCAGTTCATATCATGCTCACCGGCACTCAGATAAATATTATCGGTCCAGCCGTTGCCATAGGCATCCGAATCACGGTGATCGGCCGCTCTATCTTTAGGCATAATGCGCCTATCGGTAGACAAATGAATTTGGTACACCCCTGCGGTCAGACCGCTAAATTGATACTTGCCCGACCAATAGGTTGTAATCCCGGTGGCTTTAATACGTGCCCCACCCTTATATAGCGAGACAATCGAACTAGAATCCCACCAGCCATAATCGCCCCTATCCTGAATCCCATTGTGATTGGCATCCCCAAAAATCCAGTTACCGATAGAACCGGTAGGTGGTGGTGGCGGTGGTGGTGGTGGTGGTGGTGGCGGTGGCACATAGTACTGGCCGGCATCGATGGTATTGTTGAAGCCATCGCCCGAGTTTACGGTCACCTTATGGGTCCAGCCGCTACCATTCGCATCCGAGTCACGGCTATCCGCGGTTGCATTTCTAGGGCTGAAATAATAACGGCTGCCAGCCTTACCAAATTGCACCTGATACTCACCCGGACGCAGATCGGTAAAATCATATTTACCGTTAGCATCGGTACGCGTCTGTTCATATAGCGAACCATTACGATAAAGGTTGACCGGAATATTGCGTAACCCTGGCTCACTACCAGAGTTATATACCCCGTTTCTATTCTTATCAAGCCAAACAGTATCTCCCAGACCGGCACCCGGCTTATACATACCGGCATCAACCGTCATATTATCCTGGCCGTATCCCAGCTGAAACTGAGCGGTACGCCCATTACTTGGATAGACATCGGAATCGAGGGCATCATTATTGCTTTCGTTCATACCGGTAAAACGATAGCCGGATTTACCACCAAACTGTATCTGATAGGTACCGGCCGCTAAATCATCGAACAAATACTTACCATTGCTGTTGGTGGTAGTAGATTCCACCACGCTGCCATTTTTCAATAACTTGACACTGATACCTCCCAGGCCTTCTTCCCCGGCATCCTGCTGTCCATTGCCATTACGGTCGTGCCAGACAAAATCCCCAACGCTAGCCGGCCGAAACAGCCCCGCATCAATGGTCATATTATCTTGGCCATCTTGCAGCTGAAACTGAGCGGTACGCCCGCTACTTGGGGTTGCATCAGAATCACGCGCATCATGTGCTTTGTTCATACCGGTAAAGATATAACCGGATTTACCGCCAAACTGTATCTGATAGGTGCCATCCACTAAATCATCGAACAAATACTTACCATGACTGTTAGTGGTAGTAGATTCCACCACGCGGCCATTTTTCAATAACTTGACACTGATACCCCCCAGGCCTTCTTCTCCGGCATCCTGCTGTCCATTGCCATTACGGTCGTGCCAGACAAAATCCCCCACACTCACGGTTTGGAATAAGCCCGCATCTATCGAATAATCTTTAGTGCCCGGCGGCAGGTTAAACTTTTCGGAATAACCATTGCTATAGATATTACTGTCCAGCTCACTGTCACCACCCTGCGCCCTAGGGCTGATTTCATAATTTTTACCGGTAGGAACCATAAAGCGCATCTGATATTCGCCCGGCAGCAGCTCCGCAAAATGATATTTACCATTGCTATCGGTAAAGGTACGTTGCACCACGTCCCGATTATTGGCATCGACCAGCCTCACCTCAACATTAGCAATACCCGCTTCACCACTATCCTGAATGCCATCTCTATCCTTATCATTCCAGACATAATCACCCACGTCCGATAACTGATTACGCTCATAAATCCCGGCATCCAGATGATCAACTCTATCTCCCAAGGCCAGGGTCACACTATGGGTTTTACCGGTATCACGATTCGCATCCGAATCCTTGGTATCATCCACGCCGGGAGCATCCTGCTCGGTAAAGCGACTAAATACATACTTGGCTGGCAATTCAAACTTCACATGATAGCTGCCCGCTTTATCATGGCTCAAGGCATAAAAGCCACTGGCATCCGTAGTGGTGCTGGACAATACCGTATTACCACTCATCAGTTTGGCGGTAATACCGGCAATCCCTGGTTCACCGGCATCCTGCTTACCATCGGCATCCAGATCATGCCAGACATAATCACCCACACTGATGCCGTGGGCCAGGCCGGCATCCACCGACATATCGCTGTCGCCCGGCTCCAAGGTTATACTATCGGTGTAACCGTTAGCATTGGCATTACTGTCCGCGTCCCTGTCGCTACCCTGCTCCTTGGAAGTAAACACCAGGCCCTGGTTGGTAGGCAGTATAAAACGTACCTGGTATTCACCCGGCAACACCTCACTAAAATGATATTCCCCGTTACTATCGGTAAAGGTACGCTGTACCATCTGGTTATTATCGGCATAGTGCAAACGCACTTGCACGCCTTCTATTCCGGGTTCACCCGCATCCTGAATACCATTAAAGTTATCATCCAGCCAAACCTTGTCACCCAGGTCTACCAGGCCGCTGCGTTCATACACGCCAGCATCCAGATGATCAATCACCTCGCCCAGCGCCAGGCTGACCGCATGCGTCTCGCCGGTTTCCCGCTTGGCATCCGAATCCTTGCTGTCATCCACACCCACCGCATCCTGCTCGGTAAAGCGACTGAATACATAGTCGGCCGGCAATTCAAATTTGACATGGTACGAACCGGCCTGAGTATGCGGCAGATAGTAATAGCCCTCACTATCGGTAGTGGTAGAACTCAATGCCGTGCTGCCGTCCATCAGCGTCGCTTTAACCCCTTCAATGCCCGGCTCAGCCTCATCCTGTACACCATCCGCATCCAGATCGTGCCAGACATAATCACTTACCCCAACTCCTTTGCCCAGGCCCGCATCTACCGATAGATTACTGGTTGCTGGCAATAAGGTAATAGTATCGGTATAGCCCAGGCTGTTGGCATTGCTGTCCCGTTCCTGGTCGCCCCCCAGCCCCATAGGACTGAATATATAGTCCTGACCACTGGGGGCAATAAAGCGCACCTGATAATCACCCGGCAACAACTCATCAAAGCGGTATTCGCCGTTACTATCGGTAAAAGTACGACGTTCCATGGAACCATCCGGGTTCATCAAGCGTACTTCGGCACCTTCAACACCAGCTTCGCCCGCCTCCTGAATACCGTTCAGGTTGACATCATTCCACACCTTGTCACCCAGCGAGGCCAGCTGATCTCGTTCATACACCCCGGCATCCACGGTATTATTGGTTTCCCCGGTAATCAGGGTCACCACATGGCTGTTACCGGTATCACGCTGCGCATCGGAATCTTTGGTGTCATCCACACCCACCGCATCCTGCTCGGTAAAACGGCTGAACACATATTCGGCAGGCAGCTCAAACTGCACATGATAATCTCCCCCTTGACGGGCAACCAATTTATAACTGCCATCCGCCGCCGAAAGCGTGCGACTCAGCTCGGTGCCACCCTGCATCAGTTTTGCGGTCACACCGGCAATCCCGCTCTCACCGGCATCCTGCTGACCATTGGCATTATCATCCAGCCAGACATAATCACTGATCACCGTCGGCTTGACACGCACCCCGGCGTCATAGCTCAAATCGGAGGTAACATCATCACCAATCGCTATCTTGCTGCTATGACCCAGTTCATCCACATTGGAGTCGTTTTCCAGATCCGTACCCGCACCTAGCGAGGTGAATTCGTAATAGCTGGTCGCTGAGGGATAATGGCTGGGCGCTGCCGCCATCACATTACCGGCGAACTCCTCGGGCAAGGTAAAAATCAGTTTTGAATTTTCCCAGCGGGTATTTTCTAACAGAAAATAGCCGCTTTGATCGGTAACGGTATAGCTGTCACCACGCACCTGGCCGGAGGTAAGATCAACCAGCCTCACGATAACATTCGGAATACCGGGTTCACCGCTATCCTGAACCCCATCCCGGTCAAGATCCAACCAAACAAAATTACCCAGATCTACAAAATTGCTTTTTGCCATGCTTGCCTCCAGTCAACATCAGGCCCACTGTCAGCCTGTCAATTGGTTGCCATTCTAAAAAGAGTTCTCACAAAAAGATATTGGACTAAAGGGCATATTCTGAAAAAAGTTGCCCAGTATTGCGGATTCATTGACAATATCAAGCGCCATAATTATATGGCCATCATCGGGTAAACCAGGACTTCTAATAGGATGAATTTATGATGTTTAGCACTAGTGCTGCGCTGTAAAATTCAGCACTCCAGATGCTGTGTATATTTTTTCCCTTTTATCGTGATGAGTAGCGCAGCCGGGCTTGATCGAGCAACGACTGAAGGCCAACGGTCACGATATCAGGAGCCGCCTTTCTTGGGTGACTTGCTTTGGCGGCGCAAAGAAAATCACTCGCCGCAGGCGAAATAAAAACCCCCTCAAAAAAAAGGGGGGGCTTATTGTGCTCATACACAGGCAGCAGAGAGGTGAAGACTTATACAATGCAGCCTCTGGATAGTATTTGCAGGTTCGACCTGAGTCAAAGAGTCCATTTTGCGACTGAAGTCGCACCTACGCGTTAAAATCATTCATCCCGATTTTCAGGATCTACAAGTACGCAGCGTCACCGGGAACCCCCATACCGCCGGCCACGCTGGGAACCAGAGCCGCCTTATAGACCGCACTCTGCTCTGTTGCCGGGTTCAGTTTATCAACCCATAGCAGTTTATACAGAATGTCACGCTCTGCCGCCCCTAAGCCGCTAGCCAGGGTTTGTTGCAGCATGTCCAGCCGCTGTTTTTTCTGTAAATAATTGGCAATATTGGCACTGAGCCGACTGGCATTTTCTAAAATACCGCACAAATTCATTAACTCCAGTGGTGAGCAGTCTTTATCCTGATAGCCGGCCAACACCTCGGTCAAACGCTGATACTCCTGCATCCAGTCATCCACATTATTTTCCATGTTGACATAGCCCCAGGCGTCACCAGCTATCCAGATCTTGAGCAATTCACATTCTTTCTCATTCAGCACATCACCGCTTTTAAGCTTAACCAGAATACCTTCCACTTGTGGCCGGGTATCATTTTGGATTTGCTGCTGAAATAATCGATGACTATCATTCAGACGCTGCACCACCTGCAAAAAATCATCCACCTCATGGCTCAACAATGCCTGCTCCATTCGCACATCAATTGACACCATAGACATGACTGACTCCTTTTAAATAAGCAGTGTGACAGCTCATCAGTTATTTACACGACAAAACCTTACGAATATACAACTGTTCCACCCGTTCCCGCGCCCAAGGCGTGCGGCGTAAAAATTTAAGACTGGATTTCACACTGGGATAAAACGTAAAACAACGCACCGGCACCACCTCGGCCATCGCCGCCCAGCCTAGTTGTTCGGATAGTTCGGTAACCATTGTTTCCAGGGTAATGCCGTCCAGATTCACTTTTTTCATAGTAATAAGATAAATTCGCTGAACCCGATTATACCTGCCCACACGCAGCGTGGAAATCCGTAGCCGCTACCCCTTAGCCATTGCCACCAATGCCGCTCTGGCCTGCATGGCATCGTAGACCGGTGCGTCAAAAGCAAAGCGTAGCAGCTGGTCGTCGCTACGCAGATCAAAACCATCACTGTCTATACCGACCATACTGACGTTCTGGGTTTGCCGCTGTTTCAGGCGAGCACAATAGCCCAACATGGTAGCCACATGATCCTGATTCATATGGGCAATAATCTCATTTTCCTGCTCGGCCAGTGTACCGAATTCATCCTGGTAAGCATCCCTATCTAGCCAGTGAATTTTACCAAACCCCCCAATAAAACGAATTGCGCTGGGTTGAATACGGTAGAACGCAAAATCGTGCATACCGAAATAGCCCTCGGCTTCGGGAAAATAGCGTAGATAACGCTGTCCCTCAAGGCTGTCCTTGCCATCGATTTTTTCGGCATTACCCATCAGTGTCACCCGACCCTGAGTCTGAATCTCCGGGCTGTACTGGTCGTGAGTAATCAGGCTAACGCGTGAGTCCTGGATAATATTTTTGGTATGCTCAGCCAGACCACTAATCAAAATCAGCAGACTAGCGTCATGATTGGTCACATAAGGAGTAATCGAGCCAAATGGGTGACCGTCAAACTTTTTAGATAAGGTACACAACGCGCCATATCTATGCTGGCGTAATAACATACGGGCTTCTCGGGCATTGCTCATGGTAGCTTCCTGTTCCAATAAAAAAATCAGTGTATACAAACCGCCGATAGTGACTACTTATCCTCAAGCCGCCATACCGTTCCAGGTCGCGCCGCCGAATCTTCCGGCACGGTGCGGATTTCATGCAAGCGTCTAAAGCAGTAATGTGTGGCACTGGCCCCCAAAATCACCGGGGTTAACAAGCCCACGACAGGAATCAGCGGAAACAGCCCGGTAACGGCACCTAACGCCAATACCGGTCTGCGCTTATTCTCAATAATCTGGTCAATTTCATCGTAGTGGGCCACGCTGTCCAGCGCATCAAAACACAATCCACGAATATTCAAAAAGGTCACCACCAGAAAAAACAACACCCCACCCACCACCGGAATAATCAATAACGGTAGCGCCAGCAGCAGCAGCGGCAACATTTTCAGGGTATTCCGAATGCCTACCCAGATACTGGATTCATGGCTTTGTGATAATTCGGGATAATGGCGCAGTACATGGGTTTGTATACGCGGCATCAGAATCACTTCCAGAATAATCCGCGCACACAAAATCACCAGCACCATAAAGCCAGCCAGCAAGAAAGTGAAACCGAGGAAAACCTCAAAATAAGGAATCATGTCCAGCCAACTGAACCAGCCCGACAGCAGATACAGGCTAAAGGCAGCAATCTGCCCCCAAATGCTTTCCCAAAACAACCAGAAAAGCAACACACAGACAAACAGGCATACAAAGCCCACCACCAGCGACAGGAAGGCCAGTTTGGGATGTAACGCATCTTTCATCCCCAGCCATAGGCAACGCAGTACCTCAGAGCCATGGGTGGTTACTTGGCGGCCATGTTGAGTAAGTTTTTGAGTATCGGGCAATTTCGGCATTGAGTAATCTTAGATAAAACAGCTATCCCATAGTCTACACGATATGTCTTCCCCGACGCAGCGGTTGTAAGGCCCTATAAGTCACAACGCTGCCCCCAGATTTTCTGCGCAAATCCAGGATAATCAATGAATGGGTTACGGTTTTGCTGACGTTCAAAAATACGGTTATTACGACGTTGCTCCCAACTGCTGACCGGATCTTGTTGATGCCAGTCGAGTAAGGTGCATAAATGCCCAAACTGAGGTTGCGGATTACGGGTTTCGCCATTCACCAGACTTAACTGATCACGATAAGCGGTGGCCATATAAAACATCATGCGTGCAATATCGCCCTGCACCTGCGGTGGTGGCTGAAAGGAATCCTCATCGATCAAGGCTTGAGCGACTTCCCGATGCGGCAAGCCGCCCTTATCAAAATCTTTATCACCGCGATCGGCATTAACCGTTTGATCGGCCGGACGCAGATGATGTAGATCGGTATAGCGCGGATCACCTTTTAATTGGCCAAAGCCATGCGACTTCGCCCAGACATGCTCACGATTCCAGGCATCGGTCGAATGGCTGTTACCCACACGCAATGCTTTAGCGGTTGAGCGCCCGCTATAAAGTAAAATAATATGCTGGGCGTTGGCCGGATCTTCATCGGTATATTCCAGCTGCTCCCAAATCTGCGAATCGCTGAAATGTTTATGCGGTTGAATAATTTTTTGCAGTGCCACCGCCAGCGCTTCCCCCTGTAAATCACTATCCAGCTTCTGATAATAACCGGCCGCAGGATCACCGGCCGCCAATCTGCTGAAAGTATCCGACAAGGTGATCTTCTGCTGCTGACGCTGATCCACTAATTGTTCCAACAGCAGCGCCAGCCGTTTACCCGCGATATAGAGACGCTGGGTAATAACAGGATAAAATCTGTCCTGATAATCCTGACCCAATGACAGCCCGGTTGGCAATGCGGCATATGCCTGCCGGGTAATCGCCAACGATTCATCCGCCCAGTGCAAGACATCCATATCTTTGACCGCAGGCAAGGCAACATCATGATAATCATCAATCACCTGCGCCCCCAGCGCTCGCCATTGATTGGGGCTGGCATGCATCAGCATAGCGCTGTCCCAGACCCGGTGCAGATTGGACGACTCACCCAAAAATGTCACCTTCAGCGCATTTCCGCCATGATCTTCCCGATAACTGACATGCAGTGGCTGATGAATATCCCCCACAAAATGACCGACCAGCATCAGCGCTTCGGCACGGCTGTAAGCCGACTGGCTTTCCACAAATTGCTGAGAAAAGCGGCTGATACCTTCCAAGGCACAACCATAATCACCACAATACTCCGCGCTCACCTCGGTGGCATTTTGCGCCACATCGATAAAATGATAGGGTTTCAGCCAGGTCATATCCGGATCGGAACGTATCCTATCGGCATAAGTACAGGCATCGGCAAAAGTGGTAAATGCGGTATCGCGTAACAGCTGCACCACTTCACGCCGGGCATCAGCGCTTAACGAGGGCAAACTGGCGACGAGCGCAAACACGGTCTGTTTCAATTTAAGCATAGTTCCTCCCTGTTTGCAGACTGACCATATCAGCGATTCGCAATAAAAATATGGCGCAAAATAACAATATACCAAATCGCCAGTGCAGAAACCATGTCTTGGTTATTTAACCGGAACCAGCGGCTGACCGGCCTGCAACCAGCCACGAATCCCCCCGCTGAGATGATAAACCTGCGCAATACCATGCGCTTCCAGCATGCGCCCTATCGCGGCCGTACGACGCCCGGAACGACAAATTAATACCACCGGCTGCCCCGCTTTAACCCGCTGCCGATATTCTGCCAGCCAGGCCTGGATATCATATTGCCCGGCCCCATCAAAAAACGTCACCCCATGACTGCCAGCAATCATCCCGCTGCGCTGCCACTCATCGGCACGACGAATATCAATCAATACTGCATTTTGTTGCTGCAACTGCTGCAGCTGCTGAGGACTGGTCGCTATCACCTCAGCCGTTGCCAACGTCGGCAACAACATCAAACCCGCGGCTATCATCCATTTTTTCATTATCATTCCCCTGTTGTTACCATTAGTAACCCATTTCCGCACGTTAACATCCTGTATCATATTCAAAACCGCCATAACTTGATAAAGTTCGACCCTCCGTTTTGGAATGCCAGCATATGAATCATCTGCAATTTATATTTCTGGGCATGTTAAGCATCATGTTGATGGTTCCCGCCAGCTATGCACAACAGGAGCCAATCACCCCTATTAATGACAAACAGGCTCTGAACCAAAAGATTGTCAAACTCGGGTTTAAACTTTTTCATGACCCACGTCTGTCGGCGGACAACAGCATTTCCTGTGCCCATTGCCATCAATTGGCTCAAGGGGGAGATGACAACCAGCCCACCGCCAGCGGCATTAATGGACAACAGGGTGAACGTAACAGCCCGACGGTTCTTAACGTCAGCCTGCATATTGCCCAATTCTGGGACGGCCGTGCCGACACTTTGGAACAGCAGATAGATGGCCCCATTCACAATCCTAAAGAAATGGGCAGCAACTGGCCACAAATCGTCAACAAACTCAAACAGGATAAACAATATAACAAAACCTTCAGGGCGTTATATCAGGATAGTATCTCCGCTCAACATATTAAACATGCGCTGGCCACCTTTGAGCGTTCTTTGCTGACCCCCAACAGCCGCTTTGATCGTTACCTCAAGGGCGATAAACAGGCCATCAATGCGCGAGAAAAAGAAGGTTATCAGTTATTCAAATCCTACGGCTGTATTGCCTGCCATCAGGGCCAGGCGGTAGGAGGCAACCTGTACGAAAAGCTGGGGGTAGTCATTCCTTATTTCACCGATGAAAGCAAAATTTCCCGCAGCGACCTTGGGCGCTACAACGTCACCGGAAATCCCGAGCATAAGTTCCAGTTCAAAGTTCCCAGCCTGCGTAATATTGCATTGACCGCCCCCTATTTACATGACGGTTCGGTAGCTACCCTGGATGAAATGATCAAGTTGATGGGAAAACATCAACTGGGGCGGCTGATTCCTCCACAAGACCGGGATAAAATCACCGCTTTTTTACAAACCCTGACCGGTGAGTTACCGTCATATGCCGATTAATCAACGCAAACATTTTTCTTATCTGATTTCGCTGATCCTCAGTATCGCGGTCATACTGGCCGGCATGTGGTGGTTAATCAGCAACAGTCGGGGCATTCCGTCCGAAACGCATGACACCGTACTGAACCAACTGGATCAGTTACGCCAACACCACACCCAGGTGAACGAAACCCTGTATGAAACCCGGGTAGGCATACAGACCAATTACGATACCCTGACCCAGCAAAAACAGCATTTATTGAAACTGGTGGATATATTTAAACAGCAGCAACCCGACTATATATTACAACCATTACAACCAGCCTTGCAGCAACTCAAGCAACTGCTGAGAGAAAAGGCCGAACGCCTGGAAGCGTTCAAAACCAGTACCGCACTGATGAAGAACTCGGTACATTACTTACCCTTAGCGGCGGCACAAGCAATTGAACATACCGACGTAACATTACACCCCTATATCTATCAACTATCGCAATATGTACTCAGCCATGGTCTGACCAGCAACCGTGAAGACCTGGAACAGGCCACCCGCCTGCTGGCTCAACTCAACCCATATAATGCACAACTGGAAGGTGACACCTTATTTGTCATGCAATCGCTGCTAAGCCACAGCCGATTAATTCTGGAACACAAACAACGCCTGGACAATCTTACCCATAACCAGCACAACATCCTTGAACTGCAGGCCTTTAAACGCTTACGTCTGGATTATCTGCATTATCATCACCACATTGAAAAACAGGCGCAAAGTTACCGCGACCTGATCAGCGCGCTGGCCGCGGTACTGATCATAGTCATTTGTATGGTGTTGATAGAACTGAAACGCGTTTCCAATAAACTGCGCCTCAGCCTGAAAAACCTGAATTTTCAGAAATACGCCATGGATCAGCACGCCATCGTCACGGTGGCCGATGCACAAAATCATATCGAATATGCCAACGACAAGTTCTGCCAACTCAGCGGTTTCTCTTTAGAACAGCTAAAAGATAAACCACTGGATGAATTTATCAACTCCGGACAGCATTCACCGGAATTCTTTGACCAGATCAGACAAACCATCAGTCAGGGCAAGGTCTGGCAAGGAAACATTCAGAAACGTGACAACCGGGGCATAGATTTCTGGGTACAGGCCACCATAGTGCCATTTACCGATGACAGCGGCCTGCTGTTCAAATATGTCAGCATCATGACGGATATCACCCATCAAAAGCATATTGAACAGCAACTGACCGAAACCATGCAACAGGCGCAACAGGCCAATGAAACAAAATCTCGCTTTCTGGCCATTATCACCCATGAATTACGCACCCCATTGAATGCGGTATTGGGCATGCTACAGTCACTAAAATCCAGCCCACTCAACCGTAAACAGAAAGAACAGCTGAACATTGCCAATCATTCCGGTCAGATGCTGTTAACCCTGATTAACGATGTGCTGGATTTTTCCAAAATGGAATCCGGCAAACTGGAGCTGGAAAATGTACGTTTTTACCCCGCCACCATCACCGAAGAAACCGCCATTGCCCTGACCGAAACGGCCCAACAGAAAAATCTGGAGTTTTTTTGCGATGTCAGCATGATACCCGATGGCCTCACCATTTCTGGTGACCCCAACCGCTTACGCCAGGTACTGGTGAATCTGGTCAGCAATGCAATCAAATTTACGCGTAAAGGCCATGTCGCCATCAAAGTTGAGTATCAACAGGAGCGGGTATTATTCACGGTCACGGATACCGGCATAGGAATGAATGCACAACAACAGGCACAAATTTTTAATCCTTTCCAACAGGCAGACACCAGTATTGCTCGACAATTTGGCGGTACCGGACTGGGCTTATCCATCAGCAAAAAACTGGCCCAGGCCATGCAAGGGGAACTCACCGTCAGCAGTCAACCCGATGCCGGATCACAATTTACCCTAAGCATTCCCGCCTTAAAAAGTCGTATAGAAAGCCCCTCACTGGATATCAGCAACCTGGATAACATTGGTACGCTACTGGTTTATGCCAACCAACCACAAATGCAGCAGTTATTGCATAATATTTTCTCCCGCTGGCAGTTAGATAATGTTTTCTGGGTAACTACCCCGCAACAACTGCAAGAAACCTTACAACAACACCACGACATACGGGTACTGTTGCTAAATATCCCCGCGGATCACCCGGCCTGGATAGATCTGCAACAAACCTCGGCCCGCGTGATTGCCATGGCCAGCACCGACCAGGCAACCAATTACCCGGAACAGGTACAAACCATTAACAAACCGATCACTCTGTCCGAGTTATACAACGCACTTATCGAATACGACCCGACACAAGATCACTCCCATACCGGAGAGCATGAAGTGATCTATGATTTCAGTAACAAAAGATTATTACTGGCCGAAGACAATATGGTCAATCAGCTGGTTATCCTCGATTTTCTGGAACAGACCGGCATACAGATTGATACGGTGGAAAACGGTCAAACGGCCGTTGCTGCCGTCACCAGCAACCACTATGACCTGGTACTCATGGATCAACAAATGCCGGAAATGGATGGATTAACCGCCACCCGGGAAATTCGCAAGCTGGGGGCAGACTATCTAAAACTGCCAATTATTGCGATGACCGCCAATGCTTTTACCAGTGATAAAGAAAAAAGCCTGGAAGCGGGAATGAACGATCACCTCAACAAACCGGTCAATAAACAAACCCTACTAGACACGTTAAACCAATGGCTTCAATAAAAGACTGGATAGACTCCCCTTGCATCAGCCAGTGTTGCCTGGGCCCGGAAGATATTTGCATGGGCTGTTTTCGCTCACTGGACGAAATCAAACACTGGACTGCTGCCAACAACCCAGAAAAACAGAAAATTCTGGAAAACTGCCAGCAGCGGCGCCAACAACACCAAACACAGCGCCGAATCTCTTAACTACCATCAACGCTAATCTGCGTTATCCACATAATCTGTGGATAACGGTGTGCAAAACCTGAGGATCGGTGGATAAAGCCCAGTCTAGACAATAGATTTCAGGGCTGCCTACTTTTTAATCATCGGACCATAGCGCGCAATACAGCGAAATAAGCCCCCTCATCCATACATCATGGTGAAAACAGTCCAACCTGCTATGTTTGGCAAAAATAAGGAAAGTGCGTATAAATTTGCTATGATGCTGATATTGCACACTCAATCTCAATCGGAGATTTAGATGAACCTGATTGAAACCGCCTTACACATTGCCTTGGACGCACATTGCGGGCAGCGAGATAAAGCTGGAGAAGCATATATTCTTCATCCCTTGCGTCTCATGCACAACATGCGTTCGGCACATGAAAAAGCCACCGCCTTGCTGCACGATGTGCTTGAAGACTCACCACACAGTCGTGAAAGCCTGCTGGAAGCGGGCATTCCTATCCCGATCGTTGAGGCGGTACAGGCGTTGACCAGAAACCGGGGGGAGTCATACCCGGACTTTATTCAGCGAGCCAAAGCGAATCCCTTAGCCAGAAAAGTCAAAATCGCCGATATTGAAGACAATATCAATATATTACGTTTAACCAGCTTGAGCAGCACCGACCTGGAGCGCCTGAAAAAATATCATACCGCCTGGCAAGTGCTAATCGCGGACTAACAAGCCATACAACAGGGTTAGCATAACGCTCACCCCCGCAACAATCCATGATTTAACGACAGAATAACAAAACAAAAATTTACCAAAGGGAGACCAATTTTGCCGTATAACCCACTACCCAGCTACGTTTCATTATAGTGCTGCTGGAATCCCCAGTACTACACCAGTAAAGCCCTCGGCTTCTTAGGGATAAGATAATGGCTATGCGCCAATCTATGGTTTATATTGCCACATTGATTAGCACACTGTGCTTATGGCTGATGCTGTTACCAGTCGGCATCGCGGCAGATTTCACGCTCACCGACAAGGAACGTGCCTGGCTGACTCAGCAGGGGGAAATCCGTGTCGGCGTCATGAATGCTTGGCCACCGTTTAACTTTGTGAACAACCATGGTCAGCCACAAGGTATTGGACAAGACTATATTGCCGCACTCAATCGTCGCCTGGGAGGTGTACTCAAACCGATATCCGGCACGTGGCAACAAATTTATCGAGATACCCAAGAAAGGCGACTGGATGCGTTACTGGATATCACGCCTAAGCCGGAACGCGAAGCTTATTTCAATTTCACCACCCCCTATCTTGATATCCCGCATGTGATTGTGGCACGCAAAAATATCGCGGAGATGGCAAACGAGCACAGCTTACGCGGTAAAACTATCGCCTTGGAGCGTGGCTTTGGTAATGTCCACTATTTTAAACAACATTACCCATCGATTCGGGTGAAAGAATATGACAATACTTATCTGGCCTTAGATGCGGTAGCCCGAGGGGAAGTCGATGCCTATGCTGGCAATCGAAGTGTCGCACTCTACATCATCAATCAGGAGTTAATGACTACCCTCAAGGTTCATGGACGCTTAATGAAGACCGGCTCGGTACTGGCTATTGGCACACTTGACATCCTCCCCGCCCTAAAGGACGGGGATTCCTACGGTGTCTGAACACTTTGCAGCGTTCAGATCACTTCGGTGGGTTCCTGCTGCTGGCGACATTGCTGCATCGCTCACTTCACAGGCTAACTGGGCATGTCCTGCCCTTAATAGATTGATTGCGCCGACTACATCCGCATTTTCTTTGAAACCGCAGGAGACACAAGCAAATTCAGCTTGGGTTTTGCGGTTTTCGGCTGAAATATACCCACATGTTGGGCACGTTCGGCTGCTGTTGTGCGGTGGCACGGCAATCAGCAAACCACCTGCCCACGCCAGTTTGTAGTCCAGTTGTCTTCTGAACTCAAACCAGCCTTGGTCAAGGATGGCTTTGTTTAAGCCGGATTTCGCGGCTACGTTTTTCCCATGATTTTCGGCATCACCCGCCGCTGATTTGGACATATGCCGCACCTGCAAATCTTCAATACACACCAGCGCGTGGTTTTGGCTGATGGTGTGACTGGTTTTGTGCAGGTAATCGCGGCGGGCGTTGCTGATTTGGGTGTGGATTGCTTGGACTTTGGCTTTTGCCTTTTTCCAGTTACGACTGTATTTCACTTTGCGACTTAAGGCTTGTTGCGCTTTGCGTAGCGCGTCTTGATGCTGTTTGAAACTATTGAGCGGCTCGAAATATTCGCCATTGCTCAAGGTGGCAAAGCGGATGATGCCCATGTCGATACCCACATCGCTGCCGCTTTGTGGGCGAGGCGTTTCGACTTCAAGCTCAGTTTGAATCGACATCATCCATTTGCCATGACGGTATGACACGGTGACGTTTTTCACGCTGCCCAACACTTCACGACTGTTTCGGTAACGTATCCAGCCTAGTTTGGGTAGGAAAATTCGGTTGTTAGCTTGCTCAAGTTTGCAGCCTTGCGGAAAACGAAAAGCATCATGCTGACCACGTTTTTTAAAGCGGGGAAAATCGGCACGTTTGGCAAAAAAATTGTCATATGCCCGACCAAGGTCTTTTAAGCTTTGCTGCAACGCTTGAGATGGAGTGTCACCGAGCCAATGGTCGATTTGCTTCCATTCGGTAAGTTGTGCGCATAACTCGGCATAATTCAGCTTATTCTCGCCAGCAGCATAGCGTGTTTGCTGCAAATCCAACGCCTTGTTGTAGACAAAACGACACGAACCCGCGAAACAGCGCAAATCGTGCTGTTGCTCGCCAGTTGGCATCAATGCGTATTGGTAGGCTTGCAGTCTTAACATGCTTAAATCATACTCCGCTCTATGAATGATAACAATGATATTAGACACGGAAAACATTGCACTTTTATAAGGACGGCTACGCCGTCCGCGCAAATCGGGTAACATCACTCATCGTTTGCTCCTGAGTTTCCATACTGCATTCTCACCCACTCCCTGACCTCCGCAAAACGATAATGCTGCAACGCCCCCCAGCCCTCAATACTGCGTACTTTATAGCGGGTAAAGATTGGCGTTACCAGGCCGCAGAAGAAACGGGCCAGCAAGGTGGGGGTACAGGCATCGCCCAGCTTATCGCGTATCGGCTGGGCGAGCGGGGACAGCTCATAGTCTGTCAGCGGTGGCAGTGATTTTTCTGGAGGCAGTTCCGCCGGTTGGCCGTCGCAGCTGGAGCAATGGCCGCAGTCGCGATCCATGAGTTGATAATCGCCAAAATAATTCGCCAGCTCGCTGCTTAAGCAACACGGCATGCTGAAAAACTCCAGCAGCAGGTGAATACGCTCAATTTCGCTTTGCTCTTTATTGGCAAAACGTTGTTGCAGCAGGTCGACCAGCTGCGTTTTATCCAGCCGCTCGGGAAAGACCTGATACACCAGGGTAGGCTGTTTGCTTTGCAGTTCGATATGGCCTTTTTCCGCCAGATAGTCCAGCGCCACCAGCACCCGCCGGCGATCGCTTTGGTAACACTGCTGAAAACGTTCCAGATCCAGGGTAAACCAGGTACGCGCCTTATGGGCGGTATTAAACACCGTCGATAAAAAATTACGGCGCTCACCCTCAAACTGGCTGAGGATATGCTGTGCCTCGGTAATAAACTTGAATTTATATTCGGCATAATAGCTGTAGGCAGGCTTGATCAGATGAGCCATTTCCAGATACACCAGTAAGGTTTTTAACACCAGTGGACGAATATTCGAGGCATTAGCCAAGGTATTTAGCACCAGCGACCATTGTTCCCCGGCCTGTGCCACCTGATCCAACACATACTCAATTGCCTGTGGCTCGGGAGTATCGCCATAAACAAAGTTTTCCAGCACATTCAGATTATCATTATTCAGCAGCACCAGGCAGCGGGATGGCTTGCCATCCCGCCCGGCCCGACCGATTTCCTGGGCATAGTTTTCTATAGACTTGGGCAGGTCATAATGCACCACATAGCGAATATCCGACTTATCTATGCCCATACCAAACGCAATGGTCGCAACAATCAGCTTTAACTCGCCACGCATAAAGCGATGCTGCACCTGCTGACGCAGTTGCGAATCCATGCCGGCATGATACGACTGTGCATCAAACCCCTGCTGCCCCAATTGTTCAGCCAGCTGGTCGGCACTGTTTTGCTGAGTGACATACACAATCCCGCTTTGCTCGCGTTTATCCTGTAACCAGTGCGTTAAATGGCTGAGTTTGTCCTCGCTGCGCACGCCTTGTGCCGCCAGATGCAGATTGGCGCGATAAAAACCGGTAGTCACCACATTGGCATCGGCAATCGCAAACTTATCGCGCATATCGGCAATCACCTGCTCGGTAGCGGTCGCGGTCAGCAACAAAATCTGCGAGACATTAAACTCCTCACGATATTGCGGTAACTTGAGATAATCCGGCCTAAAATTATGCCCCCACTCGGAAATACAATGCGCCTCATCCACCACCAGCAATGAAATCGGCACCTGAGCAATAAAATGCCGAAAACGCTCGTTATTAAAGCGCTCTACCGAAATCATCAAGATTTTGATCTTTCCGGCCCGTACATCGGTCATAATCCGGGCAATCTGCTCCTTGCTCTGAGTAGAATCAATACTGGCCGCCGCCATCCCTTTGCTATGTAAAAACCGCAACTGATCCTGAATCAAGGCCAGCAACGGAGAAATCACCAGCGTCAACTGCGGCAACGCTATCGCTGGTAACTGATAGCACAACGACTTCCCCGAACCGGTAGGAAAAATCGCCACCGCACTTTCCCCGTCCAGCAAGGCGCTCACCACCTCCAGCTGCCCCGGCCGGAACTGCGTAAACCCAAAATATTGCTGCAATAACTGTGGTGCCGTGGGGTGATTCATTGCTGATCCTGTGATTAAACCAAAACCCATTGTAACGGCTAGTCCAAATGAACAACAAGGTGCTGCGTGCGCAGCGACTATTCAAACTTTGGAGGATAATCCAGATCACAGCTGACCGTGGGTTTAACCGCGGGGTTGTGCAAAAACTGTCGGGCAAGCTCCATACCGCAATCATCACTGCCGATCACACTATGGCCTACCCCATCCAGCTCAAAATAATAGCCCTGCGCCAAGGTGCGAGCCACTTGGCGCCCCCAGGCCGCCGGCGTTAAAGGGTCATGGCGTCCACTCAGCACCAGGCTGGGCAGCGCGCTATCAACCGAGGTCGCGGACAGGGGCTGAACCCCCTCGGCGCGCCAGAACGGACAGCTGTTATTCGCCTCAAACAGCGCCTGGCTGCCCGGAAACAGCCAGTCATAAGGGGCAAGCGCCGCCCGATAACCACGCGCATCAACAGGCGTCGTATCATTACATTCCACCAGCATAAACAGCGCCGGAGAAAACTGCCGATCCAAAGCGCTAGTAATATAGCTATCCATCAAACGCTGCAAAGCGTCATTTACCTCACCACGGTTAGCCGCTGCCACCGCGCTGGGCAACAAGGTCATACTCTGCCAATCACTCAATGCGGTAATCAGCAATTGAATAAAATTCAGCTGATCCAGCACCACCGCCACCGATTGTTGGCTTGCCCAGTTTTCTGCCTGCATAGATAACGGCTGCTCCCCCAGGCGCAGCATCAACTGCTTTATATTCTGCAGAAAATCGCCATACTGCTGCGTGCAATAGCTATCTGCATCACAATCACTGTCCAGCTGTAACACACTATTGGACAAGGCCGCATACGATTCCAGAAAGCCGTTTTTATCTCCGGGATACACCGAATCCAGAATCACACTGCGCAAAGGTAAATCCGGCGTGCGCATCAGTTCCAACGCAACGCGCGAACCATAAGACACCGCATATACATTCCAGTCATCCCCCCCCAACAACTGCATTAACCGCAAGGCATCGGTCGCGGCAGTGCGCGTGTTGTAATCGGCAAAGTCCAGCTGTGAACGCAAGCGCTGCGCGCACGCCTGCTCTAAGGCATAAATATCGTTGGCTGCCTGTTCGGCGGTTAACGGCGTATTTAAGGTTTGCGTAAAATACTCGCGCAATGCGGCACACTGAATCGACGGCAGACTCAACCCTGTCCCGCGTTGATCGTATAGCACCAGATCACCACTGAGCGCCAACGCATCCAGCTCGGCAAACCAGTAGTCCATCACCGCCACCTCGTTTAAACCACCGGCCGAACCAGGGCCGCCATGAATATACAACAACGGCCCGCTATCGCTCTGCCAGGGGCGCAACCAGCGCCGCTGCTTTAACACCACCACCGGCATGGAATGCTCCCGGCCGCTATCCGCCGTCACCCGCATACGCCCACAATGTGCCACCCGGGGCCAGTCCAACTCAAACTCACAGGCCTGCCATTGCAAACGGGAGCCATCGGCCAGCTGCACATCGGCAGGCAAACGCACTACCGCCCACCAGTCCCAGGCAAAAGCGGCCAGCAACACACCCGCTAACAACCGCGCGCTTACACCGCACTTATTCATCCGAAACGTCCACTAACAAACGTTGATAAATCGCCAGATCCGCTGCCGAAAAACAACAAAACACCACCCGCTGCGGCAGCGCATGCTCTGCCATAAATGCCGCCACCGTCTGCAACGCCAGCTGCGCCGCCGCCTCGGCCGGATAACCATAAATCCCGGTACTGATACACGGAAACGCAATACTCTCACACAACTGCTGATGCGCCAGCAACAACGACTGGCGGTAACACGATGCCAGCAGTTCAGCCTCGCCGTGCTCACCGCCCTGCCACACCGGCCCCACGGTATGAATAATAAAACGCGCCGGCAAACGATACCCCCGAGTCAACTTAGCCTGCCCGGTTTTACAACCACCCAGCAACCGGCATTCATGCACCAACTCCGGCCCCGCCGCTCTATGAATCGCCCCATCCACCCCACCACCGCCCAGTAATGACGAATTCGCCGCATTGACGATGGTATCGATGGTTAGGGTGGTAATATCGGCTTGGATGGCCTGTAGCTGCCTATCTCTGTTATTGATTACGATCCGCCTCACCATTTGTCCCGACTTCTCTCACCCGCTCCGCGGGCTCCCCAAGCCGGGCCAACTGCCTCGCCTGCGGCCGCAGCTACGCCCGGACGGGGACCTAGGGCAAGACGAAAGCCCAGATCGTCGTTGCGCCCGCCCGGCGTGCCGCGGTCGCGGTCGGCTGCACGCAGCCACCGGCCGTCGTAGTTCCAGCTGCCACCGCGGAAAACACGATGATCGCCAGTATCCGCGCCCAAAGGATCTATTGCCACACGTTCCAGAGGATAATCGCCATACCTATCAGCACACCACTCTTCCACATTGCCATGCATCTGATACAGCCCCCACGGATTTTCTTCAAAACTTTTAACCGGCAGTGTTTTTTTTCTATTTTCACCCTTAGGTCCTTTGTGATAAGGGTAATTACCGTTATAGTTCGCTCGCTCAGTATTCAATTCATTCCCCCACCAAAATACCGTTTGCGTGCCCGCTCGGCAGGCATACTCCCACTCGGCTTCGGTTGGCAAACGTACGCCTGTCAAATATTTGCTTAATCGTAAGCAAAACTGTTCAACCATTTCCCAACTAACAGACTCCACGGGCAAATCATCACGTTGAAAACGACTTGGGTTTTCTCTCATCAGCATTTGCCACAAGGCCTGATCACAAGCCGTTTCTGCCAGCCAGAAACCCTGCGTTAACATCACATCATGTTGATGCTCATCTTCCCTTCGCTCAGGCTCATTGTCAGGCGAGCCCATCAAAAATTCACCCGGTGGTATCCAACGAAAACGCCGAATCAGTTTTTCGATCTGCAAATCGGCATACACGCCATAGTCATCCTGCCCCCAGGCAGTGCCTTCGGGCAAATAAGGTAAAGTGCTTTGCTGCATCAACTGCCATTGCTGCTCATCTACCCAAGTTGCCTTCACGGTGTTGTCCGGTGCAGTCAACGGATGAAACAGACCTTGAGTTCTTTCCTGCGGATAACACCAACGCAAACGCCGATCATCCGGCAACGTGCAATATAAGCCCTCCGGGCCTTGCTCTATGCTGGTGGCCCAGTCGGGTTTGGTGATTTGTTTCAACTCAGCTTGTTGCAAACCACTGTCCAATTTAATATGGGTCAATTGCTGATTATTGAGCGCTAACGCACTACCAACTTGCCACAATTCTGCCGCTGGCTTATCAAACTGATATTGAATACTTGGCTGATCGCTATAGATACTTAATAATTCGCAACCAACAGCCAGCGGCTTTTCACTTAACTGCAGCTGCTCACCCAACAGATAAAGCCGTAACTGTAGCTGTTCCACTCGTGTTGCAGACTCATCTTCACGGTAACCTTGCTCATTTAACCATTGTTGATTACTGCTGGCACAAAGCTGCTGCAAGGTTGGGTGCGCACGCCAGAAGCCAGCACATTGTCGATTCGACAAGCGATAAAGCCAAGCTTGCACGGCCGAGTTGCTCGCTGCTTGCGTACTTAGCGTGGCCATTTGTTGCGTGACGATTTGTTTACTACTCTCTGGCACCGATAAGTGCAATGACTCATGGATTAAGGCTTCTTCAAATAACACAGCATTTGATGCTTGCGGACGATAACGATAAAGCGCAGCCAATAGTGTGTGCTGTAATGATGTTTCAAACCGAGAAAATTTTTCTCGATACAAGGCAATATGTTCGTGTTCCAAGCCACAAGCATCGGGTTGTTTCCAGGTTTTGTGACTATGCCAGACTTGCAGTTGATGATGAATATTGCCATCTAAAATCTTACACCAGGCACGTAGTAAAGCTGGCGAGCACCATTGCACAATGGATAAACAGGCCAGCAAATCTTCATTCTGCCCTTGCTCTTTAGTTGGCTGATCCCAATTGACGACATTGCTGAGCGGTAGTTTTTCTCTCAGTTTGGCTTTGGGTTCACCCGGCCAGAACAAGGTTACTTGCGCCCCTTGTTGCTGCCATTGCTGCAAATACTCAGCCCAGACTAAATAGCGGGTTTGGCCCCATCCCAGGTCAGAGAACAATAAAGTCCGTGTGCTTTGTCCCGGCCAGGGTAAATGATGCGATTGCGTTAATGATGCTAATTCATCGGCTAATACTGGAACCACCCGGGTGCGACTTTTACCAAAATGGCGTTGTAGCGTTTGGCCGATATGCTGCAGCTCCAGCCAAAGCATCATCAGGTCTGGGTGAAAATCCAAAACCAACCAGATTTCACCACTTTCTTCTTCGATCAACTCCGGTGGATGTGCCTTTGGCGTTTCAGCCCGCGCTAAGGCCTTCAACCAATATTCAACCTGCTGACGGGCCAAACTAATCTGACAATTGGCCGCCAGACTCGCCGCTGCCTGCAATCTGGCCTTGCTCCAATAGTGGGGAGCAGGCAGTTTCATCGTTTGTATTTCTGCCAACGAGAAAGCCGCTGGCGCAATAGAAACTGATTCGGTTTGTGTTGCCGTTTGCCAGGAGGTTAACGAAATAATTTGCCAGAACTTAGGATGATAGTCTGGCTGAAACAAAGGTGGATTATGAGATTCAGTTTTATTGTCTGGCTTTGGCTGAGGAAAATTTGGCGAACTATCCGGTAATGGTGGCTGCGGCGTTTCTCTGTCTATTTTAATCTCAGATAAACGATAGCCTAGCAAACGTGCCACATCCCGCTGGTTTAAACCGCTTTCATCTGACGTGTTGAGCAACAGACATAAATCTGCAGGACCCAGCAAGGTATTGGACTGACGCATCACTTAGTCCTGTTTGCTTAATACAATTTGCCTAAGCAAAGCTTGCTCACGTTGAGCCTGTTGTTTACTCCATTTCATTCCTGATACCACGCGTAACAAATCTAAAAACTCCGCCACACCAGGAGCCCGAACATCGGCTGGCGTATCACTGCGAATCTCACTTAATAATTCGGCAGCCCATTGAATTGTCTCATCTGGCAATTTTTTTAACGGCTCGACGTGTTGCTTATGTGCATTCGCTAGTTCGGTTAAATACTTAACTAATGCTTCTCCCGGCTCGGGTAATTTTATCGTCAAAACCAGACAGCGCCGTTCAAATGCCGGCGGGAGTTGACGCTCATCATTCGAGGTAATAATAACCAACGGTTTGCGTGGTGTTTCCGATTCCATTTCAACCGGCGGTATAAAATTGCCATTACCTAATACCTCTAATAAGCCATTGGGCAAATTGGCATCGGCTTTGTCGATTTCATCAATCAACAATACCAAACCATTATTCGCATTCTTTTCACCCAACACAGGATGCGTTTTTTGCTCGATCTTACTGCTTTGTATTTCAGCAGATTTAGGTCGCACCGCCCACCACAATGGCCCGGGAATAATAAATTTTTCTTTTGCCAGCTTAGCATTACGCTCGTTATCTGACACTTGACCTTGCGCTCCAATTAACTGTGCCTCTGCTAACCGTGCCACCGCATCAAATTCCCAAAGCAAATCCTGATACTCGGTACGCGGCTGGATACCGATGCTAATAAACTGCCACTTCAAAACCCGAGCCACCGCATTCGCTAGCTGACTTTTTCCGGTTCCCGGCTCCCCTTTTACCAGCAATGGCCGCCCAGCATGCCAGGCAGCAACCACCGCTTTAATATGATCCGGATCAAAATAATGTGCTGCAGCCGGCCAACTACCGAGAGGTTTTAATTCAATTGCTTTCGTTGGAAAATCGTTGATGTGCATGGCTCTCCCTTATAAATCCTATTAACACAGCGCTCTGAGTAGGTGCACTCCGTGCTCCTACTATTATTCAATTCAAATACTTGGTGCATGGAATGCACCCTACCTTTTTACTATTTCAGTAATGCTGCAAATTTTTGTAGCTGGCTTTCAATATTTGTTTCTGAAAAATCGCTAGATAAAACATTCACGAAATCTACAGCACTAGTTCTAATAACAAACAAAAATGGCAAACGGTTTTTTAATGCTTCAATAATAGTTGCGTCACAAATTGGATTATCTTGTCGCACCTCTGGGATCAAAAAATATCTTGCCAAACCGGCTTCAAAATTAAAAGCCAACTCATCATTTAATTCTCGCAATTTTTCAGGCCTATCAAGATTCTCTCCAGGGTCTGGGGAGGCATAAGGAAAAGTATATTTCCAAATCAAATGTAACTGCTGGTTAAGAGCATCTGTCGCCTCATATCCTCGCTCTACTCTATCAACAGGAAAGGTGCGACTCTGATCAATTCTCATTTTTCCTGAATTAATCTCAAGCTTAGGTAAGCTCATAGAAAAATGAGCACTACTAAACAGCGCTTCAACTACAAAATCACTTTCATTGTTTAGGCAGATAAAGTCATTATCGGTGATTCCATACTCACCATTTAATGCTTGCGTTCTCTGACTCTGGTCTAATGTGCCTAACAAAGCGATTTTAATCAAACCGAGAACATGCGGCCTTAACTTGGCCTTATCTTTTCCTCTTTCAATCAATCGATTTGTCGCTAAATATATTTGAGACAAGGCGCCTGCCAAACTATTTTCAGGATGCCATAGCCTTGCCAAAACTTGCTCAGCACAATTATCGCCCTCAGCCTCCCCCAGCTGATTTGCCAAAGCTTTACATAAAGGTTTGCAGTCTTTCAAAATACTCTCTGCCTCAGCCTTTACACTTTTCATGAGTACAAAATAGCTCTGTGCCTTAAAGCTTTCTTGTGCACGTTTATTACGCAATCTAACCAGCGGCCAAAGCTCCTGAAAACATTTTTCAACAGCGCTATTTGATAACAGATTTAGCTTACTGAGACTATTGATCATTGCAGGCAAACTATCAATAATTTGTTGTGCTCTGTTTTTGTATTCTTGATCGTCGGATGCATCCTTCTGTGCTTGCCAAAAAACAATCAAGCACTTTTCTAATTCTAGAAAAAAATCACCCAATGGTGACGGTAGCCAATCATCGCAGGCAATATAGCAACCGTAAAAACTACAACGCCGATTTTGCATAAATTCATGCAACTCACTCATGCACCAAGGAGATTTAAAAAAATCCTCATTCAACAAGAAAATCACATTGGGCGAGGTCTTGATTTTGCTAATAAACTCATCTATGGGACGAAAATAATCGGCATCTACATGATCAACCTGCACTTCAATATCTGCCGGTGAGTCATCAATCAGTTTCTGAGCAAATTCAGACGAACCACCATTCACTCGACGATGGGAAAGATAGCTGGTAATCGTTGTCATCGCTCTATCCCTAACCACAACGCAAAACCGCATACCCACCCAGCTGCAACACCACCAGCACACCCCAAAAAACCAGCAAGGTCTTGCTAAATGCCAAGCAAACAATGGCCTTTACAGCATCAGCTTCGGTTGCGGGAGGTTTAATGGGATATTCTTTTTTTGGCGTTAAATCAAAATCGATGTCTGATTCAGGCATTAAACGCGCATGTTCATACAAGGCACGAAATTTATGTTCAGCATTCAGAAAAAAAGCATCCAGCCACCAAAAGGCAATCGTTGGCAGCAAGCCCACCAATAGCATATTCATTTGTGGCTCCTCTTTTTGAAACGCCAACGCCAGCAAGGCGGCCAGGATAGTCATGCCCCAGCCTTTGAGCATAAATCCATAGTTGGACATTCTGCTGATGATGGCCTGAATCATGTTCAGGTAGGCGATTTTGTGCTCCATGTTCTCTCCCCATGTTTTTTTATCTTTTGGGCCTGCGTTGGTTCTCACGCTATCCTGCCAGAGAATCAAACAGAATGGTAGCGCGGCAAGTTGCAAACACAACCGTTTATCGCGTGCTAATATCTCCCGAAATCCGTGGCAGCCTCTATCCTCACCACGGCTGATAATTACCTTACCACTCGCCTACGCTTATGTTACGCAAACGACTTACCTGTTATTGCTGCTACTGCCAGCCATTGTGCTGACTCTTTGGCTGATCGCCCAACAGGCGCCGGAGCCTAAACAACTATTGATTATGCAGGGAGCCGCGCATGAGAGTCTGTATGAATATGATAGGCAAAACTATACGACAGCTGTACTGGCTTTTCTTAATCGTCTGTAGCGGCAATGAAATGGCTTCATGAGACCTTCAAAGAATGTAGCCACATAAACATGCGATCATCACAAATAGCTGGTGCACGGAGTGCCCCCTACAGCTTTATTATTCAAATTCACCACCCTACGGTGCAACATAGCTAACAATACGATTACCACTTTTACAAAGTTGCACATCCTCATCACTTAGCTGTAAGGTCTTTTTCATTAGTTCCAGTCCTGGCGATTCACGCAGGATATTGACCACCAGGCGTCCTCTCGGATTCAGATGATCCCGACAACATTGATAAAACGCCTCGCTTTCCAGTTCACCGACATCGCCGTGGGCATCATAGCCATCGATCAGTATCCAGTCATAGCACTGCTTCGTTTGCTGTAAAAATGCCACACCATCGCCCAGTTGAATATCAATACGTGGGCTGTCCGGCAACTTGAAATAGTGTTGTGTGGCAATCACGACTTCTGGAGCTATCTCAACCACGGTAAGTTGTGCATTCGGATGCTGTTTATGAATATATTTCACCAACGAGCCTGCACCTAGGCCAATGATCAGCACCTGCTGTGGCCAATCATCCGTCGCCTGCTCCAGGCAACTCACCATCTTGCGCGTGTATTCCAGCTCCAGCACATTGGGCTGGCGAATTTTCATCGCGCCTTGCACCCAGTCCGAGCCAAAATGTAAATAACGCACCCCACGTTTTTCAGAAATTTGAATATCTACGCTCATAGAGTTGCTAATCCCTATTCCTTTATCTCAAACGATGATTTCTCAGCAAGTGCCAGCCACGCATGCTGAGTCAAACGGCAAGGCGGCGCTAACGTATCTCGTAAATACGCCAGCACGTTTTGCTCGCATTCCTGCCATTGTGATGTTGACATATTTTTCCTGGCCATCACCAGTGGTGCCGCACCTTTGGCCATAAACTGCCAGAAGGCATCAATATTATCAACCTCAATCGTCGCACTGACGCGCTGTATACTAACTTGCCCAAAGCCTGCCGCCTGCAGTTCGGCGGTAAATACCTTAGGGTCAGCCAGAACTTCCAACCCGGCTTGCGGGCTTTCCAGTTCGGGCATCACTATCTCAAGCATGCCAAACATCAGTTGCAACGAGGGTGAGTCAACTATTGGGGCCCAGCTGGCAATCACCACCTTGCCACCCGGCTTCAGGGTACGCCATAATTCGGCATATGCCACGGCACGCTCAGGAAAAAACATCAGACCAAACATGGAATATGCCTGATCAAAAATCGCATCGGCACAAGGCAGGCACTGGCCATCGGCACGCAACGGGTGAATATTGGTGATGCCAGCGGTGGCAATATGCCGTTGTAGCTGGGCCAGCATCGCCGGAGAAAAATCCAGCGCACAGACCCGGTCAACCTTATCCACCAGCTCCAGGCTTAAGGTACCCGGCCCACACGCCAGATCCAGCACATAATCAGCCGCACCAGGCTGTGCCAATTCCATGGCAGCATGCGCATAATTTTTAAACAATTGCATGGTCGTTTGCGCATAGCCTTCGGCAACCTCATTCCAGGGTTCAACCGGATTTAACATAGTAATCCTTCTAGGAAAAATCATATTGAAGGCTAAAGCCTTCAGACGTTAACCCGCAAATATTATCAGAGCGTTACGATATCCTCTATCCGCAAAGAAAAATCGCCACATAATCGCCCCGCGTTATTAAGCCAGAATTATTTGGCCAGGATGGCTCGACACTGAGCCATAAATGCGTAAGTATCTACTCCTTAGTTAATTATGGACAAGTTAAATGAATAGTTTGCTAAAACTTGTTGCCGGTTGCTATTTAACCGTTATTGGGACAAATGCTCTGGCAGCAAATGAAGGAACGGTTGAGCATTTAATCCATCTCAGTTTGCAACAGCTATTGCAAATCGAAACCGTATCGACCACCAAAACCGCCAACCGGCTGCAAAGCGCCCCTGGCATTATCAATGTATTTAGTGCAGAACAAATTCAACAAATGGGATTTCAGAAATTAAGCGATATTTTCTGGATTATTCCCGGTGTCCAGGTACATCAATCACTCAGCAACCGTACCAAAATCTGGTTTCGTGGTTCGCAAACCCGATTCAATAATAAAGCTGCGCTATTTATCAACGGTATTCCACAACGGGATGTTTTTGGTGGTTTTCCTACCGACTGGGAGCTGCCGATTGAAAACATTAAACGTGTAGAAATCATTCGTGGTCCAGGATCAGCACTGTATGGCACCAATGCTTTTTCGGGAGTCATTAATATTTACACCTATCTTCCGGGTGAATTACAGGGAAAAAGCCGAGTTCAGGTCAGCATGGGCAATTTGAATACCCAAATAACGCATTTACTATCCGACCATCAAGCCTCGTGGGGAAGCTGGTTAGTTGATGGCAGCTTTTATCAGACCGATGGGCAGGAATATGATTATTCCCGTGAAGGCCTTGCAGTGCATCGCAGCGCAGAACAACGGACACGCAACATCAATCTCAGCGCAAGCATGCTGGACAACCGGCTAATCCTGCAAATCGGACATCGTGACTTCGATAATTTGCATGTACGCAAGACAAATAAGGGGGTAAGCGATCACCGCCCCTCACAGCGCAATCATAATACCCGCTATGCCGATATTAAATACCAACAACCACTCGCTCACAACAATAGTCTGAGTTATCACCTTTATTTTACCGAAACACAGCGCCACGAATGGGAAAATCGCTTTCTGCCAGACGGTTCTTTTCAATTACAGGAGCATTTCACCGACATCACTCGCCTGCTTGGCGCCAATATGCTCTTAAACTACCGCATCAGCCCGGATAATCAATGGGTTATCGGTGCAGAAATTATCCGCGAAAGCCTGCCCCGCTCCGATTTCATGGTAATGACACCTAACAATACAACCAGCTACCAGTCGATACACCGGCGCGAATTTCAACACCTGGCTTACACCAACCAGGCGCTGTATGCACAAAACACCTACCGTTTCAGCAATACACAAACAACGCTGACCAGCGGTATTCGAGCAGATTTCACCGAATTATTTGGCAACCAGATCAATGCACGCCTGGGTCTGGTCAATCAATTCAATCCACAATGGTTTGGTAAATTACTGTTTGGTACCGGCTATCGCTCGCCCAGTTTTCTCGAATTCACCCGCACCCCGGCAGACAATACCATACCGCCGATTAACGACGTAGAAAGCATGCAAACCATTGAAGCGCAACTGGGATATAACAGCCGCCTCAGTACCCATACCCTGACCTACTTCCATAACAACTACGATGATTTTATTGTAAAACTTGGGGAGTGCTACCCGGGAGATAACTCTGGCATTTCCGGCTGTGGTCAATTTGCGGAATATTTTGGTGCTACTGGCGAACGCCAGATGGACGGCTGGGAACTGGAAAACAAAGCCTTTTTCACCGACCAGCTGCAAGGATTCCTTAACATTGCCCTAACCCACACCCAGGACTCCCGCACCCAGCAGAGTATTCCATTGCTGGCTGACTGGACCTTGGCCGCGGGACTTCACTGGCAACACTCGATAGCAGGTAATACGCTCAGCATCAGCCCCTATTTCTACCACTATAGCCAACGCAAAGACTGGGATGCCCAATATGTCACTTATCGACAGCCCGACGGCAGTAATTTACGCCAATCCGACTTTAGCGATGCATTTACCGTATTCAACAGCGTGCTTCGCTATCAACTCAACAACGGGCATTTTAAGGGAACCACCCTGGAGCTGGCGGTAAATAATCTATTTAACCAGCAACACCGCAATCAGGATCTGGTCTCACACAACAGTCGTTTTAACAATCAGGGGCAGCCTGTCCCTTTCAATGCCTGGTTCGATGCCCGCTATGATCAACGCAGCATACAATTCAATCTGAATTATGAGTGGTAATTTATCGCACTCCAGCGATTAACCACGGTACAATTGCGCCCTTTGCCATTTAGCCTGTTATTCCATGGATTTCTTTCAGATATTTGTGCTTGCCGTGCTGCAAGGACTGACCGAGTTTTTACCTATTTCCAGTTCCGCTCATCTCATTCTGGTACCAGTGTTTACCGGCTGGGAAGATCAGGGGCTGGCATTTGATGTGGCGGTGCACGTTGGTACGCTGGGCGCCGTGGTGTTTTATTTCCGCAAAGAACTGCAGCTGATGGCACGCGACTGGGTGCGCTCTATTACCCATAGAACAATGACCCCCGAAGCCAAGCTGGCCTGGGGCGTTGGTTTTGGCACCATACCCGCCGGTTTAGTCGGTTTATTTCTGGGGGATTTTATTGAGTTCAATCTGCGCTCTACCCTGGTCATTGCGATCACCACCATTGGCTTTGGTCTGCTGCTTTGGTGGGCAGATGCCAAAGGAAAACGTGAACGCGACGAATACAGCGTCAGCTGGAAAGACATCGCCATTATTGGCTGCGCGCAAGCGATTGCACTGATTCCCGGCACCTCACGTTCCGGCATTACCATTACCGCGGCATTAATGATTGGCCTGACCCGCGAAGCCGCGGCACGCTTTTCTTTTTTGTTATCGGTACCGATTATCTTTTTGGCTGGTAGCCTGAAAGTCAAAGACCTGGTCACCGCCCAGACTCAGGTAGACTGGAATGCATTAATTCTGGGAACGCTACTATCCGCCATCAGTGCCTATGTGTGTATCCATTTCTTTTTGAAACTGCTGGATCGTATGGGTATGTTGCCGTTTGTGATCTACCGTCTGATTCTGGGTGGCGTCTTGTTAATGATGGCGTTTTAATCTACACGACAAGCATTAATCCTCGGGTAGGGTGCATTCCATGCACCATAACGCACCATGTGTTATCGGTGCTCCGCGTACATCCTGCCCGGGGTTTTGCTGTATTTTTAGTCGGGAAAATCTCTAATATGCTACTACGCCAGAACTTGCGCTTGCTCATCCACAGATAACCACAAGCGGTATAACGCTGACTTCAGGCCAGGTACCGCGGCCAGGGTATACTTAGACTCGGTGCTATGTTCAGAACCATCGGCATCAAACACTAACGCTCCTGCTTCACGCGCAATCAGCACGCCTGCCTGCACATCCCAGGGTTTATTCGACAAAATCAAACTGATATCCACCCGCCCAGCCGCCAGCCAGGCAAGCTGCAATGCGGCCGAGCCTAATACACGCAGCCGCATGACCTTAGGCACCAGCTGCGGCACCAGCGCAAAACGCTGCCGATTGCGCTGCTCACTGCCCTCGCCTACCGCGAAATCGCCCAATACCACCATGGCCTGCGATAAGTCATCGCTGGCAGTAACCTGTAATGCGCGCCCATTTAACTGGGCGCCGCGCCCTTTTTCGGCCAGATAACGCTCATTTAACATAGGCAATGAAATACCGGCCAGCACCGCATTACCGTTTTCCACCAGCGCAATACAACAACCACATAACGGCAGGCCTCGGGCATAGTTAACCGTGCCATCTACCGGATCAACTACCCAAAAACGTTCCGCCTGTCTACCCTGCCAGGCCAGCTCCTCACCCAACACCGGAATATCGCTGACCGCCAGTATCTGCTTGATCTGCCGCTCGACCTGCAAATCAACATCCAGTGCGAAATCACGCTCGCCTTTGGCATGCATTCGCTGCTCGCTGGCCAGTCCCTGGCGCATCAACTCATCGGCACTATCCAATGCCTGCAGCAATAAAGCCATTAGATCGACCATATTAATCCCACTCCTCCGGCCAGGGTCAACAGGTTTGCCCACCACACCCCTGGTCCCACCCGTTCATTAAAATAATATATCCCTATCGCCGCGGCGATCACGATATGTGCCATCACTATCGTTTTGACATAGGTTACCCCGTTATCCAGCGCTAATGAGGCCTGCACCGCATATTGCTGCGCCAGAAAAGCGGTTAACGCAAGCAGCACATAGCCCGCCACGGCAGGACGCCATAATCCCACATTCGTGGCAAGCTGATGACGTTTACGCCAGAGCCAGATTGATAACAACCCCAGCGTCACCCAGTGCCAGCACGCGGTATACACCAGCGCACCATGGCTGACCGCGCCAATCGCCACCCGGTCTAATACCGTGGACACACCAAATAGTGCCGCCGCCGACAACGAATAGCCTAAGGCCCGTTGCGAGCGTTGCTTACCAGCGCTATTTTTTGCACTCACCGAAGCATACATCACCAGCGAGACCGAACCAACAATCATTAACATAAACAACAACGATAACAGACTCGGCAGCTCATCATAAACCAACCAGGTGCAGACCATCATAAACACCGGCACCGTTGCCTGCAGCGGTGTCACCACCGATAACACCCCCTGTTTCACCGCCTCAATATACAACAGGCTGGCGGCGATGGTCAGCACGGCCGCCGCCAGGGTCGCTCCCCAGAACACCCCGGGCTGAAGAATGTTAAAATCCAGTAAAAACAACAGCGGCAACAGCAATATCGCTGGCAACATGCGCGCGGCAAACATCAGCCACCAGGAATCTACCGAGCGACAACAGGTTTTGATCAGCATCACCTTGCCGACACTGGCCAGCATGGCAATCAGACTGACAATAATCCAGATTTCCATGATTTGGTCAAAAGGCTTGATTATAACTACCCATGCCTCCATCAATGAATATATCCCTCAACCAAGGAATAACCATGTCAGATTCATTACATATCGTCTGCCCACACTGTGACGGCATCAACCGGCTACCAGCCGAGCGGCTGGGTCAGCAGCCCAGCTGTGGCAAATGCAAGCAAGCCTTGTTTAATGGCCATCCCCTGGAACTTAACAGCACAAACTTTATGCGCCATATCGGGAATAACGATATTCCGGTACTGGTAGATTTCTGGGCAGCATGGTGCGGTCCCTGCAAGATGATGGCCCCCGCCTTTGCTCAGGCCGCCCAACAACTGGAACCCGCTATACGTCTGGCCAAACTGGATACCGAACAGGCCCAGCAACTGGCCGCACAATACAATATCCGCAGCATCCCCACCTTGGCGCTGTTTAAAAACGGGCGGGAAGTCGCCCGTCAGGCCGGCGCCATGGATGCCGGTGGCATTGTACAATGGGTGAACTCGCACCCATAACACTGCTGATGGGTGCGCACCGCACCCCCATCAGCAGTGACACGGTATGTCGCGACAAGATCCGCGTTTTCGTCCCCCCAGATAAAGCGCCACTTGCTATCGCTCGCACTCTAGGGTAAAAGTCGCGTTTTGACTCAACAGCCCCCTCATCATGACCGAATTACATTATGCCTGTGGCACCCCTACCCTAAGCGGTAAGATCCGATCCACTATTGACGATTTTCAGGTAGATGAGGTGCTGGGATTTGAACCTGACGGAGGCGGTGAGCATGTCTGTTTATTTATTCGCAAACGCAATACCAACACCGCATTTTTAGCCGAGCAACTGGCCAAATTCGCCGGTGTCCGCTTGATGGATGTCAGTTATGCCGGCTTAAAAGATCGCCATGCGGTCACTACCCAGTGGTTCAGTTTGTATTTAAGCAACAAATCAGAGCCGGACTGGCAACAACTGAACAACGAAAATATTGAAATCCTTAAGGTTACCCGCTATCACCGCAAACTGCGCCGCGGCACCTTACAAGGTAACCAGTTTACACTGGTAATTCGTGAACTGCAGGGTGATGCCGACGACCTAGAACAACGCTTACAAACCATTGCCGCCCAAGGCATACCCAATTACTTTGGTGAACAGCGCTTTGGTTATGAGAACCTGGACAAGGCCAAGGCCATGTTCTGCGGTGAGATCAAAGTTAGAAACCGCGATAAACGCAGCATCTATTTATCCGCCGCCCGCTCACAAATTTTTAATCATCTGCTGTCACAACGGGTAGCCGACGGCAGCTGGAAGCAAGGCCTGGACGGTGAAGTGATGCAACTGGCTGGTAGCAATGCGGTATTTACCAGCGAACAACTGGACGATACCTTAAAACAGCGTCTGGCCGAATTCGACATCCACCCCAGCGGCCCACTCTGGGGCAAAGGCGAACTACGCAGCCAGGCCGCGGCCCTCGCCCTGGAACAGCCCCTGGCCGAACAATTCCCCGAATTCTGCCAAGGCCTGGCCGCCGCCGGCCTAAAACAAGAACGCCGCGCCCTGCGCCTGATGGTTAAAGATTTAAGCTGGCAGCACCAGGAGGACACACTACACTTAAACTTCTTCCTGCCAGCCGGCTGTTATGCCACGGTGGTGTTGCGGGAGCTGGTAACGGTGAAATAGCATAGGAGCGAACCAAGGCGGGGGGGGGAATGCTACTATTCACCCCTCTAACCATCCTGTTAAAAAATCGTTGACGCTAATTTAATCCGGATTTAATATACCTGATGAATTTAGTCAGGATATTTTATCATGTTAGATCAAGTTGCTAACAAGACTCCGGATACAGAAGGTCTGATTAAGTTACTGGAAAATCACCCCATTGCCATGGTCATCATCAACCAGGACAGTTTGCTTCAGTTTGCCAATCTTGCTGCGCGCCAACTTCTGGGATTGGTAGATTTCCAGCCGTCATCGCTACATCTGGCAGATCTCTGTCATACCGACCAGGGTGATCCTTTGGCGATATTATTCCGTCAGGGCAACAGCTGCCGATTACAACCCCCTGGCTCCGCTTATCCCATAGACATCACCCTGCACTATAGCGAGCTGGCCCAACAGCAACAGTTTCTTTTCAGCCTGCAGATAACGCCGGATTCCCTGTTAAATGCCAATTTTTTACACGTCATTCAGGCTGCACCCTGCGGTATTATCGTGGTTGATACGGATGGCACTATCCAGTTGGTGAATCAGCAGCTATGCAGCATCTTCGGCTATCAGGAACATGAGCTGATTACCCACCCCATGGAAATATTATTACCGGAACGCTATCGTCATAGCCATGTTGGCTTACGTGCGCATTTCGTCAAATCCCCAGAACGCCGCAGCATGGGACCGGGACGCGATTTAACCGGGCAACATAAGGATGGCAGTGAATTTCCCGTCGAAATCGGCCTGGCCCCAATTTTACTCACCAATGGCAAGCATGGTGTCATTGCCACCATCACCGATATCACGGTACGTAAAAAACTGCAAAACCAGTTCAAACAACTCAATGCCAGCCTGGATGAGTTTAATTATATTGTCTCGCATGATCTGAAATCACCACTGCGCGGTATTCACTCGTTAGTTGAATGGATTAAGGAAGATTTAGAGACCTTGGATAACCCAGAGGTACTCAATAACCTGGAACGTATCTCGCTAAGGGTTTGTAAGCTGGAAAACCTGGTTGAGGATATGCTGACTTTCTCACGAGCTACCCGACAAAACTACGAGATCAGTCGGATTAATCTGGCCGAACTGATTCAACAAGAAATCGAACTACTGGCTCCCCCCGAACCTTTTACGATCACGCTGCAGTGCGCAGTCGCACAGATCAGCACTACACGTATTGCCTTAGCCACGGTAATACGCAATTTGCTAAGCAATGCGATCAAACACCATCATCAGCCTCGTGGCCATATTCTGATTAAAGTTCAAGATGCGGGTTCTGTCTGTGATATCCGGGTCATCGATGATGGCCCCGGCATTCCCGATAATGCCCAGCAACGTATCTTCCAGTTATTTCAAACATTAAACAAAGAAAAACAGCAAACTTCCGGCATAGGACTGGCGATTTGTAAACGCCTGGTCGAGTCTCACGGGGGGAGTATTCAAGTTAATCCGGGGCCAGACAACCAGGGCACCGAATTTCGTTTCTCATGGCCTAAATATACAAGGAGGGACACCAATGGCTAATTCTGGAATTCTGTTAGTCGATGATGATGATGTCGACACCGAAGCCGTCGTCCGGGCAATCAAGCGCCACGGTTTACCGCAACAGGTGGTGGTCGCCAATGATGGCAATGAAGCATTAAACATTTTGCATGGCAGCCATCAATCCAAACATATTCCCCAACCAATAATTATTCTGCTTGATTTAAATATGCCCGGCATGAGTGGCATAGAGTTTTTGCAGTCACTGCGTGCCAACCCAAAAACCGCATCCACCGTTGTGTTTGTCCTCACCACATCAGGAACGGATCACGATAAGCAAGCCGCCTATAACAAAAACATTGCGGGCTATCTGGAAAAAGGTGCCATGGGTAAACGCTATGAGAAGCTGTCTGAATTATTAGAAAAATATCACAACACCGTAACATTACCCACACATTAGCACCAAGCCTTGGGAGAGAGTAATGAGCACCTCAATAACCAATATCAGCAAAATGAATCAACTGACGGTGGAAGATACCACGATTGATCTTGACCTCCAGGAGTTCTACCAACAACGCAAAATCAACTTACTGGTGACCGATGATGACGATGTCGATAGGGAGCGCATTCGGCGCTTGCTAAGGCATTCTCCGCTGGCGCTCAACTTCCACATCATTGAATGCAGCTCTGGTGAAGAAACCCTGGCCAGATTACAACAACAAAATGTTGATTGCCTATTGCTTGACTATCATCTGGCCGATATGACCGCCATGGAGTTGTTGCGAAGTATCGCCCAACATCACACAAACAATATTCCGATTATCATTATTACCGGCATGGGTGATGAGTCCTTAGCGGTTAATGTCATGCGCTACGGGGCCTATGACTATTTGAATAAGCGCAATATCTGTGCCAGCAGCCTGAACGGCGCGCTTGAGTCGACACTAAAACGCTCAATTCTGCAACACAAGTTAAATGAGTCGCAGGAAAAAATCCGTTATATGAGTTTACATGATGAACTCACCGATTTACCCAACCGTTATCTACTGTTTAGTCATCTCGAGCAGGAAATCGCCCGCGCCTCCCGACAACAACAGCAATTTGCGGTATTGACTCTGGATTTAAATTTATTCAAACAAATTAATGATCGTTTCGGACATGCCTGTGGGGACAGGGTGCTCAAAACCGTTGCCGAACGACTGCGCAACAGCCTGCGCCAATCCGACCTGGTGGCTCGTACCGGAGGTGATGAATTTGTCTGTATTCTGTCACAAATAAAACAGTCTCAAATCATCACCGAGATATGCCAGAAAATAACACATAATTTATCCCGCCCGATAATCTTAAATCAGGAAGATATTTTTCAGCCAGGCTCAGCGATTGGCATAGCCATTTATCCAGAACATGGTACAGACAGCCAGACCCTGCTTAGCAACTCTGATCATGCCATGTATCTGGCCAAAAATGGGCAGCGTCATTTTTCCCTCTTTGAAAACCACCTGAACACTCCTCAGCAGGAGGCCATCAATATCCAGCACGCCTTCCCACATGCGTTAAAAAACAATGAACTTTTTCTGGTCTATCAACCCAAAGTCAATCTGCATACCCAACAAATCACCGGAGTAGAAGTGCTCGTCCGCTGGAAACACCAGGATCAGCACATATCACCATATCAGTTCATTCCCACCCTGGAACGCAGCACCCAGATTGAACAGCTGACTCAATTTACCATAATGCAGGCGTTAAACGAATCCAGACAATGGGCCGCCAGTGGGCTGAATATTCCCCTATCAATCAATATCTCGGCAAAGGTGCTGGATGTCGACAGTTTTATCAGCTGGCTGGAACAGACCATCAAACACGCCCAAGTCGGTGCAGAAAATATCACTCTGGAAATTACCGAAACGGCTCTGGCATCATGCAGCATTTGCGCGCACTCGGCCATTCAGAAACTGATTCAATCGGGTTTCAAAATTTCAATTGATGATTTTGGCAGCGGTTTTACCTCGTTGCGTTTCATTCGTGATATTGAAATATCCGAAATTAAAATCGACCAAAGCTATATTACCCACCTCAAACCCAACAGCCGAGAACAAAGCATTATCAACTCTATTGTTGAACTGGGAAAATCGTTGTCTATCAACATCACGGCAGAAGGTATTGAAGACCAAAACTGCTACCAGCAACTGTTAGCCCTGGCCTGCAACCAAGGACAAGGGTTTTATCTGGCGCAGCCTATGCGTGGAGAACGACTGACAAAGTGGATAAGCAGCACGTCATTGTTTAATCTACCATTCAATGGGCAAAAACCAGACGAGCAATCAAAATGAACTAACAGGCCCTTCATGCCAGATTCGCAGCAGATAATCCAGCATCGCTACCCCACCATCTGATTCATTTCTATGATGGGCATCAGAATGGCCAGTACGATAATCAGCACCACCCCGCCCATGGCGAGGATAAGCAAGGGCTCCAGCAGTGCGGTCAGTACCGAGGTAAAGCTGCTGATTTCCTGCTCCTGCTGCTTGGCGGCACGCTCCAGCATATCGTCCAGCCGGCCGCTGGTTTCGCCACTGGAGATCAGATGAATCAATAACGGTGGAAATAAGCCGGAGGCAGCCAATGCCCGGCTGAGTCCGGCGCCTTCGCGCACCTTGGCGGTGGCTTGCTCTACCGCACGCTTCATCGGCAGGTTGGTCACCACGCCGCTGGCGGCCTGCATCGCAGTTAACAGCGGTACCCCACTACCAGCAAGAATTGCCAGGGTGCTGGCCATACGTGCGGTATTCACCCCGCGCACCAACCGCCCTATCATAGGCAAGGTAAGCAACCAGCGGTGCCAGGCATAGCGAATCGGTTCGCGACGCAGCATCAGGCTAAAGCCTACCCACAACAGGAGCAGCCCACCCAACAGATAATACCAGGCGGCCTGCAGGCCATCGCTGACCGCAATCAGCATTACCGTCAGCCACGGCAGTTGCTGTGAGGAGCGTTCAAACACTTCTACCACCTGCGGCACCACATACACCAACAAACCAGCAATCACCAGTATCGCCACCACGGTAACTATCGCGGGATAAACAAAGGCCAGCCCAACCTTTTGCTGCAAGGCCTGACGCGATTCGGTGTAATCGGCCAGACGTAACATCACCTTATCCAGTTCACCGGATGATTCACCGGCCTTAACCAGCGAGCGGTATACATCATTAAAGACCCGGCTGTATTTGTTCATCCCCTGCGCCAAGGTATGACCGGCCATCAGTTCGGCCCTGACCCCGGCCAGAATCTGGCGCACGGTTTCATTTTCACTTTGCTCGACCAGCGCGCTAAACGCCTGCTCCAGCGTCAAGCCAGCTTCCAGCAAGGTGGCCAACTGACGGGTAATCAAACTGAGCTGGGTGGTTGACAAGCCACGTTTAAAGGAGAAACTGCTGCCCTTGCTGCTGCTTAGTGCCTCTTGTGACACCATTTCAATACTGGTGACTACCAGCCCCATTTCACGCAGCCGGCCACGAGCCTGGCGTATGGCGTCGGCTTCGATCACGCCCTTGGTTTTTTTACCGCCGGCATCCAGTGCCTGATAACGAAAAGCTGCCATTCCCGCCCCGTTATTCGCGCGTTACACGCATCAGTTCTTCCAAGCTGGTCGTCCCTTGAGAGACCAGCCTGGCACCATCCTGACGCAAACTGTACATGCCATGGGTTAATGCATAATCCCGCATATTCTGTTCGGCCTGCTGATCGTGAATCATACGCCGCAACGTATCGTCCACCTTCAGCAGTTCATATACCCCGGTGCGGCCTCGATAACCGGTGTGACCACAGGTTTCACACCCCACCGGACGATACAGCCTCTCGGGACGCTCACCACATAACCATTCAAATTCACTTTCGGCCGGGGCATAGGGTTGGCGACAATCGCTACAGAGTTTACGCACCAGACGCTGTGCCAGAATACCGAGCAGACTGGACGACAGCAAGAAGGGTTCAATGCCCATATCGGTCAAGCGTGTCACCGAACTGGTGGTGTCATTGGTGTGCAAGGTTGCCAGCACCAGGTGACCGGTCAGACTGGCCTGCACCGCGATCTGCGCGGTTTCCAGATCACGAATCTCACCAATCATAATCACATCCGGATCCTGACGTAAAATCGCCCGCAATGCCCGGGAAAAGCTCATATCGATACGTGAATTCACCTGGGTCTGACCGATACCGTCGATATCGTATTCCACCGGATCTTCCACCGTCATCACATTGGTGACACTGGAATCAATACGCGCCAGGGCGGCATATAAGGTCGTGGTTTTACCGGAGCCGGTAGGCCCGGTCACCAGCACAATACCGTGCGGCTGGGTGACCAGTTCATCCATCAAACCACGGGTGGCTTTATCCATCCCCAGGCTTTCCAGTTGCAAACGTCCGGCATCCTTATCCAGCAAACGCAACACCACCCGCTCGCCGTGAGAGGTTGGCAGGGTGGACACCCGCACATCCACGGGACGCCCAGCCAGACGCAGAGTAATACGTCCATCCTGAGGCAAACGTTTCTCGGCAATATCCAGTTCCGCCATAATCTTGATACGCGACACCATGGCCGCATGCAGCGCTCTATGCGGCTGCACCACATCCTTCATGGTACCATCGGCCCGAAAACGCACCACCGAACGGGTTTCAAACGCTTCTATATGAATATCGGACACACTTTCACGCACCGCCTGAGTCAACAGCGCGTTAATCATCCGAATTACCGGTGCATCATTCTCTGCGTCCAGCAGGTCTTCGGTTTTAGGGATATCGTGCATCAACTGAGATAAATCCATATCCAGCTCGACATCACCCACCATTGCCGCCGCCCCTTCCTGAGAATAGGCGCTGGCCAACAGCTTCTCAAACTCCTCGGCAGACACCAGATTGGTCTGCAGCGGCACCCCCAGATTGCGTTTCACTTCGGCCAGCGCGGTGGCGCGGGCATTATCACGCACCTGAATCACCGCACCGTCGGCAGCCAGACTGGTTAACACCACCCCCTGGGTTTTAGCAAAGCTGTAGGGAATTTTTTTTGCGGCCTGTTGATCTGCCATGACACCACTGCTTAATAGGTATTTGAATCGAATAATGAGCCCGCTAACGGATGCTCCTGAAAACGCTCGGCACTATCCCCACTGGCGGGCTGAAAATGGCTCTGCGGCGCTTCTTCAACCTCGCTGACGGCCTGTTCACCATGCTCCAGCAACACACCACTGGCATTCACACTTTTAGGTTCCTGCTGCGGCAGATTGGTATTATTGCCATTTTTAAGCAATTCCAGATCCGGCAGCCCCGGTCCACGCATATCGGGTAACAGTGGATGTGGCGCTAACTGGGTAGACTTTTGTTCGCCACGCAGATAATCATATCGGTCCTGGGTCAGACTGTTAGAGGCTTCGGCGCTGCGCAATACATAGGGCCGAATAAACACCATCAAATTGGTTTTACTGCGGCTACGTTTTTCATAACGGAATAGATTGCCGATGATAGGAATATCTCCCAGCAGCGGCACTTTATCCTCGCCATCGCTGACCGAATCCTGAATCAAGCCGCCTAACACAATAATCTGCCCCTCTTCGGCCAGAATGGTCGACTCCAGCGAGCGTTTATTGGTGGTGACCCCGGCCGAATTATTTACCGATTGATCCTGCACACTGGATACTTCCTGGAAAATATCCAGTTTCACCGTGCCGCCCTGAGATACCTGTGGACGTATACTTAAGGTCAGACCCACATCCTGACGCTCAATCGTCTGAAAAGGTGAGGCGGTATTGGCATTACCGGTCTGAGCATAACTGCCGGTAATAAACGGCACATTCTGACCAATAATAATCTTGGCCTCTTCGTTATCCAGCGTCAATAAATTTGGGGTAGACAGAATGTTAGCATTGGTATCGGTTTCCAGAGCCTTGGCCAGCACCGCCAGATTCACCACCTCGCCCACACCGGGAAGATTGGTCACACCACGTACCACCCCGATATTCAAGCCATTGCCGACCGAGGCAACATTGTTAGAAGCACTGACGATATTGGTACCGACCGCACCAAAGTTGGTGCCGCCAATCACCTGTGGGCTGCTTTTAGCCACACCGGTCAAATCCTGCCACTGCACCCCGAACTCGGCCGCTTTTTCGGCGGTAACTTCCACAATCAGCGCCTCAACAAACACCTGGGCACGACGTACATCCAGTTTCTCGATCACCGCACGCAAATTATTGTATACCGCATCCGCAGCGATAATAATCAAGGCATTTGAGGCGTTATCCGCCTGAATCATACCGCCACCGGAAGCCGCACCGCCACTGCTGCTACTGGAGCTGCGTGCGGTTCTGCTGGCGCCGGCCGTATTTTGTGATTGTGCCGGCTGCGCCGAACTGCCGTTGCTGCTAGCCGTTGAGCTGGAGGTATTGCCGGATAAAATCGCACGCAGGGTTTCCGCCATCGTGGCAGCTTCGGCATTTTTCAGATACACCACATGGATATTACCCGGCTCAGAGGTCGCCACATCCAGCTGGGCAATCAACTCACGCACGCGGGCCAGACGTGTGGGATCACTGGCTCGAATCAATAAACTGTTGGTGCGCGCATCGGCCATTATCACAAAAGTATCGGCATTACTGGCCTTGCTGCGCCCGGTCTGCTGGTTATCCATCAGCTGACTGACGGTCTGCGCCAGATCCAGTGCCGAGGTATGTTTGACCGGTAGAATAATCGGTACATCATCGCTGGGCTGGTCAATCGAAAACACAATCTGCTCAATCCGTTTCAGATTGCTGGCATAGTCGGTCACCACCAGGGTATTACTGCCCGGATACGCGGTAACAATATTATTCGGCGCAATAATCGGACGCAATACCGGCACCAGTTGTGCTGCCGATTCATACTGTAATTTATACACCCGGGTCACCAGTTTATCGCCATCCAGCCGGCCGGCCTTAGCGGTATCCAGATGCAGTTTGGCATCCGCTTCCGGCATCACTTTGGTCACGCCTTTGCTTTCTACCGAAGCAAACCCCTGCAGGCGCAATGCCGACAATAAAATATCGTAGGCCAACGATGCATCTACCGGGTCGGTTGAAATAATATTAATCGTGCCTTTTACCCGAGGATCCACCACAAAATTACGCTTGGTAATATGAGCAACCGCTTTTACCACTTCATCAATATTCGCATTCACAAAATTCAGCGAAATTTTTTCCTGCTGTTCAGCCAGTCCACTGACCGGTACCATCAAAGCACTGCATACCAGCACTCTTGCCAGCCATGTCTTAAAGCTAAATTTCATACCTCTACCTGATCCCAATAATTCTGCGCTATTTTACACGGCTTAACGTCTTTGTCTCACCATCGCTTCCAATTCGACTTTTTGCTGCTGACTGCCCTTAGCCAGTATCACATGAGAAGCATAGACTTCGTGGAGTTTGACACCCGAGGTAACTTCTTCACCCACCACCACGCCGCTTTGCTTACGGCCATTTAATTGCAAAATGGCAAATCCGCCACGGTCGGATTGTGCCGCAAACACACCCACCAGTTTTACATTCGGCAACAGCTTCTTATTCACCACCACGGGGGTCTGTTTCACTGGAGCTGCGCTGGACTTAACCACGGCTTTGCCGAACAACTGTGCGGTTTGTGGGGATACACTGTAATCGGGCACCGCCACTACGGGCGTAGGCACGGGAGCAAACAGTTTCCAGTACCAGTAACCGGTCAATAATCCCAATATCACGGCACCAACAACATACCATAGACTAAAGCGACCGGATTGTCTGCGACTGTTCTTCATCTTTCCATCTCAATTAATCGGCCACTCTGTGTTGACATAAGGGCCTGCGGCTTTGAGCGCATACTGTAACTGAATTCACCGACAAATACAGCCTTTTGTGACCGATTATCGTAATTTTCCAACTTTTCATCATATATAGGCTTTCTATATCTTTGGTTATATTGCTCATCCTATTCAAGCGTTTTATAGTAGCCACTCTATTCATTAAATTCGGTCCTTATTATGAATATTAATCACAAACACACCGAATTTATCTCTATGTATGTTCAGTGTGCTTTCTCACCGATATCACGCTGTTCACACGCCACCGTCCTGATGGCACCTGACTCTCAGCATCATCCATTACCACAGTTCTCATTGGTTACTCCTTAGAAAGGAATAGTTATGGCTAAAACTCATTTTAATAAAAAAACACTGATTATTGCACTATCTGCCGCATTACTCACCGCCTGTGGCGGCGGCGACAGCAACGATAGCGATACTTCTTCCGGCACCTCCGTCAGCGGTACCGTGGCCGACGGCTATATCTCCGGCGCCAAGGTCTGCCTGGATACCAATAACAATCGCCAATGCGATGAGGGCGAGCCTTCTGCAACCACAGGAGAGAACGGCAAATATACCCTGGAAAACATTGCCGCCGCCGATTTAGCCGCCTATAACGTGGTAGTTGAAGTACCCGCCGGCGCCATAGACAGCGATCATCCCGAGCAACCTATCACCACCGGCTTCAAGCTGACCGCCCCCATAGGCAAGTCCGAATTTATCAGCCCTATCACCACCCTGGTACAAAATCAGATTGATAAAAATCCGGCATTAACCCCCGAAGAAGCCGAAAACGTCATTAAAGTTAAAATGGGCTTCGACGAAGGTGAAAGCGTTGACCTGTTTAAAGATTATGTTGCCGCAAAAAATGGCGATGACAATGCCGACAGCTATGCCACCATCCATAAGGTCGCACAAACCGTTGTCGATGCCACCCAGGCCAACCTACAGTCCCTGGTTGACAAAGCACAAAGCGGTGACAGCAGCCTTGAAGAAAAAGATGTCACCATTGTTTTATTTAACCAGTTAACCGACAAACTCGAGTTAATTGTCCAAACCGAGCCAGAAGATGGCGAGAATGACGAGGCCTTCTTAGTCCAGCTAAAACTGAACAAAGAGTCTTTTGATGATGCATTTTCTGACGCGCAGCTCAAAAAACAAGTTGAAATAAATCAATTACTCACCAGCGAAGAAAACACCTCAACGGATGCAAAATCCATTTTTCAACAAGGTTATTATTTTCTTGAGGCCTGGGGCTGGCAGGACGAGAACCCAACAGAACTCGCTGCCGGTATCGCCACGCTTGCGGGCGACAGTTCTCTTGATGAGGAACTCAAAAATTCCCAAGATGGTGGAATGAACTGGCAAACTTATCATGACAAAGATGTCGTCCTAAGCCCTGACGGCTGGAAGATAATTGGGGACTCTGCCAATAATTATGAACTCACGTTTACCGGTGGCAATAATATAGAGCTCATCCATCAACAAACTGGACAAATAGAAAAAGGCTTTTTTGTCAGCGTTGATCTCTCTGGGAAACCGATTGATGAGCTTAGTAAACTTAGTGAGTCCAGCTCAACCATAGAGCTTTTAAACTGGTTGCAACAAAAGAATGCCAGCATGCAGTTTAGTGACGGTGCAACAGGCTACCTAAGTGTATTTACTAACAACACTTCTGGATATCGTCTTTGGTATACAGACACACCAACGACATGGTGTGATGCCACAGAATTAGCCACATTAAATGGCAACTGCAATGCTGTTCATATTGATGGTCAACCTGCAACCAGTCTGGAACAATTAATAAGCACCAGCAGTAACGATATGACTCATATGATTGGCATCGCCCCCAACATGGCGGTTCAATTACTCTCAGAAAACAAAGCCGAATTATATAAAGACAATGTGCTCATTGCCACAACCTCCTGGAAGCCATCTACTGTTAATAATACTCCACTCTATATTGTTGACATCCCGCTGGAGCAACGTGAATATCCAGAAGAAGCCGCACGAATTTTCAGTGTACATGACGGGTTTGTACGCCAAGGGGTTTATGAAGCCGCCGGCATTGATAGCTTCGAACTAGCAATGAATAACATTGCGTTTAATGATTTAATAACTGCAGGCAGCCTCACCCCACCTTTTCCAAATCACGACAGTTCCGATGACGGTGACAGTTCCGATGACGGTGACAGTTCCGATGGCGGTGACAGTTCCGATGACGGTGACAGTTCCGATGACGGTGACAGCTCCGATGACGGTGACAGCTCCGATGGCGGTGACAGCTCCGATGGCGGTGACAGCTCCAGTGACGGTGACGGCTCCGATAGCGGCGACAGCTCCGATGGCGGTGACAGCTCCGATAGCGGCGACAGCTCCGATAGCGGCGACAGCTCCGATGGCGGTGACAGCTCCGGTGGCGGTGATGGCTCTAGTGGTGATGATGCAACCCTGGATGAACAGGTAGAAAAAGCCGAACAACTAATCAGCAATCTGATTGTTAGCGTGAACGCTTTATCTGAGCAAAGCGATGATCAAGTCAGCAGCCTGGAAGGTAGCGTGACATTAGCTCAACAAAGCCTGGAACAGGATGTGGCTGAGCTTGCCAACGTCGGCCTGCTGCTACCCTTGGATTATATTTTAGAAAGTGTTGACCTACTGGAAGACGACACCGCGGTTGCCGGTGACTACAGCAGCACCCGACATTCACCTTGCGTGGTGACCATCGCCAACCAGGAAGTTGTCTGTCAGTGGCGAAGTTATGGCCGGGATGACGGTACGCTGTGGGCAACCCACCAGTTTACTTTGCACAAAACCGCTGAAAACAACTTCCACTGGGAGCACGGCCTGATCGGTCACGGTAAAGTAGGCGAATACAGCAGCGGCAGTCAGGCGCTGACCATTGCACAATGGAGTGTGATTAATCAAGACTGGGTAGTCGACCTACAGGCATCCCGCGAAGTACTGACCAGCCCCGAGTTAAAAACCGGCACTTTATCGGCCACATTCAGTGCCGACGGCACCGATGTCAACAGCTTCGATATCGATGGTAACTTCCTGGCACGCCTCTATCATAATGATGCCTCGCAGCAACCCTACAGCAAGCTGATGGTTAGCCTATCCAGAGAAGAGAACAGTACCGACAATACTCAGACCTGGAAGCTATCGGGTGACTTAACCGCAGTTGATACGAATGGTGAAGAAGTCGTCAGCATAAACATCAAGCCCGGCACCAGCATCACCGGCAGCATGTCTTCCGATGAAGATAAAACTGAAGACATAGATGTCAATCTGGAAATTCAAGCCACCACTCCGGAGTATAGCTTTGATGGCGATCTGGTCCTGAAGGAATTTTCCGATTATGAAACCTCGTTTAGCTACCAGCAACAAGAGCAGGATGAGAATGGTGAATGGCAAACGGTTGAACACACTTACACCGACATCTACCCCGCCCCACAGCGTATCAGCTTTACCGGCAGTGTTTCTGAGGTAAACGATGCGGATCTTGCCACCTTTATTGATGGCACCATCAGCGTATATAGCGGCTTTGGTCTGGTAGACAATCAACAGCCCGAGTCCGAAAGCAATTATGCTGACCATCAGCTGGGCTTTGAAGGTACGGTTAAAAATCCGGATACCCAACAAAACTATGCGCTGGATTTAAAGGTTGAGTCGGTGGGTTATCTACAGGAAGAGGTCACCCTTAGCTATAGTGATTCAGACAATCCAGAAATCACGTTCACCGCCACCGTTGATCACAGCGATGAAGCGATCAACACAGATTGGGAAGCCAGCAACGGACAAATCACCATCAAGGACAACGGCGATAAAACTGCCACCATTTATGCCGGTGACAAAGAAATCGGCTTTATTGATCTTGAGGCAAAAACCGTTGAATTTACCAATGGCGATGTACTTGAGTTCTAGAAGGAGCAACGGCAAGCGGATATCTATCTCCAAGTAACAATAGATATCCGTTTTAGTCCAATGTGGCAGGATTGATTAAGCACACACCAATCAATCCTGCCAATAATAGGAGACAACACCGCTCCTGAAAATAGCCAAGGTAAGCATTACCTTCATGCGGAGTTCACAAGGCAAAACGGCGATTACTCTATTCCCACATTGACCTCATATCCATGCGCCTTCAACAATGCATGCTGTTTAGCCATTGCCAAGTCTGCTGCCACCATTTCTGCACACATCTGTTGCACGGTTATTTTGGGTTCCCAGCCAAGTTTATTTTTGGCTTTACTGGGGTTGCCAAGCAAGGTTTCCACTTCTGTGGGACGGAAATATCGAGGATCGACACGTACAATCGTTTGCCCCACCTCAAGGGCAGGCACATTCTCCCCGGAAATATGTTCAACCACGGCCACTTCCTCCACGCCCTCACCTTCAAAACGCAGGGAAATCCCTAATTCAGCGGCACTCCATTGAATAAACTGACGCACGCTGTACTGCACCCCAGTAGCAATCACAAAGTCCTCCGGCTGTTGTTGCTGCAACATTAGCCATTGCATGCGCACATAATCTTTCGCATGCCCCCAATCTCGCAGCGCATCCATATTGCCCATGTATAAACATTGTTCCAGTCCTTGTGCAATATTTGCTAGGCCTCGGGTGATTTTCCGGGTAACAAATGTTTCACCACGACGTGGACTTTCATGGTTAAACAAAATACCGTTACAGGCATACATACCATAAGCTTCGCGGTAATTCACCGTAATCCAATAAGCATAAAGTTTGGCGACTGCATATGGGCTACGAGGATAAAAAGGTGTCGTTTCCTGCTGCGGCGTTTCCTGCACCTGGCCATACAATTCACTGGTACTGGCCTGGTAAAAACGTGTCTTCTTTTCCAATCCCAAAATTCGAATCGCCTCCAGAATGCGCAAAGTACCAATGCCATCAATATCTGCAGTATATTCAGGAGTCTCAAAACTGACCGCCACATGACTCATCGCCGCCAGATTATAAATTTCATCCGGCTGTATTTCCTGAACAATACGAATCAGGTTGCTGGTATCACTTAAATCGCCATAATGCAGTCGGAAATTTGCATGTTCTATATGCGGATCCTGGTAAACATGATCCACACGCTGTGTATTAAACGAGCTGGCACGTCGCTTAATCCCATGTACGATATAGCCTTTTTCTAATAAAAACTCCGCCAGATAGGATCCATCCTGGCCGGTCACCCCGGTAATTAGTGCTACTTTATTTGTCATAGATATTCTCGATAAAATCTTGATATGCCTGGACCAGCCCTTGCTTCAACTCAACTTCAGCGGCCCAGCCCAGCTGTCTAAGGCGGGTGCTATCCATCAGTTTACGAGGTGCCCCATCCGGCTTGCTCGTATCAAAACAAATCTCACCCTGATATCCCACCACTTGCGCAATCAATCTTGCCACGTCAGCAATGGCGATATCTTCACCATAACCTACATTAATATGACTTTGCATAGGCTGAATATATTGCTGATAAGTTGCAGGGTCTACATTCATTACATGCAAACAGGCTGCCGCCATATCGTCCACATATAAAAATTCTCGTTTAGGCGTTCCAGTCCCCCAAATCACCACTTCATGCAAATTTTTCACTTTAGCCTCATGAAAACGCCGAATTAATGCCGGAATCACATGAGAATTTTCCGGATGATAATTATCTCCAGGACCATATAAATTCGTTGGCATCACACTGCGATAATCTACCCCATATTGACGGTTATAACTTTCGCATAGTTTAATGCCTGCAATTTTAGCAATGGCATAGGGTTCATTCGTAGATTCTAAAGATCCTGTTAATAATGCCTCCTCGGTCATAGGCTGCTTGGCCAGCCGTGGGTAAATACAACTACTCCCTAAAAACAAAAGTTTTTTCACTCCGTGCTGAAAAGCGGCATCTATCACATTCGTCTGAATCATCAGGTTTTGGTAAATAAACGCTGCGGGATAGCTATTATTGGCATATATCCCCCCGACTTTAGCGGCGGCCAAGTATACCTGCGTAGGTTGCTGCTGGGAAAAAAAGTCCTGAACCGCCCACTGCTGAGTTAAATCCAGCTGCTGATGTGTGCGACAAATAATTTGTTCCGGCAGATAACCTTTAGCCAACAGTTGGCGCACAATCGCAGCACCTACCATCCCCCTATGCCCTGCAACATAAATAACTTCTTTCGTACTCATGGTTTCTCTATGCTTTTTCATCATTCGTTTCAATCAAACAAGTCACATATCACGCCACTTATTTTCCGGCCAAAGATGCTCTAAATCTGCTGGCATGTTAAATTTTGAGTTGGATATCCCTCAGAGCAACAGAATTGTGCGCACTTTTAATTGGCGTTGCAAGCAAATCAAGCCCTCCCTACAAACTACTCTACAATCACAACCATCGCCAACACATCAATAGCACATCCAGCTATCGCCCAACAAAGCACTCACAACAGCCTAAAATGACAGATACTGTCGGCAACACACCGCAAGCGTATCTCATCAATGAGGCCATACACTGGCGGATTAAAAGTAACGACCGGTGGGCTGTTTTTTTATGTCCGGCACTGCTACACTTGGCGCAAAATAATATTGCTACAGGTAGCATTCATGCGCATAACTATCACTCTGGCCTCTTTTTTACTGGCCCTGCCTTACACCGCCAATGCCGATCTACTGTCGCTACACAATCCTGCCGATTTAGCCACTCAAGATGACATTGCCGTATTTATCAATGCCTCATACTTTGAAGCCAATGACTATACCGCGCAAAAAAACTATGCCGACGACTGGGAACAAGGCAGCTACCGAACACCCCCTAACCGCAATCTGGCCATTCTAAATGCCAGACTGGCAACGGGCGTAAATTATAAACACTGGCAGCTTGCCCTGATTCACCGTAAAGATGCCTGGGTGATATCCAACAAAGACACCACCCGTCTGGTTTATCTGGACCATATAGGCGCCTCTCCAGAGGCTAATAAGCGCTATGACCTGGATTTAGCATTAGATGGGTTCGAAGCCCGCGGCCTGCGCGTCAGCCATGGCATGATGCTGAAAGAAAATGATGACTGGAATATCGCCCTTGGCGCAGGTTTATCGATACTGGAAGGCGGCACTCGCAGCCGTACCGGTGAACTCAGCGGCTTTGCCTCGACCATGAATAACGGCTACCAGTTTGATGTCGATATGTACGAAAGCTATTCCAAAGATACTTACCGCTATATCAAACCGGGTTCACCCAGTGCCAGAGGATACGCCTTCGATCTGGCTGCCAATATTCAATGGCAGGATGACATCCATATCAAGTTGATTGCCAACGACCTGCTCGGCAAGTTGACCTGGGAAAACATGCCCTATATTGAAACCCAAGGCACCAGCAACATCCTGATTGAAGATGCCGACGGCAATACTCATTTTCGTTTCCCCAAGGTCAGCAAACGCGATCTTAACCGCCGCACCATCACGCAAAGCCTGCACACCAAGCTGCACGCCGAAATCACCAAAGATTACCACCATTGGAGCTTCACCGCCGGCAGCAGCTGGATTAAAGACTTTTGGATGCCACAGCTGGGCGTCAGTTACAAGATCAACTCAAACTGGAAAACAGCGGCCAACTACGATACCCGCTTTCAAACCCTGCAACTCGGTATACAACACCGCTGGGGCTATTTCGCCATTCGCAGTGATGGCACGAATATGGATAATGCCAATGGGTATGGCGTAATGGGAGGCGTAAAAATTGAGTTTTAAGCATTTCAACCCATATAACGTGGATACAATCACGGCAACACCAGAATTTGAAGCCTGCTGTCGACATTATACAGCGGGCACAAACCATCGGGGCCTGAACCATACTTCCGCCCCTATAAGATTAATTCTTCAACGCAGCAAATAAAAAACCTGGGATAAATGGGTAAATTCCCACACATGAAATCCATTGCTGAGTCAGACCCATTTCATGCAATTACTCTGAGCCACATCCTATAAAACTTTTAGGATGCCGCAATATAAGTTATGCTTCAAGTAAAGCACCTGCGACAAATAGTGAGGCAAATATCGTGTTTAAAGACAAATCAATCCTGGTTACTGGTGGCACAGGCTCGTTTGGCAAAGCATTTGTCAAAACCGTATTAGAACGTTATCCCGACATCAAACGTCTGGTCGTCTTTTCTCGAGACGAATTAAAACAATTTGAAATGGCACAACAGTTTTGTGACAAAAAATATCAGGGATTACGTTATTTTCTTGGTGATATCCGTGATGAGGCCAGACTGCACCGAGCACTGGAAGGCATTGATATTGTTGTCCATGCTGCCGCATTAAAACAGGTTCCTGCCGCCGAATATAATCCCTTTGAATGCATTAAAACCAATGTTATCGGCGCACAAAACCTAGTCGAAGCCTGTCTAGATTCAAATGTACAACGTATGGTTGCGCTTTCCACCGATAAGGCGGCAGCGCCTATTAATCTCTATGGCGCAACTAAATTATGTTCAGACAAACTGTTTATTGCTGCCAACAACATCAAAGGCAATCGAGATATCCGTTTCAGCGTTGTACGTTATGGCAATGTCATGTGCAGCCGCGGTTCGGTGATTCCCTTCTTCCTTGAAAAACGTGCCAGCGGCGTCTTACCCATTACCGACCCGGATATGACCCGTTTTAACATCAGCCTGCAAGAGGGAGTAGAAATGGTGCTATGGTCATTAGAACACGCTTGGGGTGGTGAAATTTTAGTCCCCAAAATCCCGTCCTACCACATTACCGATGTCGCTAAAGCCATTGGCCCCGAATGCGAACACCCAGTAATTGGTATCCGCCCCGGCGAAAAAATTCACGAAGAAATGATTACCGCCAGCGATAGTTTTAACACCGTGGATTTAGGAAACTACTACGCCATTCTTCCCATGGGAGCACAATATTCAAAAGAAAAATATTGCCGTGAAATGAAAGCCCTGCCGGTAGAACCGGGGTTTAGTTATAACAGCGGGAGTAATGCACAGTTTTTGAGTGTTGAGCAACTGCAAACATTAATCAAACAGCAGTTGGGAAACATCCACTAACACAGTCTCACAACTACAATAATGAACAAAAATCATCTGATGTTCCCACACAGGTTTCAAGGCTAACGGATATTCATCGCCCTGACGGCACGAAGCTTAAAATAAATAGTGAGAGACCATTTACCCTTTATTTTCCCAACAGGTACCTTTCTGTGGCTAATATTATTATTTTTCTAAGTAAAGATGATTTGCCAGCAGTTATAGCTTTAACACAAAAGCTAGATGCTTATATTATCTATGTTTTCGACCCGTCTTTACTTGATTCCGTTTTTGATGCGGGGCTAAATAATATCAAGTTTATTTCTGCTGATGGTTGCTTTACTTTCCATGAATTCGACCAGAAAACTCGTGATAATGTCACCGCCCTGGAAAAGACATTAGATGAAATGGTATCGGAGCTATTGCCAAACCGCATATCTATAACAGGCTGGCAATATCGAAACTGGTACCATTTATTACAAACCTGTGAATGGTTCATGCGTTTATGGCCGATGGCGAGTGATCTATTTAAAGGGCATACTCTCCACATCATTATATGCAATCTACCCTCACTGTTTTATATCAACTCATTTGTTCCCTCTGTATTATGTTTTGAATATTTCCAACAGCAAGGATATCAGGTTGTTCCTTTTATTTATCAGGCAAACAATGATGATGCCCTGCTCGTTCCCGATTTACACTCCATCCCTGCAAACAGCGTTGCTGATTTATTGTTAACGCATATTCCAACCTGCCGTTACGATTATCAATATTTGGTTGATGAAATAACCCGCTGTGGCCCAGTACTCAATTTAACCGCTAAATTTTGTGATATCCCATTTAATGGCCAGCCTGCCACCCAATTAATCACGGCAGACGAAGCATTTTCTCATTTGAGCCACAGCCAAAAATCACAGCTCAATCAAGTCACATCACAGCTTAAAGAGGCTATTCAGCAACAGCTAAGTCAATACATTCAGACGCCAAGTTACCTTGAAAAACAGGCGCAATACACGGCAAACCTATATCGTGATCAGCTCACACTATTTTTTCAATTAGAACCGTTTTTTGAAAAACATAAACCCACTAAAATCATCTTATCTGATCATGATATTGGCTATCACGGACCATTGATTGCCTTTGCAAAACAACACAGTCTGCCGGTTATTTATCTGCCGCATAGTAAAATGGTTCATGATATTGAATACTCATATCGAAATATCACCGCACTTACCCATCCTGCGCAAAACAGCCCCATTCTAGACCCCTTAGGCAAACCACTTCCCCAGGCAAAAATTCTCTTCCCCGAAGAGTGGAACCACGCCATTATTCCCGCAAAGCCCATTCAGACAATTGCCTTAATGCTTAATGCCTTCACAATACAGGGAGTTTATTTCGCTCAATACCAGGCTTATCTGGATGGCATACGACAGATATATCATTGGTGCACCGCAAGAAAGATTACTCTCAAAATCCGATGCAAACCCAGCTTCCCCATCATATCGGCATTATCCAACGGGCTTAACCTGCCGCCTGAAACACTGCATAACGCGATGCAAGAAGATATTAAGCCATTCATGAAAAATATGGATATCTGCCTCATGTATCACACCCCAACAACCGGCATGTTAGAGTGTGTACAACAAGGTATCCCGATTCTCAACCCTATTGCTGAACCCATTCCGCAACGTGACATGAGCTTAGTTAATACAGACATTGTCACTCCCGAATCCGTAGAAAATACACTGATAAAACTTAACCTGTTCTATAACAACCCAGAAACACTAAACACATTTACCATCAAACAGTTTAATCAATATGTCAGTCAATTTCAGGATGCACATAGTCTAAGAACCTACCTATAAAACACAGCAATATATGACATACATTCCTTACGGCAAACAAGAGATCACACAACAAGATATAGAGGCCGTTCAGGCGGTACTTAGTTCTGATTTTATTACTCAAGGCCCTCAGCTTCCTGCCTTTGAAAAAGTCGTTGCGAACTATTGTCAGGCACAATACAGCGTAGCCGTCAACAGTGCCACATCGGCACTGCATATTGCATGCCTGGCATTAGAAATTGGGCCTGGCGATATAGTTTGGACATCCCCCAACACCTTTGTTGCTTCAGCCAATTGTGCGATCTATTGTGGGGCAACGATTGATTTTATTGATATTGACCCGGCTAGCTACAATATCAGTCTGGACAAGCTAACAGAAAAGCTCATTCAAGCTGAAAAAGACGGGCGATTGCCCAAAGCAATCATTGCAGTTCATTTTGCCGGCCAATCCTGCCCAATGCAGGAAATCCATCACTTAAGCCAGCGCTATGGATTTCAAATCATCGAAGATGCATCACATGCTATCGGTGGCAAGTATCTTGATAAACCGATTGGTGGTAACCAGTTTTCAGACATTACGGTCTTCAGCTTCCATCCAGTAAAAATCATTACCACCGCAGAAGGAGGCATCGCCACCACTAACAATCCAAGATTAGCCGAGAAAATGCAGTTATATCGTACCCACGGCATTACCAAAGATTCCAAACAATCCCAACTAGCTCCCTGGTCTTATCAACAAATAGTCCTGGGCTATAATTACCGCATGACCGATATTCAAGCCGCATTAGGCATCAGCCAAATGACACGCCTGGATAGCTACGTCAGCAAAAGAAACCAGCTAGCCAAAAACTATGATAGCTTATTAGAAAAATATCCGCTGATATGCCCGGTAATTTCCCCTGACAACTACTCTGCCAGACATTTATATCCCATTCAGCTAAAAAGCACACTTATCAAAAAAAGCAGACTCGACGTATTTAATTTTTTGCGCCAGTCCGGCATCGGGGTGAATGTTCATTATATTCCGGTGCATACCCAGCCATTTTTCCAACAATTTGGCTTTAAGCAAGGAGATTTCCCTATATCCGAGCAATATTATCAACAAGCCATCAGCTTACCGCTATACCCGACAATGACTCAGTCCCAGCAGGAATATATTACTCAACAACTAGGAGCCGCATTGCAACTATGAACGTCGCCATCATCCCAGCACGAGGTGGAAGCAAGCGCATTCCACGAAAAAATATTCGCTCTTTTTGTGGGCAAGCAATGATCACCTATTCAATTCAAGCGGCCCTTGACAGCCAATGCTTTGACAAAATTATTGTCTCAACCGACGATAAAGAAATTGCAGAGATTGCCGTTAAATCAGGGGCAGAAGTTCCCTTTTTTCGTCCTAGCTCACTATCGAATGACTATATTGGTACCAATGCGGTTATTAAGCATGCAATTGAATGGCTGGAAGAGAATTCGTCTTCCCCTGAGTTGGTATGCTGTATCTATGCTACCGCCCCCTTTGTCAATGCAACCGACATCAAACAAGGCCTCACTCAACTGATTCAATCTGATTGCCAGTTTTCTTTCTCTGTCACGAGCTTTCCCTTTCCTATTCAACGCGCGTTACATATTCAGGACGATCGGGTTGCAATGTTTCAGCCGGATCAATATCACACCCGCTCACAAGACTTGGAGGAAGCCTATCATGATGCAGGGCAATTCTACTGGGGAAGAACACAAGCCTGGAAAGATGAGCTAGCCATATTTGATAGCTACTCTACCCCCGTGATTTTGCCACGCTATAAAGTGCAGGACATTGATACTGAAGAAGACTGGATTCGAGCCGAATATATGTATCATGCATTAATACAAGCGCAGAATAAAGCGTGAACATTATTATCAGAGCTGACGCCTCATTTTCCATTGGCAGCGGTCATATCATGCGCTGCCTAAACCTAGCTACCATGCTAAAAGCAAATGGGGCATGCATTGAGTTCATCTGTCGTCAAGAACCAGGAAATATGTCAGAGATTATTCGACAGCACGGGTTTAACGTCAGCATGATAGAAATAGTCTCCGGTTCACAACGTCAAAATCATGAATCACTCTATCCAGACTGGGCTGAAGATGCGCAGCAGACTTCAACAATTATTCAACAGAAATCAGAACAAGTTGACTGGATTATCGTTGATCACTATGGATTAGATATCAAATGGGAACAGAAACTACGTGCCTACACCCAGCAATTATTCATCATTGACGACCTTGTCAATCGACACCATGACTGCGATATTTTACTGGATCAGAATCTACATCATAATGCGCAGCGTCGCTATCAAATACTGACACCAGATACCACCACACTACTGCTAGGGCCACGATACGCACTACTTAACACACAATTTAATGACCCTGCGCTGCAACGCCAACGCACGGAAAGGCTATCAACGCTCCTAATATACTTTGGAGGATCAGATCCAGACCATCAAATTTTCAAGGTTATTTCTGCCCTAAATCAAGTTAATTTCCACAATCTAAGCACAACGATTGTGCTGGGCCCGGTTTATCCACAACCAGAAAAAGTAGAACAAGCCGTTAAATCCGTTAACAACATTCAAGTCCTGCGGACGACACAAAACATGCCTAAGCTCATGTTTGAAGCCGACTTAGCCATAGGCACATGTGGGATTTCAGCCTGGGAGCGCTGCATTTTAGGACTCCCTACCATCGTCATTATCACGGCAGAAAACCAACGCGAAGATGCAGAAATACTCTCTGAAGCCGGTGCAATTATTAACCTTGGGGATGCTCACCAGGTCACCTCCGATGACTATCTGTCAACACTACACAGCTTAGTTAATCACCCCCAACAATTAGCCCGGATGTCACAAGCATCCAAACAAATTATCGCTGAACGACATCTTGCCGCCCAACATATTCATGAGGTATTTTTTGGAAAGCACTGATCAACAAACCATCAATACTCAACTCGCAAAGACCCTGAAAATTGATCTTTCCTGCACAACTATCCTTACGGTTAATCGTGCCGCCAGCGCTTTAGTCGCAATTTTACGTAGCTGGAAAACTGAGCCATATATTGTTGCATTACCCAGCGCAGTTTGCCACGACGTGCTGACGGCAGTCCTGGCTGCACGTTGCCAACCATTTTTTTGCGACATTGACCCTCAAACCGGCCTGACAGCTGACAGTGAATGGCTAAGAGCTAAGCAGGCTGGCGCCCAGGCTGCGATTGTTGTCCACTTATATGGAAATATCGCCAATACCCCTAAAATCCGTACACTGTTCCCTGCACCAGACTATCTTGTGATTGATGATGCCGCACAGGCTCTGGGCAGTCATACAGAAAGCTATACAACCGGCACATGTGGGGATGTTGGCTTATTATCGTTTAACGAGACTAAGCAAATCAGTACCGGCGGAGCCGCATTATTAATTCACAACCCGGCATTGTCGCCCAATATTGCATCCACACTTAAGGCATTGCCCGTTTACGCCCAGCACGAGCGTGATCAGGCCTGCAGTCAGTTTCGTCACCAGTTAGAAGATGCACGTAAACATTTAAGAAAACACAATACGCCACGTTTGTTTCAGCAGCTATTAACAGCGTATCAACCCGCACTATTTCCGCCGATTCAACACACACATTCCGATGCGTTAATACATGCCTTATCTTCTTTAAAACAAATCAGCGTTAACCGCCAAAAAAAATACCAGCTCTGGCAAACCCTGTTGCAAGACTCTAGCCTGCAACCCTTAACCGTCACAGGAGTCGCAAACCCATGGCGCTTTAGCTGCCGATTACCCGGCATTGGTTTTGATACACAACACCTGATCGCAGAAAGAATTCGCCATTACGGCATCCATGTCAGTCACTGGTATCTTCCGGCCCATTGGTTTGTCAATCACAAATTAAAGCTCCATGGCACAGAACAACTAGCTAGAGAAATCTTCCAGTTCTGGATTGATGAACACACCACGTTAGCAGATATTCAAATTGGGGCAAAAACAATCAAGCAAGTGCTATCTCAAGCACCATCTATTGCAACGACACTATGAATTTCCCCAATCACATAAGGTAATTGAACAAATCGAGACGCTTTCATTTCTGCATTAAACACAATAATGCCACAATCAATCGAAATATTGTTCGACAGTCCCATAACTTTTGAATAGTTCCGGTTTTTGCTCTGACCGATATAATAAAGTCCTTTGCTATAACTTAGCCCTCGCGTAAAGGCAGGAAACGTCCCTTGAACCGCAAAATTACTAAATCTTAAATGTCCCGGCAGTGAATCCAGAATATGCAATGAGCCATTAAAGTATTTAATGTTATGCGGCATATATAAGCCTGTTGCAATATCGGATAACCGCACTCCACTTTTCAAATCAAACTCGGCAATACAGCCATCAAAACAGTCATTTTTCCAATTGCCGGTTGAAGAAAACATCGACACATACAAACTGCTCCCTAATGCCAGATTGTCATTGCAGTGATGCATGGCCTGATTATGCTGTTCAAACTTATTCGATAACTTAAATGATCGCTGCTGTTTAAAATCATGATCAAATTCCAACACTTGGTCCAGATCTGAACAGGATATATAGTAGCAATCATTGGCTTCGTTGTATGAAATCCCATGGGCTCGAGATCCATGAGGTAAATCAGCCATTTTCTCGATTGTCTTTTTTATCAAATCATAGCGAAACAGCCCCTGGTCGGTATCAACAAAAAGCAAAGCCTCATTCTGACGAATCATCCCATAACACGGTCCACTATACAGACGCTCTAACGACACATCTACACCATCAACCCGACAACAGTACAGTCCTCCTCCAGCATTAGGCTGGCTATTGGCTACCGTACCACTGGTAAAGTAAATAACTTTACTTAATTCTTCCAATTCAGTGATTGCCAATAAATCATTCAACACAGGAGATAAAACAAAGTCCACATCCGCTCTAAGCCCCATATGACTTAATTGACTGGAGATATCGGAAATGGCGGTAGAACATAAAATCACTAAATACGAATCTGAAACCGTTGTCGGACTTTTAACTTGCAAACCTTCATATTCGGTACCATGCAGATTCGTTGAATTATCAACAATATGGCTAATCGTTTCTCGCTTAAGTTTACGAATCGTTTTTTGAGCAATATTTCCCGAACCAAATAAAATAATGGGTCGGTCCGTCATTTTGGATAAATACATAAATGAGGTTTTACTCAGCATTGTTCTGCTCCATCAAGACCACCCTTTACCAAATACAATATAGTCATGCGGTTTATTCGCTGTCATCGTATCATTCGTAATAAATGCACAGCTATCCATATCGGCCACATGTTGATTCATTGGATTTTCCTGCCAACAGCTCAGCCCATTAAAATCCCAGACACCCGGCTCCACATCATCCCAGAATGTCTCATTTCTATGCTGATCAATGACAAAGTTCAACGCTCGCTGATTTATGCCCAACCAATTACAAAATAAATCCATATGCTGTAACGGTGCCTGTTCATGCTGCTTCACCAATTGCAGTCCTTGATCACGGGATAAGCGTCCAAACCTAATTTCGCGACAGGCATGATCTGTCACTTTTGAGAAACCATGCTTATATAACTTTAACAAATCATGCAGATCCATATAATTAAAACAATCAACATAGTCATAACGATCAAATGTGCGGGCAAAATCACATGTCCGATAATCATATGTTCGAATCATCTGCTCATGTTGAGCCTTTGGGTCCCAGCGCACAAAATTACCCAGATAAATTCCCCGTACACCCACACTATGTAACTCACTATCATCCGGATAACGATATTGCCAAATATCCTGCTCGCTTAATGTATCAAAAACAGATAGCAAATCATCTGCTTCGAATCCCATCAAATCATGATCTTTTCGATAACGCCGAGTCATTTCCACTTCATGCAAATGAGAAAACATACCAACTTGCTCAAGCCCCTGATGTGCGCCCCAGATAATCAATGGAATCTTATATTTCACGGCGACCTGCACCGGAAAGACCGTTTGCCCCGCTAAAATCGGCCAATAAATACTGCCAAACTGCCTTAAGGTACTACGCACAATTTTCTTGACCGAAACAGGGTTCACATTCTGATACAAAATGTCGCAATTAAAGCGAATGCGCAAGTTGGCTAAATTACGAATTCCTAATGGGGAATTAAAATATTTGTTATAGGTTACCAACAGAGGATTCAGGCCCAGTCGCTCTTTAACCAGGTGCACAATATAATACGCGTCCTGACCACCACTGACCGGTACAATACAGTCATATCCAGCACCAGATTTATCTTTTTTATAATCTGCAACAATTTTTTTTAGTTTATCCCAACGTACGGCCCAATCCAGACTATCCTTTTCCTCATGAATACGGCAGCCCGAACACACCCCTTCTTCATCTAATGTCAGCCCTAAAGGGTGGCTAGAAGCATATAAACACCGTTTACAAAACTGAATAGAACTTCCAACATTAGTCATAATATGTCGACTCATATAATGGGGTACGAACTGGCATGTCAGTCAATGCTGATTTAAATTTCTGGATGGCATGCTCTTGATAATTAAGAAAGTTGCCTATCGCTACCGCTGGCACAGATCCATGCTGTAAAAGAGTCAACACCTGTTCTGCTTCACTAATACCTCCAAACGGAATCAGTGGTAATCCAATATCAGACATACTCGCAATCAACCGAGTATCAAAAGCAGCAGGATAGCCCTCGTGTTTCCAGTCAACCAGCATAATTTCTGACAATACTTTACGTTCCAACAATAGCTTCAACTCATCACTTAAAATAGCGCTCTGCCTGGTACGATAGTCCAACCACATTAACTGTTGCTGCTGAAAAGCCAGTGGCAATACACCAATAAGTGCCTGCCCACCTAACAACTCAGCCAAGTCATACGCAAGTTTCGGATTATCATGCAAAATCGTATCAAAACATATACGATCAGCACCTGATTGAATGACCAAACCCGCCTGCTCAACGGTAGCAATCCCTCCTCCATACACCAAGGGGGTACTCAAACCCAAGCGAGCAAATTTATTTAATAGTTGATAATCAGGGCCTTGCTCATAGCGATCTATCACCTGCACAATAATCTCATCAGCCCCCCAGCGACTCAGGTTTTCTACTATGCATTCCGGCTTGCCTAATGGTAAATAACGTTGGTATCCAATAGACTGCACTGCCCAGCCTTGTTTAATCGTTACCACACCAATCAATCTTTTTTTAAGCATCAACCAACCCCGCAATCAAACGCTTTAGTAAAACTCGCCCAGACTGCTGACTTTTCTCAGGATGAAATTGAATGCCAATCACATTTTTTCGTCGAATAACGGCCGGGATTCGCTCCAAATGATAAGCACTGGCCAATACATACTGATTGGCCCCGTTATAAACAAAGGAATGATTAAAATAAAAAGACTTGGAATCACTATCCGCAATCAAACTATCATCGCGTTCACATTTAATGGAATTCCATCCGATATGACAATCCCTCTTGGGGAAGGCCACAAACTCACCAGGAATCACACCTAAACCTGCGGTATATTGATGTTCGCTCGATGCGTCAGCTAATAACTGCATTCCTAAACAAATACCAATGATTGGCTTGCCGCTTGCAGCCTGCTCTTGTATATATCGCACCAAATTGTATTGTTGTAATGCCTGCATCGCCGCCGGATAAGCACCAACCCCAGGCAAAACCAGAATATCTGCCGTATCAAGCGTCGCAATATCTCGGGTAATCCGTACCCGATAATGCAAAGCACGTAAGCAATGCGTAACCGAAGCATGGTTGCCGATCCCATAATCAATAATTGCAATGACAGGTTTACTCACAATCCTATGCCTACTTTAAATTTTTTAATAATGCGACCATCAGCCGCAAGGGTAAATAACTCCTGATTCACCGCAGAATATACCTGCGTCCAAAATTGTTGGGCAGAGATATTCAGATAGTCACAATAATCTGCAATATACTGATCATCGTAGGCATCATCATAAGCATCAACAATTTCGATACCTTTTTCTCGACTAACACGCCCCAGGCGAATATCCTCATTAATAAAATCAGTAACCCGACCAAATCCAAACTTATAATACTTAATCAGTTGATTAATTGGGGTAAAGTCCTCATCCAATGCGGTTACCCCATATAAATCTGCCGTTTTTTCCACCCCATCTTCTCTCAACGTTAAACCTTGCAATGAGGAATAAGTCGCATTATCGACTTCTGACCAGTCTCCAAGAAACCAACCAAGATACACAATTTGTAGATCATATTTCTCAAATTCATAAGGCTCTGGATATAAATAAGGGATCAATTCCGATTTGCTAAACCCACACGCTAACATCCACTCTAAACCACTGGATAACGTATTCATATAGCGCAAATTATTCCCATCATATCCAGTTCGCCCTAATGTTTTCATATCTCCCAATTGCAACCCTGGGTTTTCTCCCCATAAAATCAAGTTAATCCCATATTTGATCGCAATCTGCGGAACGGACGCAAACAGCGCCATTTCCGTTGAACGAAAAGAGTTGGTAAAACGCCAGAAGCCTTCACGCTTTAGTGTTTTCCACGTTGCAGGAGCTGGAGCGCTAACCAATACATCAAACCCTAACTCAATCAAATTGGATAAATTATCCACACCACGCTCTGTCACCTGCTCAGGAGGATAGCTCAGACATACCAACAACGGATTCAAACCAAGCTTGTCTCGAATAAACAAGGCCTGACGCGTACTATCCTTGCCGCCACTGACACCAATAATGCAATCATGATAACTGCCCTTATTTCTTGGGAAGCGTTGTAATAAGTCGACTAAAATTTCATAACGTTCTTGCCAATCGACTTGCTGTAATGCGTCAAGATAGGCGCAGGCAGGACACACACCATCATCATGAAAGTGCGAATTAGGCCGCGTATCAGGTTGCAGACAACGCGTACAATATTTCATATCATGTCCCACACAACCGGCTCACCTTTTTTCACCTCCCGCAATAATTTTCGCCCCAATAATTGTTCATAATACCGAGGATGCAAACCATCCCCAGGCCGCACCACTCTAAGATTATCAGGCGTCAAAACCTCACCGGCCTCAACATCCTGCGCAATATAAAGCGAACGCCGATACACCAGCGACTTCTGTTCTGCGTTAGTCGGACCATAGTGCACCACCCCCATCGCCTGCCAGGCACGTTCAGTTTCAACCACCAAGCTCGACAGTTCATCCGGTTCTAAAGAAAATGCACTATCCACCCCTCCTTCTGCTCGTGAGAGTGTAAAATGCTTTTCAATGACGCTTGCTCCATGGGCAACCGCAGCAACCGCAGCCCCCACCCCCATAGTATGATCAGACAGTCCCACCTCACAGCCCAATAATGTTCGCAGATGGGGAATAGTTAAAATATTGCTATTTTCAGGAGTTGCCGGGTAAGTACTGGTACATTTCAAAACCACCAGATTTTTGCATCCCGCCTCATGTGCGGTACTCACCGCCTCATCAATTTCAGCAACCGTTGCCATTCCTGTTGAAATAATCATTGGCTTACCCGTTGCCGCCACCTTTCGAATCAATGGCAAATGATTGCATTCAAATGATGCTATTTTATAGGCTGGCACACCAAGGTTTTCCAAGAAATCCACGGCGGTTTCATCAAATGGAGAACTGAAGCAAAGCAAACCCAAAGAATTCGCATATTGAAAAATCTCCTGATGCCATTCCCAAGGGGTATAAGCCTGCTGGTATAACTCATGTAGACTGCGTCCTTTCCATAGACTGTCAGCATCATCGATATAAAAAGCACCTTGCCTGACATCTAAAGTAATCGTATCCGCAGTATAGGTTTGCAGTTTAACCGCATCAGCACCCGCCTTAGCAGCAGCGTCAACAATATCCAAGGCCCGCTGCAGCGACTGATTATGATTACCTGACATTTCCGCAATAATAAACGGCCGATGCTGCAGCCCAATCTGACGATTTCCAATTTTCATAAATTTCCCTCTCTGGTTAGCATAATTGGCTGCCTTCGCCCAGAGCGAATAATAGACAGCGAAGCCGCCCCTTCATTAAACAATAAATCAATTACAGAGGCATAAGGTATAAAAGGAGTAAAGCACTGTCTGTATATTGGATGCTCATATTGATGTAACCATACGGTGATATCGCGCTTATCAAAACTCATATAGTCTTGTTGCAAATACTCCGCCGCCCCCAGTGGTGACAAATAATTATCCGCCCCTGCGCTAGCACACAGTTGCGCTACATGCTCTCCTCTTTCCCCGGAAACTTCAAACGTAGAAGCTAAAACCATAGGCGAATCTATTCCAAGCTGCTGCGCCAACCATTGAATCAGCTCAAAATTAAGATCCAGCAAGCGTTGAGACATAACCACATGACGCAAGGTGAGGCTTAATGTATCAAAATATTGAGAGAAAAAAGGAGACTTCGCATAGTGAGCCTGAATTGTCCGTAACATTTTCTCAATAAAACGATCATGACTCAGTCGAGCATCTCGAATCAGCTGCCCATGCCGTCCAGAGGTGGTGACAGGAACCGTCATATACTGCAATCCGTCAACAACACGAATACGATTTCTTTGTTGCCATGATTGTTTAGAAAAACCAACATCATCCAACAAAATCATTTGATCAACCTGATCCAGCAAATCAAACCAGCCAAGCCAAGGTAAAAACGTAGGCTGCATAATTGCAATGGTTTTCATCTTTTCAATTTAGCATCCACTTAGACGTTATTATTTTCTAGCACTCTAGCTCAAGCTTACCTGTCAGGCAAGTATTAACCAACAAAAACTGCAGCAACCAGAATGCTGCTTTAAACCACTATTCGCTCTTCAGGCAACGATTATGTTTGTTCATTTTAAGCCTCATCCCTCTCCAAAGTCGCGGGATACAATCACCTTGACATCAAGAGATATTTAAGCTTGAATAACCACTAGAATACAACTATACAAATAGGCGGTATAGAATATGCATCAACAATTTTCTATCCCCTCTATCTACATATTATGTACCGGTACTGGCGCCCTGCAATTTATGGTCACCACTTCACAAACAAAGTAAACTTAAGAAAGTTACAAACCTATGAGCGATGGTTTTCTTCACAAATACTTTCTAAATAACTCTCACAAACGCCTTCACAAATGGCTTCATTATTTCGATATTTACGAACGCCACTTGGCTCGCTTTCGAAACACCTCACCAGTGATGCTGGAAATTGGGGTCATGGGAGGAGGCTCCCTCGCTATGTGGAAAGAATACTTTGGCCCAGGAGCTCGCATCATCGGTGTTGATATTAACCCAGCGTGCAAAATGCATGAGAATGAGGATATCGAGATTTTTATTGGCAGCCAAGATGACCCGACATTAATTAATACAATTTTTTCCAAATATCCTAGAATTGATATTGTTCTTGATGATGGCAGCCATATGATGAGTCACATGATCAAATCTTTTGAACTCATGTATCACCGCCTGCATCCTAATGGTATATATATGGTAGAAGACACTCATACCTGCTACTGGGAAGAATATCAAGGTGGAGTTGGACGCCAAGGCAGTTTTATGGAGTTTGTAAAGCAAAAATTGGATGAAATCAATGCGGCTCATACGCGGGAAGCCTTGCCTATCACCGATTTCACACGCGCTACGGATGCCATTGCATGCTATAACGGCTTGGTCGCATTTGAAAAACGGCCACAAGGAGAAAGGCAAGCAATCATTACTCAGGGCATGTAATTCATACGTCATATGATTCAACCTGATCAGCACCCCTGCTTTTAGATACAATTAGAACTCACGAAGCAGGGGTACAGGACACTGTAGTAAGCTGCCCAATAAAGCAAGCTAAAAGTATTACTCATACCAGCACAGTATACTATGCTCTATAACCAGTAAAGAATATGCTCCTACTCCCTTCGATGCAATTAACCTTAGCCATTCCAACTTTTCATCGACCTCAGCGACTTAAGTCGTTATTGACTCCAATACTGGAATATATTCATCAAACGCCAAGCATAGATATCCTTGTCATAAATGATGGGGACGATCAAGAAACACACGCTTACTTACAACAACTACAACACCCGCAACTCAATATTATTCACAATTCTAACAATCTCGGTTTCAGACAAAATTTTTTACATTTGATTAACTCAGTAACCGGCAAATATTTTGCACTTATTTGGGATGACTCTAAAATAAACTTGTCAGCTCTTCCCTCGCTTTGTCAATTTTTACAATCACCAATCAAACAAGAGCCAGCAAACAATCAGCCAGCCCCCACCATAGGCTTAATTAGTACCTTATATTGCTTGGCAAACCGGCATATTTATCGAGGTAAAGCCCAACAAATCAGCATCATTCCTCCACTTGAGCTACGAAGCTATGTTAATCATGCGCCGGGCTTGATTTTTAAAACGGATCTTAGTCAACAAATCATCAATACTTATCCACAATGGTTCACCGACCAACGGAATTGGTATCCTCAAGTTATTCTAAGTTATTTACTTTTTTTTGCTCATGCAAACGCCATTACTTTACCGCTGGAACTATGCCTGGATACCAAGCAAGAAGATAGCAATCTAGGCAACTATCATTCCCTAGAAGGACGCTGGAAAGAATGGCAGTTTTTCTATGAATTTTTTATGTGGCTTTCAAATCAACCATCAGCCGGACACCTCAATGCATCGGCTCTTTTAATGCAACACAAGCTTAATGTCACGCAAACCTTATTAAACGGAGCCTGCAGCGAACGCCCCGAAATAAATTCATTTATCGTTGAATCAATACAGGCTACCGCGGCACAATTTCATGAAGCCAAATAGAATATCACCACAAACCCGATTCTCTTAAGCTAATCAAAAGGTTAATTATGAAACAATCTCAAAAATCCCTGGATCTGGGATGCGGCCCTGAACCTCAAAACCCCTTCTCAACTCAAATCTGTTACGGAGTAGATATTCGACCTTCTGAAAACATCAATATTAGAACAGCCGATCTATTTATTGAGCCTATTCCCTTTGATGACAATACCTTTGATTACGTCACTGCAATTGACTTCATCGAACATATACCTAGAGTTCTTTGGATAAATAAAACACGCTTTCCATTTGTAGAATTAATGGGGGAAATACATCGCGTATTGAAACCTCAAGGAGTTTTTCTATCCGCCACGCCCGCATTCCCCCATGCTCAGGCATGGCAAGACCCGACGCATACCAACATTATTACAGTAGAGACTTTCCCTACCTATTTCTGCACACCGTCACTAACCGCGAAAATATACGGATTTTCAGGGAAGTTCAACTTATTAAAACAAGAATGGAATGCACATAAGCTCATGTCATACTTACAGAAAAGCAATAACTAACTTACCACCTTGTCGCACCTAGATCTTGCCTCTGTAAAAAGACCTTTTTTCTTGAGCATTGGAGTTTTTATAGCCACTCAATTTCATTTTTCAAACAAAAACCAATTAATATCATCTTGCGGAAAATTATTATCACGATGATAGACAAAACCGTAATCTATCAACTTAAGGTCAGGGTATTTATCCATTAACTCACCAGCAAAATCACGTTTAAACAACTTATCAGTGTGCCCCCGATACGTTACCGTTACTGGTGTTGGATTATAATATTCCGCAATACAGATATATTTTTTGCTGGTCGCATATAATTTTTCATAAACCCTTTGCAGCTCATCAGGATTAATATGAATGAGTACACCTTTGATTAATACCAAATCCTGCAATATCTTCGGTTCAAAGTCTAATATCGATAAATTATAAACATTCAACTTATCAATACTTTTCAGCTTTTCCGCAGCATAACGGTTAATTTCTATCGCCGATAAATCTGCCGTTGGCAGTAACTGCTTTAAGGCAGTCATGTTTGTCCCCGCATTTGCACCAAACTCTATAACACTGGAAATCCCTCTCGTCTTTGCTAATATTTCAGAAAAAAATGCAATTTTTGCCGGTAACGTAAACTCAACTTGATTTCGATCAGCATATACCGTCCCAAATTCCCCCGCCCAAAATGCCTCCTGCTCGGTTTTAAAGTTCATTCCAGTCTCCATTATTAAAGTTCTCTCTGTTCCCTATCAGTCCCAAATACAACTCTTCCATATCTTTCACCAAGGCAGGAGCATCAAACAGTGGGCTATGCTTCCGTTCTTCTGCCAAGCGTTGGCGCAACGCCTGATATTCCTCAGCATGTGTTGCCAAAAATACCGCTTTATCTTCAAATTCCTGCACCGATGATGCAATTAGTTCATCCATATTCACCGATTTTAACAATGAACCGGCCATACGTGAGGCAAAGGCGCGACCAGGACAGGTTAATACCGGCAGGCCAGCCCACAAGGCATCGCTAGCAGTGGTACCCGCATTATAGGGATGGGTATCCAATAACAGATCAGCTACCCGATAACGCGCCAGATATTCTGCTGGCAACACCTTAGCTGCAATGATTAATCTATCTGCGGACACCCCCTGCTGCTCGGCAGTTTTTCTTAAATTATCACACGCCATGTCATTATCGGCACATAACCACAATACACTATTTGGCACGCGCTGCAGAATCCTCATCCACGAACAGAAGATATCATAAGTAATTTTGTAACTTCCGTTAAACGAACAGAAAACAAACGCATCATTGGGTAAACCACAAGCTTCACGTGTTGGCGTTGGCGCAATCTCACGCTGGCTGTCATTAATCTGATAAACGTTAGGTAAATACAACGGTTTTTCAACAAAATAAGGCTGCAATTCCTCTGGCATGACAAACCGGTCTGCCAATACATAATCAACTTCTGGAATACCACAGCTTCCAACAAAGCCCAAATACGCCACCTGAATCGGAGCCGGTTTATAGGTCAAAATATCGTAGCGTGACCCCGTAGTTAATCCGGTTAAGTCCACCAAAATATCAATTTCATGTTTGCGAACTTCTTGCGCCGCCTGTTCATCGCTCAAGTGCTGTATCGGCACATGATGATCCATGGCCGACAATACCCGCTGGCGCATGGCATCCATTCCACCGGCTGTACAGTCGAGCGCATACACCTCAAATTTACTACGATCATGTAAACCATAGAGTTCTGCCGTCAAAATACTCACCGCATGCCAACGAAAATCACAAGACATATAACCAATGCGTATTTTATCGTGCTGGTAACCCTGCTCGGGTGCTAGGTGAGGCACCTCTCCTTTATCATGCCTAACCAGCCAGTTCTGGATAGTATTTAACTGAATTTCAGGGTCATCAGTTAATGCTAGAATACCCAACGGCCCGCAATATTCCAGCTGCTTATCAACCGATAGTTCTGGAAGCGACTCCAACACTGGCCATTTACATTGTTTCTGGCGAATATATAAATAATGTTGCACGACATTCGGTTGCTCGGGATCAAGTACCAAACTGCGCATCAAATATTTTTCTGCCTCTGCAAGCAGGCCACTTTGCTCCATTACTCGCCCAAGCTGGTTAAGAAAGGTTACTTGAACCTCATCCGCTTGCAATCCCCCTATCCATGTTTGGACTGCGGTTAAGGTATTACCTTTACTTTCATAAGTCAGCCCCAAGTTTACCGATGCCTGGTATAAATCCGGTTTTAACAATAAGGCATTACGATAGCAAACAATCGCCTCATCCAAACGCCCGGCATTTTTTAATAAAATTCCCATATTAAAATAAATCACATGCCGAACCGGGTGCTGCCTTCCTTCATCACCTTCCACCCACTGCTGGTACAAATTCACCGCTGCAGCTAAATCTCCCTTAGCGGCCAACGCTTCGGCAGCCTTTACTATCTGTTCCCACGACAATTCAGCCATTTCACCCTCGATATCACTCAAACGATACAACAAGCCTTATTGTGCCAGCTCCAAGTCGATTCCATACACCGATCAGACTGCAAAAATGACCTTAAATCACACAAATGAACCACCGATCTTACAACCCGTTACACAATACGGTATCAAACAACTAATCACCCAGTCCGCCGTTCGCCGCCATCGGCTTTCGGGAGAGTAATCCCTTTCGCTATACGCCGCCGACTTCCTTACAACCTGCCATTAGCACCCCCCCCCGGGTGCGCTCTTCCCAGCGCTATCAACAAAACAGGATTGTGGCAAAAAAAAACCCATACATTACTGTATGGGCTTCAAATGCTAAGCTGATTTGTTAAAGATTAAATTTCCCGCCTGATGGCAACATGCCATTTTTAACCGGATCATCCTTATCGTCCCTCTCTGTCACATCGGTCAGGTTCGAGATGCCCATATTACCGTTATTCACTAGCGAGTTACCATCCGCATCGAACTGTTTCAGGGTATCCATCATACCGCCCAACCCGCTGCCAGCAACCGCTGCCTGATCCGATGGGTTCAGATTCAAGTTCAAACCAGAATCCCCTACATCAGCCTCATCGAAGGAAGCAATCGTTTGAACAATTCCACTGACTTGAGATTGCAGGTTAGCATCGGCAGCAAAGTCGGAGTCGGCAACCTCAGATTTTTCTGCCGTAAACCAGACATCCGCCAGTTGATGGTTTTCACCGTCGGCTGTTTGATAACTTGACTCCAAACCTACCCAGTTGCCATTATCTTTAACCGACGTAGATTCCGCATTCAGATCCAGACTGGTAATCCCCATATCACTCAGAGATTTAACCTCGCCAGACTGACTAACCCCATCCGAGTTACCATCTACCCAGACACCAAGGTCAGCGAACTGATCATCAGCACTGCTTATCATGCCATCTTGATTAGAATCCAATGCCGACAGCGCTTGATAACCATTGGCAGCCTCGGAACCATCCGCCAGTTTAGTGGCACTACCAAACAACTCAGAACCGTCGTTAATGACACCATCCTGGTTCAGATCTCTCACCAACAAGCCGTCATCAGGAGCTACCCAGCCGGTATTCACCTTATTACCGGATGCATTCAGATCGAATTCAACTCCCTGCTGATGGCTCAAGGTCTCAATACCATCACCATCCAGGTCCAGCACCATTGGCGTTGTGGATAGCAAGGCTTGCTGGTCGGTACTCAAGGCAGCCATCTGAGCCGTACTCAGCGCAGAAACTTGATTCATACTCAGCGCAGACAATTGACTGTCAGTCATATTCTGCACTTGATCAGTCGTTAATGCTGGAACCTGAGCAGTAGTCAGAGCCACTACCTGTGCCGTACCTAACGCAGTAATTTGATCCGTTGTCAGATTATCCAGCTGAGCAGTCGCCAAGCCCGAAATTTGTCCGGTCGTTAGTTTACTCACCTGATATTGAGTCAAGGCAGTTAAACTATCCAGATCCATGTTATCCAGTTGATTATCGGTCAACGCAGCAACTTGGTCGCTTCCCAGAGCAATCAGATCAGCCGTTTCAATCTCATTCAACTGAGAAGTTGTCAATGTTGCCACTTGCCCGGTAGTTAACTTACTTACCTGAGTATCAGTCAAGGCCACCATCTGATCCGTTGACAGTTTCGAAGTCTGACCGGTAGTTAACGCCTGAATCTGCGTTGTGGTCAATCCAGCGATCTGAGATGTAGTCAGTGTATTCAACTGAGTCGAAGTCAGGCTATCAACCTGCCCGGTAGTCAGCTTACTAATCTGGTAAGTTGTCAATGCATTCAAACTATCCTGATCCAGATTATTCAGCTGCCCGGTCTGCAAGCTTCCCACCTGAGAACTCGTCATAGCGGCCAAGTCCCAAGTTTCCATATTATTCAGTTGAGCCGTTGTCAATGCCTGAATCTGGCCACTAGTCAACTTGCTGATCTGGGTACCCGTCATAGCGACAACCTGATCGGTTGCCAGGTTAGCAATTTGACCTGTGGTCAATGCGGCAACCTGACTGGTAGACATCCCTGCAATCTGCGCACTGGTTAGTGTATTCAGCTGACTGGATGTCAGACTATCCACCTGGCCTGTAGTCAATTTACCCACCTGGGTTGCTGTTAATGCAGTCAGATGTGTGGCATCCAGGCTATTTAACTGCCCGGTTAATAACTGACTGACCTGGCTAGAACTCAATGCCGCAACATCCTCAGTATCCATTGCATTCAATTGACCCGATGACAAAGCCTGAATCTGACCAGAGGTTAACTTAGGCACTTGAGTCACTGTCAGTGCACTAATCTGCCCAGTTGCCAGATCACTTACCTGACCAGTCGTCAATGCTGCAATCTGTGTACTGGTTAATGCAGCAATGTCATCGCTTTCCATGGCATTCAACTGTCCCGTAGTCAAATTACTTACTTGGCCAGTTGTCAATTTACTGACTTGACGTGTCGTTAACGCCTGGATCTGTCCAGATGCCAGGTCATTCAGCTGCCCGGTTGTCAGATTAGTAATCTGCGACGTGGTCAAGGCGGCAAAGTCTGTGGTCTCCATCGCATTGAGCTGACCGCTGTTCAGGTTGCTGATTTGGCCCGAAGTCAATTTACTCACCTGAGCGGTAGTCAAGGCCTGAATCTGTCCAGATGCCAGGTTATTCAGCTGCCCGGTTGTCAGGTTGGTAATCTGCGACGTGGTCAAGGCCGCAAAGTCTGTGGTTTCCATCGCATTGAGCTGACCGCTGTTCAGATTGCTGATTTGGCCCGAAGTCAATTTACTCACCTGAGAGGTAGTCAAGGCCTGAATCTGTCCAGATGCCAGGTTATTCAGCTGCCCGGTTGTCAGGTTGGTAATCTGCGATGTGGTCAAGGCCGCAAAGTCTGTGGTCTCCATCGCATTGAGCTGACCGCTGTTCAGGTTGCTGATTTGGCCCGAGGTCAATTTACTCACCTGAGTGGTAGTCAAGGCCTGAATCTGTCCAGATGCCAGGTTATTCAACTGCCCGGTTGTCAGGTTAGTAATCTGTGATGTGGTCAAAGCCGCAACATCTTCGGTCTCCATCGCATTGAGCTGGCCACTGACCAGGTTGCTGATTTGGCCCGAGGTCAATTTACTCACCTGAGTGGTAGTCAAGGCCTGAATCTGCCCAGATGCCAGGTCATTCAACTGCCCGGTTGTCAAGTTAGTAATCTGCGATGTGGTCAAGGCGGCAAAATCATCTGCTTCCATCGCATTTAATTGACCACTGCTTAACGCCTGAATCTGGCCTGAAGTCAAACTGGTAATTTGACGTGAAGAAAATGCTGGCATTTGCCCCGTAGTCAAAGCCTCTATTTGGCCACTGGCTAAAGAATTTAAAGCAACAACCTGACTGGTCTCTAAAGCGGCAATGGCATCGTTAGACAACCCGGCAACCTGACCGGTAGTTAAGTTACGAATATGATCGGTTGTCAACGCCGCCATATCTTCGGTTTCCATCGCATTCAATTGACCGGTTGTTAATGCCACTACCTGACCGGTAGTCAAATTACTAATTTGACTGGTCGTCATGGCGGCAATCTGATCGTTTGACAGGCTATCGATCTGACCGGTAGTCAATGCACTGACCTGATCCGTAGTTAATGCCGCCACATCCTCGGTTTCCATGGCATTCAATTGCCCGGTTGCCAGCGCGACCACCTGGCCGGTGGTCAAGTTACTGATTTGTTTAGTCGTTAAAGCGGCAACCTGATCATTAGACAAACCAACAACCTGACCTGTCGTTAAAGCCTGAACCTGATCCGTGGTCAATGCAGCCAAGTCTACCGTTTCCATGGCATTCAACTGACCGGTTGTTAATGCCACTACCTGACCGGTTGCCAGTTTGCTCACTTGAGAACTGGTTAATGCCACAATCTGATCATTTGACAAATTACTCAGCTGACCCGTGGTTAAAGCCTGTATCTGGGTACTTGTTAACGCCGCCAAGTCCTGAGTTTCCATGGCATTCAACTGACCGGTTGCTAATGCTGCCACCTGGCCGGTGGTCAATTTACTAAATTGTACCGTCGTCATCGCCGCAATCTGATCATTAGATAGATTACTTAACTGACCCGTCAGCAAACTACTGACCTGTTGAGTTGTTAACGCCGCAATATCGGCCGCCTCCATGGCATTCAACTGTCCACTGGTCAATGCTGTGACCTGACCTGTGGTTAACTTGCCTACCTGATAGGTAGTCAACGCGGCCATTAAATCATTAGATAAGTTACTCACCTGCCCCGTAGTCAGATTGCTTATCTGACTACTGGTCAATGCGGCAAAATCACCAATTTCCATCGCATTAATCTGACCCGTTCCCATCGCCCCTAATTGATCAGTCGTTAACTTGGCTACCTGCTCAGTTGTTAACGCAGCAATCTGGTCATTGCTTAAATCTGCCACCTGGCCAGTTGCCAGGTTACTAATCTGCTTGGTAGTTAAGGCGGCGAAATCATTCACTTCCATGCCATTCAATTGACCAGAAGTCAAAGCCTGTACCTGATCAGTCGTTAAGGCTTGCACCTGATCGGTCGTTAAGGCTGCAATTTGTGTAAGCGATAGATCTACGACCTGTCCGGTCAACAAACTGCTAATCTGTTGTGTGGTTAGCGCCGCCCAATCCGAGCCATCCAAAGCATTTAGCTGACCGGATGTTAACGCCTGAACCTGCGCGGTATCCAGTGCCGCCAGTTGTTCTGTTGTCATTGCTACAAACTGACTCTCAGTCAGAGCCGCTACCTGGCCAGTGGTTAATTTACCCACCTGATAAGTGCTAAGTGCGGCAATATGCTGGTCAGTCAGACTATCTAGCTGCCCCGTTGTCAAAGCCACGATTTGTGCGGATGTCAATGCCGAAAGGTCATCGGTCTCAATCGCATTCAATTGCCCGGTAAGCAACGCACCTAATTGATCCGTAGTCAACTTACGAATCTGGTCCGTGGTCAAAGCAATCATTTGTTCATCACTCAGACCATCTATCTGCCCGGTAGTTAATGCAACAATCTGGCTGGTTTTCAGTGCCGCAATATCATCTGTACCCAATGCCGAAATTTGACCAGAAGTTAACGCCTGCACCTGGTCCGTCTCCAGTTTACTCACCTGCAACGTAGTCATCGCAGAAACCTGGCTATCTGCCAGATTTCCAATCTGTCCGCTGGTAAGCGCGACGATCTGGCTGGTTTGAAGCGCAGCGAAATCAACCGTTTCCATGGCATTCAGCTGACCGGAAGACAATGCTGTCATCTGATCGGTTTCTAACTCCACAACTTGAGCGGTTGTTAAGGCGGCAATCTGGTCATTTGTCAGGTCACCAATTTGTCCGGTGGTCAGGTTGCTAACCTGGGACGTTGTTAACGCGGCAATTTGATCATTTACCAACCCCTGAAGTTGACCGGAGCTTAATGCTCGCACCTGATCTGTTGTCATGGCCTGTAGATCTGCCGTACCCATACCGTTTAACTGGTCAACAGTCAGTGCAGTCACTTGCCCTGTTGTTAATTTGCGAACCTGATAAGTTGTCAAGGCCTCAAATTGCCCTGCCTCCAGGTTTTGCAACTGACCGGTAGTCAGTGCTTGAATCTGCGCAGAGGTTAATGCCGCAAGATCATCGGTTTCCATACCGTTCAGTTGCGCGCTGGTCAACGCAGCAATCTGATCAGGAGTCAATAATTTAGTAATCTGACTTGTCGACAACGCGGCTATTTGATCCGGAGTCAAGCTATCCAGCTGTCCCGTTGTCAAGGCAACTAATTGGGAAGTTGTTAACGCTGCGATATCGTCTGTTTCCATGACGACCAATTGACCCGTTGTTAAATTACTAATCTGATCGGTTGTCAGGCTGCTCACCTGAGCCGTTGTTAAGCCCACAATCTGGTCATCCGTCAAATTACTGGTCTGCCCCGTAGTCAGACTACTAATCTGATTGCTAGTCATGGCACTGATCTGACTGGTTTCCATAGCGGTCAACTGACCCGTGGTCAATGCCTGCAGCTGATCGGTAGTCATTGCCTGCATATCTGTCGTACCCATACCATTCAGTTGATCTGCGGTCAGCACACCAACCTGGCCGGTTACCAATGCGGCAACCTGATCAGAAGTTAAGGCAACAAAGTTATCGGCCGTCATATTTGCAAACTGACCGGTTGTCATCACCGCAATCTGATCCGTACTCATTGCAGCCAGCCCATTGGTTCCCAAGGCATTCACCTGCGCAGTGGTTAAGGCCGCTACCTGATCAGTCGTTAACGCTTGAACCTGATCGGTAGTAAAGGCGGCCATTTGATCCTCACTTAACGTATCTAACTGATCTGTCGCTAGAAGTGCACTCACTTGTGAGGTTGTCATGGCGGCCACATCAACCGTTTCTACCGCACTTAACTGGCCGGTAGTCAATGCTTGAATCTGAGCCGTTGTCAGCTGAGAAATCTGGTCGGTTCCCAGGGCGGCAACCTGGTCATTAGAAAGCGTTGCCACTTGCCCGGTTGTCAAACTGGCAAGCTGAGCCGAGGTCAACACACCAAAGTCAACCGCCTCCATGGCATTCAATTGCCCAGAGGTCATTGCCTGCACTTGATCAGTCGTTAAAGATGGCACCTGACTGGTTGTCAGGCCGGCAATCTGCGAAGTTGATAAGTCTTGAATCTGACCTGTAGTCAAACCACCTAATTGATCGCTGGTAAAAGCCGCCATCTGTTCCGCACTCAGGCTTGCCAGCTGTCCACTGGTAAAGGCACTAATCTGAGCCGTCGTAAATGCGGCTAACTGGTCACTTGCTAAATTTGCGACTTGACTGGCGGTTAATGCAACCACCTGATCTGAACCCAAGGAAGCCACATCAGCAGTTTCCATACCATTTAACTGGTCATTAGATAACACCTGAATCTGATCTGAAGTCAAACTGGCGACCTGAGATGTTGTTAATGCCGCCACATCCACCACGTCCATTGCGCCAACCTGACTAGAGGTTAATGAAGCCACTTGCGCTGTCGTCAGGCTACCAATCTGGCCGGTGCCTAACGCAGCAATTTGATCATTAGACAACAGCTGCACTTGTGTGGTTGTCAAACCACTTAACTGATCCCCCGTCATGGCAGCAATTTGAGTGGTCTCCAGCCCCCTGCAGCTGCCCAGAAGAAAGGTTGGCTAACTGAGATGAGGTCAACGATGCAAAATCATCGGCTTCCATCGCATTTAACTGATCATTAGACAGACTGTTCAACTGAGTGGTAGTTAATGATGAGACCTGCCCAGTTGTCAAAGCCCCAATTTGACCATTGCTTAAATTCTGCAGCTGATCAGTAGTGAGCTTGCTCACCTGCTCTGTGGTTAATACCCCAATTTGATCCGTATCAAGGCCTGCGACCTGATCCGCACTCAATGCAGCAACCTGGTTGGTTTTCAACGCGGCCAGGTCCCCCGTTTCCATGGCATTTAACTGGTCGGTCGTCAACGCGGGCAGCTGGTCAGCAACATCCAACACACGCACTTGAGTCGATGTAAACGCAACGACATGTGAATTATCCAGACCTTGCACTTGATCACTGCTCAACGCAGCAACCTGCGCCGTGGTCAGTGCCGCAAAATCATCTGTTTCCATGGCATTTAACTGCCCTGCACTCAGTGCAGCAACTTGCGCCGTGGTTAATTTACTGACTTGTGCTGTTGACAAACCTGATATGTGGTCACTGTTCAAACTAGACACTTGATCGGTGGTCAACTTCGCAAGCTGCGTGGTACTCAGTGCAGAAAAGCTATCCGATGACAAGGCCCCCAGCTGATCGGTGGTCAACGCGGCAACCTGGGCCGTGGTCAATGCCGCAAAATCAGAATCACTCAGATTTACTATTTGACCAGTTGTCAAAGCAGGCAGCTGCTCGGTAACATCCAATACACGCACCTGAGTCGATGTAAACGCGGTGACATGCGAATTATCCAGACCTTGAATCTGATCACTACTCAACGCAGCAACCTGAGCCGTGGTCAGTGCCGCAAAATCATCCGTTTCCATGGCATTTAACTGCCCTACACTCAATGCAGCAACTTGCTCCGTGGTTAATTTACTGATTTGTGCTGTTGACAAACTTGATATTTGACCGCTATCCAAATTAGATATTTGATCAGTTGTCAATTTCACAAGTTGCGTTGTACTCAGTTCAGAAAAACTATCCGATGACAAGGCTCCCAACTGGTCTGTGGTCAATGCGGCAACCTGTGCCGTGGTCAGCGCAGCAAAGTCAGAATCAGTCAGACTTACGATTTGGCCACTTGTCAGTGACTGAATTTGTGCATCCGTTAATCTACGCAACTGCTGAGTTGTTAACGCTGCCAGCTGACCGGTAGACAGTGCCGCCAGCTGACCACTAGTCAAGCCGGTAATTTCACGGGTGCTGATACTGGCAATATCGCGGGTTTCCATGCTGTTTAGCTGACCGGAAGATAAGGCGGCCAGTTGCTCACTCTGTAAACGTGCTACTTGCGCCGTAGAAAGCGCCACCAGCTGGTCGCTACTCATACCCTGCATCTGCTCTGCACTCAAGGCTGCGACCTGACGGGTACTCAAACCATCCAAATCACTGGTTTCAATGGCATTAATCTGATCAGAGGTTAATGCCTGAATTTGAGAAGTACTGAAACGTGCCAGTTGTTCCTGACTCAATGCCTGAATCTGACCACTAGACAAGCCACTGATCTGTGTATTGGTCAAGGCCAGAACCTGACGGGTTGACAAGCCAGCAATCTGATCGGAAGACAAGGCATTCAGCGCATCGGTAGTCAATGCCGCCAGCTGGTTATTTCTGAAACGCTGCAGCTGGTCGGTGGTTAAACCGGCCACTTGGCCGGTGGTCAATGCGCCCAGTTGCTGCTCATTCAGACGAATCAGATCCCGAGTGGAGATCACACTCAGCTGGTCCGAACCCAATGCCTGAAATTGAGTGGAAGACAACGCGCCCAACTGAGTACCACGCAACGCATTAACCGCCGCAGTTGACATACCCGCGATTTGATCGGTAGTCAAGGCATCCAGCTGACTGGTTTTTAAACGCCCCAGATCGGCGGTTTCCATACTGTTTAACTGATCGGTGGTCAGTGCAGCAACCTGATCATCTGATAAACGCGTTATCTGCGATACTTTCAGCGCCTGAATTTGGGTGGCAGACAAATTGGCAATTTGATCGGTAGTCAGCGCGGCAATTTGCTGGGTGCGCATACGCCCCAGATCACCGGTTTCCAGCGCATTCAATTGACCGCTACTCATCGCCTGCAACTGACTCGAACTCAACTTGGTAATCTGCGAACCGGTAAAGGCTTCAAGCTGGGCATCTCCCAGATTCGCTACCTGACCGGTAGACAAGGCCTGGATATGACGTGCAGACAGACGCGCAAAATCTTCGGCCTCCATATTACTCAACTGATCAGTAGTTAACGCAGCAATCTGCTCGGTATTAAAACTACGAATCTGACGGGTACCCAACGCCTGGATCTGATCGGTAGTAAAATCGTCCATCTGGTCCGAGGTCAAACCACGACGAATCTGTGCAGCAGATAAAGCGGCAATCCTATCATCATCCAGAGCGCTCAATTGACCCGAGGTCAGAGCCGCGATCTGATCACCTTTCATTCTAGAGAAATCCACGGTTTCAATACTGTTTAACTGATCTGTGGACAAGGCTGCCACCTGCTCGGCTGTCAGACGGCTTAACTGAGACGCGGTCATAGTTTCAATCTGGGCGTTCGTCAATCCCTGAACCTGATCGGTAGTCAACGCGGCAATCTGATTGGTACGCATTCTGACCAGATCGGCATCCTCAATCGCATTTAACTGGGTAACGGTAAACGCGGCAACCTGTTCCGTGGTCAGCTTACCGATCTGGCGGGTGGTAAATGCCGCCACATGGCTGGTCGATAGCGCGGCAATCTGGGTAGGTGTCAGCGCGGTCATCTGGCCGTTTGAGAAGGTAGCAAACACACTGGTATCAAAATCGTTAACTTGATCGGTGGTAAATGCGGCCATCTGCTCGGTCGAAAGGCGGCGCACCTGAGTTGTCGAAAAGGCCTGAATCTGAGTAGCAGTTAATGCTTGAATTTGAGCCTCGGTAAAAGCGGCAATATCTGCACTCGTCAATGCCTGAATTTCTTCTGCGGTCAGTGCGGCAACTTCTGCGGTGGATAACTCTTCGATAAATGATGCCATGACGAACTCCTCGTTTTAATTTAGCAACTGCCAGATACCTGCGTCTCAGCTCTACCAGTCAAATTCTCTTAATCTGCGCTATTTCTAAGGTCAATTTCTTGTACCAGAACATCTTTTCACGCTCGGTCTGATACCCTTATCGACACACTGAGTTGAGACTTTAGGGCAACTTGCAGACAAATTCATCTATAGCCCAGTTACAACAGCTCAACGGCCCATCAAACCGAACCAACGGCAGGCATGGCGCCATATTAATATGGCGCCCCATCTACGATGCACAGTTACCCCCGCCTTTTAGACTGTATTGACAGGCACGGCCAGCCAGGATCAATCCGGACAAGCTGCCTACCCCCAACAAAAAAATTATTAAATTTTTTCTAAAGTTTCCACCGAGTTTGCCGATAAAACATTCGAACGTCACGAAATGGGTTAATTTTCATTTTGGATGCACAACCTGACCAGATGGAGCTGGCTCGTAACTCTGATTTAAAAATCAAGTTGTTACGTTAATCGACAAGGAGTTGCAAAATGGATATCCAGAATATTAATAACATGAGCCAGGATTCCCCGCTCATGTTTAAAAACAACAGTGCAGGAAAAGCTCTGGGTAGCGGTGTATCTGAAAAAAATACAGTCTCCGAAACTAACAGCGGCTCTGCTGTATCAAAAACAGCGACAAACTCCAACAGCATCATCAACGATCCGGAAAACAGCACCAATCGTCAATCACAGCAGTTAAGTGAAAGCGAGCTACGCTCCGCGGCCGATGATGCCAATAAGGTATTACAACAAAGTCAGAACAATCTTGAATTTAGCGTCGATAGCGACACCGATATGACCGTGGTTAAACTGATTGACTCCGAAACCGGGGATGTGATTCGCCAGATCCCCTCCGAACAAATGCTAAAAATTGCCAATTCCATTCAGGAACTGCAACAAGGACAACTTTTAAGCCAAAAGGCTTAATCACCGACGACAGGTAGACGATATGCACAACAATCATATTTCACACTATGAAACACTTTCTCAACTGACCGCTAAAATGCGTGATGCGGCACAAGCCAGTGAGTGGGACAGTCTGGTTGAGCTGGAACAAAACTGCAGTCAGCAGGTCAGCAAAATGCGCAGTGAAAAAATAGACAACAGCCAACTGGATGAATCCAGTCGTCAACGCAAAATCCAGCTGATTAAAAAAATTCTGGCGGACGATGCTCAGGTGCGCGAACATACCGAAGACTGGATGCAACAAATGCAGCGCATTATGAAATCCGGCCGCCAGGAGCAACAACTGCAACGCGCTTACGGCAGCGTATAAACGCTCAGGCTGCAGCCATGCAGCCCCGCCCCGTGATTACGAGGAACTGACATGGCAATTGGCAGTCCGGTAAATGCTTATCAAAACCTAGCCAACGCATACCGTAGCACAACGCCCAGCAACAGCAGCGCTACGCAGTCCGGCAATAACGGCAAACAGACCTCAACAAGCAATCTGCAGACAGGTCAACAGGTACCGGGTCTGGTACAAAGCAAACAAGCCAACGGCATGTTTAAGGTACAGGTCGCCGGACAAAACCTGCAAATGCGCTTACCGGAAAACACCCAGGTTGGCAGCAACATACGCTTGAGCGTCATTGCCGCCAGCCCACAGGTCAGTTTTAGCGTCCTTAGCTCACAAACCCCGCTGGCCACACCACAACAAATAGGTGCCACCGCCAGACTGCTGGCCAATCTTGCCGAACAACCGCTGGAGCGCCAGGCCCTGCAACAACTGAATAAACAACCTATCTGGCCCTCCACCGACAAAGCCCCGGCCAGCAAGGATCTGGCCAGCGCCTTACGTAACGCACTGGTTAACAGCGGCCTGTTTTATGAATCCCATCAGGCACAATGGATTCGCGGCGAACGTTCCATCAGCCAGTTGCTACAGGAACCGCAAAACCGACTGACCAGAAATATTAAGGCCACGTTGGAGCATCAGCATGGCATTCCCAAAGATCTACTGCCACTGGTTCAGCAACAGCTCAACACCCTGGAAAACAACCAATTGAACTGGCACGGCTTTGCCTGGCCCGGCCAGCCCATGGAATGGGAGGTATCGGAACATACTTCTTCAAAACAACAGGCCAAGGAAGAACATCAATGGCAAACCGAAATGTCGCTGGATCTGCCTGCATTAGGCAACGTTACCGCCAAATTGACCATGAGCCAGCAACATATGCAAATTTCACTGCAAACCGACAACGACGCCACCCACCAAAAATTTAACAAACATTTGGAGACCCTGCGTAACAATCTCGATCAAGCCGGCATCAGCAATCCAAGTATCAGCATTAAACAAAAATGAAGCCTTACACACAAAGTGCCGTCGCACTGACTTACAGCAAAGATCAGACAGCCCCCAAGGTCGTCGCCAAAGGCAAGGGCTTACTGGCCCAGGCCATCATAGAACGGGCACAACAGCACAATGTATTTGTACACGAGTCCGAAGAATTAGTGGGACTGCTGATGAAGGTAGAGCTGGAACAGGAAATCCCGCCACAACTTTATCTGGCTGTTGCCGAACTGCTGGCCTGGCTATATCAACTGGAACACCACTCAGCCCCTGGTCAGACACCGCCCAGACCAAAGATTCCCGAACAAAATTCCTGAAAGCACCAGCTTTTGATATGATCACCCACAGTTACCCCACTATCGTTACCCTATATCTGGCAGCATATGAATAAACTCATCTCTCTCACCATAGAAACGCTGACGGCGGAGCAACAGGCCGAATGTCTGATTACCTCCTCACGACAAATGCAAAGTATTCTGGAATATCTAAAAAAACAAGAATCCAAGGTCGCACTATACTTTCAGCATAATCAGCAATTTATCATAAGCCGCCTAGTGGACTATGACGACACTCATGTATATCTTGATCCCAGCAAAAAGCCCGAGTTTAATCAGCACATCGAACATAGCGACACCCTGACACTGGTGGCATTACATAATCAGGTTAAGGTGCAATGTAGCCCGTCAAACCCGCAGCCGGACCATAGAAATGCTCAACCGGTAATTAAATGCGAGCTTCCGGATAACCTGTTTAGAATACAGCGCCGGGAATATTTTCGGGTGGACACCAGCAACAGCATCCCGTTGAAGTGCAATATTTTTTTGCAGCAGGAAAATAAAACCTACCAGGCCCAGGTCAACATATTAAACATCAGCGGCGGAGGTATAGGTATCATCTGCACCCAACAACAATCGCCACTGGAAAGTGGCAAACAGTATGCCTACCAAATTGAATTACCGGGAGAAGGCGTGATCAATGGCACCCTGGAAATCAAAACTCTGACAGAAATGCAAGATACTCCCGCAGACAGTTGCCAGCATTATATCGGCTGCCAGTTTATTGACTTAAGTCGACAATCGGAAATCACCCTGCAACGCTATATTACCAATATGCAGCGTAAACGCTAGGAGGCTGTCCGAGAATAGGAATCGAAACGAAAATCGTCCAGGTTGAGGTATTTTTTTCACTGATTTGAGGCGAATAGCCAGCCTACACACGAAAATCAGGGGAAAAAAGGGCCAGCCTGGGCAATTTGCAGTCGGTTCTTCTGTTTTCGGACAGCCTCCTAGGCTATACCTGCATGTTCATAATATCGCTATAAGCCTGAATCGCTTTATTGCGCACCTGCACCGCCATTTGGAACTTAACACTGGATTTTTGCATTTCAACCATGGTATCACTCAGGCTGACCTTATCATCACCCAGTACAAATGCCTCCTGAATTGCCTTGGAACTGGCCTGTGCCGCAGCCACCTCATCAATCTGAGCCTTTAAGACATTACCAAAATCCGCCTTGGGGGGCTGGTTTACCTGCTCCGTCTGCCTGAGTCCGGCCTGAGCTGCGGTAACACGCATTTGTGCCAGCAGATTCTCTACCGCAGGATTGGTTTTCACAAGTTATCTCCACAATACTTTTACGATAACTGCATCATATCTGCCCCCTTCACCACACAAGGCAACAAATAGCCGTCATTTTACCCCGTTATTCACCAGTTTCAAGTGACCACCCGCAGACTAAAATGCCACCTATCGTAGCATTCGTGAAAGTGTGGCATTCATCATGGCTGAAGCAGAATTAACTCAAATACCGGCAGCGGAAAACACACCCGTCCAAAAATTTATTGAGAACTTGAAACAACTAAATTCTCAACAAAAAATCGGACTGGGCGTGGGCATTGCCGCGCTACTGGCGTTAATTCTATCCATCTGGCTATGGCAGGATGAACCCGACTACCGTGTGCTATACGGTAATCTGTCACATGAAGATGGCGGCGAAATCATTGATGCGCTGCAACAAGCCAATATTCCCTACCAGCTCTCATCAACCGGTGGCGCACTGATGGTTCCCAGCGCACAAGTACATGAAATCCGCCTGACACTAGCCGCTCAAGGACTGCCCAAAGGTGGGAATAGTGGCTTTGAAATCATGGAAAACCAGAAATTCGGCACCACCCAGTTTGCCGAACGCGTCAATTATCAACGCGCACTGGAAGGCGAGCTGGCACGCTCGGTACAAACCGTTGCCGCAGTACGCTCGGCCCGGGTACATCTGGCTATTCCTAAACCCACCGTATTTGTTAAAGAAAAGCAGTCCCCCACCGCCTCCGTGGTACTGAACTTACGTGGCGGTAGAATCCTGGATAAAACGCAGGTCAGAGCCATCGTCCATCTGATTTCCAGCAGCATCCCCGACTTAGCCCCATCAAATATCACCGTAGTCGATCAGGACGGCAACCTGCTAAGTGAGCAGCCGGATGCCGATGAACGCGATGAACTAAATAGCAAACAACTCAATTATGTGCGCGAAATTGAAAAAAATTATATTGAACGGGTTGAATCGCTGCTCAAGCCGTTATTCGGCAGCCAGAATATCCGTGCGCAGGTCACCGCCGAGGTCGACTTTGCCCGCACCGAACAAACCGCCGAAATCTATAAACCCAATAGAGATCCGACAGAAAGCTCGGTACGTAGCGAACAAAAAAATTACAGCCTCAACGGTGAAAACCTGTATCCCAATGGAGTACCCGGCGCCCTAACCAATCAGCCTCCGGCACCACCTACCGCACCGATTGTCAGCGGTGGCAACCCGGATGGCCGGGCGGTGGAAGACATACAGCCCGGCAGTATCAACGCGCTAAAAAATGGCCAAACCGTCAATTACGAGGTGGATCGCACCATACGCCACACCATTTTGCCTATAGGTATGCTAAAACGCTTATCGGTAGCCGTAGTCGTCAATGGTGACCGCAGCATCACCGATGAAAAAGGCAAAAGCGTTAAAAAACCGGTATCTCCCGAAGAAGAAGCCAAATTAAACCAACTGGTCAAAGACGCCGTAGGCTTTGATCAACAACGCGGTGACAATCTAAGTGTGCAGGTAATTAATTTCAATGAAGTGATTACCGAAGAAGAAAGTAATCAATATCAGCAATATGTGGAACAAATCCTGACGCCTGATTTCATACTAGAGGCCTTAAAGTATTTAGGTATTATTCTGGTCATGCTGCTGATTATCTTTAAAATCATTAAACCGGCTTTGCAACCGCTATTTCCGAAAGAAGAGGAAAAGGAGAAAGAAGAAGAAGAGACCGACGAAGAAAAAGAGGCAAGAAATATGGAAGAATCCCTGCAACAGGAAGCCGACCAATCGCCTGCGGCCATCTTTGAAGCCAGTCGCAAGGAACCCTCTTATAAAGAAAATATGGAAGCCGCCAAGCAAATTGCGCAACAAGACCCTAAAATTGTCGCCAGTGTGATTAAAGACTGGGTGAATGAATAGCTATGAGTACCGGAATTGAAAAAAGCGCCATCTTTCTGTTAACCCTGGGTGAAGCCGAGGCAGCCGAGGTATTGAAATATCTGGAACCTAAAGAAGTGCAAAAAATCAGCGCGGCAATGGTGACCTTGAAAAACCTGGAGCCGGATCAAATCAACCAAACCATAGAAGATTTTCTGACCGCAGCCTCGAAAAAAACGTCGCTGGGCATGGACTCGTCGGATTACATCCGCAATATGCTGACCAAAGCACTGGGTGATGACAAGGCCAGCAGCATTCTTGACCGGATTTTGCATAACAGCGACACCAGCGGTATTGAAAGTCTGAAATGGATGGATCCGGCGGTCGTGGCCGAAATGGTCGCCAATGAACATCCGCAGATTATTGCCACCATTATGGTACATCTGGAGCCTGACCAGGGCGCGGAGATTCTGAAATGCTTTACCGAACGCACCCGCAATGATGTATTGTTACGCATCTCCACCCTGGACAGTGTGCAACCGCTGGCATTGCGTGAATTAAATGATGTACTCAGCAAATTGATGGCCAGTGGCGGCCCCACCAAGAAATCATTGCAGGGCGGGGTCAACACCGCCGCAGAAATCCTTAACTTTATGGGTACCACCTTAGAAACCGAAATGCTGGACAATGTACGCAACTTTGATCCCGATCTGGCACAAAACATTGAGGATCAGATGTTTGTGTTTGATAACCTGATGGATATTGATGACAGAGGCATACAGCTGGTATTACGCGAAGTACAGTCCGAATCACTGATCGTCTCGTTAAAAGGCGCCTCTACCGACCTGCAGGAAAAAATCTTTAATAATATGTCCTCGCGTGCGGCGGAAATGATGCGTGAGGATCTGGAATCCAAAGGCCCGGTCAAACTCAGCGAGGTTGAAGCCAACCAAAAAGAAATTCTTAAAATTGTACGACGCCTGGCCGAGGAAGGTCAGCTCAGCATAGGCGGAAAAGGTGAGGAACAATATGTCTAAACCCAAGGACAATCTGATTCCTAAGGAGCAGCTGACCGCCTTTGAACGCTGGGAACTGGCCTCATTTGACGAAAAGCCACCACCTGCCGAAGAAAAAAACACCGCAGCCACGGAGCAGCAACCCCAGGTCAACAATACCGTTGCCGCCTTGGATGCATTACGCGAACAGATTGAACAGGAAGCCTATCAGGCGGGCCTGGCTCAGGGCAAGGAAGAAGGCTATAACCAAGGCCAGGAGCAAGGATTGGCCGAAGGGACCGAGCAAGGTAAAGAGCAAGGCTATAGCGAAGGCTTTGATAAGGGCTATAACGAGGGATTGGAACAGGCACACCAGCAAAGTGAACAGCTGGGCCAAGTCATGGATCAGCTGCAAAGCGCACTGGAAATTACCGACCAGCAGCTGGCGGAATCGATACTGGAACTGGCGCTGACGGTCGCCAGAAAAATGGCTCACAAAGCCCTGGAGATAAAACCCGAGATTATCCTGGAAGTCATACAGCAGGCATTAGACAACCTGCCCCACTTTAACCAGCAGGCCCACCTGGTGTTACATCCGGATGATGCCGCTTTGGTCGAACAATGCATGGGAGATCAGCTGACGCACTCGGGCTGGAAGATTATCAGCGATACTCGTATTGCCCCCGGCGGTTGCAAACTGGAAACCGACCACACAGAAATCGATGCTTCGACAGAAGCGCGTTGGCGGCGTATAGTAGAATCTATTGGACAGGAGACAGCATGGCTGAGCTGAATGTCAATCCCCATACCCAGCGCTGGCAGAACTTTCTGACACAAAGTCATCAATATATTGGTCAGTGCAACACCCTGCCCCCCGTGGGCAGACTGACCAAAGTCACCGGCATGGTGATGGAAGCGGTCGGTATCCGCATGCCAGTAGGCAGCACCTGCGCCATACATCTGCCCCATCAATTGATTGAAGCGGAAGTGGTAGGATTTTCCGAACAGCGCCTGTTTTTAATGCCGGAAGAAAGTGTCTACGGACTGGTTCCTGGCGCCAAGGTCACCCCACTGGAAAGCGCCCGTATTCCCAACCTGCTCCCCCCCTCCCCCCAACAAAGCCTGCCCGATGCCGGGCAAGCCAAACAACTGCCGGTAGGCGAACAGCTGCTGGGCCGGGTAATGGACGGGGCCGGCAAACCCCTGGATCAGCAAGGGCCTATAGATCGCACCATCAGCGCCCCATTATTAACCCGCCCGTTTAACCCATTGGAACGCGCCCCGATTGATACCGCACTGGACGTGGGTGTCAGAGCTATCAACAGCATGTTGACCGTAGGTCGCGGCCAGCGCATGGGGCTGTTTGCCGGCAGTGGTGTTGGTAAAAGTGTGTTGCTGGGCATGATGGCCCGCTACACCAATGCCGAAGTCATTGTGGTGGGCTTAATTGGCGAACGTGGACGCGAAGTTAAAGAATTTATTAATGATATTCTGGGGCCGGATGGTCTGAAACGCTCGGTTGTGGTCGCATCACCGGCAGACACCTCGCCATTGCTCAGACTGCAAGGTGCTGCCTATGCCACCAGCATTGCCGAATATTTTCGCGATCAGGGTAAGGATGTATTGCTGATTATGGATTCGCTGACCCGCTACGCCATGGCCCAACGTGAGATTGCCCTGGCCATTGGCGAACCGCCCGCCACTAAAGGCTATCCACCATCGGTATTTGCCAAACTGCCACAACTAGTAGAACGTGCCGGCAATGGTACCGAAGGCAGCGGCTCAATCACCGCCTTTTATACGGTACTTACTGAAGGGGATGATCAACAAGATCCGATTGCCGACAGTGCGCGCGCCATTCTCGATGGTCATGTGGTACTGTCACGCCGTCTGGTGGAACAAGGCCATTATCCGGCGATAGACATTGAAGCCTCAATCAGCCGGGTAATGCCTATGGTAACCAGCGAGCAACATCTAAGTATCGTACAAAACTTCAAACAGCTTTATGCCCATTATCAACGCAATCGCGATCTGATTAATGTCGGTGCCTATGTCAGCGGCAGCGATCCGTTACTCGATCAGGCAATCAAGGTCTACCCCACCATGGAACAGTTCTTAAAGCAGGGTATGTTTGAACAACAAAGTTTTCAGCAAAGCATTGACCAGTTACACGGATTGTTTGGCAATGCTCAACCAGGCAATCAGCCAGCGCAGTAGAAAGGTATAGATTATGAGCCAGGCATTTTCCTTATCCCCATTGATCAAACTGACCGAACAGCAAAGTAGTGCGGCAACACGAAAACTGGGAGAACTCAATCAACAGCAGCAACAGGCGAATCAACAACTCAGCATGCTGCAGCAATACCGTCAGGATTATCAAGACCAGCTGACACAGGCAATACGCCAGGGTATTGGCCCCGCCCAACTTAACAATTTCGAGCAATTTATCGCCAAACTGGATACCGCCATCGGCCAACAGTTACAAACCGTTGAGCAATGCCGGCTGGCCAGCGAACAGGGACGCCAGCACTATGCCGAATTACAACGCAAGCTGCAATCATTTTATGCCTTGCAACAACGCCATCTTGATGCCGAGCATCACCGCGCAGCAAAAATTGAGCAGAAACAAATGGACGAACATGCCAGTCGAACCAGCAGTTTCAAGCAGTTTCAATATTAACCGCGGCGCTATCTCAAGGAGAAACCCATGAGTGAACTACTTCCTATCAGCATTCAAACGACAGCAACTGCAACCAATAATCGCTCAACTAGCAACCAGGCGGATAATGCAACCTCAGAATCTGAAAGCTTTTCATCGGCGCTCAATCGCCGGCTGGAACAACGGGCTGCCGAAGCAAAAAACCATGCCTCCCCCAGCCAGGCAACCGAACAAAAAAGCGCCGATGACACGGATAGCGTAACGGAAGTGTCACCCCAAGAAGATGCCGAACATAGTGAAATTGCCAGCATGCTGCAACAGCTCACCACCCAGCAGGCCAATGGCAACGGTAAAACACAAGACAAAGACAGTATCGCGGCCAATAACGGAAAAGATAAAAAGGTCGCGACGGCCACCAGCCTGCAGACATTAAAAGCACAGGCCGAACAGCCGTTAGAAGCACACATGGAAATAGACACCCAAAACGAGAAATTACTGACCGAAAAAGCCACATTCAACAGCAGCACCTCATTATCCAGTGCATCAAGCAACGCCTTAACCGGTCTGGGAGCGCCAGGCCCGCTAAGTGCCAGCACATCCACGGCAACCCCAGGCAGCCTGACCACCAGCGTGAACACACCGGTGAATCATCCCGACTGGGGTAATGAGTTCAGCCAAAAAATCACCTGGATCAGCAGCCAACGCCTGCAGTCGGCCGAATTACAATTGAATCCGGCTAACCTTGGCCCCGTCAAAGTATCGCTACAGATCAACGATGATCAGGCCTCAATTGCCTTCAGCTCACCCCACAGCAATATTCGCGAGGTAATTGAAGCCTCGCTACCCCGTTTGCGTGAAGCCATGGCCGAAAGTGGCATCACCCTGGGCAATACCACGGTGAGTGATCAATCCGCCCAACAACAGCAACAACAAAACTTCCAGCCATCACACCCTGCAGGCAACCCGCCATCCAATGGAGTCAACCCGGATTCCAGCGAGACATTAGCGGTGGTCGCCCAACAACGTATTCTCAGCACACATAACGGTGTCGTAGACACTTTTGTCTGATTCCATCCGGCATGGCCCTATCGCATCCATCAGGCCATGCTGCCTTCCAGCCTCCCAAGCACACCTTTGAACGGCAAAATATCGAGTTGACGTTATTTTTCCGCGTTAATCAAGTTATCATTACCCTGTCACTATTCGCTACAATCAAACCATCTACAGGGAGCAACCGTAATGTCTAAGGCAGAAAAGCAGGATACCGAAGCCGCACCAAAACCCAATAAAATGAAATTTGTGGTATTGATTGGGATCGTGGTGCTCGTGGCCGCCGTTATTGGTGGCGGCGCAGCCTACTTTCTACTTGGCTCTTCGGCAAATGAGGCCAAGGGCGGCGGCCATGCCAAAACAGAAAAACCCAAGGGTTCGGGCAACCCTTATTACGACCAAATGGAAGATGAGGAGGAAGAAGAGAAAGCACCTCCCACGTTTGTTGATCTGGGTACGTTTACCACCAATCTGGCCTATGAAGACTCCAGCCGTATTGTTCAGGTCAAACTGAAAGCCAAGCTCAGCAAAGCCAAACTGCAAGACGCACTGGCGGCCCGCTTGCCGGAAGTGACCCATTACGTCAATTTGCTGCTACAAACGAAAAAGCCCTCCGAACTGCAAACGCTGGAGTCCAAACTGGCATTAACCGAAAAAATCAAACAACAGGTGGAATATGTACTGGGCCTGCGCCGTCTCGCCCCGCCCATTACCGATGATGAACCCACCAAAGAAGAGTATCCCAGACATGGCGTTGACGAGATTCTTATTTCATCATTTATTATTCAATAAACACAAGGGTAGCAACGGTTCATGAGTGAATTTCTTTCACAGGACGAAGTCGACTCGCTGTTACGCGGTGTAACCGGCGAAACAGAAGAGGAAGACGATAGCGATGAAGCCGAAGCTGGCGAAGTCCGCTCCTATGACCTGGCCTCACAGGAGCGTATTGTCCGTGGGCGTATGCCCACCATGGAAATCATCAACGAACGCTTTAGCCGTTTGTTTCGTATCGGCCTGTTCAACATGATACGTCGAACGCCAGAAGTCTCGGTTGGACCGGTACGGGTGCTGAAATTCGGAGAATTTGTACGTAATCTGCATGTACCGACCAATTTAAATATTGTTCAAGCACCGCCGTTGCGTGGTAACGGGCTGTTTGTGTTTGACCCCAATCTGATTTTTCAAATTGTCGACAATCTGTTTGGTGGAGATGGGCGCTTTCATACCCGAGTGGAGGGACGCGAATTCACCCAGACGGAACAACGTATTATTCATAATATACTGGAGGTTGCGTTTCAAACCTATAGCGAATCCTGGTCAAAAGTCAGTCCACTGACCTTTGAATTTGTACGTTCGGAAATGAATCCGCAATTTGCCAATATCGCCACCCCCAATGAAGTGGTGATTGTCACCACCTTTGATATAGAACTCAGTGGCAATGGTGGCTCGTTTCATATCTGTGTGCCTTATTCCATGCTGGAGCCATTAAAAGACCTGTTATTCAATAACATACACGGTGAACACCAGGCGGCAGATAAACGCTGGATGGATGCCATGAGCCGACAAATTCCGTCGGCCGTGGTTGAACTGATTGCCATCTTGGGAGAATCGCGTATTACACTGGATCAGGTAGCAAAAATGCGAGTGGGCGATGTTATCCAACTGGAAGCTAATGACACGGTTACGGCCTATGTTGATCAGATCCCGGTATTTAATGGAAAATATGGTATTCATAAACGTCAATACGCCATCAAGATCGACAATATACTCACACGGCTTGAAGGAGAAGAATAATGAACGATGAAAAAGATGATGAAATAACCGCCGATGACTGGGGGGCCGCCATGGCCGAACAGGCAGAAGCTGAAACGGAAACGGAAGCGAGCACCGAAACATCGGCTGCCGACGACTGGGCCGCCGCAATGGAAGAGCAGACCAGCGCCGAAACATCGGCTGCCGACGACTGGGGAGCGGCTATGGCCGAACAGGCAGAGGCTGAGGTTTCTACCGACAATGCCGAGCCGTTAGCTTTCCAGGAATTTGGCGAAGCCCCTGCCCCGGCCTCCAATCGCGAACTGGATATGATTAAAGATATTCCGGTTCAACTCACGGTAGAACTGGGGCGCACCAAAATGCCGATTAAAAACCTGCTGCAACTGGCTCAAGGTTCTGTCGTAGAATTGTCGGGTATGGCCGGTGAACCGCTGGATGTATTAATTAACGGCTTTCTGATCGCCCAGGGCGAAGTGGTGGTAGTTAACGATAAACTGGGGATTCGTCTGACCGACATTATTACCCCGTCGGAACGCCTGCGCCGTATCAGCAAATAACAAGGGGGCTTCATGAAGCGAACTGCATTCTTCTATTCACTGTCAGGCTATTTACTGATGCACCCCATCATCAGTAGTGCGGCCGAACCCGCCGCCGATAGCAACTATACCCCACCGCCACCGGTAATTGGTATCGGCCATGTGGTACAAATCACCGTCAGCCTGTTGCTGGTACTACTGGTGATTATTCTGGTCGCCTGGCTGCTCAAACGTATGAACCTTGGTCAGTCCGGCGCATCCGGGCTGATGCGCGTACTGGGCAGTGCCGCCATTGGCCAGCGTGAACGTATTGTACTGGTAGAAGTTAAAGACAGCTGTGTACTGATTGGCGTAGGGCCGGGACAAATCCGTACCTTGCATACCTTTGATACCCCTGAGAATCTGGATGAATTGCTCAATGCCAGCAAGCCTGGCATCCCCCAGGCCAAATTTGCCCAATTACTGAATTCCGTCATCTCCAAAAAGAAAGAGCCCGGCGCACCGTGATGTCATCTAACCGTTTTTCCTTGATACTGCTATGCCTGTTGGCACTATTGGGTTTTAGCAGTCACGCCCTGGCGGAGGCAGCGATTCCGGCACTAACCAGCACCCCGACTCCAGACGGTGGACAACAATATAGCCTGAGCCTGCAAACCCTGCTGATTCTGACATCATTCAGTTTTCTGCCGGCAGTGTTACTGATGATGACCAGTTTTACCCGTATCATTATTGTCTTGAGTATGCTGCGCTCGGCATTGGGTACACCGTCTTCGCCGCCCAATCAGGTATTGGTTGGTATGGCACTGTTTTTAACCTTTTTTGTCATGTCTCCGGTACTGAATAAAATATACGCCGATGCGTATCTGCCGTTTGATCAGAAGCAGATTGGTTTTCCCGAAGCGGTAGAACGTGCCAGTGTCCCACTCAAAGCCTTTATGCTGCGACAAACCCGCGAGTCGGATCTGGCCTTATTTGTCAAACTCTCGGATAGTGAACCGTTACAGACCGCCGACGATATCCCGATGAGCATTCTGGTCCCAGCCTATGTCACCAGTGAACTGAAAACGGCTTTCCAGATCGGCTTTCTGGTATTTATCCCGTTTCTGATCATAGATATGGTGGTTGCCAGTGTATTGATGTCCATGGGTATGATGATGGTGTCACCCGCAATTATCTCTCTACCCTTTAAAATCATGCTGTTTGTGATGGCCGATGGCTGGAATCTGCTGATAGGCTCTCTGGCCCAAAGTTTTTATGTGTAAAAGAAAGGCAGGCATATGACTCCAGAAACCGTCATTACCGTTGGTCAGGATGCCGTAGAACTGCTGCTGGTGATTGCTGCACCACTGCTGTTAACCGCCCTGGCCATTGGTCTGCTGGTCAGTATTTTCCAGGCAGCCACACAGATTAATGAAATGACCCTATCGTTTATCCCCAAGTTAATTGGGATTTTCGTGGCGCTGATTTTTTCGGCCCCCTGGATGGTGGCCACCATGGTGGACTATATTACGCGACTCTATAGCAACATTCCCTGGATGATAGGCTAGTGCACTACCGTGAAAACCCCAAGCCCATTGCAGGGTGCATGCCATGCAGCACCGGCTTGCATTATGTTAGAAAATCAGTGCACGGAGTGCACTCTACCAGAAGCACCAGTCTCCGATAATGGTAACCGTTAGCAGCGCCCAGCTTGATGCCTGGATCAGCACCTTTATCTATCCCTTATTCCGCATCCTGGCGATGATGGCTGCCGCCCCCCTGCTGGGTAACAAACAAGTCTCCCGCCAGATCAAAATTGGTCTGGCGGTGATGATCACCCTGATTATTGCACCGTCTCTGGACAACATCCCACCGGTCAGTGTTGCCACCCCTATGGGCTGGCTGATCATTCTGCAACAAATTGTCATTGGCGCCGCCATGGGACTGACTATCCGAGTCATCTTTAATGCCGTAGAAATGGCCGGGGAAATTATCAGCCTGCAAATGGGGCTGGGTTTTGCCATCCTGTTTGATCCGGTAAACGGCACTAACTCGGCGATTATCGCTCAATGGTTAAGCGTATTAGCCACGCTGATTTTTCTGACCATGGACGGTCACCATCTGATGATTGCTGCGGTGGTCGACAGTTTCCATACCCTGCCCATAGGTCAGGCACCCACACCACAGAGCTTTTACCAGCTTGCCGAATGGGGTAGCAGCATCTTTTATTATGGACTGCATATTGCGCTACCGGTACTGGCGGTACTGCTGTTTATTAATATCGCCCTGGGGGTACTGACCCGGGCAGCCCCTCAACTGAACATTTTTGCCGTGGGTTTCCCAATCACCTTAACCGTAGGCTTTTTAATCCTGATGATATCGCTGCCACACCTGCTGCCAATGATGGATAAACTGGTAGAAAGCGGCATCACCACCATGATGAGCTTACGCTGAAAATACCTACCATGGATTTAGACTGGGTTAAATAGTTGGATATTCGGCTCTGTTGACATAAGGGCTCACTGCCCTGCAGCGGCTAGTGCTAAACATTACAAGTATTCATCCTATTAGCACGCAAGGTGACATTTCTGGCAGGGTGCACTCCGTGTACCACGTCTAAATGAGCAAGCATGTGGTGCATGGAATGCACCCTACCATGGGGGTTGAAATTTTCACGGTTTGAGCACAGCGAGTAGCGCAGCGCCGGGCTTGATCAAGCAACGACTGAAGGCCAACGGCCACGATATCAGGGGCCACCTTTCTGTGGTGACTTGCGTTGGCGGCGCAAAGAAAGTCACTCGCCGCAGGCGAAATAAAAACCTCCTCAAAAAGGGAAACTTATTGTGCTCATGCACGGGTAGCAGAGAAGTGAAGACTTATGCAATGCAGCACTAGCCAACTAGCCAATATAATCAAACAACGTCAAGCCTTGCACCCGTGAGAATGACAGCTGTGCGGCCTGTAATGCCGTTTGTTGCTGCATCAGGCGACTGGAGGCTTCGGCATAATCAATATCCTGCAAATCAGACAGCGCTTCTTTAAACTGCAGGTTCAAGTTCTCTCCCAAGGCTCCCAGGCGATCCACTTCGTTCAATCGATTACCGGTACTGGTGCGCGCATCCAGTACATTTTCCAGGGCATTATCAATATTCTTCATGCCATGCTGCAGCGCTAACGACAGGTTCACCCCGGTCACCGGTGAGTTCAAAGCACTGACAATCCCCTGCAAGGTATCAAACACACTTTGCTTTTCTCTGGGAAGCACGGTAAAGGTATCACCGGCATTGGGTATTCCGCCAAAGGAAATCTGCATACCATCAAATTCAATCGGCAGGCCTTCACCATAGACGGTTCCCGGATCGATCACCACCTCACCGGTATCTTCATCGGTAATACTGAACGTCACATCCGTGCCATTATCATCAAACAAAACGGTATAACTGTGATCGCGAATCTGCCCGGCTTCCAACACCACCCCATCCCGAGCAATCGCATCCCCCGCATTATCCGGGCTGGGTTCTAACGCTAAAGGGGCATGGCTGTCTTTTACCCGTAAAAACAGATCGGCTCCCGAGTGGGTAATCGGCATTTTACGGGCCGCACTGACCTGCACTTCCTTACTGCCATCATCGCCAAAATAGGCAATACCCGCGGCTGTCCCGGAAAAAGGCGGCGTACCGGTCTGAAAACCGGAGAACATATAGTTGCCCGCCTCATCACGGCTATTGGCCAAGCCCACTAACTCCTGCAAACGGCCCTCGATATCAATCGCAATCGATTTACGTGAGCCTTCATCCAAAATCGCATTACCGGCTGCCACCACCCGCGTACGCACATCCTGTAACAAATCGGTGACGCCATTCAATGTCGTTTCGGTCAAGGATAATGCACTTTGTGCGGTATTACGGTTAACCCCAAACTGCGCATTCATACCATCGGTTTGGCTTACATCCAAAATCCGCGATGAGGCAATCGGGTCATCGGCTGGAGTCAATATTTTACGGCCACTGGCTATCTGCTGCTGAGAATGCAGCAGTTTGGACTGGTGCTGCAACATTTCCGACACCGTCGTATCATAAATCGTACTCGAACTAATACGCATGCCCTACTCCTAATTCATAATCTGCAACAAGGTATCGAACATCACATTGGATACCTGCAATGCCTTGGCCGACGCCTGATATGCCCGCTGATACTGCAACAGGTTGGCAGCCTCTTCATCCAGATTCACCCCCGAAACAGACTGCTGGGTAGTCACCACCTGGCGCAGAATACTCGATTGCGCCTCACCGGTAATCTGTAACTCATGGGTTTTACTGCCAATCTCACCGACCATCTGTCCATAGGTTGACTGCAGATTTGCCGTCCCGTTCACCATCAAACGGGCCGTTTGCATATCGGCCATCAACAAGGCATTACGATTATCCCCTTCCGCCTGGTTATTCGGACCCACAGTAAAAGTATCGCCCAATACCGGATTACCGCTTAACTCTACACTCCAGCCATTAAATGATAAGCTCGCGCCGGCAGCAGGATCATAAACCTGATCGGCCGCCAAGGTAGTCCCCGCAGTATTATCAATAATGTCATAGGTATTAATATCGGTGAAGTTAATAGACACATTATTGCGTAATGCGGCATCAACCGGCGGTGGGGCATTAACCACACCGGCAGAAATACGTCCATCCCCCAGATTATCCAGTGCGGCATCTCCACGAATTGCCGCTGCGGCAGCAATATCATAGGTATTGACAATGGCAACACTGATATCCGCCGCACCTCTGGCCGTGGGTTTTAACAGAAAGCGATCGCCATCCGCTACCGTTCCCGAAATATCACTGATGGTAAAACCATCATAGCTTTGCGGTAAGGTATCACCCAACGAGACCTGGCTCTTATCATTCAGACGGGTAATAATATAGCTGCCATCTTCCACCCGCAGCTCATAATTACTAGTGGTCAAGGCAGAAGGATCGCTAATCGCCAGTCCCAGCTCGGCATCGCCACTGTTCAAAGCATGCGACACAATGGGCGGCGTACCTAAATTAAATAGATTTCCCCCCAGATCACCATCCAGATCCTGCCCCAGATTATGCTGCTGGTTAATATTCTCGGCCAGACCAATCGCCACTCGCCCCAGTGCATTGCGTGCCGTCTCCAGGCTGTCGTCACGAAAGCTAAGATAGGCTCCTAACTGCCCACCCTGAACACTGTCGGTTGATAATGGAATCGGTGCACCGGACACCCCCTGATAGGCCAGCTCCAGCTTGGATGGATCGGCACTGGAATTCTGCGTAATTAACGACATCGCCAGGGTATCAACCACCAGCGACTGCCCCTTACCAAAAAACACATTAGCGCCACCATCCGACTGGTAGGCCACACTTATCTTCACATGTTTGCTCAACTCGCTTAACGCCAGATCACGCTGATCCAATAAATCATTCGGTGTATCTCCGGAACCGGTCGCTAACGCAAATTTAATACTGTCATTTAACGAGGAAATCTGCCGGGCATAACTGTTCACCTGCTCGACACTCTGCTCAATCTGATTATTTACCCCGGCTTCAATATCATTAAAGCGCTGTTCAATCCCCTGCATACGATTGACCAGCGACTGCGCTCCTCCCAGCAGGGTCTGACGTGCCGTTGCCGACGCAGGATCATTGGCCACATTATTCAGGGAACTGAAAAAATCCTGTAAGGCAGGAGAAACCCCGGCCACCGGATCGGCCACCAGGCTATCTACCTGTTTCATCATGGAATGATAGGTATTCAAATAACTGTCCTGCGTCTGTTCCTGCAGTACCTGAGTATTTAAATACTGATCATAAACGCGTTTAACCGTGGCAATATCCACCCCTTTGCCGATAAATCCCGCTCCGGTCTGCTGTGCCTGTCGTGGTATTGAGGTGGCTTCCTGACGGGAAAACCCTGGCGTGCTTGCATTGGCAATATTATGCTGGGTCGTGGTCATCCCCAATTGCGCGGCACTCATGCCGCTGACGACAGTTGAATAAATTCCACCAGCCATAATAATTTTCCTTAATCTTGCCGACCACGGCTAACCTGAATATCGGCATAAACACAAAATACTTTAATCCTCCCAACTATAACACCGGACGCATCATAGACATCACACCAATCAATTTATCGGCATAACGCGGGTCGGTGGCATAACCGGCACGCTGCACTTCTCGGGCCATATTGTCCGGATGCTGCTGCTGCATTACCTTCTGATAACGTGGATTTTCCGAAATCAAGCGCGCATAATCACGCAACGCATCGGCATAAGAATCATAAGCCCTGAATGGTTCTATCTGTTGATGGGCAACACCGTGCCTATACTCGGTCGTCATCACCTCGGCCACTTTACCCGACCAGCCGGTGGTCGCCTTGATACCAAACAGATTATGGCTGCTAGAGCCATCCGCATGGCGAATTTCATGTTTACCCCAGCCACTTTCCAGCGCGGCCTGCCCCATCATCAGTTGCGGCGACACGCCAGTTTCCTTGCTGACCCGCATCACATCGGGCAATAACCGGTTCACAAAATCCTGTTGTGTTGCATTTAATTTATCCAGACTGATGGCCCAATCGGCAACCGGCATGGCGGTTTGCAGATAATGCACTGCATCCACCGCCGGTGGCAGCTGCGTATTCAACACATGCTCAGGAGCCGCCGATAGATCCGCACCCAATTGCTGCAGCATCATATCGGCCAGGCCAATCCCCCGGGTCGCCATTTTCTGCGCCAGCTGCTGATCCATCATACCGACAAACATACGGCTATGCTCACTATCAAACAGGCTGTCGTTCGAGGTGGTATCACGCATGCTTTTTAACATCATATTCAGAAAAACTGCCTCAAACTGCTGAGCTGCCAGCTTTAACGCCTCCTCCGGCTGCTCACGAGATTTCGCTTTCAACTGACCTAAGGCCTGAGTATCTAAGGCAAAGGCCGCACTTGGATCGGTAGTTAACATCAGATCACCTCCAGTTCAGCACGTAACGCACCGGACGACTTCATCGCCTGTAAGATCGCCAGTAAATCCTGTGGTGTGGCACCTATGGAATTCAACGATTTCACCACTTCGCTTAACGACACCCCCTTAGCCAGCTCCACCAGACGCTTTTTATCGGTGGTGACATCAATATTCGCGGCATTGACCACCACGGTTTCCCCATTGCTGGCGGGATTAGGCTGACTTACCGAAGAGTTTTTATCTATGACTACAGTTAAATTGCCATGGGCCACCGCACAACTATCCAGGGTAATTGCCTGATTCATCACGATAGAGCCGGTACGCGCATTAATAATCACCTTGGCCACACCCTGCGCCGGACTGACCTCCAGATTTTCCAGCTGGGCAATAAACGGAATACGTTCCGGGCCGGGAGGTGCAAATATCTGAATCTGACGACCATCCAGGGCTGCGGCCAGCCCCTGCCCAAGGTTGGCATTAATCGCATCCACCACCCGTGAGGCCGTGGTAAAGTCGGTGGTTTTCAACTCCAGATGGACATAAGGCCCACTGCTTAACGAGGTTGGCACCGCACGTTCCACGGTAGCGCCGCCCAGTAAACGACCCACACTCAGATGATTCACCTGCACCGAGGCACCATCGGCCGACGCACCCATCCCGCTGACCAGCACATTGCCCTGAGCCATAGCATAAATCTGACCATCGGCACCTTTTAACGGCGTCATCAACAAGGTGCCGCCACGCAGGCTTTTAGCATTACCAATAGAAGAGGCGGTGATATCAATCTTTTGTCCGGGCCGGGCAAAAGGTGGCAGGGTCGCGGTAACCATCACCGCGGCCACATTCTTTAACTGCATATTGGTGCCCTGAGGCATATTAATCCCCATTTGCGAGAGCATGGTAATAATACTCTGCACGGTAAATGGGGTCTGTGTCGTCTGATCACCACTGCCATCCAGGCCGACCACCAGCCCATAGCCCACCAGCTGATTGTCACGCACCCCCTGAATATCGGCCAGGTCTTTAATCCGCTCGGCCAGCGCTGGCGAGGCCACCAACAGTCCAAACAAGGTCAACAGTAATGCAAACAATTTATTCGGCGCTGTTGTCAGATTTGTCATCACTCTCTCCTAAAACGGCATCACAGACAAAAAGAAACGCGCCAGAAAGCCTAAGGACTGGGCATCATTTTTCAGTTCATGCATCGCACCGGCATCCTTATATTCAATACGTGCATCCGCTACCTGCGTGGACGGCACCGAATTCTCACTGGTAATCGTGGTGGGATTCACTACCCCGGAAAAACGGATAAACTCATGACTGTGATTCAGCGCCACCTGTTTCTCACCACTGACCAACAAATTGCCATTAGGCAACACTTCGATCACGGTCACCGCAATCGTGCCGGTCAAATCATTACTGGCCGAACCATCGGCGGTACGTTCATTGGAATTTGAGCTGGAACCACTAACCGAACCCGAGATGGAGAATAAATCATCCAGCAACCTTGCCGCGGGTGAACCAATAATGGGAATTTTGCTGATCAGCGCACTGCCGATATTGGTTTCCACCGAAGGTAAATTGGCATCAATACTGTTGGAGTATTCACGGGTGGCACTGTTGGAACGATTGCCACTGATATTTTCGGCAATAGCAATGGTCAGAATATCGCCCACATTACGTGCTCGCTTATCTTCAAACAGTGGACGATAATTAATACCCGCATGGAAAATCGAACCATCGGCAGGTGGCGTGATGACCCTATCCACCGGGCGCGCGCTCATAGGCTGATGCACACTGGTCGGTGGCGTGCTACTGCCGCAGCCGGTTAATAACACACTGCATAACACCAGCCAGAATAACAGCTTCTGAGTCATTACCCCATCTCCATTAGCGCTACATCTGCACCAGACGCTGTAACATCTGGTCCGAGGTGGTAATCGATTTGGAATTAATCTCATAGGCCCGCTGCGTCTGGATCATATTTACCATTTCTTCCACCACATTCACATTCGAGGTTTCAACATAGTTTTGATTAATCAGCCCCGAGCCATTGCTACCCGGCACCGTGGTATTGGGTGTCCCGGATGCCGTGGTTTCGATATACAGATTCTCACCCTCACTGCGCAGCCCGGCCGGATTAATAAAGGTGGCCAGTTGCAGGCTGCCGACCTGCACCGGAGCCGTGACGCCAGGCTGGGTAACACTGATCACCCCATCACGGCCAATGGTGATACTAATCGCATCGGGAGGAATGGTCACCGCCGGCTGTACCGGAAAGCCACTGGCCGTAACCAGCTGGCCCTGACTGTCGCGCTGAAATGAACCATCACGGGTATAAGCAGTGGAACCATCCGGCATCAAAATCTGAAAAAAACCCGAACCCTGAATCGCCACATCCAGTGAATTATTGGTCAGCTGTAGATTACCTTGTGTATGAATACGCTCCGTAGCAATCGGACGCACCCCGGTACCTATCTGCAAACCGGAAGGAATCTGGGTCTGCTGTGAAGACTGGGCGCCCGGTTCACGCAGGGTCTGATATAACAGATCTTCAAAAATGGCGCGCGAGCGTTTAAAGCCGGACGTGCTGACATTCGCCAGATTATTGGATATCACATCCATCTGGGTCTGCTGGGCATCCAGCCCGGTTTTAGAAATCCATAGCGACCGTATCATGAGACTCTCCTGTTAATGGGCTTATGCGCGAATAATTTGAGTTGCCTGTTGCGCATTATTATCGGCACGCTCCAGCAGCTTCATCTGCATATCAAACTTACGTGCCAGACTGATCATATTGACCAGGGTTTCGGCGGTATTCACATTACTGGTTTCCAACGCATGCTGTTTAATCTGCACCATAGGATCACCGATAGTCCGCTCACCGTCTTTAGTACGAAATAAACCGTCACCGCTGCGATCCAGGTTTTCCGGCGGCGGATTGACCAGTTTTAAACGCCCAAGGGTCACCACCTGAGCCGCATCACCCCCACGTGGCACCGCCGATATCGTACCGTCGCGTGCAATGCTGATATTGGTATCTGGGGGAATCGTCAGTGGACCATTATCGCTCATTACCAGATGCCCCTGACGGGTCTGCAACAGCCCGGTATTGGACACTTCCAGACTGCCATTTCTCGTCAGTGCCTCTTCACGCTCGGCGTCCTCAACCACCAGCCAGCCCTGCCCCGGAATGGCCACATCCAGCTCACGACCGGTTTCCTGCAGCACACCGGCCTGAAAATTCGCACCTACCGTGGAATCCACCACAAACTCACGCGTTGCCAGACCATCACCATACATAGGGATAGCACGAAATGAATTCATCACTTCACGAAATCCTGGTGTGTTTACATTGGCCAGGTTCTCGGACACCGTTGCCTGCTGTTTCATTACATGCGAAGCACCAGTCATGGCGGTATAAATTAATTTATCCATCTCGTCCTCCGTAGCTTATGGAATTAACGCAGGTTAACAATGGTCTGCAAAATCTGATCCTGCGCCTTAATCGTCTGTGCGTTGGCCTGATACATACGCTGGGCGGTAATCATATTCACCAGTTCCGAGGTCAGATCAACATTGGAATCTTCTACCGCAGCGGCCTGAATGGCTCCCAGACGTCCACTGCCTGGCGTCCCCACCACCGGTGAACCGGAATCAATGGTTTCTACCCACTGATTATCCCCTATCGGCTGTAAGCCCTGCAGATTGGTAAAATTCGCCAGCGAAATCTGTCCCAGAATTTTGGTCTGGCCATTGGTATAACGTCCCTGGATTTCCCCGGCGGCACTGGTGGTAAAACCACTGAGTCGTCCCGAAGCATAGCCGTCCTGTCCCAGACTGCTGACCCCGAACTGACTACCAAACTGAGTCAGTTGATCAAACTCAAAGGTCATAGGCAACGGATCGGCACCCAACGGTACATAGCTGGGATCGGAAATAATGGCATTACCTATGGATGTGGTGGCATTACCTATGGGCGTCGCGGCAATCAAGGTACCGTTGGTTGCAAAACGCAAGGTAGCCATGGCGGTGGCAGGCGTAGTTGCCGGCACCACCGCACCATCCACATCCATAAACACATTCCAGGTATCGGAACCGGCATTGGTCGTGGCCGTCAACCCATCGGCGGGAGCCACGGTATTCGGCGCACTGGGGGAAACCGTCAGCGTGGTATTGTCAACCACACGGGTAATGTTATAAGTCACCCCGCCCAGCGTCACGGTGTTACCGGCCGCCAGCCCCGCGGTAGAATCCACCGTCATGGTCGGTGAACCATTAGTAATGGAGCCATTACCCACCGTGGTAATCGGCTGGCGCTGAAAATATAATGAAGAAATATGCTCCACCCCCAGGCTGTCATACACCGTAATTGAGGTAGAGTTATTGTATGAATCCGCATCGGAGGTAGAAAAGGCGGAATTTAACGGTGCGGTATCGCGCGAATCCAAATTGGCGGTGATATTGATCTCGGAGGTCACATTAGGGGAAATATCACTGGCATCAATATGTAACGGCCCTTGTGCCGCCGTCACCTGCCCGGTCTCATCAGCCTGGTAACCGCGCACCCGAATACCGGTATTACTGATCACATAGCCATCGTTATCCAATTGAAACTGACCATTGCGTGAATAGGTAAGGGCACCCTCACTGTCTTCCAGCTGAAAAAAGCCCTGACCATTGATCGCCATATCCAGGGTATTGCCGGTAGTGCTCAGATTACCCTGAGAAAACTGCTGGGCCACATCTACCACCCGCGAACCAATCCCGGTCTGTAAGGTATTGGCGCCGCTTAATGAGGCGGCATACATATCGGCAAACTGCGCTTGCGATTGTTTAAAACCCACGGTACTGGCATTGGCGACATTATTGCCAATTGCATCCAATTGTTTGGCAGATGAATTTAATCCACTTAACCCTTGCTGAAAACTCATGATAACCTCCTCGGCTGACTATGCCTCAGTTACAAAATCTGCTTAATCTGGTCCAGCGCAATACCATCGGTTGCGCCCACCTCCAATGTAACACCATCCTTGCCCTGAGTAACACTGCTGACATACCCCAGCTGCAATGATTGAGCACCCACATCTTCCTCGGCGCGCATCGCCTGTACCTTGAACTGATATTGCCCATCCGGCACGGTTTCGCCCTGGCTATCCAGACCATCCCATTGCCAGCGTTGAATGCCTTCACGCATCGCGCCCAAATTTAATGAACGCACCAGCACACCGGCCGAGTCGGAAATTGATACGCTGGCATTATCTACCGCCTGCGGCAGCTCCATCCCTCCCATAGCCATACCATTAACTAGATCCACCTGATCACCTTCCAGCATTACATTACGCCCAATCATACCGGCTGCCTGTAACGACTGATTGCCCATCATGCTTTGGCTTAACGAAGCCAGAGTTTCATTTAATTTATCGATACCGGTCACCGTGCTTAGCTGTGCCAATTGCGTGGTGACCTGCGCGTTTTCCATGGGATTAAGAGGATCCTGATTCTGCATCTGTGTCACCAGCAGCGTTAGAAAACGGTCCTGGGTCGCACCGATTCCATCTTCGCCAGCCGTGTTATTGTTATTTTTGGTTAATGAGGCCAGTAAAGCGGCCCGGTCGGTTCCCTGCACAGCATCAGTCATCATCTATCTCCTATTGACCTATCTCCAATGTCTTGCTCAACAATGCCTTGGAGGTATTCATCACTTCCACATTATTCTGATAGGAACGGGAAGCGGAAATCATATTCACCATCTCTCCGACCACATCGACATTGGGCATTTCCACATATCCTTGCTCATTCGCCGTGGGATGATTCGGGTTATATACCATTTTCATCGGCGAGGTATCTTCCACAACCTCGGTCACTCTGACACCCTGTGATATCTCATCGGCTGCCACCGGGGTAGTCTCAAAAATCACCTGTTTGGATTTATAGGATTCACCATCGGAACTGGTAGTGCTATCCACATTGGCAAGATTACTGGCCACCACATTCAGACGTTGCGCCTGTGCGGTCATACCCGAGCCGGCAACATTAAATACATTAAATAACGACATGGCAGTCTCCTGTTGTTATAGTCCGCAACACAGTGGCCGATAAATTAAGACCACTGACCAAGATTAAGGTTTCTTAATTACTTCGCATCGCCGTCATCAGACCGCTAAACTTGGAATTCACAAAGCGCAGGCTGGCCTGATAACGTAAGGTGTTATCCGCAAAATTAGCCCGTTCCACATCCATATCGACGGTATTGCCATCGGCACTGGGCTGTAACGGCACACGATATTTTACCAATGTATCGTCATTCACCGGAGCGGTAGACACACCAGCATTCAGATGCATGGCGGAGGTTTTCGCCATCGGCAGTTGCTGATCGGTCTGGCGCGAATTTTCCAATGCGGTTTGTAAGGCACTGTTAAAATCCACATCCCGTGCCTTGTAATCCGGCGTGTCCGCATTCGCAATATTCGATGCCAGCAATTCCTGACGCGTTGAGCGCATACTCAATGCAGTCTGATGAAAATGCAGCAGATTATCCAGTCTATCCATCACCGCTCTCCCACATAGCTATTAACGATGTTTGCCATATTACGCCACCAAGCACCATCCCTATGCGTAGATTAACCGGGTTTTTTCCGCCTTTATTCCGCTTTTAAGCGCTTTACCTTTTATTGCGCTGTAGCGCACAATGGACCTATGAATACCATGCGCCTACTCTGCTGTCTGATACTACTGGCAAGCTCATTACCGGGACACGCCGCTCAAAGTCGACAACAAATACTTGATACCGTCAGTGAATTTATCGCTCAGCAAACGGCCGCTCTGCCTGGCAGCGCCAGCGTTAAGATCAACCCTATCGATCGCCGCTTAAAGCTGCAACCCTGTGAGCAATTGGAAGCCTTCTTACCCAATGGCGCCCAATTAGTTGGGCGGGTGTCTGTCGGCGTGCGCTGTATTAAGGGGGCAAACTGGCAGATTTATGTTCCCAGCATGGTGATACTAAAACAACAGATTGTTATCAGTGCCCGCCCATTAACCCGCAACCAGCAACTGACCGAAAACGATATCGCCCTGCAAACCATGGAGCTGACACGCGCCAGTGGATTTACCGATCCCGACCAGGTCATAGGTATGGTGGCCCGCTACAATATCACCCAAGGACAGCTCATTCGCAAAGACATGCTGCGTGCGCCCTATGCTGTTGAACAGGGACAAAAAGTCCCGATCATTATCCAGGGCAGTGGCTTTAGCATACGCAGCGAGGGGGTTGCCCTGAAAAATGCCAGCGTCGGCCAGAGCGTAAGAGCCCGAGTTCAAAAAAGCAAAGTCATCAGCGGTACCGCCAGCGCCGACGGCACCATACTGATGAAGCCCTGAGGCATAAAATGCTAAGCGCAAACATTTTTTTCTCCAGCTATGTCATAATCTCAATTGAACTTTTTGCTCAGTAAGGAGCCTTATGCATACCTTCGACAATGCAATCCTATTGACCGAACAGCAGGCGGCAGAAATCCTGCAGCCACATATGCATCGCAAATCCGCATTGACCTGGTTGCAGCAGGATAGACAACAGAGTCCGGCTATCCCATTTGAGCTACTGCATGGCCACTATTATTATCGCGATCATGAACTGGTACGCTTTGTTCGATCAATGCTGAACCCGAGCGCCCGTTTTGTACACGCCAACGGACAGCTATACAATGAGCGCCGCCGCTATCAGCAACGACGCAGCAGCAACCCACGTCGCGCACAACAGGCCAGCCCACGCCCCTCTCAGGAACGGCGTGATCTGCCTTATACCGACCGGCGCCGATTGCCTGCCGAAGGAGGACGTCGCACGACTCGTTACATTAACCGTTAACCCGAATATGACTTTTATTAATCGCTTATTTCGCTTTACCCCGGAAACTTCTGTGTTCAAAAAAATTGCCACCCTGAGCATAGCGCTGCTTTTGCTGATCATCGGCCTGATGTTTTCTGCCGTATTGCTTGTCGCACTAGTGGTAGTAGGCAGCCTGGGCGGCGCCTGGCTATGGTGGAAAACCCGTCACCTACGCCGCCAGATGCGCGAACAGCGCCAGACATCTGCTGATGACACGCCACAGGGAAGAATTATCGATGGCGAAATTATTGCCTCGGACAGCCCCTCGCCCTCCCATACAACCGGAGGTAAAACCTATCAAGACGAAACCATCCGTGCCATCGAATACAAAAACCCGCAGAACTAGTGTCGAACCGTGAAAATATTGATTGGCAGGGCTATTTGTCCAATTGCGATTTTAATCAGCAACTCGGACTCAAGCTCACCAATGATTATGGTCAGCCGCTGCATGTACGCGACTTGCTGCAACACAAACCCTCAGCGCAAACCATTACCGCCGCCGAGCATTGTTATGCCTGCGCCGCGGGCAGCGATAAACAACGCGCGATCAACATCGACAGCTCGCCGTTAAAGCGCGCAAACAATCAATAAACCCGCGACGGCGCCACAATGCAAACAGCCACCGAAAGCCGGTGGCTGTTATGGTTATATGGTTTCAGTTCACTCGCTGACCATGCGAATAGTTAAAGGTATCTTCACGAATCCCGCCCCAATCCACATCAAATTCGCCATGAGGCAACCCGTCAACAAACACGCCATACCATTCCACCGCACCTACCGAACCAAAGGCACGACCGGAATAGGGATGTCCATGTGCATCCAGTGCTAATATCGGAATAATCGCACTGCGTTGATATTCAAACAAAACTTCGGGAAATTGAGGATAATTTCCTGCTTCTGCAGTCTGGCCCATAAGCCCCCCTTTTCAGAGATTCAGCAACCCGGTTAACGTCTGAAATATCGCACAGGCGTTGGGTAAAATAGTACGGATATCTCACTCAATTACAAGAGCCATTGTCATATTTACGCAATATTTCTGACGTACGGTAATCTCCCCGCGATACCCGCACCAATCCGCCGCTAAAGTATGCCAAAAAACCTGTCTAAAAATCTCCCCTTCCCATAAATTTCTGTATTGACAGAAATTACTGACAAGAGTAAATTAACAGCCATGAAACTACATCCAATATCACAACGCTTTATTTTACATTGGGGCGAAATGGGATCGCGCTGGGGAGTAAACCGCACCGTCTCACAAATTCATGCCCTGCTGTATTTGTCCGGTAAGCCCATGGCTGCCGATGAAATTACCGAAACACTGGGGGTTGCTCGCTCCAATGTCAGCAACAGCCTGAAAGAACTGCAGAACTGGAAACTGATCCATGTGGTGCATGTTATGGGCGACCGGCGCGATCACTTCAGCACCTCTTCCGACGTCTGGGAATTGTTCAAGGTAGTGGTCAGCGAACGTAAGGAACGGGAATTTGACCCTACCATACAGGTACTGCGTGACTGTTTAAGCAGCCCCGACCTGAATCAGGAAAATGCAGAAGTTCAGCAACGTATCAAGGAAACACTGAATCTAATGGAATCGTTATCCAGCTGGGGAGATCAAATGCTCAAACTTGACCCAAAAACACTGGAAAAAGTATTAAAACTGGGCGCCAAAATTCAGGCCCTGCTGGATAACAAATAACCGCTTTATTCACACCACAGGAGTCCACCATGCCAAATTGCTATCCACTCAGCGTGCATTATGATGAGCACCGGCCAACGACTACATTATCCCAGCAACAACTGCTGGCCCGCATTCATCTGCAAACCACACAGGAAAATTGGCTGAATGGCACAAGCGCTCTCCCCCTGGCAGATACACCACCGCCACGGGATAGCCCACCGGGGATCCGCCAGAATAATGGAGCAATGATTAAACATCAGGCTCAAATAAGCCTGAAAAAATCTCAGGCCTGCCCCCATAAACCATGTAAACGTTAAACATTTAGCCACAAATTTCAGTTTAAACAGAAACTACATAAACAAAGGAAAAGTCATGGATATCTTACTTTTTGTTGGCACGCTGTTATTCACCTTAAGCGTGGTTGCCATTGCCACCCTGTATTTGCGCCGAGTCACCCGCAAAGTGATACAAGAACTCTGCCATACCGATACTGCCGCCGAATTCTGGTTACGCTCCACCGACATTATGGCTTATAGTGGCGCATTAATTTTAGTGCTATTATTCGGCGACAGTGATATGAACAACCTGGTCGAAACCCTGCGTATCACCTTGTTGCTCACGCTGTGTGGCATTTTTATCAGCGTCATGTTCGTCGCGCATAACATCTGGAAAACCGTCGCCCCCACTTCATCTCGTCAAGGAGTCCAGGCATGAACATCCTTATCTGTGGCGCTACCGGTTTTGTCGGACGCCATCTTAGTCAACATCTGCAACAGGCCGGCCATCAAATCATTCGCGCCATCCGCCAACCAACGCGCGACAATGATATTCCCGTCAATTTTGTACAAGACACCGTGGCAGCCAGCTGGCTGCCACGCTTAACCAATATAGATGTGGTCATCAATGCGGTCGGCGTGCTGCGCAATCATATTGACAATCCTATGCAGCGTTTACACACCGACACCCCTTGCGCCCTGTTTCAGGCATGTAAACAGGCCGGGATAAAGCGGGTGGTACATATTTCCGCACTGGGCGTTGATAGCGGAGTGGAAGTGCCTTATTTTTCCACCCGCCTGAGCACCGAGCAGCAACTGCCCAGCCTGTTAGCCGATATTCCCTGGTTATGCCTGCGCCCCTCGGTGATTTACGGTGAAGACGGCGCAAGCGCCAGCATGTTCCGTCAGATGGCTCGCCTGCCGTTACAGGTATTGCCACTGGGTGGCTCACAACGTCTGCAACCGGTGCATATCGATGATATCTGCGATGCGGTGAGTAACTGGTTGACCCAGCCTCACTCCCACGGCATAACCGTTGCTGCGGTCGGCGCCGAGGCCACCACCATGCGCGCGATGTTAGACAGCTACCGTCAACAACTGGGACATGGCCATGCCTGGCATATCGGCCTGCCCCGCCCCGTGGTCAGCCTGATGGCCAAAGCGGGAGATATGCTGCCCGCCAGTCCGTTATGCAGCGATACCTATGCCATGATGGCCGCGGGTAACACCGCCGACGCCAGTGCATTTACCCGGCTGCTGGGCCGGCCACCGCTAAGTTACCGCCAATTTATTCAGCATGAAACGCACTGAACTGAAACTGCTGCGGCTGACATTGGCCACGGTATGGCTGGTCACCGCCGCACTATCATTCGGCCTGTATCCGCTCAACGCCAGCCTGCAATTACTCGCCCAGGTTGGCGCCTACGGCAGCCTGGCCCTGGTGCTGTTATATAGCAGCGCTACGCTCGATTTAGTGCTGGGCATACTCACCCTATGCTACCCACGGCCCGGGCTATGGCTGGTCCAGGCTGGACTTATTTTAGGCTACAGCATCATTATTACCTGCTTTCTACCTGAATTCTGGTTGCATCCGTTTGGCCCTATCTTAAAAAATCTGCCGATTCTGGCGCTGCTATGGTTGTTATATCGTTATCCGGAGACCCCCCATGTCTGACTATCTGATCTTAAAGTGGCTGCACATTATTTCCAGCGTGTTTCTGACCGGCGTCGGTTTTGGTAGCGCCTTTTATTTATTTTTTACCCACCGCAGCCGAAATGTGGCCGCCATTGCCACGGTATCCCGCCTAGTGGTCAAAGCAGATTGGTGGTTTACCACCCCCACCGTCATCATTCAACCCGCCACCGGCATTGGCCTGGCGCTCACACTGGGGTATTCACTGACCCAGCCCTGGCTGCTGCTGAGTCTGACACTGTATTTCATCGCCGCACTATGCTGGCTGCCAGTGGTCTGGATGCAGCTTAAAATGCGCGATATGGCCGCACAAGCCATGCGCCAACAACGGCCCTTAGCCCCGCAATACTGGCGTTATGCCCGCTATTGGACCGGGCTGGGCTGCATTGCATTTCCGATTATGTTAATCATTTATGCTTTAATGATTTTCAAACCCGTCCTATAATCTTTAGTTCAGAATCAGGGACCTGAGGAATTAATTACTACATGTAATAAAACCGTAACAAAGAAAAAATACAATGCGTGGCATAAAGCGCTGACAAAGCCGCTGCAGCACCAAGCATTTAAAAGTATTTATCTTTATTAATTTAAATTGAGGAAACTCTGATGTTTAAGAAAAAACTTGCACTAGGTTTAGCACTATCCGGCCTGATGTTATCGACGGCGCATGCCGATTCTTCTCGTGACTATATCAGTGTTGTCGGTTCGTCAACCGTGTATCCGTTTGCTACCGTAGTAGCGGAACAGTTTGGTAAAGCCAGCAAGTTCAAAACACCCAAAATTGAATCCACCGGCTCGGGTGGCGGTTTGAAATTATTCTGTGCCGGTGTTGGTACTGAATATCCTGACATGACAAATGCTTCTCGTCGTATCAAGAGCACTGAAGTTGAAATGTGTGCCAAAAACGGCGTAAAAGAAGTGGTTGAAATCAAAATCGGCTACGACGGTATCGCGGTAGCCAACTCCACCAAAGGCAAAAAGTTCGCACTGACTAAGCGTGATCTGTACCTGGCACTGGCTCACGATGTACCGAATCCCGATGGTTCCGAAACCCTGGTTCCCAACCCTTACAAAACCTGGAACGAAGTAAACCCTGAACTGCCAGCTATTAAAATTGAAGTGCTGGGCCCTCCTCCAACATCGGGCACCCGTGATGCGTTTAACGAACTGGCGATTGAAGGCGGTTGTAAAACCTACCCATGGTTAAAAGCCATGAAAAAGCAGGACAAGAAGAAGTACAAATCACAGTGCCGCACCATTCGTGAAGATGGCGCCTATGTTGAAGCCGGTGAAAACGACAACCTGATCGTACAAAAACTGAATGCCAACCCGAATGCATTGGGTGTATTCGGCTTCAGTTTCCTGGATCAAAATCTGGATAAAGTTCAAGGCTCTACCATCGACGGTGTAGCCCCTGAGTTTGAAACCATCGCCGATGGCAGCTATCCGGTTTCTCGTCCCTTATATGTGTACGTGAAAAAAGCACACGTAGGCAAAGTTCCCGGCATGAAAGAATTTGTTAAGGAACTGACGGCTGAGAAAACCTGGGGTGACGAAGGTTATCTGACAGATCGAGGCCTGATCCCTATGCCTAAAGCCGAGCGTAAACAGTTCTCTAAAGATGCTAAAGAGCTGAACGCGGTAAAACTATAGGGTATTATTCGCCCCGCGAATAATAGCTGACTGAAAGGTCGACTAAGGTTGAAAAACTTTAGTCGACCTTTTGTCGTACTAAAAACCCGTATATGGCGCCATCCAAATATATTGCCAGCGCCATTGCTAACTAACTGAATGAGTTAATACTTATGTCGTTTGGAGCTCTTGTCTTTGTATTATTGGTAGTGACTTCGATCTTTTATTACGTGGGTCGTAAGCGCGCCTTTGCGGTATCTGGCGGTCATATTAAACAGCTGCACTCACTGCCCAGCTATTATGGGGCGTATACCGCGCTGTGGTGTGCCATACCGGCGCTGCTGCTATGCGGCCTGTGGTTTATGTTTGAAACCACCATTATCACGCAAATGGTGGTTTCCGCCCTACCGGCACAATATCAGGCCATGGATTCATCACAACTGAGTCTAGTCCTGAATGACATCAAAAATATTGTTAACGACAATATTGTCTCGGGCGAAATCAATCCGGCCATGTCTGCCGCGGCCGAACATTACAGCCAGTTACAAAATATCAGCAAAGCGATTTTGACGGTGATGGCCTTATCCATAGCCATTATCGCGGCGGCGCTGGCCTACCGTAAGATTCATGCCGAAAAACGCGCACGTAATTCGGTAGAAAAAACCATCAAGCTGTTTTTGATTATCTGCTCTACCATCGCGATTTTCACCACCATAGGGATTGTACTGTCGGTATTATTTGAGTCCTTGCGCTTCTTCCATAAAGTGCCCATTAGCGAGTTTGTCTTCGGCACCGAATGGAGTCCGCAAATGGCGATTCGGGCCGATCAGGTAGGTTCATCCGGTGCCTTTGGTGCCATTCCATTATTTGCCGGCACCTTGCTGATTTCATTTATCGCTATGAGTGTGGCCGTGCCTATCGGCTTGATGGCCGCTATTTACCTGTCGGAATATGCCGGCCCCAAATTGCGCGCTACCGCCAAACCGGCACTGGAAATACTGGCCGGTATTCCTACCGTGGTTTATGGCTTCTTTGCCGCCCTGACCGTCGCCCCCTTCTTGCGTGACAACGGTGCCATTCTGGGGCTGGATATTGCCTCGGAAAGCGCGCTGGCCGCCGGCCTGGTGATGGGCATTATGATTATTCCGTTTGTCTCGTCACTGTCGGATGATGTGATTAACGCGGTGCCACAATCGTTACGGGACGGCGCTTATGGCTTAGGCTCCACCCAATCGGAAACCATTCGTAAGGTGGTCTTCCCCGCCGCGCTGCCGGGTATTGTTGGCGGCGTACTGCTGGCCATGTCACGCGCCATTGGTGAAACCATGATTGTGGTCATGGCCGCCGGTCTGGCCGCCAATCTGACCATCAATCCTATGGAAGCAGTCACTACCGTGACCGTACAAATTGTTACCCTGCTAACCGGTGACCAGGAATTTGACAGCCCCAAAACACTGGCCGCGTTTGCGCTGGGATTGATGCTGTTTATCACTACTTTAATTCTGAACGTTATCGCTTTGTATATCGTTCGCAAATATCGTGAGCAATACGACTAACTATGCAAACAATACATACCAAAGAAACCGAAATGGCCAGCCAACGCACCATTGATGTGGTGATGCGCGGCATGGGCAAACGCCGACGCACCGAAAAACTGTTCCGTGCGCTGGGGTTAACCGCAATTTTACTGGGACTAAGTTTTGTGCTTATCCTGTTTACCACGATTATCGGCAATGGCTATACCGCCTTTGTACAAAGCTATATTAAACTGGATGTACACTTTGATCCGGAATATATTGCCGAAGCTGGCACCACCGATCCGGAAACACTGCGAGCCGGAGATTATGGCGGACTGATCAAGTCCACTATTCGCGAGATGTATCCCGAGGTAAAGTCACGTAAGCAAAAACGGGCCTTATACAGCATTGTCAGTACCGGTGCCGGCTATCAGCTGCGTGATATGGTGATGGCCGATCCCGGCCTGATTGGCACCACCCAGACAATCTGGGTACCGGCCGATGATGAAATCGATATGCTGATGAAAGGCCATATTGATAGAAATGCCCCGGAAGAAACGCGCCGCCTGAAAGATAACCAGATTGGCTGGGTAGATCAGTTGATCGAGCAAGAGCGCCTGGAAACCCGCTTCAATACCACCTTCTTTACCGCGGGTGACTCGCGGGATTCCGAGCTGGCCGGTATCTGGGGGGCTGCCATGGGCTCAATACTGACCATGCTGGTTACCCTGACATTATCTTTCCCGATTGCAGTGGCCGCGGCCATTTATCTGGAAGAATTTGCGCCACGCAACCGGCTTACCGATCTGATTGAGGTCAATATCAACAATCTGGCCGCGGTACCCTCCATTGTGTTTGGTCTGTTAGGCCTGGCCATTTTTATTAATTGGTTTGAAATGCCACGTTCGGCCCCACTGGTGGGCGGCCTAGTATTAACCCTGATGACCCTGCCAACGATTATTATCGCCACCCGTGCGGCGCTGAAATCGGTTCCCCCCTCTATCCGTCAGGCGGCACTGGGCATAGGGGCCTCCCCTTTGCAAACGGTATTCCATCATGTACTGCCATTAGCACTGCCGGGCATTCTGACCGGCACCATTATTGGCATGGCTCAGGCACTGGGCGAGACCGCCCCGCTGCTGATGATTGGTATGGTCGCGTTTATTGTGGATATACCAGGGAATGTCTTTGATCCGGCCACCGTCTTGCCGGTACAGATTTATCTATGGGCCGACAGCCCGGAACGTGGCTTTGTTGAAAAAACCTCGGCCGCCATTATGGTACTGCTGGGCTTTCTGATTTTGATGAACACCCTGGCCGTGATTCTGCGTAAGCGCTTCGAACGTCGCTGGTAACCGTGATTCTAAATATTTACAGAGATAACAACTATGAATAAACACAAACTTGAGCCGTTAAAATCCGGCAGCAAATATGACCGCGAACACCGTGGTACCGTAGGTCAACCATTCTCGGACGATCCACGTATCACCTGCCGTGATGTCAATGTCTACTATGGTGATAAACACGCGATTAAAGGCATCTCGCTGGATGTTGAAAAAAATGAAGTGCTGGCCATGATTGGCCCGTCCGGTTGCGGCAAGTCCACCTTCTTGCGCTGCCTGAACCGTATGAACGACACGGTAGACAGCTGCCGTGTGGAAGGTGCCATCAAACTGGACGGTAAAGACATCTACGACAAAAGCATTGACGTAGTACCGGTACGCGCCCAGATCGGCATGGTCTTCCAGAAACCCAATCCGTTTCCCAAATCCATCTGGGAAAACATTGCCTACGGTCCACGCATTCATGGCCTGGCCACCAGCAAGGCCGAACTGGATGAAATCGTCGAAAAAAGCCTGAAGAAAACCGGCCTGTGGAATGAGGTAAAAGACCGTCTGGACCAGCCCGGAAACGGCCTGTCCGGTGGTCAGCAGCAACGCTTATGCATTGCCCGCACCATCGCCATCAACCCGGAAGTGATACTGATGGATGAACCCTGCTCGGCACTGGACCCTATCGCCACCGCCAAAATCGAAGAACTGATGGATGAGCTAAAAGACTCCTACACCATTTGTATCGTTACCCACTCAATGCAACAGGCCGCCCGCGTTTCCAACCGGGTCGCCTACTTCCACCTGGGGGATCTGATTGAAGTCTCAGAAACCAATCAGCTATTCACCAACCCTCGCCATCAACTGACCGAAGACTACATCACCGGTCGCTTCGGTTAATCCCTCCTCAAACATACACGGCGTGTGCCTTGGCAGCTTAATCGCCCAGGGCACACGCCGTGTACTCGCATATCGCACTGTTGTAGCCTGGAGGAAATGAAATCCAGGCTACAAGCAGGCTATGAGGTGAGTTATGCGGCAGTCATTTCCAAAACGTCGCAATAGGTAAAGTCAACATAGAACTCACCGATTTCCGTACTGAATGGCAGGGTAACGGTCTGGCCGCCATAGTTGGGTATGGCATCAATGTCATTGCCTAAAATCATATTAGGGCGTGACATCTCAAAGTTATAGCCTTGTTCGGACAGTATCGCTTTGGTACCACCCACCACCATATTCACGATCTCACCGGTTAAATCCAATGCCGTTGCATCCACCTTTTCCAGCTTCTCACCCAACATACGCTGTGCCAGCTCCACAATCACCTCTTCACTAAAGCTGATCGCCAAAGCCCCGTGCGTTTGTGCGCTCATCATATCCATGATGCCGGTAACAGCACCTTGATAATGGCAGTCGGTTTTAAGCACCGGCACACCAGGCTTTAACTGGATGTTAGCCATCACATTCAGCACGTTATAGGTAGAGTGTAAGATAGCATTCACAAAAACAGGATTCATATATTTTCCTTTGTAGAGATCAATGTACATGATGATTGTAAGGCCAATAAGTGCTTGTGTGAAGAGGAATTTTTTAGAATTTTACTATGCGCAAAACGATTATTGCGGGATTTTGTGGGTGCCCAGCAGGGATATATCCGGCGGTATTTCTAAAAGACGCCGGCACCAAAGCACACAGTCGGACGGCTGTTAAATCTGCGGCAACCACAGAATGACTCAATCATTGATAAAGAGAACTTAATTTTGACAATTACACTTTCTAGCTCACTTGCTCTGGAATGCACCAAATTTTCACTGCCACATGTTTGACATTCAGAGGCGTCCGGGATCATTAAACCACAATAACAAGTATTCATCCTATTAGAACGCAAGGTGGAATTTCTGGTAGGGTGCACTCCGTGCACCACCTCTAAATGAGCAAGCATGTGGTGCATTCCATGCACCCTTGTCTACAATGGGGTTGAAATTTTCACGGTTCGGCACGAGTGTTTCGTCAATCCTTAAAATAGGGATTAGTGATTTTAAGGCGTAGGTGCGACTTCAGTCGCAAAATAAACCCTTAGACTAAAGTCGAACCTACAAATACTATCCATATTTTGGTTTTGACGGAACACTAACTAAGGAATACAAATTATGTCTGAACAATCTACATCACGAAACACATCTTATGTTGTCTGCGCGTTATATAAATTTACCGCGCTCGAAAATTATCAATCTATCCAGCAACCTTTGCTTGATTTTATGAAGTCTCATGAGGTGTATGGCACACTACTATTAGCGCAAGAAGGGATCAATGGCACCGTTGCAGGTTCTCGTTCTTCAATAGATAAGCTTTTAGCTTGGCTAGAAAACCAACCTGGCTTGAATTCAATCGTTGTTAAAGAGTCTTTAACGAATGAAAAACCATTTAAGCGCACCAAAGTGAAACTTAAGAAAGAAATCGTCACCATGGGTGTTGAAGGTATCGATCCTCGTAAGGTCGTCGGTACTTATGTTGAGCCGAAAGATTGGAATGCGTTAATTACAGACCCTGACGTGGTAGTCGTTGATACCCGCAATGACTATGAGTATGCCGTTGGTACATTTGAAAATGCGGTAAATCCCAATACCGTTTCTTTTCGCGAATTTCCTGATTATGTTAAAAATAATATGTCACCAACCAAGCATAAAAAAATCGCGATGTTTTGTACCGGTGGCATTCGTTGTGAAAAATCGACAGCATATATGAAAGAACAAGGGTATGAAGAGGTTTATCATTTAAAAGGTGGCATCTTAAAATACCTAGAAGAGGTACCAAAAGAAGAAACGACTTGGAAAGGTGAGTGTTTTGTATTTGATGATAGAGTCACAGTTGATCATGACCTAAATCCTGGAAGTTACAAGCAGTGTAATGCTTGCAGAGTACCGATTACAGAAGAAGATCAGCAGAGTGAATATTATGAGCAAGGCGTTAGTTGCCCTCACTGTTTTGATAAAACCACAGACGAACAAAAGGCACGTTACCAAGAACGAGAGAAGCAAATTCGTTTAGCTAAGGCCAGGGGTGAGGAACATGTTGGTGGTGATGCAGAAAAACATTTAATCGCTCGACGTAAACTCAAAAAACAACAACGTGAAAAATCTCGGGAAAAGGACCTGCGCAGCAAGCGTAGCGCAGACTAAAATACAAACCTCGTAGGCTGGCGCTGAGGTACTAGTGCCGAGCCGTAAAAATTTCAACCCTATTGTAGGGTGCATTCCATGCACCACATGCTTGCTCATTTAGAAAACTGGTGCACGGAGTGCACCCTACCAGAAATGTTACATTGCGCTCTAATAGGATGAATACTTGTAATGTTTAGCACTAGCGGGTCAGACATATCACAGTATTAACGACGCTTTAAGTTTTGTAGATAGGTAACAAGTTCATGTACGCGGGTTGACGGATTATCATTGCCACAAGCCTCAGCTGATTTAAGCGCTCGTTTTGCATTTTTAATCGCAAAATCTAATGAAGACTGGCAATAAGAAAAGCTGCCTGATGTAGACTTCTCATAGTCCGGCCAATATTTTTTCAACGCATGCTCCACAGCGCCGGCAATACTATATCTTCCTGTCGCAAAGAATGCCTGATTGGTATATGTAAAATGCAAGAGCAACCAATATTCAAAACAAGGAACTGAAGCAATTGCTGCAAATACATTTTTAGGCATGATCGCTGCAATCATATCAAGTGCCTGATGATAGGAAGGATGAGTATCTTTATCAAACACACAAAATACACGGTCAAACGTATTGTTTTCTTTGCATGATTGTTTATACAAATCCTGAGCATATTCAACAACACGCTTTGGACTTGATCCACAATCTCCGGTCACACAGACATTGGCACTATTTAACCGATAAACATCAGCCAGTTCCTGAAAATATAACGGCTCTGTTTTTTCGCCTTCACAGACAACCAGCACACGATCATAAGACTCACGACATGCTTTCCGACGCGCTAAACTTTTAGCTTTTTTTGCTTTGTTTTTGTGATGCCAATCTTTAGATCCCATATTTTTTAGGCAATCTTAAGCTTACCAACATACGGCAAGGCACCATAACGCCCGGTTAAATAAGCAGCCTCAAGATTTTCTCGCCCTTTACGTGGACTAAAATCCGTTAACGGGATCAAGTCAGTTGCCATTTCATCATTTTTTTCACAAAACCAGATCTGGTCTCGACGAAATACTTCCTGACTTAGAATTGACGTTTCATGAGTGGTAAAAATAAGCTGAGCATTTTTAGGGTTAGTTTCAGGATTGTGAAACAGCTCGACCAAGAAACTAACTAGCTTTGGATGTAAATTATCGTGCAATTCATCAATACACAAAACATAGCCATTTTTCAAACTATCCAACCAGGGCCCGGCAAATGCAAACATTTTTTGAGTACCATCAGACTCCTCGTCCAAATCAAACGTAACCGTACTGCCTTGCATTGTTCGATGTAATACTTTTACTTCAAGTAGTTCCTTATCATCGAACTTTTCAATAATTTCTTGCTTGATAGTTTCTGGCATATCATTTGGCAAATCATCAGGATTAAATTTTTGTTTAACAACTTTAATATCGTTAATACCCAAGTCTGCCGCTTGCAGAAAAGCAATAATTCGACTGCGCTCACTTTCCTCATGACAAAGCATCGTAGAATAATGTTTACTCCACCCGCCAACACTAGTAATACGTAACATCCGTTGAAACCAGTCATAAATTGGTTTAAGTTGCTCACTATTCCATTGCGTTGCAGTTGATAAAAACAATGCATTTGAGCGAGTTTTATCCTGCCAGTCTTTTTTACGACCTTTTAATTTTGGTGTATTACCCCAAACATAGCTTTGCTTCTCTGCATCCCAGCTACGATCAATCCAACGTTGCGCCCTACCTTCAGGATAAGCAAACAACCACTCTTCCCAAATACGAGTCGAAGATGCCGAAAACCCATATTGAAACCGAACACCATCAACCATGAATACCACTTCAAATCCACTAGGCTGATAGCGTATTTCCTCATCCAAATGAAACGAAATAACAGGTAATAAATCATTAGGCTGAAATTCACTGGCAGACTCAACCACTATTTCCTGCATTACTCTCAAAGCATTCAGCAAATTAGATTTACCTGCTGCATTAGGTCCATAAATAGCAGATGAACGTACCAAAGCTGGAGAACCTGGCGCATCAGGCAAAAATGTATTTTCTATCTCTCGTTCTGAGCTTTTATCTTTTACTAAACTAAAAGTCTGAGATGATTTTATTGAACGAAAATTACTGATAGTAAATTCAATCAGCATAATGACTCACTCTAAATTATTTATGACCAAAGAAGAGTAAACTTAACACAAAACAGCATCTATATTTAATTTATGACAAAAAACGTCAAAAACAACTACAAAACACCCCCCATCTTCTTCTGCAAATAAATAGGGATGTTTTTATGGGGTTTTATCGCTTGAATGTCCAGCCCTTGCAACAGCCAGTCCAATTGCATTTGAGTCAGCGTCATGACGCTATCTCCATGCTTGCGCGGCCACTTGAATTTGTCCTGTTCCAGCCTTTATACCACAGCACAAATCCCGTCTCGTCCCAGCATAGGATCTTGAGTTTGCTGTACTGACGATTACAGAACACAAAGGCGCTATCGTGCCAGCTTGCCTGTGGCATATGCTGTGTCACGATCAGGGATAAGCCATCAATGGATTTGCGAAAATCAACCGGCTGACGATGCAGATGGATATGTTGAATATGTCCGAACCATTTCATGCCGCCATCTTCCGTAACAGTTGTCCCAGCCACTGTGGGCTGGTGTGGCTCGGCAGGGTTAACTCACCGTAATAACCACGCAAGCGAATAGCTTCCGTGCTCGAACGGTTTGCGGGAGAATGGCTGACTTCGATAAACGGATTACCCTCCCGTTGCTGCTTAAGCCACTTTTGTCGTTTAAGGCTAAAATACTTCGGGGCAATGCCATGCTGATGCGCAAATGCACTGAGGGTTAAACCGCTTTGGGCATATGCCTCAAAGAGTATGTTCCATTCGGATTGATTACGTCTTGCCATCATTACGTTCCTTGCGCGTGTGAGTGATGGCAAGCAGTGTAGATCAGGCAAGGGGGCTACGATACAAGGGCGTTGGTTCGGTCCTTACAGTCAATCTTTTGATCTGTCATCGTTCTTTCCCGTAAAACTATTTTTGAATCATTGCTGAATGAATAAATTGCTCAACCGCTCTGTGCATACCTTGCCAATTAGATAAGTGCTGATATGCACCAAATTGATATCGAACAGAAACACCATTTGCCAAACGATAAGAAACTGTACAACCTCCTGGTTCCGCATTCTTAGTTAAGTGCTGACCTGGGTTTTTATAGTTATATTCCGCCTTACAACGAATTAGGATAGGATTTTGATTCGAAATGCTCTGAGCATCAGAGACATAATAAAGCACAGGAGACCAATGAGGAGCACGAGACATCAACACATATTTAGTCATTTCTAAATGAGAATCATACTGGATAAAATTAGCCTTACGTTTAAGGTCATTCAATGTGAGATAACGAGAATTATGCTCAATTTCATCGCCTAGTTTTAAGCCAATTGTCACTCGAACAGCAGTGCCAGCCACATCATATCTGGGACTAGGGGCTGGTTTAAAGCTTTGCTCCCCCATTAGCACAAAAGATATTTTATCCGCTTGTCCTGGCACAATGGGTCGGGATATTATTTTTATGGTCTTCTGCTCAATAGCTTTTTTCATTGCTGGACCGCTCAACTGCTCAGTAATATTCTGAGCAGTAAAAGGTTCCAACCCCATACCAGCAGGAAAACGAAACAACACCCCACCACTAGGAAAAAGATTTTTCGTTTTTTGAGAACCCATTACCGGAATATTTTCCTCCCCGACAATCCTAATTTCATTAACTAAATGATTAGAAATCCCATGGGCTACTTTGTATTCATCAGTATTAGGGTTAATGTAGATAGCTGGTGTATCTGCATCACATGCTGAAAAAAAAATGCCTCCAGCAATCAAGCAAAACCAGCTTAAAAGAAACTTTTTTACTTGCATGATATTTTTCCAAACACACTATTTCGCCTGCAACAATAAAGGCTGTTGCACTTCAAACTTGACACCGGCACCCCCAAAGCAAGATTCCAAGCAAAACACGGCCAACTTTTTATTACGATCAAAATACTAATACGAAACACCGCCTCACTCTAGTAGCGGCCTATGAACGGCAACGCTCATCAACATAAGCTAAGCAACAAATCAAAAAACAACAGAACATTGTTTTCAAAAAAAATAAAACACCAAGCTATTACCGAAGTTATACGATAGCTATGCATTTTCTATATCCAAAATCGCCTGACAATCGGCAAGCTATTCCGCATAAACGGCAACAGACATTGCTTAATTTCAGCAATCCCGCTAACTTTAAGCAAAATTCATTGTTAGAACGGTTATGGCCCGCTACCTTATTGAACTGGCACTTTAGTTCTCACTACACGCTGAACACATCCAAGCTTGTTATTAACAACTACATCTAGAGTTTCATTAATCGCCCGATCAAAACGATAAACATCACTGACTGCCTTATCCACAGCCCCTTTTATAGCTCTTTCCAAATCTCGCTCAATATCCATTCGTGACTTTTCAGCGCTAGCTTGTAAACGCCTTTGCCTGACTGCAATATTTTGTTCCAATGGTGTCCATCCAATACGCTCAATATCATGTATCAATAAATCTACATTCTGAATGCAGCGGTGTAATGGAATAATGCGAGGATTCGGAAAATATGGTGGACGATTAGCTAAGACCTGAAAATCTACACCTTGTGACTTTTGTTTATTTGACAAAAAAACATCCAAATATTCGATTTTGAAATGATCATATTCAAAATTGGAAGAGCCCTTCAAAGGCGCTTTATTTAGAGTTTTTACCAAAGATTGAGAGGTTAGCTTACCTTCTGGCAACGCTAAAAGTTGTAACAATTGAGCTCGAATAATGTCTGCCGCCAAATAATTCGATAGGCTAATATTTAAGGCACATCCCCCTCTACCCTGATTTACCGACTGCAAATAAAACCAATATCCATTGCGACTAAACAGATAGTCAAAAAAAATACTGTGGCGCTGATCGTGTAGTTTCCATCCAGACTTTTCCAATGCTTGTTTCAAATACTGACCATGCATGCAATATCGAAAAGCCAGCCTTACATTTCGATTGGGGCTGGGGCTTTCCACAGCTAATGTCCAGTTAAGCTGCCAGAGCCTTACTTGCTGCACCCAAGTCAAATCCATAAAATCGGAGTGATACTGATAGACACTCTCATGCTTTCGCTCATTTTCAATGAATTGAAGTTCAGCATTAAAAATTGCTTGTAACTTATCTAAATGCGCACCCAATTCTGGCTGATTAATCAATTGCTTAAACTGCTTCAATGCAACCATTGCTTCAACTTCATTGTTTGTTGAGGCAATCTCATGATTGCTAGGTTTCGGTCGCAAATCGGCTTGGCTAATTGAAACAAAGCCTCCAAGCAAAAATAAGAATGCAATATTAAATAAAACGCGAGTCATGAATTCGTCCACAAAATTTGTATCTTCTCACTCTTAAATCTCTTGGAAATAAGTCTTACAATCAAGTCATTGCTGCATCGCTCACTTCACAGGCTAACGGAGCATGTCCTGCCCTTAATAGATTGATTGCGCCGACCCTACTTGAGGCACTCACTCAGGCTGGATTGGATTTACCCGCCTATCCCAAACAGTGGGAAGGAGAAAGAAGAGAAAAGGGGTGTAGATCATTCTGTGACAGAAACCAAAGCGACCAACAAGTAGCCTCTTAAAAGCAAAAAAGGCAGTTCTTCTGTATATTTGAAAGCGCTAAAACAACCAAATAACAAAAGAACTGCCCAATGCCACTATCTCACGAACCAGCCTCTCTGCCAAGCCATCATTTAACTGAAGCCTTCAACCATTTACAAAAGTCTCTCAACACTCAATTAAAGCGAGCCCAGCAACGCGAGTTATTTGAAGGTATTGAAAAAGCCGTTCATGCTGCATTTATGGAAGCCGAAAGAGCCGCTTTAGCCGCCATGCTAGCCAGCTATGATATTGACCTACCTGTGCTGACAATAGGAAACAAAACTTATCGTCGAGTACTTCATAGCGAGAAAAATTATACCTCTGTCGCGGGAAAAATCCGTGTTAAACGTACACGCTATCGTTTACCAGGTACAACGATAAGTATCAGCCCATTAGAATGTCGGGCAGGTATTGTGGAAAGTAGCTGGACACCGAATGCCGCGAAGCAAGCCATGCTAGTTGTATCACAACTCACACCATACGATGCAGCAGATTTGCTTTCTGAATTAGGCGCTATGCAACCCTCTAAAAGTAGCCTGGATCGTTTACCTAAAAAGCTTGGACTACAGTGGGAAAAACAGCAAACTGAATTTGAGTTACAGCTTCGTCAGCAATTTGAAATACCGAAAGAAGCGGTTGCACTAGCGGTTTCATTGGATGGCGTATTGATTCCTATGCAAGGCGCTGTGGTTATGCCTGGCGACTCTCGCTATGAAGAAGCCAGCTGTGGCTCAGTGACCTATTATGATGATCAAGGTGAGCCTTTAGTCATACGACGCTATGGTTGTATGCCTGAACACAAGAAAATGACACTTAAAAACTTTCTTCAACAGGAGGTTGAATACGCTTTAGCACAACGGCCTGAGTTAACGTTAATTAAAGTTGCTGATGGCGCTAAAGACAATTGGACTTTTTTAGATGGGGCGCTGGCTGTTGGGACTTCTGTTCTCGATTTTTATCATGCAGCTGAGCACTTGAAAAAGGCTTTCGAAATTATTTATGGTGTCAAAAGCCTGAAGGCGAGTTCAGCATTTGTAAAATATCGACATATTTTGCGGCATGATGAAAATGGTATTCAAAAAATCATTGCTCATTTACGCTATCAATTAAGCAAGCATCCCGGTAAAGCAAGCTTAAAAACAGAACTGAATTATTTCAAAAATAATAAGCATCGTTGTCATTATGCCGAATTGGCAGCAAGCAATTTACCTATCGGTTCTGGCATTGTGGAAGCCACTTGTAAAACATTGGTATCACAACGATTAAAGCGATCAGGGATGTGCTGGAAAGAAGTCGGTGGGCAGGCCATTCTGACGTTTAGAGGCTTGCTACTAAGTAATTTGTTTAATCAGGGCTGGGATCTACTCATGGCAACTTACCAGAAAAATATTTCGTTACCAGACAATGTGCTCTTGTGGCAGAAGCAAGCTGCTTAGGTTGTCACAGAATGATCTACACCCGAGAAAAGGGGTCAAGTCCCATATTCACCATTTATCGTATCAACAATGTTTTTTACCGCTTTATCCTGCTGCATTTTCTGCTGTAATTTGACTATATTATTTGGAATACTGCCGGTACGCTTCAAACCCAAGCTATCCGCTATCTGGCGCAGTTTTAATCCACACAAATCCCGACCTAAATACATCGCCACCCAACGAGGTATATTTTCTGCATGCCTACCACGTTGGTTTGCCTTAATCGAGCCTATTGAAACATCAAAACATGTCGCGATTTGATTTAACACCGCGCCAAAATCAGGACGGAATGCCTGCAAACTTTGCTGGCTCACTCCGTCATCATCCGTCTGACGCTGCCGATAAGCCCACTCTCTAAACGCTTCACTGCCTAAATAAGGCATCTGATTACCCTTGCCGTAAAAACGCGCAATTTCCTCATCAACACCCATTTCGACAAAAGCCCGATATTTCTCTGCTTGTCGACGTTTAACACCTAACTGACCAAAGATCTCCTGTGGATACAACCACTCCGGTATTGGCTGCTGCTTAAGGTACATCGGATAACTACTCCAGGGATAGTCATCCAATTTCGCGACCATCTGCGCTTCCAGCGGGTTGCGATGAATATAACGCGAAACCTGCAATTGATAGCTATCCTCTTCAATCAATATGGCTTTATATCGCCCTCGAAACAACGGGCCATCCGTTTTATGCAAGCGATTATAACGCTGAGTATAAACACCATTAATATGACGCATCGCCCGGCCTAAGTTCGCTTCCGGCGTTTTAATCAACAAATGATAATGATTGCTCATCAAACAATAACAAAGCACCTGAATGCCAAATCGCTGATGAGCCTCTGCCAACGTCAGCAAAAATGCTTCAAAGTCTTTTTCGCCATGAAAAATGTCACGATAGCCCGCACCACGATTCATCACGTGGTAATAGGCGTTTTCATATTCAATTCGGATTGGTCTGGGCATGGCATTAATGTAGTTGAACTATGATAAACCGTCAATATGGTACTTGACCCCTTATCACTTATCAACGCCTGCGTAAAGTGCGCCGCCAGGCGTCACCTTTGACGCACTTGTTACGCATTAAATAGTTTAACCTATGATCTAGCGACGCAGTGTCTTGCGACAACCCGCTCGATAGGTGATTGTTTTATTCCTTCTAGAAAACGTTGAGACTTTTCACAACTCTTCGATAAATAAACTGCTGACGCGATTAAATCAGGCTTGTACGCTATTGGCGCCACCTCCCAACTCTGCATCACCAGTTTAAAGGGAAGCTCACCGAGTTTAGATAGAACCTTAAACCCTTCAACACGTTCTAGCCAATGGGCATATTGATCATTACAGTTTTGACTGATAGCTTCCTTCGTTTTTTCCGCTATTTCTTCACTGCATTCAGCGAGAACTCTATATATCCATGCTTTTTGCCATGCAGTCAAAAACAGGTCGGAGTTAATAATATCTTCTGCTTGAGATGCAACATCACGAGGGCAGACAGACGCTAAAGATATTAGATAGTTGCATATCAGCTCTGTTTTGTCTGGAAATTTGCCAATTAGGCTTGAACATTTGTCAACAGCAATATCGGACTTACCAGCGGCCAGTCGTAACATCGATTTTTTGATCTGTACGTGAAATTGATCTTTTGGGAGTGGATTTTCACCATCAGGTATACCCTCCATAGTTTCATTAAACAGAGCTTTGGCAATCTCCAATTCATCTGGCTGTAGATGCTCTCGAATTTCTCCAATTACATCCTCAATGGATATTGACTCATGATAGAACAAATCCCATTTCATTTGATCGTCTAGCTTTGCTTCGTCCATGAGCCCTTGCAAAGCATCAGAATCAGAACTCACATCTTCTACCTTTTCCTCATACAACCTCTGTTTTATAAGATTATATACTTTGCTAGTTTCTTGAAGATGAGAGTCGTAGTGCTCGGCTCGTTGTATTACACATTTTGATGAGTTCAAAACTAACCCAATTTTTCTTAATTCAATCTCTGCAATAGCTATTGATTGCCTAGCTAAAGATATGTTCTCAGCGCTCATCCTTATGTCATCCCCATGACGCCAGTAATTAAACCCAGATCTAAGCATTGCAGAATCCACAGATTGAAGATAAAGAGTGGCGAGCGTATCAGAAGCCAAAATACCTTGGGGAACCCCCCGATTCGAACCCATAATTCTATTGAGAAACGAACTTATGGCTTGAGCAAAAGCATTCTCACCAATTATCTCAACAATCTTACCTTCTAAAACGGAATGATCTATAGAATCGTAGAAAGCAGTTATATCGATATTTACAATGTACTCCTCGCCCGTAGAGATCGGAGCTCTTTCAAACTCGCCCCACCTTTTGGGTAAATAGTTGGCTCGAGGCCACATAACATACACATCACTTATAAGCTTTTTTTCGATTGCCGGTTTGATTGCGTCAATTAGTGCTTCGTAAACCAATCTATCTGCTAAAGTGAGGAGTGCTGCAGGCCTTGTAGTGAAACCAGGCTTGGGAACGTGAATGAATGACGCTTCAGCAGGAGAATACGTTTCTTCATTTATGATTTTCACAAGGCTTGCCACAAACTCTTTGCCCAGCTCACCACCAACTTTGTCTTCATATCTCGAAGGCAGCAAATCATTAGGGGTCGATGCGTTTGAAATTACACCTTCAAAATCCAACTTATCCTGTAATTCTTTTAGCAGTCTATTCATAGGTATTTCGTTCTACGATTTCACATGGTGTAGTTGCGTAACGTCTTAGTTAAGCGTCATTTACGCAGAGGCTAAAATGGTACTGTAGCACAAAACGTGGCGCGTGAATGACGCTTCAACGGCGCGTTGGACAGCGGCAAGTACCGGGAAATTTAATGAAACGCATTCTGCCGTGAAGTGCATAAATGCGGACGATATCGTGTCGATGGTTAGTGTCATTTTGTCGATTCGTGGGCTGCAAGTCCGAATTTGGTCAAGCCACAGGGGTTGTCACACTCGAAGATGCCATTGAAACCATGTTAGGCCGTGAAATTGTTGATGAAAGCGATACCGTCGAGGATATGCAGGCGCTTGCTAAAGAGCAATATCGAGAGCGACTACGTGACACCAAGACGCAGGAGTAAAAGTCTGGACCGTATAGCCCCCTACCGCGTTTAGTACAGATATGCCTATTTAACTTATAGCCTGCTAATGAAAATAAGGTGAGCAGATTTAATAGAAATTAGACCTCAGTTTGTTATTCGTTACTTTTGACTCGGGGAAAATATTCCGTATATTCTTGCCATACTCTACTGAAAACTGACCCCATGAAACCTTATTCTCAAGCGTGTGAAAATAATAAACAGCCTATTTTGGCTGTTTTATCTCAGACCTTCGCAAATGCCAAAGACGTTCTTGAAGTTGGATCGGGTACCGGCCAGCATGCGGTATTTTTTGCCGCCAACTTGCCTCATTTACATTGGCATACCAGTGATTTAGCGATAAACCATGATGGTATTAATGCGTGGATTGATGCGTTGCCATCCAATAATCTGCATAGGCCGCTAACACTTGATCTTAATACACCTTGGCCAGTGGCTGACATCGATGCAATTTATAGTGCAAACACTTTACATATCATCAGCAAGTTATTGGTCGCGCGTTTTTTTGAGGGTGTGGCTAAGCATTTAGCCATCAATGGCAAGCTATGTGTATATGGCCCTTTTAATTACCAGGGAGCTTACACCAGTGAATCAAATGCTCAGTTTGATATGTGGTTGAAAGAACGGGATGCCAATAGCGGGATTCGTGATATTGAATGGATCTTGACGCTGGCAGAGCAAGCGGGATTAAACTTACTCGCCGACCATACTATGCCTGCCAATAACCGCTTATTAACGTTTATAAAAGTGACCTAATCCTGGGCTTTATAAGGAACAACCGCACTACATTGCTGATGGTATATCTCCATTTGTTGCCATTCTCGTTTTAAGAAATCAGCAATGGCCGGACCGAATACTTCATCACAAATATAATGATAGGAGTAGGTATATTCCGGTCTGAAGCCACGCAGTATTTTATGCTCGCCCTGCGCACCGGCATTAAATACCGCCAGTTTGTTGTTAATACAGTACTCAATACCTTGGTAGTAACATAATTCAAAATGCAAACTGTCATAGGCTTCGACTGCCCCCCAATAGCGACCATATAAGGTATCTTGATGTTTAAAGTATAGGCTTGCCGCGCACATTTTTTGATCGGCAAAAGCCGCCATTAATATCAGCTTATCCCTCATTCGAGACAACAGCGCTTGAAAAAAAGCTTCATTTAAATACCCTGTATGGCCAGATTTTTTCAAATAGGTGGCTTGGTAAAAGCGATAAAAACAGTGCATATCCGCTGAGCTGATATCATCACCTTCGAGTACCTTGATTTCCAACGCGTGTTGCGTCACGGTTAAACGCTCTTTTTTTAGCTTTTTGCGCTTGCGTGATGTTAAGGCGGCCAAAAAGTCCGAGTAATCATTGTAGCCTTGGTTGCGCCAAACAAACTGTACACCCCGCCTTTGCATTAGCTCAGTTTTATCCAAAACTTCGCGTTCATTGTCATGGCAAAAATTTAAGTGCCAACCGCTCCAGTCGCGCTCATGAGCAACCCTGGTGAGGGTAGTCGCGATGAATTGTGAAATCCTATCCACTTCGTTTTGAGTGAGCGATGCACAAAAACCCATACGGGTTTCGCTAACGGGCGTAAACGGGGTCGCCGCAATCCATTTGGGATAATATACCCTCCCCCGTTTATGATAGGCCTCAGCCCATGCCCAATCAAACACATACTCGCCATAAGAGTGCGTTTTTAAATAGCCGGGGACTAGCGCAACCGGTTGCTCATTGCGCAATATGACTAAGTGATAGCTTATCCAGCCAGATTGCCCCTGCTCATTGCAGTCAACTCCGCCACTCGCCTCCAAGCTGGCTAAAAACCCATAATTCAGAAAACAGTTATTGGCAAAATAAGTATCCCAGATGGCTTTATCAAGCTCATCAATCGACGTAATAAAACGATAACTCAGCGGCTCATTCACACAATGGTTCCATTGTCTCTCACTAGGTTGAGGTTGGGGCATATCACTACTTATGGCTAAATCATGCGCTCATTTTAACCTGAGTTCGAAATAACGCGTTTTTTAGTCGCCTGAATAATGAGGCAGACATGGAATCCGAGAGATACTGGCCCTCCCCGTACTCCGCTCCTGCATCGCTAGCTACGGACTACAACGCGCCATAAGAATCGAATCGCCAGCATTAGAATCAGAAATCCCACATTACTCAAGGAATTTGCGAGAAAGGTATACAAATTTCCAGCGTTATTTCGGAGAATCCTAATCTATAGTAGAAAACTTTGTTATGCTAAGTTTTTTTGACATCACCGTGATGCAAAAGCTTAGTCAATATAGTTGGCCCAGGCGGGTGAACCTTATTTTATGGAGTAGTATATATGGCATCTTTGCAAGATCAATTTTTAAAAGCTGGGCTAGTCGATAAGGGCAAAGTTAACAAGATTAAACATGATAAGACAAATAAGCGGAAAGCTGAACGCCGAGCAGGCACGGAGACGGTTGATGAAACCCAAGCAGCAGCGCTTGAGGCTCAACGTCAAAAAGCTGAGCGAGCGCGGGAGCTAAATGCAGAACGTGATACTGCCGCCACGCAAAAAGCTATCTTGGCCCAAATTGCTCAAATGGTTAAACATAACAGCCAAAGCAAAGGTAACGGTGATATTGCCTACAACTATGTGTACAACAACAAAGTTAAACGGATGTATGTATCCGCTGAAGTTCAGTCACACTTAGTGAATGAGCGACTGGTAATTGTCTGTCAGGGAGAAAACGCGGCACTGGTCCCCAAAGTCATCGCCGATAAAATTGCCGAACGTGACGCCTCAATTGTTATTAGAGTAAACAAAAAAAGTACAGAAGTTGACGAAGATGATCCTTATGCAGACTATCAAATTCCTGATGATTTAATGTGGTAGGGTTCTTCGTACAGCACTATCGCTACCCACCGGCGTCCAACCACGCGCATCAGCGTGGCTATACCCAAAAACACACATCAATCATTAAGGTGCGAACGATACGCCCAACGGTAATACATAAACGGAGTAACCTCAGTGGCCCGTCGCCAGTGATAGCCGGCTAATATGGCTTTATTTTCGGTGGCGATACGTAGATTATAGCTCGCCAAGGCGGCCTTATAGTCTACGGGGTCACTCCAATGCCCTCCCCGCTCAGGAGTGCCCACATAACGCGCAACACCATGCTCGCTATCTAGCCGGGTATATTCATGCTCTTGATATATCTGGCACCATGACGGCAAAACAAAGTTTGTCACCGCGACCTGTTCCAATTCATCTCTCCCTCGCCAACCCAACGAAAGATAGCCATATGCGGGGCTGGTACCTTGTGTCATTAAGGCATTAGCTAAATATTCCGGATCGGAAATTAGGGATTTATTGACCCAGGTTATGGTATTAGCATTCAAATATTCGGCATCACAGCGGCCAGCACCCCGCGAAATTGCATGGGCCAACGTGTTCATTTTGGAGTCCAGCGAGACAATCGGGCATAAATTCAAAAAATTGAAACGCCCCTTGATCGTGTCCGAAAAACGCTTATAACTGATGCCAAAATACCTGGCCAACGAGGGTTTACATTCCCCGGGACGGGCGCCGGACGATAAGCACAGTATGGCCTCACAGGCCAAACGTATATCTCCCGTCAAGATATCGGCTGGCCCTGCCTCTGCCAATGCTGGCACCAAGATCAGACCAAAACCGATAGTCGCCCTTATATTTTTCATTCGCACCTCCCGTCTATCATCCGGCCATCAGCAGGCTACTACGGCCGTTTAGATTCCCTGTTCTTCTCCGGAGTTAGCGCTTCAACCTCCAGTTGCACCACATCCAGGGCTTTTATCCCGGAATAACGCACGGTAAATTCAACTCCGGCAAATTCACCATGGCTTAACAAATAGTTTTTCACCCGCTGCGCACGTTTTAAGGCAAGTTGACTCGCCGCCCGTGGCTCTCCCTTGGCGCGACCGCTCACCGTGATAGTGGCGATATATTGGGCTTGCTGTGCAAGCTTATTCAGAATATCCCGTGCATCTTGTTGTAGCTGCAGGCTGTTACGGGAGAACTCCACCGTATAGTTCCCGGCTACCGCAGGTAAAACACGTCTGCTCTTAGGTATCGGCGGTGGTGGCGGCGGTATAAACTGCTGATAAGCCGCGGTTTGGCTTTGACTCAAATCACGGTAGACCACCTGTGGGTCGGGGTGGTAAATGGCGGCTGCGGACAAATCACGCTCCACGACCGGATATTGACTGCCACAGCCACTTAACCACAACGCCACAAGCCACACACCCACGCGTTTAATGGCTGTCACGCACCCGGCTTGCGGTAAATGTTGACGGGTGTTAATGGCTGGCATGAGGTGCTCGCGGCCGTGGTTCAAAAGTGACCCGTTTATGCTCTCTATCAATCACCAGCCGACTATCTGGCCCGATCAGCAATAACAAACCTTGTTGAATGGTCACCATACCCGCATCTTTCGCCAATGGACTGAGCGGGCGCTGCAAAATATCCAGGGTGGCGGCTTTCGATGCGGCGGGCACAACCACCTTATAGCCAATCGGCTCCAGAATATAGTCGGCGGCCGCCGCCACCGTGTTAATCTTGGCATGAAACTGCATAGAGGTGCCATAAGCCAAGGGGTCTACCGTATTGGCCAACACCTGCCTGCTTGCGGCTAAGATAAGCAGTGCGCTTAGCGTGAGTATGTGTTTTTTCATCGTAGATTCCAATAAGTCAGTATTTGAGTCGCCACAACCAGCACGGACAGTGCGGGATAACTGTAATGCAGCGGCAGCCATCGTTGTTGCGACGTGCCCGTGCTGGCAATCACCGGCAGCACGGCCAGAATTAAACAAAGAAACACCGGACAAACCACCGGTAGAAAATAGCGCATTCTGTCGATAGCAAACAGCAAGCCTCCCCATAAGCCCATAAAGGTATACAGCGGCATCACCACCCGCATATGCCCCTGAAAGACATGCAAGCCAAACAGCGCGGACTCCAATGAGCGGGCAATCAGATAAATCAGATACAGTGTGAGCAGCGTTGCCGGTGGCAATAGCATGGCCGTGCCCCAGCCACTCATCAACAGCAAGGGCAAACACGCCAGTGCGAATGGAAAAAAGCTGACTCGTATCGATAACGGCAAGCGTGCATAATGCTCGCCCAGACGTTGCAACCCGCTATAAGGTGTAATCGGTATCATCAACACGCCCCCATGGCCGGATAAATAATTCATCCTCGATAAAAATACGCATAGGTGTGCCCGAACGAATCGTAATCGTGGGCACCACATTCAAATATTTCAAGGCAAAGCGCCGCCCCATATCGCGTGAGCCACTGGTAAATTCCTGCAAGGCCACATCCTGCGAACTCTGGGCCTCGGCCCCTACCGACGTCGAAAAACTTGGCCCCAGGCCCAGCACCGCATAGGCCGCAATCCCACCCAGCTGCGCTAAAATGTGTCTATCCACCGCCCCCTGCAAGGCAGCCACCCCGGCCACATCTGTGGTGGCGGTACGGCGCATATCGATGCGTTTGCCATCCGGCAACACCGCCCAGGTTACCCCGAATGCCATACGGTTTTGCAATATCTCATTGACCTTACTCACACGCACCGTCCGGCCGGTAATTTTGGTTCCCTTAGGCATCAGAATATGCTCACGCGCGACGTCATACACATCATGCGTCAGCAGTGCCCGCCAATTGCCATCGTAATCACTGATCACATCATCCACCATCACCGCCGATAACACCGTTGCCACCGGCACCCGCACTTCACCGGGTTGAGGGCCGGCATTATATGGATCACGCTGCCGCCGACTGCTGACCACCTCACCGACCACCCCCGGCGGCATTGCCCCATGTTGAGCCAACATTTGTCGAGCTAATTCGCGACTGCTCAGCGCGGGGGTAACCTGGTGCGGAGGATGCTGCGCCGGTACTGCAGTCATTTCCGGGGAGGCCTCGTCTCCTCTCATTTGTTGCTGCAACGCCATCCGTGCCTGCCGAATCTCCGACAACATATCCTGCTGCGACAGCGCATCCGTGGGTTCGGTGGCCGCGGGGTGATCTTGTGCCGCCGAATGAATCACCAGCGGTGAACGCATTGCCGCCAACACTCGCCGCTCCTCTTCCAGGGTAAAGCGTTGCTTAATACTTTCTGCGGTTTCCCCCGGCCCCTCGGCCTGAGTCAGTTTATTCATCACCATGTTGCCAGGGGTTTCATCACGCTCAGACTTTTGCAATGCACTCCGAATCAAGGCATCGTCATCCGGCCAGGCATTTTGAGCCAATTGTTGCTCATGGGCCTGCCTAGCCTGCGCCTGATTGACCACCCGCTGAAAGTCGTCAACCGGCTTGCCGTTAACCGGAGGCACCTCCTCTGCCGTGGCCAATGCCTGTTCAAATGCCCGGTTATTCTGCTGCTGGTTGTTGGCATAGCTGGTAAATGTCTGCAAGGTTAATCCCGCCACCACAATCACCACCAACGCCACAGCAACACGTTGCATATTGCGTTGATGAGGAGTTGGCTGCTCATCATTATGCAGCGGCTGATGCTCGCTCATGATTCGTCCCCCACTTTACTCTTTACGCTGAATCACCAGCTCTGAATCGTTATGCCGCAACACCAAGGCAGGAAACAGGCCAACAATGGAATAGGTCAGATTGGCGGTATCATAACTAAACTCCAGGGTCTGCATTTTTTCGGAAATTTCTCCCTGAATGGCCATAATGCCGTTGGTGTCCTGCTTTAAGGTGACATAAGTAAAGCGCCCATCATCATAAATAGAGGTCACACCGTCTTCGGCAAAGAAGCCATCACTGCGTACCACCTTATAACCGGAGTAAATATCTTTTTTGAGCTGCCGGATTTTCTCACGCGCCTGACGTTCGGCATCACGCTTAACCTTTGCTTCCCGTTCTCTAGCCTGTGCCTGCATCATCGCCATTTGCCGGGTTAACTGGGCAATTCTGGCATCGGGGCCATGCTGTGACCATGAGGCATGATTGAGCGAATCGCGTTTATTCTCCAGCACATAACAATGGGTATGCATATTTTTAACCCGCTTAATCCGCAACTGATAGGCATTGCCACTGTTGCCGACAATGGTTGCGGTCGTATGTGAGCCATACGCATGCTCGCTGGTTGGCTTAATAAAGACATGCTGCTGCACCCAGTCTATGGACCACAGCTCGTCCGACCCCCAGACAATATCTAACGCGGCTTCGGGTAAGGCGACATGCGTTTTCTGAAAAATTTCGGCTTCCACCTCAACAATACGTCCCGGCTCCCAGCGAATCTGTTTGCACTGACTGCTCATCGAGGCGGCTGCCAGCCATCCCGGCATCAACAAGACGGGAAGCAGCAGAGCATATACGCCACACAACGCGATTATCTTTTGCATTTCTCTCTCCTGGGTTTTCAACTAACTTGGTGTTGCACTTACCGGCGTGGGATCGTATTTATTTTCAGATTCTTCGATCACTATCCCAATCGGGTTGTAACGCAATGCCGCACGTTTTTTAACAATCTCGGATTTTGGCTTAAAGGTATATTTCACCTTCACGATACGGTTACTTCTATCTACGATTTCGCCCGAACTGTTGCGCTCGGTTTTAACCACAAAAAACAACGCGGTATACAGTTTTCCCTGGTCACGCTCCAGGCTACCTGGCATAGGAATCGGATCCAGATATTGAATGGTGCGTACCTGCGCTTCGACTTGCCGACAGCTTTTAGGACACTCGGCATGCTCGGCCGCCTTCTTGGCACCGGCTTGTTCGGCTACAAAACGCTTTTGCAGGCTGGTAGACATCAGCGCATGCGCAAACCCCCAATCATCCATAATGCTGTTGGATTTTTCGCTATAACGTTTTTCTACCCACTCGGTCAGTTTGCTTTCTACGGTAGACGCAAAATAGTCCACCTGGTTTTGTTGTTGCTCATCATATTGAATGGTATGGCGTCCATCCGGTGACAGTTTTACCCAGGCAACTCGAACATTTTCGGCAAATCGCTTATCGGCATGCATCCATCCAATGGAGGTAAACACCAGCCCAATAATCAGCAACACCACAATCATAAACAAACGATGATTCTGCGCCCGCAATTCCGCCGCAAATTCGCTGCTACGCGACAACCGTTTCGCGTTGCTGCCATTTTTCTCCACATCCACGCCCCCCGGCATTTCCTGGCTGCTGGGCCGTCTGCCTTTAACTAAGTTCATCGCCGCTCCTATTTAATCCGGCCTTTACTGACCAACATCGCCGCCGAGCGGGCAACACCGGAAAACGCCCCGCCAATGCCGCCCCCTCCAGCACCCGCCACCACCGCCGATGCAAATTTACCGGTGCTGAACAAGGCAAACAAACCCACCCAGACAAAAGCCAGCAACCCTAAAATTTGGGAAAAGTTTTCAATCGGGTCAAATACTATCGGGGTGAATTCGTCGGATAACTCCGGTACCCCCATGCCCAGATAACTGATCAGGGCCAGCACCAACATCGCCATATTCACCCGGGCCACAATCACATACACCAGAAAACCAAAGAAAAAACGCAACCAGCCATCAAATAACCAGGACAGACGCTCATACATCAGGGTAGGAATAAAAAACAGACCGATAATTTTTGCCAGGGTATAGCCCCACAGCCCCCATACCGTGGCAATAAATGCCAGCAGCGATAACAGAATGCTGGAAAACGACAAGGTCGCAATCACCAGCAGCTTAAGCATCAGCGTACCCATATTAAAATCGGTCAACTCGGGCAAGACCATGGCGGCGGTTAATTTGGTTACAAACAACGGGGTATAAAACAGATCCCCCTGGCCAATCACCCCTATCTGCACCAAGCGGCCCATACCATTGGCAAAATCCCAACACGCCGTGGTTAACTCATCATAAATACCTTGCGACATAAACAGCTTGGTAAACAACACCAGAAACAGTGCCTGCAAAATATCGGTAAACCTGGCCGCGCCTAACGCCCATTGCGAAAACGTCCAGATCAACAACAGCACCGCAAAAAATGCCCATAACAGCAACGCCCCATTCTGATAATCCGGCTGTGTCAGAATCTCACTTATCGCCGTGCTTAAATCATGCTGAAACCCCTTAAAGCCACTCACCGTGTCATTGGGATCAGAAAAATCCGGGCCAGCCAGCGCTGAGCCACACAACAGAAGCCCTAAGATCAGCACCGCATAAAGCCACCTGTTAGCTATCGCCATACCCTCTCCCTTTACATATACTGACTATAAAAATCAGCCCTCACCTCCTGGTTGCGAGAGTGAAATTCAGGTTACAAAAAATGGATTAATCCATTAATCTTGGCCTGTCTTGGCTATTGCTCACAGATTAGATACTTATGATCATAGGGGCGATTCGGATACTTCAAACGGCAACCCGGCGTAAGTAAATATTTACCGGTACGGCGTTTCCACTCTTTTTGTATGGCAGAAATTTCCAGGTCATATCCCCTTTTGGTAATTTCCCCTCTTTTCTGCACAAGTGGCATTCGTGCTGTTTTTCTTAGCTCATGCAAAGAAAAAAATTTCTCTTTGAGTTTCTCATCATCCAATCCGAAATAGTGTTTCTCAGCATAACTTTCAAACCCCCTCAATAGCCCTTGATTATCTAATTCTTCCAAGCCCTCCATCCCACACCAAATGGTTTTTTCATCCTTACATTTTTCTTTAAGAGCCAAGAGGTGTTTAGCCGTTTCTTTATCAATATGAACTGGATCAAGTCTCTCAGCCCATACCGAAGTAGACATCCCTAAGAACATCATCGCAATCATTACAGACTTCCCCATTGTGTCATCCCCGAGTTATTAATCACTTGCTTTGAGGCATGAATCGCACGCTGCACATCCCTCATCTGATAATCTGCCACCTCTGTCAGCATCTTACGTTCCATCGCGGTAACATTTACCGCGGTCTGATTCACCCCTTTAATCGTCTCTTCCAACTGTTCCATTACAATCAAATTCTGCATTAAGATAAGCTGTAAACTTTGAACTTCACTGTTATCCCCTAAAGTGCCAACTTTCTTTGCAATATATTCAGCTCTTTTCTCACGCTCTTTTGCTCCCTCATTCGCCACAGACTGCATAGCAAGCGAATCATTAATCGCCTCATAGCGTGTGCGGTGGGCAATGGCCTGATCCAATATCAGTAATTTATGCTCTTCACTCAGTGTCGATGAGCCATCCAAAATGGCTTGCACCTCGTCTTCTTTGGGCGGAGGTACTAATACGGTTTTGAGTACCGCATCTACCGCATCCTCATAATTTTCACTCTCAACATCCAGCTTGGGTAAGGTGCCCAACAAGGACGGTCCCATCTCGTCCCGAATGCGCTTTAAGTCTTGTTCAATATTGGCCAGCAAATTGTCCCGGATATGCGTCGGCAACCCGGCCCAGTTTTCCAGCTGGGTTTCGTAGTGGGCCAGCACCTGGTCATATTGTTTTAAACGTTGCATGCCTTGTTGCTGCATTTCATCCAGCTGTTTGAATAGCTGGCTATAGTTAATCGCATCATAGGTCGGAATGCCTCCGGCCCATCCCGAGGAGGCCATCCCCAGTCCCAACAGGCAAGCCAGTGCGGTATTTTTTATTCCTTGCATAGCAAATACTCCCTTTAGATTGAAATACGCGGCTTAATGAAATACCTCTCGTTGCGGCAGATAATCGGCATCGTTGCTGCCGTTATCGCGTAAATACGAAATAAATTTATTCATCCCGGTTTCAAAACCATATTGCTCAATCAATTGATTTCTAATGCTGGTTTCCTGAGGGTGGCTGGTATTTACCGCGTATTGCTCCAGCTCGGTATCCACTATCACTTTTTTGGCGATACCCAGGTCCCGTTGAATGATATAAGCCTCGCGCTGAGGAACCAGACCGCGAATCACCTCACAATCGCCCAGGGATATACCAAAGGTTGTGCAGTACAAATCGGCTTCAAGATTCGGATCGGCCATGAAAATCAGGGTGGATACCGAGCTTTTGATCACCGGCCAGCCAATGCTATTCGCCAGTTCTAGTGGCGATTGGATCAATAACTGCAACACCACCTGATATTTATTCCAGGTACGGATACCGGTATGAATATATTCGGCAAAACCGGGAATATTTAACGCATAATGCGCCTCATCAATATCCAGGCCTTTGACATAATGACGATAATCCGGATGTTCAAAGGTTTGGGTAGTGCGATAAAACAGCTCCCATAACACGGCCGCTATCGCCTGATCATTTTTCATGGCCTGTAGGTTATAAACACCGACCATTTCATCAAAGCGGCCAATGGCATCGTGGTTATGATCAAACAACCCGGAATATTGACCGGGTGCCATGCCTTTACCCGGATGTACCCAACGCGCCAGCTTGGCGCGAATATGCGCTGGCAATAAGGCAACAAATGCCGGAAAACTGCGGTCTTGCTCGGCCAGTCGCAATACCTCGGATACTGCCCGGTCAACATCCTGCTGCTCGCCGGAATCCAGCTGTTTTAGACCCGCTTCATCGTTGGCGCGCATCATATAGAGAATCAACTTGGTGAAATAGGCACGAAACTGCCTATCATCCTGCCCCCGATAATTCACAAACGGGTTAAACCCATAGCCATGATCTCCCACCCGAAAAATTCCCTTACCTTTGCCATATAGCATCGCAATCGGCTCCGATCCGGGATCAATATCAATGGCACGGTATAAACCGTCGTATTTCATCAAATGTGAGGCAAAGGTGTTTTTTAAATAGGTTTTACCGGATCGGGTTGGGCCTAACGTGATCACCAGCCCCTTGCCTCCGCAAAATGGACTGTAATGAAATAACTGACCATCGGGAGTCTCCAATAAATATAGGGCTTCCTCATCCTTGGCCTGCCCCACCGCCCGCAAGCTGGGCTGTCCAATGGATGATTGATAAAACAGCGCTGCGGCACAAAACTGCGACAGGCTGACCTTCATTTCGCGAATGCTTTGATCCGAGCCGCCGGGTTGAAAGGCCTGATAGGCATAGCGGGTACCCACGGTTTCCCATAGCATACTGATATTATTGCTACTGGTAGCACGATCCAGCTCAATTGAGGTACGACGTATCTGTTCGGCATCCTCACCAAACACGGCAATCATCGCGGTCAGATTGCCCCAACGCTCATCAATCGACTCGGCCTCCCCCAGCTCATCCAGTTTGTCACGAATCGCTGGCGTTAACATTTCCCGTTTTTCTTTTTCGGTCAGCTTGTCGTGATGACTCAACAGCAAAGAGCCGATATTAATGGACTGTCGATTTAACTCGGATTCGGTTTTCTGGAACAACAGACTCTTATGGACCTTAGTTAACGGCTTCCAGCGCGCCATTAAGACATAATTGCCTTTGATAAAAAATGGACTGTCGGCCCCATTCGCCCAAAATCCCGGTTTAATTTTAGGCGCACCGATACGCTTGATAGCGGCGAAGCGCACATATTTATTCACCGGCCCGCCAATTTTCATCGCATCAAGCCCATTCACCACCACCGGTGATAGCTCGCCTTCGGTCAAATAATAATCCCAGTCTTCCAGCGGCAATGCATCATCCTTGCCTATCTGCAGCAAGGGCGCCCGGAAAGAAGCTAAAAAACGCATATGTGCCCAGGTCTGGCCGGCCGTCATCGGATAAAGCGTCATCCCGTCTTTCATCGACCAGGATGTATTCATGGCATCGACCGCATGTTTGAGTATGTCATACTGTGCATCAAGCTCCTGTTTGCACAGCAGTAGATTATGCTCGGAACTGACGGCATTTTTTAAAACACCCCGGCTGCTGGCGCTATGGATAGCCGCAAAAATATGCTTAAACAGCTCGACAAAGCTCAGGCGATTGAGCCGTTGACTCGGCTCAATCTCCAGATAATGCACCAGACGTGATGAATTCAATGACTTGCGGTTCAGATACTCCACCCGGCTGCGAGACAATTTATCCGCAATCGGATGGTCTCGACCGCGAAGGTTCGCAATCACCCCGCCAAAATGCGCATAGTACTGGGTCACCATAATACGCGCATCCAAACGACCATAAATCATTCTGGCCATTTCACTCAATGCCTGGTGATTAATCGAGGTCAGACCATCCGGATCAATCCCGCTCAGCTCCACTCCGGCAATCAGTGAACCTTTTTTGGTCAGAATAAACTCCCCATAGGGCGCAATCACACTGAACAAATCGGAAATTGCCCGCGACTGTGTGGTTGAAGGCATCACCATGGCTCCTAAAACAACTTCATCCAGGCACCCATATTCATAATCACCAGCCCGGCAACAATCCCCTTAGACACATTGGCCATCAGTCCTTCGCGTGGTGCAAAATTCCAAACCACCAATGCCATAATCACGCTTAATGCCACTACCCATGGGCCGAACTGACCTTGCATAAAGTCCATAAATTTATCCATCCAGCCATACAAGGTAGCAAACCCGTCGGTATCATTTTCTGCCAGCTCCCACGCATCTGCCGCCTGTGTACGTGTTGCCCAACAGGCCAGCGCCAGACACAGCCAATAGCTAAGCGACCATTTTCTCCCCATGTTCTCTCTCCTTGGTTTTTATCACACTATAAAAAAATGATTCTTCTTTTTTTAACCTTGCACAACACCCAGCACCTTGGGTCTCGTAACGACTCCTGCCAGATTTCTAATGCTTTAGGGTCATCACGGTGAATCTGATAGACCACCTTAAACAGTACCAACACAACCATCAGCGCAACCCAGCCAATCACTTGGTACAAGGCAATTCCCGCCACCGGAATCGAGAACACAAAGCGGGAGGGAATCCCGAAGCGCTCACCTTCTTCATTAAAGATGAAGTATTGTTTTAATTCCACCGACGTTGTTGAGTTGGATGACGGCATAGCCTTTTCCATTCAAGTTAAAAAATGCGTATATCATGTATATATAGTATATAATCCATGATATATACCTATTACCCGACAATAGCGACTTCATTTACTACGGTGTTGTTTATTATTGTGTAAGACGTTGGTGCGTAAGATTTTTATTTTTCAGGTGCTGGTGATATGGCAAATAGCATAACTGCGTTTGCAAACATCTACAGCCCATATTTTTATCCTCAAAAGCCTAACCGAAAATGCTCAAAAAATAAATACTTTTTCACGCTGAAAAAACATATTTTCATTAAATCTGCCGCGCAAGCGGCGACAAACCTCTCTCTAGACTCGGATATGACTGACCTCAAGACCTCTCCCAAAAAACTCATCAGCATGAGATTTGAACAGACACAACTGGAAAAAATCGATAAATGTGCGTTAAAAATGTTTCAATACAGCGGTGTTAAAATGGATAGAACCAAGTTAACCCGAATCCTGCTGGATATCGCGCTGGAGTGCCAGCCTCATCTAGATCACAGCCAAATTATCAGCGATGACGATTATAAACCGGCCATTATTGCCGCCATTATCAAATCACAAAACGCCTAAATAACGACACCTTCCTCTTGAGCCTGGGTTTCAATCAGGCTATGGTCTGCCAAACGCAAATGCTGTTGCTGCTTACCGGACCATTTCCACAACAGCGTTTCTTCCGCATGATTGACCTCAAGCACTTCTGTCACCTTATGGCCATAATGCTTGCTGCATTTGCAAAAAATCACCAGCCCGACATTGCATCGGGTTTGTGTCTGTATGGCCTGATACGGCATACCGCAATCGCTGGCCACAATCATATTATCCAAACGCACCAACGCATTATGCGCACTGCTGGCATGAATGGTTGCCAGCGAACCGGCATGGCCGGTATTCATGGATTCATTCCAGGCATAGGCCACATCCGGATGACGTAATTCCCCCACCACAATACGGTCGGGAGCATTACGCAAGCTATGCTGTAATAACTGTGCCATACTGACAATCTTCTCGGAACGGTGCTTCGCCATCCGCGATGCCGCCTCATAATAAATAGCCTGCGGTTTATTCAGCGACAACTCATTGGTATCCTCCAGCACAATCACCCGCTCATCGACATCCGACAAGCCCAGCAATGCCGCAACTAATGAGGTCTTGCCCGAGCCGGTACTGCCGGCCACCAAAATATTAATATCCAGCCTCATCGCCAAGCGAAACAAAGACAACATGTCTCGACTATAGGTCCCCATTGTCATTAAATCGTCAGCGCTATACCAGGATTGCGGAAAGGTACGAATCGTCATTTGCGGCCCCTGCACACTGGCCGGACGTAAAATTGCCGCAATACGGGAGCCATCCGCCAAACGCGCATCAAGAATCGGCCGCTCTTCCCCTAACCCGTGATCCATCCCCAGCGTGCGGGCAATTGAACGAATCGCCGCCACAAAATCCGCTTCATTCTCCCAGCCCGCCCCCGGTACATGTTCATAACCGCCGCGACGTTTGATATACACCTGGTTATATTTATTGATACAGACATCGTTGATATCTTGCCGAGCAATCAATGCATAAATCGGCGCCAAAAATGTGGCAAGCACCTGATGCTCGGCCGCATCCACACAAACAACCTTAGAACCCATACGTCTCTCCCCAAACCGTAACGTTCAATCCGCAAAACCATAGCATGCCGCCCCTCTTCTGGCATCGCATGCTTCCTACATCTAAGGAACGCACCACAGACAAAATAGTAACAACACCATACATGATTTTGAATCATATTCTGCCCCGTATCACCGGCGATACTTGCTGGTGTTCATAAATAACTTTGGTTACACTAAACCTATCATTGCACCACAACTTTCCTAACTCAAATAAAAAGATCATGGAATCTAAACACTCAATCTATCAAGCCCCATCCGCCGATTTATCACTGCAACCAACACTGCCGGAAAGCTTTACCAATGGGCAACTGACGGCTGGCAGCATTAAGATCGCACTTGGCCTGACCATACTCAATATCATTCTGGAACTGGTCGCACTCGCCCTTGGCGTGGTCACCGGCATCTGGGGATCAGAAAGCAACCGCTCACTTCTTGACACCAGTGGCAACCTGTTAACTCTGCTGACCACCGGCATTGGTATCTATCTGCTGCTGTTTATTAAAAAATTTATCAGAAAGTGCGGAAACCCCCGTCATTCATGTCGGGGATGGATAGCACGGACACGAAAGTGTCCATAAGCTGGTTTGGCGTTTTTTGCTGTTCGATATATTGTCGAATAATCTCAATTGGCGCACCGCCACAGCTTAATGTCATTTTTTTTTCCATAGGCCAAGTATAATCATAACGTATGAAACGCCTACAAGCCTTTAAATTTGAACTAATACCAACCAGTGAGCAAGCGCAGAATATGCGCCGCTTTGCGGGTTCGTGTCGTTTTGTGATCAATAAGGCTTTGGCGTGGCAAACCGAGCAATACGCAGCAGATAATACCGTTAAATTTAGCTACACCCAACTTGCCAGTTTTCTGCCCATTTGGAAAAACGAGGAACAAACTGCATGGTTAAAAGATACGCATAGCCAATGTTTGCAGCAAGCCCTGAAAGATCTGGAACGAGCCTACCAGCATTTTTTCGCCAAACGTGCAGACTTTCCAAAATTCAAAAAACGTGGTCAACACGACAGCTTTCGCTATCCGCAAGGCTTCAAACTGGAACAACACAACAATCGTATCTACCTGCCAAAAATTGGCTTTGTGCGTTATCGCAACAGCCAAGAAGTGCTTGGCACCGTCAAAAATGTCACCGTTAGCCAGTCCGGTGGCAAATGGACTGTCAGCATCCAAACGGAACGCGAAGTTGAATCGCCGATACCGACTGCAACCGGTATCGTAGGGATCGACATGGGCATAACCAGATTTGCCACTTTGAGCGATGGCAACCATTTGGCCCCCTCAACAGCTTCAAGAAACACCAGAAAAAGCTGGCGAAGTATCAACGCCGCATGGCAAGACAAGTGAAGTTTGGCAAGAATTGGCAGAAACAAAAAGCCAAGGCCCGGAAATTGCACCAAAAAATCAGCAACGTCCGTAAGGATTATTTGCACAAGGCGACGCATGCTATCAGCCAAAACCACGCGATAGTATGTATCGAAGATTTGCAAATACGGAACATGTCCAAGTCCGCCAAGGGCGATGCAGACAATCATGGCAAAAATGTTGCCCAAAAATCTGGTCTCAATCGTTCGATTTTAGACCAGGGTTGGGGAGAGTTTGGGCGACAGTTGGACTATAAGCTTGGCTGGAAAGGGGGTCAACTCATTCGGGTGAACCCAAAGAATACCAGCCGAAGCTGTCCAAGATGTCACCACGTTTGTGCTGATAATCGCAAGACCCAAGCCGCATTTAAGTGTGTTGAATGCGGCTATCAAAATCACGCCGATCTCGTTGGCGCGATGAACATTTTAGAGCGGGGACACCGCTTGTTAGCCTGTGAAGTGAGTGATGCAGTAATGTCGCCAGCAGCAGGAACCCACCGAAGTGAGTTGAATGCTAAATCGCATTCAGCCACAGTAGGAATCTCCGTCCTTTAGGGCGGGGAGGATGTCAACAACTTAAGATTTGATTACTCAGGTATCAATCTGATCACCTATATCTCCATCGCATTGCTGGTCATCACTACCCCCATCACCTTATTAATAGGCTCAGACGAAGATCCCTTCAGCCCAATCAATATTGCATTTCTGGTAGCAATGTTTCCCCTGGGGATATGTACCATAATTTATGGCGTTAAGTTGTTAAAAACAAAGGAGGCCTATCGAGGGATAAAATTACTCGCCTGGAGCGACATTATTGGCGGCGTCTGTCTGGCCAGCGTTATATTATTCGTACTCTCACTCCCGTTATTTTTGCTAGGCAGCATTGCCACCTGCATAATGCTTTACCAGGGGGCTACTGAATTAGACCGCGCAAAGGCCGCATAATCGACTAGTGAAGCTAGGTTATCGGTTGACATCCTCCCTCCGCAACAATAGCGGAGGGCTCTATCATTACACCTTACGACGCCGGAACATCACGCCCATAACACCTAAACCAATTTTTTCGCTGCAGGAATAACCCCATAAGCTTTCCGTTACCACTTTAACGAACACTGAGAGGAGCCACTCATGTTAAAAACATATGCTACATTCAACCTCTCACACCTGCTATTTATCATTGCAACGTTATGTAGCAACAGTATCTTCGCCGAAAGCACCGCCCCACCGCTTCCTTTAGCCCATATTTATAAGCAAGACGAAATCAACCTGGATGACTACTGGCTCAGTGAAAAACTGGATGGCGTACGCGCTTATTGGGATGGCAAACAATTGCTATCAAAACAAGGCAACCCTTACCATGCACCGCAATGGTTTATTGCCGACTTCCCCAGCCACCCGCTTGATGGTGAACTCTGGATTGCGCGCAACCGTTTTGAACAAATTATCCACATCGTACGCGACCAAACTCCTGGCACTGGTTGGAAAGATGTGCGCTATATGATCTTTGACCTACCGCTACCAAACGTCACATTTAATCACCGACTCAGCAAACTCAAAGCACTCTTCGCCAAACCCCACTCCCCTTACCTTCAACTGGTCGAACAATCGCGCATAGCCGATCACAGTACACTGATGCAAACACTGGATAAAATCGTCGAAGCAGGCGGGGAAGGTCTAATGCTGCACAAAGGTAGCGCCTTATATCAGGCAGGACGTAGCAACGACCTACTCAAAGTGAAGACGTACCAGGATGCAGAAGCCCGCGTTATTGCCCACTTGCCAGGAAAAGGCAAATATACCGGTATGCTTGGCGCTTTATTAGTTGAAACCGAAGATAAAAAACAATTCCGCCTGGGCACCGGCTTTAGCGACCAACAACGCCGGCACCCCCCACCCATAGGCGCTATCGTCACCTACAAACACTTTGGTAAAACCGCCCGAGGCATTCCACGCTTCGCGAGTTTTATGCGGATAAGAGAATTAGCTAAATAGCAGCCACACAGACAATAAACGACTGATCACCCATTTTCGCAATCTCATTAAAATGTAGCCCGGAGGTAGCGACGAAGGAGCGGAGTCCGGGGAATGCAACGCACCCATCTCCCGGATTCCGTTACGAGCAACGTTTGCTATTTTCTCGAATCCACACAGCCAAAGCCTCGTCATTCATTTCGCCAGCTGCCACCTGTAACATCAACACGACACAATCAACATCATTAGCCTGTAATTCATAACCATTCAATATTAAGAACAACTCCATCACAACAAATGCCGTGCGTTTATTGCCATCAGCAAATGGATGATTTTTGGCTAACCCAACAGCATAGCTGGCTGCCAACTTGGCAATATCATGAGACTCATAAACCGCAATATTCAGTGGCCGGGCTAACGCCGACTCCAATAATGCCTTATCTCGTATCCCAACAACACCGCCATGCTCGGCAATCTGCTCATCATGAATCGCTAAAACAACAGACTCCAACAACCATTGGTAAGCACTCACTTAGCCAACTCACGTAAAACATGACGCCGTTTTTTCATCAACTTACGCGCCTCAGCCATCTGCTCATCAAATTCCGGGTTATACGGTGTTAGCTTTTTCCCATCTTGAGTATCCGTCAGCCACAACGAATCCCCCTTCTCCACCTTCAACTCCGCCGCCACCTGCTTAGGCAAAATCACCGCCAACGAATTACCCACCTGCGTCACTTTCAATTCCATCACACACCTCACCCATTGTTATTACAAAAATTATAACTATATGATCTAGTAATTTATGGATTTGTTCAATGAACAAGCCCGGAGGTAGCGACGCAGGAGCGGAGTCCGGGAAGTGTGGCGGCAACGCATCCCCGGATTCCGCTCACGCTGCATCACGGGCTACGTTTGTTATGTGCTGGATACCACCAGACAGAGTGACGGAACAGTGGCATGTTTTTGCTTTACAAATGCTTAATTTACCAATATCATTTTATTTGTCATACAACAAAATAAAGTTAATATGAATAACATTAATTTAAAAAAAGTACCTCTTGAGCTGTTGATCGCTGAAATAACACACAGAGGGCTTTCTGTTACATTCAATTCATCAGTTCCTCATCAACCGACTCCAATACAAAATATCGCTTACTCTTCAAATGACCAAAGGACAACAAACATGGCAAAAACACTAGGTGGAAAAGAAAAAGAGTTTGAGTGGCAAGTAAGCAAGGATGGCATTTTAGTGATACATCGAATTGAAGCTGATATGCGTGATTTATTTGGGATGAATGAGCTATTTAATCTGCTCACCAACCTACAAAACACCTTTAAAGACAAATACTTTCCCCTTGCCAATAATGTTGCAACAATGAAAAGCGGCGATGAAGCAGATGGACTTGGAAAGTTTATATACGATATAGAAAATGCAAAAAACGAGGCTGACAGCAAGAGTCTAGCCAAAGCTCAAAGCGCCTCTCAGCTAGCCGTTATTTTGATGGAAAGTGGCATCCTGTCATGGAATGGCAAGAAGCGTGGGATTCAGTTGAGAATCATTAATATGCCTAAAGATACCACAAACCTACTTGAAACATTAAACAAACACAAACACAAACAAATAAAATTATAATTGACAAATTAAATTATAAAGGAAATAATGGCGTCGCCGTCGTAAGAAACCATCCACTACAGGAGCGCACCATGAACGAAAATCTAATTTCAACATTAGTCCACTACATCAATACCCATCTTCCATCTCTAACAGATGATTATCAATGGCAATTCAATCAACAAAGGTTGCCAATCGAACATGATTTAATCGTTGGCAATAACTTACTGGAAAGAAATTTATCCCTTCGGTGCGCACTACATCAGAAATGGCGTAACACACAAGATCAGCAAGTGAGAAACGACCTAGTTCGGTGGTATATCTATGAGTGGGGAGGCATAAGAACCAATGCAGCTGCTCGTTTACAGTCGTATGCCGAAAATGATGAAAGCGAGTTAATTAATCTAGGCACAACCGGAATTGCCTCTTGGTCAAAAGCATTGAGTATTAGAGATCCTGAGTTGTATGCGATTTTTGATGCGAGGGTTTCATTCTCTATCAATGCCATTCAGATTATTCAGAATGTACCCAACCCTCAGCGTTTTGCTCATTTGCCAACAAGGAATACCACGCTTCAACGAGTTATGCCATTGATGAAGGCGAAAACACAACAATGGCAGCGAGTAGCCAACCGCGAACTTTATACAAGCTATAACCGTATGTTGGCCACCCTCCGCAATCAAGCCAACAACGCAACTTTTCAGACCATTGAAATGCTGCTGTTTGCGAATGCGGAAATACTGGCAAATCAAGTTCAACAAATCTTCACTGATCGTTGATAGCGAAGCTCGGAGATAGCGACGCGTGAGCGAAATCCGGTGGCACCTCACTCCCGGATTCCGCTCACGCTGCATCACGGACTACGTTTGAGCTACGACTGGGCTATCTTCATTCCAACTCACCATATCCCCCACCTCCCGGTGTCTCTATCCTCAATCTGTCCCCCGCCTCAACGGCCACCGAGTTTTTGCCGCCTAAATTCAATTGTCGGCCGTCGGCGTTGATCAGGGTGTTTTTTCCCGATTGACCAGCCTTGCCACCACACAATCCATAGGGAGCAAATACGCGGCGTTCGGAGAGGATGGTGACTTGTAGCGGATCGAGGAATTCGATTTCGCGGATCAGGCCGTCGCCGCCGTTAAATTGGCCTTTGCCACCCGATCCTTTGCGTATAGAAAACTGATGCACGCGTACCGGGTAACGGCGTTCCAGAATTTCGGGGTCGGTGATACGGGTGTTGGTCATGTGGCTATGCACACCGGATTGGCCGTGCCAGTCAGGACCGGCACCTGCGCCGCCGCCTATGGTTTCGTAGTAGCCGAATTCATCATTACCAAAAGTGAGGTTGTTCATACAGCCTTGGGATGCGGCCGCTACGCCGAAGGCTTTTAGCACCACATCGACGACACGTTGTGAGGTCAGCACGTTGCCGCCAACCACGCCAGCTTGCTCAGATGGATTGAGTAAGGTGCCTTGAGGTACGTTAACTTCTACAGGTAACAAGCAGCCGTGATTGAGTGGGATGTCGCGTTTTACTAGGCAACGCAGGCTATAGAGGATGGCAGATTGGGTGACGGCTTTGGGGGCATTTAGGTTGCCGTAGAGTTCTAAGCCGCTGCCGGTAAAGTCAAATTCGGCGCTGCCATCGCTGCGGTCTATGGTGAGCTTGAGTTTGATGGGGCTGCCGTCATCTAGGTGATCTATCGCGCTAATGGTGTCGCGTTCGGCCATGTTTTTATTGAGTGACAGTTCGCACAGGCTTTGCCTAACCGCTTGCTCCGCCGTGTGCTGAATGTGTTGCATATAGGCTTGCACCACGTTTAATCCATAGTCCGCCACCATGTCATTAATCAGGTCGATGCCTTTTTGGTTGGCGGCCACTTGGGCGCGTAGGTCGGATAGGTTATCGGATAGGCGTCGGGTGCCCTGGCCTTGTTTGGGATATTTCAATAATGCGGTAATGCCTTGCTCTTGAAACTGACCTTGTTTCACCAAACGAAATGAGGCAATGGCGACACCCTCTTCGGCCAAGGTGCGAGAGTTGGATGGCATTGAACCAGGAGTAATGCCGCCAATATCGGCATGGTGCCCACGGCTGGCCACCCAAAAAATAATGCTGCTGGCATCATTTGGATCAAACACCGGAGTAATCACCGTGATATCCGGTAGATGGCTGCCGCCGGCTGCGGGATGATTACTGACCAGCACATCACCCGGCGCGAGGTCTTTGTTACGCTGAATCTGTTGTTGCACCGCTTCACTCATCGCGCCAAGATGCACCGGCACATGCGGGGCATTAGCCACCAGATGGCCTTGAGGATCAAATAAGGCGCAGGAGAAATCCAGGCGTTCTTTGATGTTGGTGGATACCGCCGTTTTTTGCAGCATACGACCCATTTGTTCGGCAATCGACATAAACAGGTTGGAGAATACCGATAACTGCACCGGGTCAACATCGGTGCTGAGCTGGTGGGTATGTTGTTGGCTGACGCTGATTTCGACGTCGCCATATTCAGATATTTTAGCGGTGCAGTCCGGTTCTAATACAATCGTCGCGGTGCCTTGAATCATAATCGCTGGACCGGTGATTTGATGTCCGGCTTGCAGGTCATCCATGTGAAAGAGTTCGGCTTGTTGCCAGCCTTGTTCAAACCAAACTTGGGTTTTACCTCGCGCAACGGCCGGTGTTTGTGCTGTTGGCATGGTTTGTTTTTTTAGGCCTTCTGCTTTGGCGATCACGCGCACACGAATATCATCAACCCGTATTTCTCTATCCGTTAAAGCAAAGCCAAATTCACGTTGGTAACGTTGTTCAAAGACTTTCGCAAAATTACCATGATCAGGCTGAGCGATCATCAAGCAGGTATCGGTGCCTTGGTAGCGTAAATTGAGAAAACGCTGGCTCTCATATTCGGCCTGCAACACACCCTGTTCGCGTAAGGCTAGTTCAGTGTTGTGTTGTAACTGATCCAGTGCTTGCTCAATAGCAGGCAAATGCGCCGGACTGAGTTTACTGGCAAATGGCTGCTGTTTATCCAGCACGGTATCAGCCATACCAATACCGCAGGCCGATAAGATGCCTGAAAAGCGATGAATAAAAACGTTGCCAATCCCCAACAAGCGCGCGATGCCACAGCCATGCTGTGCACCTGCGCCACCAAAGGTCGACAAAATATGCTGACGAATATCAAAGCCGCGCATCACCGACACCTCTCGCACCGGCCGCACCATCACTTCGTTTGCCACTTGTAAGAAACCTAGCGCTACTTGCTCGACACACATCGCCTCACGTTCACCGGCATAAAAGGCATTCACCTCATCCGTCAGTGTTTGCATCGCTGCACGCGAAGCCGCTAAATCTAAAGCTTGATCTTCATTAGGACCAAAAATTTTAGGGAAATAATCTGGCTGTAAACGCCCCAAGACCAAGTTCGCATCGGTCACGGTCAAATAGCCCCCCTTGCGATAACACACCGGCCCCGGATGCGCCCCCGCCGATTCAGGCCCAACACGGAACATACCGTTCTCAAAAAACAAGCGTGACCCACCACCTGCTGCCACAGTACGAATATCCAATTGCGGCGCCTGCACACGCACACCCGCGGTGGTGTTTTCAAAGGTCAGCTCCAGCTCACCGGCATAGCGCGATACGTCGGTCGATGTGCCGCCCATATCAAAACCAATCACTGGCTGTTTTTTTTCATCATCCCAAGTGCTGCGGCCATAGCCCACCACGCCGCCGGCCGGCCCAGACAAAATCGCTCGACTGCCATTAAACTGATTCGCCCGCGTCAAACCGCCATCCGATTGCATAAACAACAGTTTTTCATCCGGCAAACCTTCCACAAACCCTTGACGGAAACTGCGCAAATATGCCTGAATATGCGGTGTCAAATACGCATCAACCAAGGTGGTATCTCCACGCGACACCAACTTCACCGAAGGCATAACCGCTGACGACAATGACACTTGTTCAAAACCTAGCCCTCGCGCCAAATCTCCAATCTGCAACTCATGTTCAGCAAAACCATAAGCATGTTTAAACACCACCGCAACACTGTTTACCCCCTGCTCCCGCACCGCCTGCAACTGCGTTTTAATCCGCGCCAAGTCCGGCTTAGCCAACACAGCAAACGACTCACCCGCCGCACTATGCACCACCTCAAAACCATCCGCCTTAAACTGAATGGCTTCATCCGGCGACTTAAGCAATTGCACTGCTTCATCCACCTCAATCACCTGCTGATACAACAACTCAGGCTTAGCGATTTTCAGATCAAAAATATCCGGTCTATCCTGGTTTCCAATCTGCAAAATATCGCCAAATCCCTTAGAAACCACCAACACCGTCGCCGCCCCTTCGCGCTCCAACAACGCATTGGTGGCCACCGTAGTGCCCATCCGCACCCAGGCAATATAACGATCATCGACCAACCCGTTATGCAACGGAATATCAAATTCCGCCAACACCCGCCGAATCCCCTCCCGCGGCGCATCCGGATAATTCGCTGGATCCACCGAAAGCAGCTTAACCACCCGAAAACCATCCGGGGTCTCGGCATAAACATCGGTAAAAGTACCACCACGGTCGATGGAGAATTTGAATTGAGGTTTTGAAAATTCGAGATTGATAGGTTGAGATTTTAAGAATCCAGTTTTTGTACTCATAGCCATTTAATTAATGAGTTCTTGAAACAACGCTTCGGCTTTGTACTGATTAGACCTAACCGCTTTAACTAATGCCCGTTGACGATTACTCGCATGAATTGAGGCTTTACGTGTATTACGTAAGTTCGTACGTCACTATTGTCTGAATAAATTCCACATTATGTACAGCTGGCGGATAAAAATGTTCAGACAGGCTTAATAAATATTTAATAAACAACTCAGAGCTCGTCAATTGTTTCCTCGCTTCTTTTAGATCCGGTTTATCAGACTTCAACTCAAGCAGTAAAACTTTTAACGCTTGCTCGTGCATCCAAAACAAAACTAAATCACAAGACTTGTTAATGCCCACACCATTCGCTTTATTTAAATATGGCGAAAGCTGACTACCCACTTTCGGATTATCCAATGAGCAGGCCACAACATTTGCAGGTAAGTTTTTAATCACCAAAGCAGCCAACTTACTCTCCGGAGCATTTTCCTTTAAGGTCAAGCAACGCTGTTGACCAGCTACAGGAATAATGACCTCAGGGTTAATCATCTGCTGCAGCGATTGAAGCACCTCATTCATGAATGCACGCCAAAATAAATTTGATCGGACAAATCATTGCTTTCGGCAATCAAATCATCAAAAATTTTCATATTAATGCCATATTGATCCACTTCAACCGTATGAATTTTATGGTCACTTTTTAAGGCATAAGCACGAAGCTGCTCAGGTTTCAACAGATCTTGCTCCACCATTCCCGCCCGCTTCATAATGCTCGCCTTATCGTCAACTTCACCGCTCAACATCACTCGATTATTAATTTCTCGAATCAAATAATCACTATGAGTTGTTACCAATACCTTAACTCCGGCGTTTACCAATCGCGCCAATAAAGCCGCCATTTTCCGTTGATTGTCGGGATGCAAATTCAACTCAGGCTCATCAATAATTAACAACCCATTTTTTTCAGCCAAATTATTAACATATAGATCCATCAAAAATAATGACTTAATTGATGAGGAGGCAATATAAACCGGCACTTGCACCTTATCTCTACCTCGCTCCTTTTTAGGAACGTAAGTCACTTGTTTATTGACCGCTTTAAAGCTACCACCCATTAAATCCTGTAACGCACTCAACACCGCTTGAAAAGTCTCTTTGTCTTCTCGAATAAAGCTTTTTTGTTTAATTAGATTGTCGTAATCCCGAATGACATTAATATTATCTTGAATAGGTTGTGCATAACGGGAGCGCATACTATTTAGTAATTCAAAAGGATCAACTTTATCCGTTTCAGAAATATGCTCAAGAATTGCATTCTTACTAAGGTCTAATTCTTTATAAAATAAAGATATTCCTGTCCGTTCCGATGTTAAAACAAATGGTTTAGGAAAAATATTCTCAAACAAGCATTCAACAATACGATCACTAATCACATCATCCAGAATGCGACTAGGAATTTGGCTTTCCCCATCAGTCTGCAAACTAATCGATAATCTACTTTCCTCTGGCCCCTTATCAAACATCAGAATTTCAGTTTTTCCAAATTTAAGTGTTCGGCTAAATTCTTGTTGAAAATTAAGTTTTAAATCCTCATAGCCAAAATCAAACCGCGTCCCCTCAAAAAACTCCTCAGGTGTTTTAAAATAATGGCTAATTTTTTTAGCAAATTGTTGCGATGCAGCAGTCAAATGCTCCGATAACTCATCTTGATATATCCTAAGGTCTATGGTGATAGTTCCTTGCTCTTTCAAAAACAGCAACAACTCGTTAGGCAAAGCAAAATCCACCCACTGTTTAAAATGCTTCAGCAAACCATAGATTGCGTAAGTTACATAGGTTTTACCGACATTATTAGGTCCACAAAGAACCGTTAAATCACCTAATTCAAGCTCTCCCTGATCAACAAAGCCAAGCTTATCAAACTTAAATCGCATTAGAATTTCCCTAAATATTTATTCCGCCAATCCTGCATCTAGCAGGATCACAACTAAAAAGATTGGTCAGACAGTGTCTGACCAATCTTAATCAAGTTAACAGACTATACCCCATCGCCTTATACCCCCGCTGCCGTTTTTCCCACATTTTCTGCAACATAGGATGTCCAGAATCCACCAGATCAATAATTTTAACCGTCTGTTTATCAGCATGCTCTCTATGTAGCCGTCCAGCATATTGTTGCAGCGTTCCTTTCCAAGAGATCGGCATCGCCAACAGCAAGGTATCCAGTGGTGGATGATCAAAACCTTCTCCGACCAGTTTGCCGGTTGCCAGTAACACACGCGGTGACTTTCCATCCAGCGCGGCCAATTGACTCAGCACCGATTCACGCTTACCGGCAGATAAACGGCCATGCAACACAAACAGGTGATCGACACGGTCTGTCAAAGACTGCTGTATTTGCAGCAGATGTTGCATACGTTCGGTTAATACCAGAATTTTTCTGCCCTGTTGCCAGGCATCCACTATCGCAGCCACCAGTTTGGCGGTTCTGGCAGCATCATTTACCAGCTGTAAAAACAGCTCCTGTATCTTAATCTCATCTGGAAATACGGCAGGATGCCGGTAAAACATCGGTTCCACCTCCAGTTGATGGGGGGCTCCCTCCGGCTGCCGGGCGGTATGACGTATCGGCCCGCATTGCATAAAGATCAATGGCTGCAGCCCGTCCCTACGTACCGGCGTTGCCGTCAATCCAAACACATAGTGCGCCTTCACCTGTTTTAAGATTTCATCAAATGAAATCGCTCCGATATGATGACATTCATCCACAATCACCAGACCATAGCTCTCCACCAGCGGATTCACCTCGCCTTTACTGATCAGCGATTGCATCACGGCCACATCCAGCCTGCCGCTTAATTTGGCTTTACCACCACCCAAAAAGCCGATACTGTCGGCATCTACCTGCAAGAAGGTTTCCAGGCGTTGCAACCATTGTTTCAATAATTCTTTGCGATGTACCAACACCAAGGTATTAACCTTGCACTGGGCAATTAATGCCGCCGCACTCACCGTTTTACCAAAGGCGGTAGGTGCCGATAACACACCGCTTTGATATTGCAACATCGCAGTTACCGCCACCTGTTGATCCGGACGTAAATTACCGGCAAATTTAAGATTCACCACACTGCCGTAGCAACGTTCATCCTCAAACTCCAAATGGATGCCCAGCTCCTGCAACAAGGCCTGCACCGCATCCAGACAGCCCCGTGGCAACGCAATATGTTGTGGATAATTTTCGGCACTGCAGATAATACGCGGCTTATCCCATACCGACATACGCATGGCCTGAGCCTTATAAAACCCCGGATTTTGAAAGGCGGCTAAACGGATCAAACGGTTTAATAGACTCTGAGGCAGACCGTCTTTGGCGATATACAGTTTATTCGCCAGGGTAATCGTCACACACTCGGGCAATTCACCCTGTATGTTAATCGGCTCGGGGCGCTGCCAGGGACGTGCATAATCCTGTTGCTCGATAAAACTGACGTCCAGCGGATGAGCCTTGCCGGTCGCTCGAACAATCACCGCCTCAATATCCTCAACCTTGACACACTGCACCGATGATAAATAGGCCCACTGATCGGTATAGGGCTGTAACTGCCTATCCACAAACACACTACCGCCTTGTTCCCGAGCACGTTTTTGTAACGGCAATGCAATCAAGTTGCCAAAACCGCCTTTGGGCATCACGTCCTGGTTAGGAAACAACCTATCATAGGAACGCAATTCCAGCTGCCGGGTACGATCACAGGTAGCACTGATTAACGCACAGCCCAGACGCCGGGCATCACGCGCATCCAGTGCTCGCTCAAAAAATATCCAGACATGCGCACCGTTGCCGGAGCGAGAGATTTCCAGACTGGCCGCCACGCCCAATTCATCACAGCTTGCCACAAAAGCCAGACAGTCTTCTCGCCAGCAGGCTTCATCAAAATCCACCGCCAAGAAATAGCAACGGTTATCCGATAGCAATGGATAGACACCCATAACATGCAAACCGGCTAAATGGTTGTAGACCACGTCATCCGATATCGGCATCAACACACGATGAGCACAATCTGCACATTTAACCCTTGGCTTCTGACATACCCCCGGCTTCCATTCATTACTACATGCCGGAGCATAACCGGAACGACCACTTTTCTGACTATACCAGCGCAATGGGAATACATCGTCTCGACCACGAAACAGGCGTTTAAACAGCTTAACCTTTTGCTCGGTGGTTAATGAAGGCTGAGCGGATGTTGACCCAGACAAAGGGAGCTGCCACGCAATACCGTGCTGTTCCAGCAAGGCAATCAAACGGGCATTTTCAGCCTGTAATCGCTGCAGCTGGTGGGTCATATCACTGTACTTACTCATACTCCCCCCCCTTCTTATATCTCACAATATGTCATACCGCAGAGTAGCATCACCCGCCTTGCGGCTAAAAAAGCCGCTATACCGCTATGTTTGCATCAACAAAAACTGATGATTTCTAACCGCATCAGCCAATCCACCCTCAACTATTCGTTTACCATTGATAGCGACATCGTAAGCCTCACGCATTTGGCGAGCGCATTGCTGGGCAGGCATTTTTCCTTCTCCAGTGCCCAAGCCAGGACAAACAACCGAAGTAATCCGTGGTTGCTGCCGATTAAATTCTGCAATCGCTAATAATATGGCTCGAAATGCCAAGAATGCATTAACCGTTACCGAAACATTCATTGGCACACGCATAGTCGGTGCACTAATCAGATAAGGATAGTCCGTCGACTCGGTTTTAATAATACAGGCATTCCCTACCGGTAATTCACCCGCATATTCATGGATGATTTTGTGACGAACTTTTTCTTCTAACTGCCAGCCCAACTTTTGCGAAATCTTCAGATCCAGCCCACCGTCCATATAGCCAAAACTATTTGCCGGACTGACCAGGGCATCAGCCTGATGATTAAAAATATGATCATCAATCACCTCGACCCCATCACAGCCTTGGAATACCTCTCGCCATGCGTAGTAAAGTTCAATATCAAATGCCACCAACTTAATGAACAAAAGTGCTCCTTATCTTCAACACCGATCTCGTTGGATGTAGGGTGCACTCCGTGCACCAGCCTAAAAATATCACGCTATTTCAATAAATTAAAACCATGCACCGACTCAAAACAAACAACCGGTGCATGGAATGCACCCTACATTTTTATTGGTTCAAGCCGCGCCTTCCAGGTTCCGTACAAAGAAGTGGGTATGTAGCGATGCTATGGGTTTATACAGCGCGGCGGGACGACGGCCGCCGTGGTGCATTTCGCCGGTTTCTTTAAGGATGTTGGCATTCAGAATACGGCGGCGGAAGGATTTATGGTCGATTTTGCTATCCAGAATAATTTCATAGACCTGCTGCAGTTCACCCAGGGTAAAACTAGGGGGCATCAGGTGTACCGGTAGTGAGGTATACAACACCTTGCTGCGTAAACGGGCAACACATTGGGCTAGGATATCGGCATGGTCAAAGGCCAGTGCATGACGCACCTTGCCGTTATGCAGCGGCACCCATTGGGTATCGGCGGCAGCCTTACCGGCCTGCAGCTGAATATCCCGTGCTGGAATAAGCGCAAAATAAATGGTGGTCAGCGACCAGCCACGCGGATCGCGCTGGGCATTACCTATGCTGCCGAACTGCTCCAGATAGGGGGTGTTAACCCCGGTTTTTTCCAACAGCTTGCGCTTAGCGGTAGCTTCCAGGTCGGTATCGTTCACAATATCAATATAGCCGCCCACCAACGACCATTGGTTGATAAACGGATGTTCAGCACGCTGCACCAGCAGTACCTGCAAACAACCATCCAGTACGGTAAAAATCACGGTATCTACCGACGCACTGGGGCGTGGGTAGATACTAGGGTCGTATTGTTTTAAATAGTCGGCTTCAGTTTGCGCACTTGGTTTTGTCACAGTGTCCTCAATTCGGCATCGATGCGTTGACGAATCTGCATCAGTGAGGCCGATTTTACCAGTTCACCGTTTTCAAACACGGTTTGTAATAACCCTTGTTGTTCTTCGGCCTCGCTTTGCTGGTCAAACATCACCAGTCCCTGCTCGCCTTGTACCACCCGTAACAGCCCTTTGGCCGATTTTTTACTGCCGCTGTCGGTTTTAGGATCTTTAAAAATATCACGGCGCTGACCATTCACCACACCGCTGGTGGCTTTCATAGCAAAGCCAAAGCTATCGCGGGTAACATATTGATAGGTAAACGAGCCCACCCCAAACACCACATTGGCCGAAGCAAAGCCTTTGGCGATCAGGCCGTGCATAATCGCCTGAGCCCGCTGCAAGCTGATGGAATCGCCATAAATCACCCCGATATGCGCATCCAATAATTTATGGCCGGTCTCGGTCAGGCTGCCGCCAAACACTTCCCATAAACATTGCACCGCCCCTTTATGCTCGGGCGAGCCTACGGGTGCCTCAGGGTCACCGGCAATGATTTTGACCGGATCCCCACTATCGGGACGAATCACCAGTTTACCGTCGCGCGCCAGAATTTCCTGTTTTAGCGTGCGGGTATAGTCGGTCACTACCCGCCAGAAATCCCAGGTATCCGCCACAATCGACACAATACCTGCGGGATATAATTCACTGATCAGCCGTTTAAAGGTAGCCAATTCACCATCCTGCATGCCCATACACATCACCGAGTGCTCGGTAGCGGGCACCGAACAGCCAATCATTTCCTGCTCGGCGTCGGCAAAATAATAATCTTCCAGCAGATCAATCGCTGGCACGGTATCCGTGCCCCAAAAGCTGGTTAAATGGCCAGCACCGCTAACGGCCGCATCCTGCAGACTGGACATACCGCGGAAAGAAAAATCATGCGCCTGAAACTGGATAAAATCTTCAGGTGAACCGGTCAATTCGGCAAACTCCCGCAGCATACGTTTAAACTCAAATGCGGTGGTAGCTGACGTCGTAGGTTTCCATAAATAGCTGGAAATCACCGTTTCAATATAGTTGGTTAGCCAGAAAAACTCGGGATGGGTATTCACCACGGTTAACAGCGGCACCCCGATAGGCACCCGACTGCCCTCATCCAGCGCTTTAATTTTCAGTGGCAGATAGCCTAAATCATGCAACGCCTCGATGTGGGCAATATCAATCGCATCCGCCCCCAGTGCGGTGTCCATACGCCGTTTATAGCGGGCCACCACACGGGCTTTAGGCTGCTGAAAAAACTCGCGATTCCAGGCATTAATCAAAAAATCCTGAATAAAATACTGCAGCCCAAAAAACACAATTTTATTGTCAAAGCTCTCGCGAATGACATTACCCAGCTTACTACTGCGCGCGGTAAAGTTAGAGTACACTTCGGTAGTGCCACTCGGATACTGCCTTCTGTGATCGGTTTTATAAAAGTCGATAGCAGTTAATGGATTGGTATACATGATAGCCTCCGTTAGCAAAAATCGGCCTGACCTAATACGGTCAGAAATGATGAATCACATTGTTCTGCACTCAAAAACGTGTGATAGCAAAACACCCGTTTAAACCCTTGCTGCAACACCTGCAGCCCCTGAGAAAAGATACCGTGGGTGACATACAAATAACTGTCTGCTGCCCCCTTGGCCTGCAACACCCTGGCCAAGGCGGTAAAGGTGCGGCCACCGTCACAAATATCATCCACCACCAGCAAGCGCTTACCCGCCACTTCATCTGGCACCTCAACCTGATCAATCGCCCCGCTCAGGCTGTTACGCTGTTTACGTGCCGCAAACCATTCGCAGTTCACCCCCATGCGCTGCAAGCGCGCCGCCAATGCCGCCACTTTTTTCTCGGCACCGGCATCAGGGGCCAATAACGCCAGCTGCTGATCGACAATCCAATTGACCAACTCACTGTCAGCCACCAGCTCGGCCATGGTGCGTACCCGGCAGCGCTGCAATAACGCCGTGGTCACCTCCGAGTGCGGGTCCAGAATCTCTACCTGTTCGCACTGCAGTCCATTAATCAAACCGGCCATCACCTGAATACTTAATGCCTCACCGGGATTACACACCCTATCCTGACGGCCATATGGCACATAAGGCAGTTGCAGAACAATCCGACAAGCCGGATTCACCCGACGCAGCGCATCCACCGTCAGCAATAAATCCATCACATCATTGGCACTGTGTAATAACGCAGTCAGCTGCACCTGTTGGTCAACCCGTTCTGCGGCAATCCGCACCTGACATTCACCGCCACCAAACACAAAACGGCTGACCGGTTGTTGATTTAGATAAATAGCCATGATCATCTCCTTTATTAAGGGCTTAAAGCCAGTATTTGATTCAATTATGGGCTTAGAGCCATTAATTAGCAAGCAAAAAGTCGGCAAAAATTATTTTGCGTAAAACATAATTCGTTAATTAATAAGTATTTTTATAAAAAATGACATGATGCACGGAGTGCATCCTACATTTCATCTCAGATTGATAACCATAAACATAAGCGGCCCCCACCACGCGTAACCGCCTACCCCTTGCCGCGCATCCAGCGCAGGTCCATCCAGCGGTTACGCACGGCGGTGAGTGTCAAATAAAGCGCGAGCAAGGCACATACTTGCCAAGGCGAGCAAAAATAGATCATCACGCCGGCGCCAATCAAGGCGATGCTGCACCACATCAACAAAATTTTCTGAAACAGGAATACCGGGTGCTTGCTATCCGGCATTTCCTGACGGATAGTTTGCAAAGCTCTGGTGCTGCGCTGTTTGTCGGCTTGGCAAACCTCAAACTGACAGGCCAGCCAGGGACTTTTTAATAACAGCAAAAAACTGGCCGGACGCGTACATAACAGCCGCCCCCAGCGCAGATGAATATTCATTTCACGCGCCAGTTCTTCGGTATAGGCGATCTGATCGGTCAACACCTGTAACGCACTGCTATCAAGAAAGCGTTTCTGATGATCTTTACGATTTTCAAACACGATGGACTCGCGCAGGTTGTGCGCCGGAAGTGTCGTTTCGCCCGCATAGACCGAGGCGATCCAACGCGACTGAATTTCGGCCAGCGAGGTAATCGAGCCTAACACCGGACGGGCCAGCCCGGCAAATGCAAGCGTTGGGTCCTCAGGGCAAAATACCCGCTGATACAACCGGGCCGGTGGCTCATTTAAAAATGGCCAATGCGGCCTGAAGCCGGTTGCCAGAATAATGGTGTCAAACTCCACCGCCTCATCTTCCCCCTGAAAGCGCACCATACGCCCATCAATCGACTCAACACAACGCTTGGCGGTTACCCGTCCTCGATACACCTCACGAATACCATCCCGGCTTTTATTTAAAAACTGATGCAGATAAATCGCTGGTGAGATCCATTCGGGAATACCGTGCCCACAACTGCCCCAGATCATATTGATATTGGCCTGAATCATAAAACGCCGCATTTTGTATTCAAAGTTCAGAAAGCGCCCCAGCAACTGGCGCAGACCGAATCCCACCACATGATCGGCGGCAAACGGGCCAATATTTCTATCGGCAAACCACTGACCATGATGCACCGACCAGTAAATCTCGGCATTCTCCTGGGCACATTCACTGACAATATCGGCCGAGCTTTCCCCCGCCCCTACAATTAAAATACGTTTGGCTTCCCGCAGCTGGCTACTGTCTTTGTAAGCGGCCGCATGGATAATGTCACCGCTAAACCGGCTATATAACGGATGGCTGCAAGTATCTATGCGTGGTATGCCTTGCGGTCCGGCACACACAACCACTGCATCATAGTCGTCGCTATGCTGCTGAGTCGCATGCGTGGTGATGACCCGCCAACGTCCGGCTGTTTTTTGAACACTATCGACCTGAGTTTGCAGCTGTATCTTGTCGCGTATCGCGAAGTGATCGATATACTGCTCCAAAAACTGCATATATTGCTGATGGCTGGGAAAATCCGGAAATGCGTCGGGAACCGCAAAGTCCATGGCATGCATAAAATGTTTGGATGAGGTGGCCCGGGTATGTTTAAACACCGCGCCCCTATCGGTCACCTTGTCATCGTAATGCCAGACACCACCGGGCGAATCGCTTTTTTCAAAACAATCAACCTGCAATCCTTTGGCCACAAGCCATTTGGTCGCATAAACACCGGAAAAACCTGCACCGATGACCGCAACACGCTGAATGCCTTGCAGCCGCTGCGGCCGCTGATACTTATTCGCACAAAATACTAACAGGCTTAAGGCCGGAATAATCATGGCTGCACCACACAACACCATCGCCGCTACGCTATCGTTAGCATAAGTATGCACCAGATACAGTGCGCTGCCGATATAGATCCACCAGCCCAATAACTGCGGCAGGGCCTTGCGCACAAATCCTTGCTGCAGACGTTCAACACGTTGTCCGTATAGCTTCAATAATTCATATTTCAGCAATAAATAGTCATACAGCAAGCACAGCAGCACAAACAGCGGTGCGGCCCAGAATGTCTGTCCGCTCAGCTGCAATGCCGCCTGCCAGAATAGAACAAACAGTAGTGGAATCGTCCAGATAAAGCAGTCTCTATTCTGAAAGTCCTTAAATGCCCAGATTTTTCGTTTGATATTGACCAACGGTACGGTCGCCGCAAACAGCAACGGCACCAGCACATCCCGATATTCCGGCACGCGGCCTTGATACAAAAATCCTGCCAGCAATGCTAACGGTAAAACATAAAACAGCAGCATGCGGGGCAGATAATTCCAGGTAGGATCAAACTTGGGGGGAGCAGAAACGGGAGGTATCGACATAAGGCGGCTATATTTCCTTGCATTTAGGCAGTGCTATCGGCATTATGAACGCCCATGCAGTGCTGGCACTCATCTATTCCCAAACAGCAAATATACTTGCTATGAATATACAGGCAACCACTCAAAAAGATCGTCCAATTGCCAAAATTGTGGGCGCATTTGCTACCGACCCTTATCATCTGCCCCGTTACTACCTGACGTCACTGCTGCTAATGAGTGCGCTCGATAGCCTGCTATGGTTTTATGCTGGCCAGCATGACGGGTCGCTGGCATCCTATCATGTTTTATTTGTCATTGCGGGGCTATATTGTGGCGGCTGGTCGGCGACCGCATTGCATAATGCCAGCCATCGCAGTTTTAAACCCCGTTGGCTTAACCGCATCGCCGGCGAGCTGGCCGGTATACATCAATTGTATGGACACCGTGGCTTTCACACCGCCCATAAACTGCATCACGTCTATCCGGATGACGACGATTTTGATCCGAATAAGCCATGCCAACACCACTTTATTTACTATGCGCTAGACATGGTTCCGCAACTCAATCGTATGCTGAGCAAGGTCTTTTTTCTGTTATGGGATAACACCCCCAAACATCGTTGGATCTGGCGACTGAACAGTGTTATCGCGCTGGCATCAATTAGCGCAAATCTCTTATTCTGGTATCTGCTGCTGGGTCCACTGGGCTTTATACTGTTTTTTATCCCCTCCTGGATATATAGCCAGATTATTTTTGCCCAGCTGAATTACTATACGCACAGACCCTCGACAGAGCATCCCGGGCATTATGACATCCTTAACCTGAACCATAGCAGGTATTACCAGCTCAGCAATACGCTGTTTTCCGGGTTTTTTTATCATAAAAATCATCATCAATATCCCTTTCTCGCCAATCCTGCTCACACCCATCAGCTGAATCAACAAGGTAGACATGGATAAGTCGCTATTTCCCTTAACCTCACCACAACTGGATATCTGGTCGGATCAGATACTTGACCCGCAACTGCCACTATATAACGTTGGCGGGTATCTCTGCCTGTACGGCAAAATTGATGAAAAAAACTTTATTAACGCCATCAGACAGCTGGTCGCCGAACAACCGGTATTGCGCACCCTGCTCTCCCTTGAGCAGGGCCATCCCAGACAATGCTTTCTCGAGGCTGATGACTATATAAAACAACACCTGCACTATGCGTTCCATGATTTCAGTCGCTGCGCCGATCCGCAACAACAGGCACTTATCTGGATGCAGGATTATTTCTCTCAGCCTTTTCGGCTCTATGCCAGCTCGCTGAATCGCTTTGCCCTGCTGAAAACCGCCGCCAATCGTTATTACTATATTTCGGTATTTCATCATATTGTGGTCGACGGACTTAGCGTCACGCTATGCTCGCAACGTTTATCTGAACTTTATAGCGCGCTATGCCAGCAACAAACTGCAACGCCCTGGCAAGCAAGCGAATACCGTTTGTTTATCGATAATGATCAACACTATCGTCATTCCTCCCGCTATCAAAGCGATCAGTCTTTCTGGCAAAACCGTCTGCAGGCGGTGACACAACCGGCTTTTCAGCCTAAGCAGCAACACGCCGGTTTAGTCAGTCATCTTCATCAGCAAGCCATCGCATATGATATTTATCAACAATTAACCACACTGGCGGACACACTAGGCGGCTCGATTTTTCATATCTTTATCGCTGCGCTGTATATTTATAGCCGCCGGCTGGAACCGGAAAGTGACTTTATCATCGGCGTACCTATACTGAATCGGAATCGGTTTGCTCGCAGCATAGGCATGTTTGTCAGCATTACCCCGTTTCAACTGAAGCTTGACGATGAGCTAAACATTCATGCCTTGCTGAGTGCCATCAGGACTCAGCTAAAACAGGATTACCGTCACCAGCGTTTTCCATTAAGTCGTATCGATAAAACCCAGCAATTATTACTGCAACAACGTAGCTCATTATTTAACCTGATACTGTCGTACGAGCGACAGAACCTTGACCATAAATTTAATGGGGTCGCATGCAAGGCTCAGCAGCTATACAGCGACTTTAGCCGTGCTGCGCTGGCGCTGACCGTGTGTGAATTTCATGATGGCGAAGATGTCAACATTGATTTTGTATGTCAGCGTAATCTGTTTAGCGATCAGGAGTTTTCCCTGTTCAGCCAGCGTTTTCTAACCATTATCCGGCATATGCGGCATGACCCGCAGCAAAGCATCGCCCAGCTGCCCTGCCTGAGCGAGCAGGAATACAACCGGATCTGCCCAAAGGCGATGGAAACACCACCCGCCAAGACATTTATCCAGGGGTTTGAGCAATCTTGCCGCGACTATCCCGAGCGGCAGGCGCTGACCGATGGGCATAGCACTTATAGCTATCAACAACTAGCCGAACGCGTCAATCGTCTAGCACATTACCTGATCGCCCTGGGGATAGGCTGCGACGATATTATCGCCCTGTATCTGGCACGCTCGCCGGACACCATTGTCTGGATACTGGCCACACTCAAGGCCGGTGCCGCCTGGCTGCCACTGGATCACCAGCAGCCACAAAAACGTATTGATGCTATCTTGCAACAAGCCAAACCGGCACGCATTGTCTGCCAAAATCAACAACAGGCAACGACTTTACAGGCTCTGGGCCAGATCATCAGCTGCGACAGCCTGGATAGGCTGATCGCCGACTATCCAACCACCAACCCGGGGCTAAAACCTAGTGCTTTTGCGCTCGCTTATGTGATCTACACCTCCGGCTCCAGCGGCCAACCCAAGGGGGTGATGATAGAACGGCATGCCATAGATAAGCGCCTGCATTGGCTGCAAACGCAGTTCAACATCAACCACCATGACCGGTTTATTCAGTTAATTCAGCTGCATTTTGACCCATCGGTTTACGAGGTGCTGCTGCCCTTAATCAGCGGAGCCTGTCTGCGACTCTCACCCGCCGAGCAACAGCCCATACGTGACACGCTAGCACTGATCGCCCAAGAAGAAATCAGCATTATCACGCAACTGCCCTCATTAATGCAGCATCTGTTATCGGCCCTGGCCGAACTGCAGTGCCAACACAAGCTGACCTTGCCACATCTGAAACAATGTATCTGTGGCGGCGAAGCGCTGTCACCGGAGCTTGTCCGGCAGTTTTATCAACTGCTGCCACATGCCCGGCTCTATAATGTCTACGGCCCAACCGAGGGGGTGATTCTGGCCAGCTGGTGGCCGTGTCAAGCCAACCCCCAAGGCACCGCTATTCCTATCGGTTATCCACTGGACAACACCTGTATATATATACTGGATAGCACACTCCAGCCCTGCCCGCAAAATACCGTCGGCGAAATTTGCCTGGGCGGCAGCGCATTAGCCCGGGGTTATCTGCAGTTAGAGGCACTGACACAACAACGCTTTATCCCCGATCCCTTCAGCCTAACATCCGGCGCACGAATGTATCGCAGCGGTGATCTTGGCAAAATCAACAGCGATGGGCTGTTGGAGATTCAAGGCCGAATGGATAGGCAGGTCAAAATCAGAGGCTATCGTATCGAGCTGGGAGATATTGAGGCCGCATTAAAATCACATCCCAATATTCACGATGCCGCGGTGGTTAGCAAACAGCAACAATTAGTTGCGCATCTGGTCACCCCCACCCCAATCAGCGATTCACAGATTCTAAGCTATCAGCAAACCCTGCTGCCGGACTATATGTTACCCAGTGTGATACAGCACTGGGACAAGCTGCCATTAACCCGTAATGGCAAAACCGATTACGCCGTACTGCAACAACATAGCCAGCTGCAAAACGAAGAGGATGCAGCAGCTAACCTTGCGCTTAATGAAACCCAATGCCAATTGATGGCCATCTGGCAACACATACTGCCCCGCGAACACATCGGTCTACATGATAGTTTTTTCGCACTGGGAGGCGATTCACTGAATGCGTTATCGGTGTTACTTGAGGTGGAAAAACAGTTAAATATTGAGATTCCGCTGTCACAGTTTCTGCTTCAACCTACCATAGCCGGACTCGAAGAACTGCTGCAAAGCAACGCACAACCGTTAAATCAGAACTTGTTGTTACGCCTGTCCCAACATAAACAGGCACCACGTTTTTATTGCATTGCTTCCGGCGAGGGTGACATTTCCCGCTTCAGCCGCCTAGCCGAGGCATTATCCCCTCACATTTCCATGGTCATGTTGAAACCGCCCAATAAGCCGGTTGAACTGAGCACCCTGGGCGCCTCCTATAGCCGTCTGATTTTGCAGGATATGGCACCATATCGCGAAACCCCGTGCATCGTTGGTGGATTCTCCATCGGTGGCATTCTGGCACTGGAAGTTGCTACCAGCCTACAGCAGGCAGGTATTACCACGGCTCCACCGGTGTTAATCGATACCGTCTATCCTCATCTGGTCAAAACCGCCAGTCTGGTCATGAGACTCTTGCCGCATATCAGCCATTTACCGCTGATCAAGCGTATTCATATTAACGGCCGCTATCTGAATACCCTGTCGGCCGATCATGGCCTGAGCGGTCAAATTCATGCACTCAAACATTACCGGCCCAGCAACTATGCTGGCAGTGCGCTGCTGATCAAAACACAATTGATGAGTCAATTCAGCTTTCTGTTTTACCGACGCTGGTCACGACTGATACAGCAATTAACCACCCAGATTATTCAGGGCTTTCATGGTGAAATATTCCGAGAACCGTATCTGGCACAACTGGCCGCGGTACTGCTTGAGCATTACCGTGCGCCCTCAAGTATAGACAAGCTGGCACAGCAAGCGGCTAATCCTCAGGCTTACACAGCGGATGCGGGGGTTGCCACAATTCCAGCTCAGCCAGGGCATGGCGATAACCCGCTTCCATAATTTCCATACCCTGCCGATAACTCATATTGGTATAGCCACTCACCGGTGGCGTCAAATACAGGTCGGCGACACCTTCCCTAACCTGTTGCTGCTGGGCCAGACCGCCAATAATACTGGCACGGCTCAAAATATCCTTAATCCCCGGATAATGACGTTTGCTTTTACCCAGTCGCATTTTCTCCAGCAACAACTGCCAGCCACCCAGCCCGGAATCAAACGGCGTGTTATGTAACATTTCCTCACGCTGACTGACATCAACGGCAATAACCGTACCATCACCAATCAAGCCTCGCATCACATCGGCCGGCATATTGTTTAACAAGGCACCATCAACATGCAGATCACCATCTACCACCCGTGGTGGCAACAAGCCCGGAGGCGTATTGCTATACAGCACCGCCTCACTCAAACTGCCGGATCTATGCGTCATTACCGTCGCCCGACTTAAGTTACAGGATACGGTAAAAAACGGATACCACAGATCTTCAATCTGGGTATCGGCAAACATCTGGCGAAATGCACGTATCACCCTATACCCGGAAAACAGCGACACCAAAGGCAAGGTCATCTGATCGCCTTTCTGACACAGCGCCATGGTCTGCTCCACCATCTGCTGCCAGTCCCACTGCAAGGCACATTGTGCAGCAATAATTGCCCCCATACTGTTTGCCCCCCACCAGATCAATCGGGATACCACATTCCCTAAATGCCCGAATCACTCCGGCATGGGCAAAGCCGCGCGCACCACCGCCGCCCAGCACCAAGCCTATGGAGCGATGGGTTAAATAACGGGCCAGGCGTTCAAGATCGGCCTGTTGCCCCACACTGAAATGAAAATGCTGCTGAATACTGCGCTGACTTAACCAGGGTAGACTGGAACCGCCAGTTGACGACTGACCATGGGCCAGCAATAAAATATGCCGGCTTTCCTTCACCCCGCTCAACAAGCAGTTGCTGTTCCATCGCCCCCACCGCGGCATCCTGGGTAATATCGGCAACCCAAATAATAATATCCGCCTGTCTGACACACCAGCGGCTCCATTCATCGGCTTGTTCGCTGGCAACATACACTAATTGGGCATATTGCTGTTCCTGCTCGGTCAGCCACTGCATCAACGACCCCTGATTTCCCGACTGAAACAAGTCATATAGCGGTCGATTTTCATCATCCGCCTGATAACGCAACATTTTCGCCTGGGCATATTGGCCAAACGCCCGGGTTAACCCCTGCGCAACCTCGGCAATCGATAGCGAACCCGACAATGGCACCAGGGCAATCGCACTGGAACGCTGACGCCGCTGACGCGCGCCATCGAAATGCTGCACAATGCTATGGGTAAATACCTGATTAATTGCGATGGGATAGAGTCGTAATAAATGCTGGTAAGCCTCGAAGCTCAAGCTGGCATAACTGCTGTCGCGAATCAAGGTGACGGTCGCCGCCCGCGGCTTGCCGGTGATCACCCCCAGTTCCCCCACCGTATCCCCCAGTGCCACCTCACCGACCACCTTAACGTTTTGATGCAAATCGGTAACGCTAACCTGCATACGCCCACTGACAATAATAAATAAACGATCGGAAGGATCGCCCTGAAAGCAAAGCACAGTACCGCATGATGCACTGGTCACCGCTAACAGACTTTCCAATGCCCTAAACTCCGTCTCGTCCAACCCCTTAAACAATTCGCTTAACCTTAACGCCAGGCGCAACCGAAACATCGTCGGGTCTTCCTGAATTTGCCCTTTGATAGCCCCAGGAATCTGCGCAAAAAGTGCATCAACCACACTAACAGGGATTTCAAGCAATACGGCCTGGCTCACCGACGCAACTGTTGCCGAACGTTGAGCCTGCTCATCAAACAACACATAGCCCAGCACATCGCCAGCAAAATGACGATGTAACAACACCTGTTCCGACTGCCACTCGCCAAACGATGCCAGCTGGCCTTCAATCACAATATAAATACACGCCGCGGCATCTCCACGTAGATATAACCCGCTGTTCTCAGCACACACCAACTGCCCGCCACCATTGATCAATGCAAGCAACAATCGGCATCGATAGCTTGCCATATAGGATACGTTTGCAACTGTTGTAACAGCTGTGTCGGGCTACGCATGGCCGCTCAACTTGGCAATCAACAAGGTTATGTCGCTAGCTTTTCCTAGTTTCAAAAAGGGTGATATCCCGATTAGCAAGCAGCTCATGCTCGTTCCCTCGTTAGTTGTTACCACATGGACCTGGATAGAGTGTACTTGATCTTACGATCCGGCAGCAGCCCTTCACCGAACCCACCTCACCGCTCATCGAAAAAATCCGCCAAACCCGAAAAACAACCGCTAACAGCTTGTTCCACGGGGTGTTTAGGCTTACTATGATGGATAACTATTGAGGTGTGACTTCGTATCCTAAGCAGGAAAACTTCTTATTCTGACACATCTAAGCAGGGTGTTTTCTCTGCTCATTATGACAAAACACTCGGATGGTAATCACCTTAAGCGCTTGTTTCATCACGACGTCATCTCCTCAGGCAATATGATTGAAAAGGAGAAGGTCATGAACGAGCTCTATACACAAACCCTGAATGCGAATGAACAAATTCACAGCCCGGATGCCTGGTCAAATTTTAGCACCGGCCCTTGGCAGAGTACGGTTGATGTGCGCGATTTCATCCAGCGCAACTACACCCCTTATCAAGGCGACGCCTCATTTTTAGCCGGACCAACCGAGCGCACCCAGCAGCTGTGGAATCAGGTATTGCAACTGCTGAAAGCCGAACAGGAAAAAGCTGGACCGTTGGATTTTGACAACGATAACCCATCGACCATTACCCACACCCGGCTACTATTGTGATCAGACACGGGAATTAATTGTCGGTCCACAGACCGAAGCACCGCTTAAAAACGCGCCATTCTGCCCATGGGCGGAATCAATATGGTCATAAAATCCTGCGAGGTGTATGGTAAGCAACTCAGCCCTCAGGTCTATGAAACCTTTACCAAATACCCGCAAAACAGCTACCGGTCCGGATCGGGGTGCTCTCGGTGGGACATCGACGGGCTCGAGGACTTCGACGAGGAGATCGCCCTCGACGGTCGAACCGACATCGAGCGGACGTTCATTGCGAAGCGGTACGAGTAGGACAGCCCTTCGTTGCGCTTCTCGACACAATGTGAGCACGGAGAGCGTACAAGGCTTACCGGCGAGCAGAGCGCGAAAACCCTGAACGTGTCCACGCTGACCATTCTCGAGTTTTGAGCACTTGAGCGCAATATGAATTCGAGGCTCCGCGGCCCCTCAGACCCGGAAAGTACCAGTCGGCAAGCGAGGTCGTGCGGGAGGGCGTACTCTCCTCGAAGACACGCGGACCGCGCTCCGTCGGGAGCGTCGAGGATCTGAAGTCGGAGATCGACCTCGGGCTCGCGCAGCTCCGGCGCGGCGAGCGCGTCGATGGCGAGGAGTTCTTCGCGCGCCTCCGCGCGCAGCGCTGATCCCCGATGACCCGGTTCGAACTGTCCCCGGCGGCGGCCGCCGACCTCGGAGAACATCGCGGCGTTCCTCGACGACCACGCGCCCCACGCGACGGACACCGTGCTCGATGTTGCACCAGACGCGATGCGCCGGCTGGCCGAGACGCCGAGCCTCGGCCATCTCGCGAGGACCTCGCGGACGAAACCGCTTCGCTTCGACGCGGTCTGGAGCTACCTCGTGATCTTCCGGGTGACCGGACAGTGTCGAGGTGGTGCGCGTCCTTCACGCCGCGCGGGATGTCGCCCGCGAGTTCCTGCGCCGACTCGAACGATCTGCCCGACGGTAGAGTCGGATCGAGGACGGGCACGGGCGGCGAGGTCAGGGCGGAGGAGACCGGCCGGTCGCCGGATCACCCGGCTGACGGCCCGCGTAGAGGGGTGGGGGGAGTTCAGCGGGAGCCGCAGGACGACCGTCCCCCGGCCCGGGACGACGCCGGTGATCTCGGCCGGATCGCCCCCTCGTGGACCGCGGTCAGCCGGTGCGCGCATTGCGCCAGCCCGAGGATCCGGAAGGCGCCGCCCAAGGAGAACACCCCGGGCCCGATCTCCTCATCGCTGCAGACGATCCGCACGGACGCTCCTGTCACCGGGCGGCCGTCGGGTCCGGACACCCCGCCCTCGATCACGGCGCGCCGGGCCGGAATCGCATCACGTGCTCCCCACCGTTCGGAACGAGGGAGGGGTCGGGGGGGCGATCCCGCGTGCGGCCCGGGCCTCTGGCTCTCCTCGTCGGGCACCAGTGAGAACGTCATCCCGAGGGCCGGGAGCCCGCGGCGAGTCGCAGTGACGCGGCCGTCGACGTCAGACCCGACCCGGCCCCAGGACCATCCGCCGTCGACGCCTGCCTGAGGTCGCCTCCGAGCGGTTCTCCATGGATCGAGGACCAGGATCTCGACGGTCCGGTTCGGCGCCGCCGGCCGAGCGCGATCTCCGGTCCCAGGCCGGAGAGCGGAGCCCGGCGAGCGAGACCTGGAACGCGTCATGCCCGCGCTCCGTTCCCGGCCCGCGGGCGTCGACGAGCATTTCGACGTCCACGTCGACGACGGTGCCGACGGGGATCCCGAGTTCCACTTCGCCGGTCTCGTCGGTCCGGTCCGAGATCGTGCGTCCGTCCTCGACGACGGTCACGTGCGGGCTCCGGAAGCGGGAGCGCCCTGGGGCATCCGGACGACGAGCCCGATGCCGCCCTGCTCCATGAGCACCACCGTCTCCTCCTCGACCGGCGACGTCGAGCACCCTCGAACTGGCGGGGCTCGGGGCGCGTGCGCCGGCCTCCGGGGGTGACCACCACGACGTCGTGACCAGAGACCGACCTCCTCGATCGCGGCGCGGCCGTCGGCCCCCGTCTGGACGGAGCCGCCGAGCGGCGGCCCGCGCACGGCAGCACGCGCACGCCCGCGATCGGCTCCCGGCCGCGTCGACCACGCGCACCACCAGGCGGTCGGCGGGGTCGGGCCGGAGGTCGGCTCTCCACCGTCTGCGACCCCGAACGAGGACGTCGCGCGCAGCTCGCCAGGAGTCCCGGAACAGGGACTCACCCCATACGAGGACGTGCTTCCCCGGCGTCAGGCCGGGGAAGATGAAGCGGCCGAGGTCGTCCGTCTGGTCCGACCGGAACTCGCGGGAGCCGGCGGCGTCGGGCAGCTCGAGCGTGACCAGCGCCCGGGGGACCGGGGCGCCGTCCCGGTTCCGGAGGATGCTCGTCAGGGTCCGGCCGATGGGGAGCGCGAGATCGCCCAGGTCGATCGTCCCCGGAGGCCCGGCCGTGCCGTTCCGCGCCCTCGCGCGGAGCCACCCGTCGGCCCTCGGCCGATGACGCGGAACCCGTGGGGACCGAGGTCGCGCCCGGTCCTCGGACATCCGGAAGCGTCCGTCCGGTCCGGCCCGGACGGCGAGCCAGTCGAACAGGTCCGCGGTCGCGCTTCACCTCGCCCCTCCCCGGTCACCGCGCTCACGATCGCGCCGGGAACGGGCTCCCACCGGCCTCATCGACGACACGCCCGACGATCTCGTCACCCGCGGTGAAGCGCGAAGTCGACGCAGGACCCGGTCGCCCACGAGTTCCGCCAGCGGGCGTGCCGTAGCCCTCGGCCCGGGCGATGATTTCGACGAGGTCCCCTTCGCCCAGGACGGCCATCCCGTCCAGAACGTACCGACCGTGGTCGTCCGTCAGCACGGACCGCCAGCACTACGCACGACGCTCACGCGCGCACCAGGGAGAGGCGCCCCGGTGTCGCCGTCCCGGACCACGCCCTCGAGTGGTGCGACTGGCAGAGGAGAGCGACCCCGAGTCTCGTCGTGCCGGCCTCCGAAGTGTCCACGCCCTGCGTGGCGAGCCCGGCCAGGACAGACAGCGTGGCGGGACCGAGACCCTTCGAAGACGACCCGGCCCGGCTCCGTCCGTCGCGATCGGGCCCAGCTCGAGGACGAGACGCGTGAAGTAGTGACCCGTGACGAGGAGGACCTCGACGCCGGCGTACATGCTCACCGGCCGCGTCGACGACGAGGGGACCTCGAGCCGTCGCTCCTCGCCGAGCACCGCCGCGCGACCCGCTTCCCCCCGCGCGACAGATCGGGACCAGCCGCATGGGGGAGCCCCGGCGCGGAGATCCGGAGGTGGACGAACCGCCCAGGTCGCAACCGGAAGACGAAGGACCCGGTCTGCGGCGGTCGTGGTCGAGGAGCTCGGCCGGGCCGAGCAGCAACCTCCCGGCTCGCCGGATCCGACCCGGCGGCCGAGAGGCACGCCGAGCGCCTCGACGCAGGCGCCGGGCACCGGATCGCCCTCGAGATCGACGACGGTGCCGTACAGGTCCCGGTCACGGTCGACGGACGCGAGATCGACGGGGACGCGTACGGGGCCCTCCTCTAGTTCGAGGCGGCGAGCACCCGATCCCGCACGACGGGAGCACGCGCCCGACCAGGACGGCAGCCACTCGGTCCTCATGCCGCCCATTGTCCTGGAAACCGAGCCGTGGTCCAGGGCCGTGCTGCGCTTTCGCCCTCGAATCGCGGAGGTCCTGTTCCTCGACACGTCACGTCACTCCCAGGCGAGCCCGGTCGCGGCCGCGATCGAGGCGAGCAGCACCTTGAATGCGCACCTCGATCGGAGAACGAGTCCGTGCCTCATGGCCAGGAGTAGACCCCGGAACACGCGGCCGACCCGCATCCCGTCGCCGGTCGCGATCCCGAGGGCGCGGATCGCGATCACCTCGTTCCAGGGGATCCGGACCGTCCGGAGGATCCCGACCCCCACGATCTCTCCGGGCGTCAGGCGGACCTCGAGCGCGGCCGGCGCCAGGCAGCGGAAGACGAGGCCCAGCCCGGCGCGGCGAAGATCGCGGCGACGGCCATGATCAGGCCCTGCTCGAAGCCCTCGGCCCCGGCCGGATCAAGGCGAGAGAGGCCAGGCCAGCGGCCAGGAACCCCAGCCCCAGAAGCCACACGACGGCGCGGCAGGCCGATCCACCCGGTCCGGTAGCGGAACTCGGCCACCGCCGGGCGGGACAGCTAGCGGCGCTACGCCGGCGCAAGGAAGGCCGCCCGCCCGAGGCTCGCGCAGGAACCTCGGCGAGCATCTGGCATGCCGGGGAGATCACGAACGGCACCAGGAAGGCGAGGATCCAGGCGGCCTTCCTCGTGGTCGGCGGTGCCGATCAGATCGCCGAACGCGACGACCACCAGCAGCAGGCCCCACCTGCGCGCTCTTCCCATGAGGCTCCCGTCCGGCACGCGAGACCTGTCGCGCGACCGGTGGCTCAGGATAGTAGAACGGCGGAACCGGCGCGGGGACAGCCCGAACCTGGAACCGGAGTCCAATCGGATGTCGTCCGGGACATGGTCACGGACGAGCGCCGGAACTCCTGCGCCTCCTCGGGCGGATCCTCGGCGGCGGCCTCTCGCCGACGGCACCGGTGACCGCCTGGATACGGCATTCCTGGGGCTCGCGGTCGGTGCAGGAGCCGGCGGAGCAGCGCGGCTTTGCTCGCGCGGACCCCACGCCGCAGAATCTGATTCATGACCAGGAGAATCAGAGAAGATCCGTGACTCCCGGCTCTCCGCCACCGAGGCCAGCCGCTCGTTCTCCTACCTTCTGGACGCGATCGCGACCTGGCACTGTCTGTCCATCGTCGCGGACGCGACGTCTGCGAGAAGAATTCCCTGGACGTCTGGGTGCGGCCGCGCATCCGACTGCCGGGTTCTCGTGCGCGACTTCTCCCGCGATCCTCGACGAGGACTTCGGAGAGGACCTCGACGTCATTGCCGGCGAGGTCGTCGAGGAGCGTCCCACGGGACTCCGATCGACTCGACGTGCCTTATCTCGGCCGCGCCGAGCGTCACCGCCTCGATCCGGCCCATCTCGTCAGAGATGATGAGCAGGTGGGGCGACGTCGAGCCCGCGATCTCCGTCATGAGCGCCGGTGAGCCTCCTCCACGGATGCCGGGGCCGACTCGCCGGCCCGCTGGGCGCGCCGAGCAGTTCGTCGAGTTCGTCCTCGAGCAGCGCCTGTCGTGGCCGTCACGCTCCCCGTCATGCGCGTGTTCGCCCGGATCGACGCGAGCCTCCGGGCTGCGGGGAACCGGGCTCCCGACTTCCGACCTCTCGGATCGCTGCGACGGCGCTCTCGAGGTGGAGGACGCCCTCGTGACCGAACATGCGACTTCGATCGCGTGCCGTCGCATCCACCGGTTCGACTGATCCCGGCCGCCGACCACCCCGAACTTGAAACCGACCCCCATCGGGTACCGTCCGGAACATGCCCACGGCCCCCTCCTCCGAGCCCAGAAACTCCTACGCCGCGCACGCTCGCGAGCCTTCGCAGAAGCTCGCCGCGCATCCCGCTCCCGAGGAGATCAAGGCGCTTCACGAGAGCGGCCGGGCGGCACTTCCTGGTAGTCGGCCGGCAACTCGCGCTGCCGTGGCGCCTCGCGCGGGTTCTTCGGAGATCGGAGGTGGCAGCGTGCGCTCTGGATGCCGTGTCGTCCAGGGCCGCCTTCGACTTCCCGGTCTTGACCGCGGAGGTCGTCCACGGGCTCTTCCGGGACCCGCGGCTCCTGCGGCTCCTGCGGTCTGCTCTACGCCTTCCCCAGCGGCATCTCGGCCTCGCAGTTCACGCGGTGGCATACGGACCATCACGAGAACCTCGGCACCGTCGATCCAGGATCCCAAGCGGGCGCATCTCACTCCGAAGCGCCACACGCGCTGGTTCAAGTCGCTGTACATGACGCCGGCGCTGTTCCCGATCTACTTCGCGGCGGCCAAGAGGGAGACCGCGACCTACGAACCCGCCCTGCGGAAGCAGATCGCGATCGAGCGGACGCTGACCATCGGTGGGCATGTGCTCATCGCCACGGTACTCGTTCTGCTCGGGGGTTGGGGCGCCGCGGCCCGCGCCTACTTCCTGCCCTATCTGCTGGTCTTCCCGATCGCGTTCGCGGTCAACCGGCTCGGGCAGCACTACCGGATCGATCCCACCGACGTGCGCAAGTGGAGCACGCGAGTCGATGGAAATCCGCTGTGGCACTTCGCGTACCTCTATTCCAATTTCCACCTCGAGCATCACTACTTCCAGAGCGTGCCGTTCTACAACCTGCCTCGCCTCCAGCGGCGCCTGCAGGGGTTCTTCGAGGCCGAGGGCATCCGGCCGCGGAACTACGCCGGCCTGGTCTGGGACTACCTGGTGAGGAACCGGAAGCCCCACACCGACTGGGCCTGATCAGGAGAACCGCGGGGCTGACCTTCTCGGTCTCGTACTCGCTGCAGTTCGCGCAGAGCGCGGGAACTTTCCCTGCCGGTGAAGCGCGCGGAGCCTCCGCATCCGGTCGCCGTTGAAGATCTCCGCGCAGCGGCCTGCTCGTGGATGTTGCCGACGACGAGCTCGCCCTCGACGTCGCGGCAACAGGGCACGACGTTGCCGTTGCTGTGCACGACCATCGCGCCGCGCCACAGCTCCCGGCACGGCGTGCTCCGCGGCGCCTCCACGAACCAGGAGATGAACTGGAACCGGTCGACGAGGTCCTTCCACGTCCGTCGTGGACCATCTCCGGCCTCGTTCTCGTTCTCCTCCCAGAGCGTCATGTTGACGTCGATGCCGAGCGGGGAACCGCGCTCGTCGCGCATGCGTACGAGGCGCTCGACGTTGGCGCGCAGGCGGGCGTGCGAGAAGCCGCGGATCTTCTCGTGAGTCTCCGGACCGCCATCCACGGAGAACGTGATCCGCTCGAGGCCGCAGTCGAGGATCTTCCCGCAGACCTTCTCCGTGAGGAGTCCGCTCGACGCACGCATGATCCGGATAGCAAGGAGCAACTGAACGCGC
>CALNXP010000012.1:0-64110 GCA_942490555.1 uncultured beta proteobacterium | reverse complement strand
CCGGTTATCCCCTGCAAACTGTATTTAATGGCATTATTCATCATTTTCTTCATAGGCCGTACGCACACAACATTATCATACGCATCCCCTAAACCACACCTTTCATGACAACACTGCTCCTTTAATCTTTGGGTAGCTGTCAGCTTGTCGTTACTTTTCACAACATAACTCAGTATTTACCGATATGCCACTAACTATATGACAGACAAGTTTACCTTAACAATCCACGCCCGGAACTGAGAGATGGTTAGCCTTGACTGCCTGAAAGCCATTATCAGCATGGAACAGACTCTTTTGTAACCAGGCGGCCAAGGGTCGCGCTACCTGCCACTGGCAAATTGCACGGCAAAAAATAGCACAAATATATCAATCAGGAATAGCATCTCATTACAGGATGCCATCAGCATGCAGCAGCTCACCACCGCCTGCAGCAAATTCTCGGTAAGAACGGTAGTCGCCCAGTGATTATCGACAATATTGAGCACCTTACTCCCTACACGGTTACCGGAGTATCGCCAGAGAAACCCTTTGTTCGGCGGATGAACCCATAGGCATCGACCATCGCCGTAACTTTACCCTGGGAGTGATTCACGGCATACTTGAGGTCTGCGGTGGTGTCCGCCTGAGCGCCAGCCAAACCGCATCGGTAATTGCAACAATAGAAGCAACACATTCTGGAATACTACTGGAAAAAGAAAGGGATTTGAGTCGAAAAAGCGCAACTACACCCTCAGGCTGACCATCCTCGTCAGCCTTAAGGGGTTGCGCTGATCATTAATACACTGATGTTCTGCACCGAACTGGCCGGCAGTAACTCACCGGGATCGGTGGTATTGATCGCCGATGCCGCAGATTTTGCCGGCGATGCCGCCAACTATGCGACTGCCGCTATGGGTAATCGCCATGGGTATGCATGGCAAGCATAGGGGCTGCATTGGCTGGGGGCTGGGTATGCTGCTGTTTGGAATTGCGGTATTACTGCTGGCATGGCTGGTATGTGCTGATGGCTCACCTTGGGCATAATCACCATGGGAACCACCGCCAGCACTGGCACCGCAGGCCTATATCAGTGTTGCCATCATGCTGGATAGCTTCCGTAGCGGAGACGCCAATATGCGTTCGGTCTGGGTATATGGCGTAGCTCGCAACGATGCGATTGGTAACTCGGCGGGCTAATGGTCGCAGCACTAGCGTTCTAGGCAATCCACCAGTATTGGCACGATTTGCTGATAGCAGCAACGGCGGGGGCTGGGCTATCAGCTCCGGTCTGAGCACCACCGGTATGCCCAGCGAATTGCAGCACTCCCAATAGTGGGAAATCCAGTACAAAGCTCAAGCCGCCATTACATAGGTAAAAGTCTCGCCTGGCGTAACAGGACTGAGGCCAACCTGACCGATCTTAAACGTATTTCGATCGTTCATAACTGCGTGCAATAGTTGCGTGATCTCCTGAGCAGGTAATCTAGCTGGATTAAACGAAGAAGTTTTGCGCAGCCTATACGGGTCATTGTGTCAACTACAGAATGCCCGAGCTGCACCTGCCAATAGTGTGCAAGCCGCCAGTTGCAGGCTCTGATCCATGCTACCAGCCCCCCTTCGCCGGAGTACCTCGCACCATCAGGCTTAGACGGTTATTTGGTCATGATGAAATGACCAGGTATATACCAAGATCATGACATTGATGATGAAAACTTTACCAGCATCGCCCCATTACCTCGTTGCCTGAACACGGAATATTACATCTGTCCGGCTGCCGTTTATCCAGCGGCCGGACTATCAGCGTAGCCGACCTGGAAGCAGGGGGAAACTGACTTTTACCCCTCCCCTGACTTCCAGAGTCTGGCTTCAGTCAATAACTACCATCTCAGCGATGATACCTGCTAGTAGCAATGAGAGCCGCTTGCACACTCCGAATTCACCAGTCGAGTGTGCCCCATCAACCATCAGATAAGGTATAGACTATCGGTCCGCAAATATTGCATGCAATCAGTCCCACGCTGGAACATACCGATAGCCAGCGCCATATCCTCATAGCAACATTACCGTCTCACGGCTCTTTGACCCTGGCTGGTGGGTCTGTTGTTACTGGTCAGGCCATACCGGTTATTGCATTAAGCAATGGCTGGATTGCGGTATGCCTGACCAGGGCCACGGCGGACAGGACAGCTTTAACTATTCGGTCAATCATGAAGCCATCAACCATACAGCCACCGTTTATCTCAGCGGCAATAGCGTGCTGGATACCGTCGGCAGCATACCATAACGCGCTCCTCAATCCGCCGAGAACAACATCATCATCCGCAGCAAGACCTGGCTGAAAAACAGCCGCGCTGCCAATCAACTACATCAGCCGCAACCGCTTGACAGCATCCGATAGAGGCACTCTCCAGTCAGGGCAGGCTGACATTTAACCCCGTCGCTGTTGGAATACAAATCTCGGTGGACGATCTGGATGCAGGCAAGCTGAGTTTTTATCCCCAATCCCACTTTCATGGCGTGACCAGCTTCAAATACACACTATTTAACGGGATAAACCGCAGCAAGATACGCAAAATCAATATTTGATATTCTGGCGTAACGCATGATACTCGGCCATGCCAGAGTGAAACTCCGGCACAGCTGTGCCACAGAGAACAAGATACCTTTGTCTGGAAATGCCATCAGGTCCCCGAGGGTGAACACCTTGATGGTCACCGATTTTACCGTGGAAATCCTGGATATTTCCGACCTGATCAACCATGGCGCGGTGATTAAAATCGACAACAGCAAACATATGATCACCGCCGATTACACCGACAAGCGCGGTGCCCACCATATCCAAAAATTCACGTCGACTTTGACAATAACTGGCGCGGCAGCCATCAACTGAATGACCCCAACCACGACGGCCATATCACTATCGCTTAAGCGCTGGCAACACTCCCCCTCTCCCTCTTCAGGTCGGCCCGCCCGGCCTGTTTTTGATCCACAGTCGTGAACCGCATAGACTTCTCCCGTATACTCTGGACACAAAACCAGGAGAAGCCTCATGAGCGCCGTAAAATGAGCTAACACCATCCACCTGCAAGACTATCGACCAACGCCATACCACATCAGCAGAATGGTTCTGACCTTTGATCTGGAAGAAGGTGAAACCCGGGCACTCAGCCAGATGCTGATTCAACGCGAGGAGCACACGACAAGTGATGCGCCTCTGGAGCTGGATGGCGAGCAACTGACGCTGCTGGCCACGCCTGAATGGTCAGACACTCACCCAGGATAACTACCAGCTAAATAACAATAGCTTAATCCTGAGTCGGTTACCGGAACAATTTGAACTGGAAATTGAAACCTGCATTCATCCCGAAAACAATACCTCGTCGGGAACATAAATCCAGCAATTTCAGCTAATGTGAAGCCGAAGGCTTCAGGCGAATCAGCTACTATTACGATCGTCCCGATGTGATGGCGATATTCTCCACCAAAATCATTGCCGATCCGAATCTCAAATATCCGCTGATGCATTCTAACGGCAACCTGGTGGACAAAGGCGCACTGAGCAATGGACGGCACTGGGTACGCTGGAAGACCCCTTCCCTAAACCGGCCTATCTGTTTGCTCTGGTCGCCGGTGATCTGGCCTATATCCACGACACTTTTATCTGCGGCAGCCGTGAAGTCGATTTATATATTTATACCGAACACCTCAATATCGATCAGTGTGAACATGCCATGCAATCACTAAAAGCCGCCATGCGCTGGGATGAAGATGTCTATGGCCGTGAATACCAACTCGATATTTATATGATTGTTGCCGTTGATGACTTTAATATGGGGGCAATGGAAAACAAGGGTCAGAATATTTTTAACACCAAGTATGTACTAACAAACTGAAACCGCGACCGACCATCAGGGCATTGGAAAGCGTGATTGAAGGTGAATATTTTCACCTTAACTGGTCGGGCAACCGGGTCACCTGCCGCGACTGGTTTCAACTCAGCCTGAAAGAAGGCTTTACCGTCTTCCGTGATCAGGAATTCAGTGCCGACATGCAATCCCGTGGGGTAAAACGCATTGAAGATGCCAATCTGCTACGTACCTTTCAGTTCCGTGAGGACAACGGCCCTATGGCACACCCGGTACGTCCCGAATCATATGTAGAGATTAATAATTTCTACACCCTGACCATTTATGAAAAAGGTGCCACCCTGATCCGCATGCTGCATCTGCTGTTAGGTGCCGAAGGTTTCCGTCGGGGCTGCGACCTGTATTTCGAGCGCCACGATGGTCAGGCGGTCACCACCGATAACTTTGTGCAGGCCATGCAGGATGCCGGCGATATTGAGTTAAGCCAGTTCAAGCTCTGGTATAGCCAGGCCGGCACTCCGGAGCTGACGGTCCGCCATTATTATGATGCCGATAAACAACAGTTAAAGTTGAATATTCATCAATCCATTGCCGATACCCCAGGACAGAGCGACAAACAAGCGATGCTGATTCCGGTCATGGTGGGCCTGTTGGACTCGGCGGGCAATGATATGCCGCTACAACTCAGCGGTGAAAACGAGGTCAGTGTCAACAAGGTATTAGCACTGACACAACGCGAGCAGACATTTACCTTTGAGAATATCGCTCAGGCTGCGGTCCCGTCACTGCTGCGCGATTTCTCTGCCCCCGTCAAACTGCACACCGATCTCAGTGAACAACAACAGTATTTTCTGATGACGCACGATAACGATAATTTCGTACGCTGGGATGCGGGTCAGCAACTGGCGGCTAAGCAAATTTTACGCTTAGCCACAGAATTGCAACAGGGCGACACCCTGGAGCTGGACAACCGTTTTATCCAGGCCATGGAAAGCCTGCTGATTACCCCGCAACAAGATAAGGCCATGCAGGCCATGGCACTGACACTGCCCTCGGAAACCTATTTATCCAGCCTAATGACACCGATTGACCCACTAGCACTGCATCAGGCCAGAGAATTTGTCTGTGATCAGATTGCCCTGCATTTGCATCAGCCCTTACTGGATACTTATATATCACTCAGCGAGCATGGGCCATTTAAAAATGACCCACACAGCATGGCAAGACGTAAATTAAAAAATGTCTGCCTGAATTATCTGATGCAACAGCATGACAGCCATATCATAGAGCTATGCGAAAAACAGTTTTATAGTGCCAACAATATGACCGATGTACTGGCAGCACTGCATTGCCTGGTTAATCGCGACCTGCTACTGGCCGAATCCGCACTGGAATCATTTCATGATAAATGGGCACAGGAATCGCTGGTGGTCGATAAATGGCTGACCCTGCAGGCCACCTGCAAACTGCCCGGCACACTGGCACGCGTGCGCCGCCTGACCCAACATCCGTCATTTAAATTAAGCAATCCCAATAAAATAAGAGCGTTAATTGGTGCATTTGGCAGCAATGCGGCCCAGTTTCATGACCTCAGTGGCGAAGGCTACCAACTGCTGTCGGAATATATTATCCGACTCAACGGCCTGAACCCTCAAATTGCGGCCCGTCTGGTCACCCCATTGCTTTCCTGGCGTCAATACAGCGACGCCCGTCAGCGATTAATGCAAGCCGAGCTGAAAAAGATCGCGGCCCTGGACACGTTAAGCAAAGATGTTTACGAGGTCGTCAGCAAGGCACTACAGGACTAAAAGTAGACTTTAGCGCTGCATAAACTTCCGTCGCAACACGAACTGTTGGACGGAAGTCCAAGCACTGCATTACATAAGTCTTCACCTCTCTGCTACCGGTGTATAAACACAATAAGTTTCCCCCTTTTTGAGGGGGTTTTTATTTCGCCTGCGGCAGTGACTTTCTTTGCGCCGCCAAAGCAAGTCACCCCAGAAGGCGGCCCCTGATATCGTGGCCGTTGGCCTTCAGGCGTTGCTCGATCAAGCCCGGCGCTGCGCAACTCATCACGATAAAAGGGAAGAAATATACACAGCATCGCTTCGCTCGCGGTGTGAACCACCCTGGATAAGACACCATGCTTAATGGCGTAAGCGCAGCACTAGCGCTTAGTCCTCCCAGCGGCCAATCCCTGGCACCTCAATTTCACGCTCGGCATAGGAACCGCTATCGGCCCGGGTATGGCAACTATCACACTGACTGATACTTTTCACCTTGTCACTGCCACTAATCCGGCGCACTACCTTACGATGTTCTTTGACAAAATATGGCACCTCGCTGATGCGCAACGGCGTCTCACCAGAGGCAATGGAACGTCGCATTTTGGCAGCCCGGCGATAGTGGCTATGCTCGGCCGCATGTTTCACCAGATAATCGGTAATTTCCTGTCTATCGACCTCATCCAGCTCAGCATTTTCACCAAAGTGATCATCCAGCTGACTCATTAATTTTCGCCAGGAACGCTCGGGTAACGCGCCCGCAGGGTAAGCCATATGACAACTGCCACATTCATCGCTATATTTCGGCAGGCTGACCGGAGCGAAATCAAGTTTTCCCTCTCGCCTATCATCGTCATCGGCCCATGCCCCAGCGCTATAGCTCACTAACACACTCACGGCTAATGCAGCAGCAATATTTATCCTGATTTTCATAGTCTCTCTCCTTTAATTATTGAGCTTGCAAAAACATCAGTACATCACCTTTTTCCTGTGCTGTACATTCCCGCCCCAGCACCTGTTTACAGTTACGTTTAAACCACTTTTTCATTTCCTTAATATCGGTCAGCCGTTGAGCATTTACCGATGGTGCCATAGCATCAATCACCTTGCCGGTAGTCATATGTTTACCCGGCTGCGTCAGATCCTGAGTATGGCAGCTCTGACAGTTAATCGGCTTACCATCCTTAGGCGCCGCATGCTTGCTTACCCAGAACTTTTCACCCGCCTGAACGCTAAACGGCCCGGCTCCAGCCGATCGATACTGTTGATATAAGGTATCTACGCCAGCCGCCTGAACCCCAGCGGTCGCCATTAACAGAACCACCCCCAAACAACCATAGCTATGCTTCATTTTGCTCTCCTTTTCCAAGTTTCTCTACAAGGCCTGCCACCAACGCTGACCAGGAATCGCCATGGCACCATCCTGGAAGGTGGCCTGTTCAGCATCATGGTGACAGGCGCCACAATTGGTCCGGCTCAATACATCTTCCCGCTGCCAGACAGCCTCGGGAAAGTCATCGTGTTTACGTTTCCAATAACGGGTTTCGGTAATACGCAAAGGGCGCTGCTGCGGTACAATTGCGCGATTAATCAGCCAGGCGGCCTCGGTTTCCCCCTGCTCGGCGGCATGGGTATTGGCATAAGCGAGCAACCCGGTAATCTGCTCAGGTTCCAAAAATAAATCTTCGCCAAAGTGCTCGGCCTGCTCATCAAACAACCGCTGCCAGGAACGCTGCGGTAATAACGACGGATGGAATGCCAGATGGCATTCACCACAGGCCTCTTGCCAGGATGCGTTCATTGTCAATTCAGGGCCGGTATATGGCAGATAGGGCTGATCCTCTGTGGCCTCACGATAACCGGAAAAATAAACTGCCGTCGCCGACACGATCAACAGCAGTATCAGCAACGCCACCGGATAGCTGGCCGACACCTCGGGAGAATGTCCAGATACCGGTTTATCACCGGTAATCATGGCTTTTAGCAGGTTTTCTTTATGCAGATAGCTTTCAATAATCACACCGGTAACATGCAGCCCCACCAGCAGTAGCAGCAGGTTGCCACAGAGCTCATGAACTTCTTTAATCGTATGTCCTAAGGCAAATCCCATAACCCCGGCCAGCGGCCCCTTCTGTTCCTCTACTCCCAGGGTCATCACCCCGGAAACACTCAGCCCCAGTCCCAGCAACAGCAGCAAATATATCGCCCAGGAGCCTGCCGGGTTATGCCCGATAAAATGTTGCCGCTGGGGAGTCAACAACCCACGCAGATACGCAATCACCGCCGCCGGTGAATAGGCAAATTCAGTAAAACGCGCATAGTGCGTACCGCATATTCCCCACAACAAACGGAACAGCAATAAGCCGGCAAAGGTATAACCGGCAAATACATGAAAATGTAAAAAGCGACTGTTATTATGCGTTACCCAGGCCACAATAAAGCAGATAACCAACAGCCAGTGAAAAACACGTACAGGCAGATCCCAGACTCGAACCTTCTGCAATAGGGCATGCTGCGGCATAATATCCTCCCGACGTGTATGGATAAGAGCATATTAGTCCTGCGCCCAACGAGTTGCAACAATTTTATTGCGTTACAACCATTCGGTGGTTCTGGCCGTCTGCAAGAAAGGCAATACCTTTTCTTCGGCCAATGGCTGCTGGAATAAATACCCCTGCGCTAACGAACAGCCATTCTGCTGCAGAAACTCCAGCTGGTCGTGATTTTCTACCCCTTCGGCAATAACCCGCAGCTCCATCGCCCCTGCCAGGGCAATAATTGCCCGCACCAGGGTAACGGTATTATGATTTTCGGGTAACAATGCCACAAATGAGCTGTCAATTTTTAACGTATTAATCGGGAATCCCTGCAAATAGCTCAACGAAGAATAACCGGTACCAAAATCGTCCAAAGCAATACTTATACCGTTGCTCTGCAAATATTGCAGTATCCGGCGCACGGTTTCACTGCTATGTAAAATCGCACTTTCGGTAATTTCAATTTCCAACCGCGCGGGATTGATCTCCAGCTGTTGTAGATATTTCAGCAAGGTATCAAATACATCCCGATTAAACAGTTGATAACTCGAGACATTCACCGATAGCAGCAATTGCTCAAAACCCGCCTGTTTCCAGCGCGACAGCTGATCACACGCCTGCAGCAGTATCTGCTCTCCCAGCATTGAAATCAGTTGCTGCTCTTCCAGCAAGTGAACAAATTCACTCGGTGGGATCAACCCTCGCTGCGGGTGCTGCCAGCGTAACAACGCTTCCATACCGATCAGTTTGTTATTCACAAAATCATACTGTGGCTGGAAATATAAATGAAACTGCTGACGCTCAATGGCATCACGCAATTCACCGCCCAGATGCAGCGCCTGTTCGGCGCGTAATGCCAGCTCATCGGAATAAAACTGATAACTGTTCTTACCCAGATGCTTGGCCTTATACATGGCCATATCGGCAGCCTTCAGTAACTCTTCCGGTGTATGACCATTATCCGGTGCCAAGGCAACACCAATACTGGCGGTGATATACACCGATTGCGCCTCCAACTCCACCGGGTGATCAAAAATGTTCAATACATTACGCGCCACACGGTTAACTTCCTGTATGGCATGCACCGACTCCAATAAAATCGCAAATTCATCCCCCCCTAATCTGGCCACCACATCCCGGGCACGCAGGCAATGCTGCAATCGTTTGGCCACAATCTGCAGCAATAAATCCCCCTGCACATGCCCCAAGGTATCGTTCACCAGCTTAAAGCTATCCATATCGACAAATAATACCGCCAGCTTATCCGCACAGAACTGCGCCTTGGCAATCGCCTCTAATAGCTTGGTATTAAAGCGGGCACGATTCGATAGCCCGGTTAGCACGTCATGTTCGGCCAGATAATGTAAACGATCTTTTACCTGTACCAGCTCGCTAATATCTTTACCCGTTATCAAAAATTGAATAATCTCATCCAGCGAATTACGCAAGGGCGTCACGGTAACCTGTTGATGCATCAATTTGTCCGGCATTTGATAACTCAGCTGGGAACTAAAGACCTGACCAATCTGCAGGTTTTGAATAAAATTCTGTCTAAACGCACGATTTTGTTTCACCGTTAACAAATCCTGCAACCAGCTGCCCAGCAATTCTGCAGAGCTTAGCTGATTCAATCTCAGATAGCTTTGGTTGATATAAATAATCCGCCCTTGAGGGTCGGTAATCACCACCGAGTCGGTGGTATTTTCCAGCGCCTCGGACAGCATACGTCGCTGTATATCGGCTTCCACCCTATCGGTGACATCACGTGAACTGACAATCAGCGAGTCCAGACGACCTTCCAGAAACAAGGCATTCACAAAACTTTCATAATGGCGCACATTACCCTCTGGGTCGGGGAATTTCACCGTATATTTATCCGGCCGGCCGGTACGTTTCACATTTTCTAGGCAGCGTCGCACCTCGGCATGTCTGTCCGCTGGCAAAAATTCATAAAAGCTCATATTCAGCACCTGCTCGGTAGTGAACTCGGGCAAGGTATAATTAATAAACTGAATACGTGACTCCAGATCAATCTGAATAATCACATCGGGGGTATTTTCGGTTAACGTACGCCAACGATGCTCGGATTGTCTTAGCGCCAGCTCCAGCTGTTTTTCTTCGGTAATTTCACGCAAGGTACCCTGGTAGCCTAGCTTGCTGGCAGTATATTCTCCCGTTAACAAAAACCAGCGCATACCATCCCGCAAACGCAAAATATGCTTACCATACGCCGCACTATGCATGCTTTCCATTAACCAGTTGTCATCGGAAAACTCGGCTGGCCGCTCAAACAAGGCACAAAAATCGCTACAGGAACAAGGAGAGGTGATATTCAACAGTCCAGCCGCATAGTCGGTCAATTCCAGCTGTGAGTTCCCGCTATCGCAGAACCAGCAGCCCACCGCCGCAATACGCTCAAACTGAACTAAAGAATTTACCACCTGATCCACGTTTCTCTCCCTCTCCCATTATTGAGGTGATCAATAATATTTACTATTATGATGAATCGTGCATTATGCGTGATTCCTGCGGCAACGCCAATAACCTTGTTGTGTAGTCAACTTCGTTAGTTTGCAGGATCAACAACGGAAACATATCGACGGGCACTGCGCTAAACCTCATAAGGAAATCCTATGGCTGCACTACATTACCTCACCTACCTTAGCACGGCCACCCATCTGATGACGCAACGGGAACTGGATCAGCTATTATCGGTGTCTCGTACCAATAACCAGCAAACAGGCATTAGCGGCGTATTGCTTTATCATGAAGGCTGCTTCTTTCAATATATAGAGGGGGAATACGATGCCCTACAGTTACTGTTTACACACATTAAACAAGATCCGCGTCACCATAATATTATTGAGTTATATGCCCAAAGCATTCCACAGCGCGGCTTTCAACAATGGTATATGGGATTTACCGAAGTCACCCATTCCGAATTACAACAACTGGCCCAGGCAGATTGGCAGTCACTGAGTACGCAGCTTCAACCGGTATCCATAGGCATACAACTCTTACAAAACTTCTGGCAACGCAACTATCAACGTTAAAGCTACAACAACGACATCACACAACGCTCCGCCTGATGCGACATCACCATATGCAAGGCGATCTGGGCACGCGTCATCCCGACAAACAGTTTACGCCGTGCCTGATCATCCAGCGCCTCAAAATCAATTTCACTAAATACCACCGCCGGAGCGCTCTGCCCCTTAAAACGATACACCGATTCCACCTTAATCTGCCCCTCGGTCCAGATAGGCACACCATCCTCGGTATACGACCCGGTAAAGCGACGGGTGGTAAACTGCTGAATCTTATCTGCCTGTAACAGCAATGAGTCATGAAAACTATAGCCGGTAATCACCACAATATCTTCCGGCATAAAGCCTTGCTCCAACAACTCCGCAATGGCCTCGGCGGTACGGTTAAATAACTGTTTTTCACTGCAATAGCTGACAAACTGAGGAAATTCGCCATGATAGGCACTCTTGCTGGTAATACTTGCCGTTGCCAGGCCCAGGGTGTTAATAATCTGGCAGATTACCCGGGGACTGCGATAATTATCATTACATTGGATAGTAATCGCATCGGGTAATTCAAACGGTTCTCGCTCATACAGGCGCTGAGCATCATCTTCCAGTAAATACAACTGCCCTTCGGTTTTCAACAATGGCAACAGGCTCTGTACCCAGTACGGTTCAAAGTCCTGCCCCTCATCAATAACCAGCACATCATATTGCGCCGTAAAATGCTGACTGTCATTAAAATAATGATCTACCGCAATCTGATACAGCTCGGGATTATTAAAGTCCGGCTCGGCATAATGATCACGATAATGATCCATCACCACCTCGTAATAACTCAACACATCGGCCTTAGCCGGCGAAATCTGACGAATATTGTCCGCCAGCGGCCGGTCATAACATACATACAGCGCACGCTTACTTTCCACCACCGAGCCTTCCAGCAAGTGCAACGCCAACTGTGTCTTACCCGAACCGGCGGTGGAGCGAATACACAGCAGCCGCGACGGATGTGAAATACGTGGCACCCAGACAGCCAGTCCTTCCGATAAACGCTGGGTAACCACTTTCAACTGATCGCGCAAGGCACTGATCACCGGACTGACCTTAAACTCATTACATAAGAACTGCCGGACCGGCAGCAACTCATGGCTGCGTTTACACTGCGCCAGTAATGCCAGAATCCGAGTGGCCAGCTGATCATATTCACTGGCATCAATAATACGTTCACGCGGAATCGAAATCACATCGCCAGCCGGTACCAGATAGTCCGGCAATACCACACAATGCTTAACCTCGGGAGTCAACCCGGCCTGCTTTAAGCGGTGCACCATCGCCCCATATTGCATACGTGATTGCTTGCCTACATTTTTTTCGCGCTTACCATACAGCTTCAGCATTTCCCCTTTGCGCAGCAGCACATCCCCGGCCTTGACCTCAACCAATAATAAATTCCCGTTGGGGCTTAACACCACAATATCAATCTCACCATGCCGGTCTTCACCATTCATAATCGAATGCCAGGTCACCTCATGAAAAATCTCAAACGCGTCCGGCAATCCTTCGGTTAAACGCTCCAGCACATCCAGTTCACGTTGTAGACCGCCATCATGTCTTAAATTGGCACAGTAAGAAGGGGTTAAAATAGCCATATGTCTGTTATACATTATATGAGCCTGAATAGCCCACATAATAAAAAGCACCGATAAAAGTAATCCAGCATTTTAGCCAGCTAGGCCATCAATGCACAAGCAAAAACAAGGAGTAATAATGAATGTACTGATTAGCGGCATCAGCCCCGGTATAGGCTTTAGTCTTACCCGCCATTATCTGCAACAACAGGTTCCAGCCCGGGGAATCAACATGGACAGCGGCAGTTTTATTACCGTACGGGATATCTGATGCTGGAGTCACGCTATACCATCCGTCCTTTTGACGCCGAAGCACAGCCCGAATTCACAGGCAATGCTTCGCTGGCCCTGCCCACACAGGCATTATGTATAGAGATAGGCTGCGGGGTTGGTATGCATCCCATTAAATTCGCCCGCCAGCACCCGGATAAATTCCTGGTGGCCATAGAACACACCCACAACAAATTCAACACCTTTAAGCGCTCATTACAACAACAGCCACAGCCACTGACCAATCTCATGGCGGTACATGCCAACGCCATTACCTGGATCAGCAAACTGGTGCCCGCAGCCTCGGTAGAGCAGTATTTTTTGCTGTATCCTAATCCCTGGCCCAAAGAGAAACAACGCAACCAACGCTGGCACCAGATGCCGTTTATGCATAAACTGCTGCAAACCTTAAAGCCGGGAGGCACGCTGACACTGGCGAGCAATATCCCCGACTACACGGCAGAGGCTGAGGCATTCTTTCAACACGCCTGGCAACTGCAACTGGTGAGTAAAAAAATCATTAACCCCGAGCCGCAAGACAATTATTATCCACGTACCCATTTTGAAAAAAAATATCTGCAGCGTGGAGAACCCTGTACCAATTTAGTCGTAAGAAAGCCGTTATGAGTCTATACCTGATTAAAGCCAATCATTTTGTTTACCACGAAGACCTGTATCGCTGGCAGGCTGCCGACCAGCACAGCCGGATTTGTGCCGTGTTTGATGACGAACAACAGGCACAACAGCATTGGCAACAACTGGAACATGACACCATTACCCGCCGCCCGCTACAACAGATAGAAGATTTTGTTAATATGTCGGAACGACGCTTGGCAAAACTTGATCAACAGGTAGTCGAGCTATGCGGCCGTCATATTATTGATGACTGGCAAGGTGAACAAATCCTGGCCATGCTCACCCCGCAACAGGCCTTTACTATTATCCAACAGGCCGGAATCTGTTCATTTACCCTGGAAAAGATCCAACATAGCGAACACCCCCTGTATTTATGCTGGTCACACAAACAACAGCGCTATCTGACCCGCAACTGTGACGATGAACTGGACAGCCAGCTCAAGCCCCTGATCTATCACACCTCCAGTGAGCGACTGCTGCAATGCTATGTCGATGACTTTAATAACCTGGCCTATGGTGCGCTGGACGATCAGGAGGGTGCATTTGAACAAAGCGGCAGCTTGGAACAAATCAGCCATCAACCGCAACAACTGCAACAACTGATTACGGCGCATAGCGGCTTGCGCTACAACCCCGACAGTCAACTGCTGTTAATGGATTATGATATGGAACTGCTGCTGCAGGTTTACCCATTACTCAAACAACCGCCATTACAGATTCAAGCGCATGACTGGTACAGTCTGTGCCGCTTACAACACGAATATGATCAACAAGCCAGCCAACCAATCATCCGCCGTGAACAACTGGGGCCATTTCTCTAGTGCCGAGTCGTGAAAATTTCAATCCCATTGCAGGGGCATGCCATACACCACATGCTTTCTCATTTAGAGGTGGTGCACGGAGTGCACTACCAGAAATGTCACCTTGCGTTCTAGGAGTGCTGTGTTGACATAAGGTTAACACCCGTGAAATGTATATGTATTTTATATACTCTGACCGATTTTTAAGTTGACATAACTGTGGCACACTTTTTGGTTATTACGACTTGAATCAATCAGCAAGGAATAACCATGCAACATGAACAAAGCCTGGAAATGTTAAAAGCCATCACCCGTCTGTCACAACAATGCAGTCAGATTGATAACTACCTGTCATTATTACAATTACTACGCGCTGAATTCAAACAATGGCTGGGCATGGATAAGGCCTGGGTTTATCGTTACTGCGGCGAACAACAACAGGCTCACGACTGGGAACTGCTGACCATCTGCAGCAGCAACCAGAATTTAATTCAACAGCAAGTGCCCAAGCTCAGCTCGGACAACGATGCCATGATCCAGGAAATCATGCGCTCACCCGGTTCGGTATATGTCAAAGACTGCCATCAGGACGGCCGTACCGATAAAAAAATTGTACAAACACTGGACAACCAGACCTTGATCAACTGCCGCTTATGCAGTGACGGCAAACTAATAGGCGCACTGGGTAGCGGCAGTTTCGGCGCGGAAGGCATTATCGACCTTTCCCCACTGCAACAACAGTTTTTTGAGACCGCCGCCGCCATTAGCGCCATCACCATGGACCGAATCGATTACCGTGCCGCCACCATGGCCGACCCACTCACCGCGCTAAATACACGCCACAGTCTGATGGAAAAAGCGGGACCCTTATGTGCGACCGCTGAGCGTTATCAACGCCAGTTTTCGCTACTGTATTTCGATATGAATGATCTGAAAGCCATTAATCACAGCTATGGAAAACACGCTGGCGATAAATTATTGAGTAATTTTGCGGACCATCTAAGCAGCTGCACCCGCAAATCGGATTTGCTGGCGCGCGTGGGCGAAGATGAATTTGTGGTACTGATGCCAGAAATTCATAACCCACAAAATGCCATTGACCTGAAAAACAAGATTATCAAATCCTGCTCTGATTTAGTGGATAATGGCAAAGATATCATTCAGTACTCCTACAGCGTAGGCATCGCCTCATTCCCCGAGGATGGCAAAAGCATAGAGCAACTGCTGGTTTCCGCCAACCAGAAACTACAGCCTCACAAACCGGCCAGCGTACAATAATTGTTAACGGGCAGTGTCGGTCGCTGCCCGTATCGACAGTTCGGTGGCAACCGCTTTGATAATTTCATAATTGAAACCGGCATTAGCATCGCTCAGCCGCTGCCCCAGCTGTTGCCAGAACACCTCATCCCGAATCAGATCAACAAACTCATGTCCCGCCCAGGTCAGACGATTAAAATAGAAATCATGTGGCCCCCCTTTGATCAGGCGCAGCATCTTGCCCTCCACCAGACCGGCTTCCATCAGCAGGTCCATGTGATAGCCAACATCCATCAGCTCCTGATCAGCAAAGTCTTTCAGGCTTAAATTATGATCGCTTTGCTCCAACCTTAGCAGCAACGCACGCAGCCTTTCCCAGTCCCGTCTCATTTATCCTCCGTGGATTTCTTTTTGGGAATAAAATCAACACTGGCCAGATGAATAGCCTCCGCACCCCAGGCCGGCGCATCCTCCAGCACCCGCGGTAATTGCGTCAGCTCGCAAGCCACCGACCACATAGCCGCATGCTCGGGACGATGAAACTTATGCTGCTGCATATGTCCCAGCAACTCCAGCAACGGATCATAAAAGCCTTCAAAGTTAACGATCACCAACGGCCCGGTATAACGCCCCAGACGTTTGCTGCTCAACCACTCAAAAAACTCCTCCATGGTGCCACAACCACCGGGCAAAAACAGTGTGGCATCGGAGGCCTGCATCATCAACTGTTTACGCTGCGCCATATCCTCGGTGATATGCAGCCGGGTTAACGCATTATGCTGCCATTCCACCGCCACCATAAATTCCGGAATATAGCCATCCACACATGCCCCATGATCCAGCGCACCATCGGCCACTCTGCGCATCAGCCCCTTAGCGCCCCCCCCATAAACAATATCGTGTCCCAATTTACCCAGCAATGCACCCAGCTGATACGCCATCTCATGAAAACGGGCATCGCAAGCCTCACTGGAGCCGCACATCACCCCTATACGACGGTATTTCATTGTTCACCTATGGAATGGATAAGAAGAAAACCTCATCAGAAAAAACAAAACCCCGATGACAGAGCAGGTCGACCGGGGTTTCTAATTCCGGTTTAACACCGAAACTGTCGGCAATTCTACTAAATCTGGCCATAAAGTAAACCCTTTGCCGGACAATGTTGCAATAAACACCGCCAGCGACTGCGAACATCACTTGATGTCGCATAAAATTCGATTTTTTTTACACTCAAGAAATCAACCACAACGCCTAATTTTCTATGCCCTGATCAGGATTCAGCAGAAAACCCAAGAAAAAAAGCAACCCATCGGCTGAAAATCCAACAAAAAAGCGTCGATTTTTCAAACAACTCAACCCGAGAAAAATCAAGGACAAACGGTCAAAATAAACCGACCAGCGAGGCTAAAGTATCGTTTTTATTTACACTCATTAACGCCGGTGCAAGCTCGGTGCCAACAAAAAAAGCTAAACAACTGAATCACAAAAACATTCTATCGATGGCACGCTTTAAGCTTAGTGTTAGACCGTAACCAGGAGTACAAAGTCATTTGTGTTCTAGTAGTTAACCTTCTCCTGTTACAACATTGTTAATTTACACATGGAGGTGTCTATTGTTTCTAATGGTTTAAATTTTAATTAACCACAAGGAGGACAATATACCAAAAACATTCTGTAGGAATAACTTTTGTTGATTAACTAACAGGTAGAAAGGCAGGTGAAGCGAATAGAAAATTCCCGGTAATTTATGCGTTACTGTTTCTATGCTAGAGAGGGAGCCAGGCTCCCTCTTTTTTTTCGTTGTCGGCGGTGTTCAGCGTTACAATACATTCCATGAAAGCGCTTCTTTTTATTGCTGGCTGGCTGTTTGTTGCCCTTGCCAGCATAGGTATTTTTATACCCTTGCTACCTACCGTACCCTTCTTGCTGTTGGCACTGGCCTGCTTTGACCGCAGCTCCCCTCGCTTTCATCAATGGTTACTCAGCCATGAAGTGCTGGGTGAGCCTATACGCGAATGGCAACGCAGTCGCTCGATTCCCAAGAAATCCAAATATATCGCTATCGGCTCCATGATTATCAGCGGCGGTATTTCTCTTTGCCTTATTGAACCGCTCTATCTTCAGATTTTCCTGGTCGTACTGCTCAGTTGTGTCGCAAGTTACCTGCTGCGCTTACCCAATACCGAAGATATTCGCGCGGACCCGGCAGAAAACGGCAACACCGAAATCAAACTTTAAAATCGGCAAAAGTACGCTGCATCGCGGCCTCCAACACCAACCGAGATGCCGGATGTGGCCGCTTACGCTCTGGCGTAATCAGATAAAAAGCTTCTGTCAGCGCCTCGGTACTCCCAAGCTCAGTCACCCCATACTGCTGACAAATCGCCTCGGCCATCACGCCAGGGCCAGGAAACACTCCCAGACCGGCCTGACCAAATTGCTTCATCAAGGCACTGTCATCAAATTCACCCATAATATCTGGATACAACTGCTGCTGATGCAACCAGCGTAACAACGGTGAATGCAACGCACTTTCCACCGCCGGCATTAACAACGGCGCCCCATCCAGACACGCCGGGAAATCGGTCTGCAACTGGTCAGAAATAGCCGCTGCCGCAAAAAAACTGATCCCCGATTCTCCCAGACGGTGACTACAGCCCCGAATATCCATACTGGAGGGTAACGGCTGATCGGCCAACACCATATCCAGACGGGCAACTGCAAGTTCTGCCAGCAGCACATCCAACGGATCTTCCCGACAGACAATTCTGATACGCTCACGCAACTGCATCACCGGGGTTAACAGCTCACAGGTCAGTGATTTGGGTACCACATCCGCAATTCCCACCCGAAATACCAAGGCCTGCTCATCGCCACGGTTACGCAGCAATTGCTCAAGCTCATAACCTCGCTGAAAAATCTCACTGGCATACGACATCGCCTGACGACCCGCATCGCTCAGAATTAAACGCTTACCCTGGCGATTAAACAGGTTAACGCCCAGTTGCCGCTCAAAAGCACTCAACTGACCGGACAAGGTCTGTGGCGTCAAAAACAACTGCTCAGCCGCCTTATTCACTGCCCCGGTTTTAGCAATCATATAAAAATAGTACAAATGCTTAAAATTCAACATAGCATTGAATCGAAAAAATCGACTTATAACAATGAATAATTCGATTTTTATATCACAAACAAAAACGTTACGATATAGACTTCTTTTGTTAAGGAGGTAACGATGGAGATTAATATTCAAACTGCCGGCTTCACTTTAACCGACGCATTAAAAGACCATTTTCATAAGCGACTGGCCTACAGTCTGGCACACGGCAAAGAACATATTACCCATATTCGCGCCCATCTTTCAGACATTAACGGCCCCCGAGGCGGCAAAGACAAACGCTGTTTATTGCAAATCCATTTAAAGCAGCAGCCCACCATTGTGATTGAGGATATTAAATACGATATGTACCTGGCAATTAATTTCGCCAGCGACCGAGCGGGACGCAATCTGGCAAGACGCATCTCACGCTCACAACGTAAAACGGTAGATAAAACCTCCTTATACCAACTCGCCGCGTAGGCTGTAACTCAACGGCATTGATAAATCGCGGTTACGTTTACCCCTCGCGGCGAATAAGGCGAATAAACCCGCCCTATTCGCCGCTTTTATGTTGCATCATTGCAATTACCATATCCCTGAACCTAATTATTCAATATGATGACTATCCGCTACTATCGCCGGATAACAATCGTCAGGGAGAACGGCAATGGAAAATAACGAATCAGCACCATCACAACCCGCCAGATCCAAGTTCTGGCTTCTGCTCTGCAGCCTGATACTGGGCCTGATTGCCGGTTACGGTATTGCCTATCTGCAAACCCAGCAACAACAAAACGAGCTGGAACAGAAACTGCGTGATCAACAGCATATTAATGCCGAACAGCAACTGGAACTGAGCGACCTGGAAGAGCAGTTATCCAAACTGAAAACCGAAAATCAGTTACTGGAACTGGAGGCGCGCCTGAGCGCCATGGATAATCCTGCATCCGGGGAAAAAATGGCTGCGACTGCCGCCACCACTGCTGCATCACAACAACTGATCGATGAGCTTAAGCAACAAATTGATGACACCCAGGCTCAACTGACACAACAGCAACAAAACTGGCAGCAAAAACTGAGCGAGGCCAAGGCCACATGCCATGCCGAGCTGCAGCAAGCTCCCGCTGATCAAAAGCTGCAGCAACAGCTAAGCCGCTGTGAACAACGCATTGCCGAACATCAAACCGAAAACAAACAACTGCAACAACAAATCAAACAGCGGGAAAGCCACTCGCCAAATCAAAGCACCCCGCCCGCAAGCTGCCCACCGGTCGCCACATCGACCGCCGCCAACACCCAGGCCTGGCAACAAAAAAACCAGCAGCTGACGCAACAACTGGCCAACAGCGAGCAACAACGCCGCCGGCTAAGCGCCCAATTTGATGACCTGAGCAACACCTGTATGTCTGTCCAGCTACCTGCCGAAGTATTACAAAAACTCAGCCAGGGGGAGAAATAATATGATGACCCGCACACCACTATATCTTATTGTCGGCAGTCTGATGCTATCGGGGTGCAGCAGCACCGCAACACAATCACTGGCCGACGCACCCGACTGCAAGATCGTCAAGGTACCCACCTGCTGGGCGGCAAGCGCGCTGAACAACCAGGCCACCTTCGGTCATGTGGTTGATGCGCTGCAATTTGATCAACAGGCACTACAGCGCTGTGCCGACGAAACCACCAAGGTCTACCGGGCGCTGGAACAATGCCATCAACAGACCGAGGCCTATAAACAACAGTTAAAGCAAGCCGAACAACACCACTCCTGGCTGAGCAGATTACTAAGCGGCTCTCAGGCCGACAGCATGACTAGCGCAACTGATCACGAATCAACGCCGCCAGTGTCTGCAGCGCCCCAGCCATCTGATCATCCCACTGATGGCCATAATTAAGCCGGATATACTGCCTATAATGTGCCGAGGCCGAAAATACCGGGCCAGGCACAATACTTATCCCCCGCTGCAATGCTGCCTTATGCAAGATTAATGCATCCACCTCCTGCGGCAGCTTCATCCATAAAAAATACCCGCCCTGTGGGCGGTTAAAATAACACTCCGCCGGAAAATACTGCTGCAATGCCCGCATAAACCCCATTTGCTGCAGCATCAGATGATGGCGCAAACGACGCAAATGACGATCATAATGCCCGCTTTGCAAATATGCCGCCAAAGTAATCTGCGCTGGCACCGAGGTCGCCAGCGAGGTACTCAATTTTAAACGCTGCAATGCTCTCAGGTAGCGTCCACCCACCACCCAGCCGACCCGATATCCCGGCGCCAGACATTTGGAAAATGAAGCACAGTGCATCACCAGCCCCTGCTGATCAAATGCCTTAGCCGGCTTAGGTGACGCGGCGGTAAAATACAGCTCCGCATACACATCATCTTCAATCAATGGTATTTCAAAGCGCGCCAGCAGGCTTACCAGCAGCTGTTTTTGCGACTCGTCCATCAAATAACCGGTAGGATTCTGAAAATTTGTCATTAACCAGCAAGCCGTCGGTCGATGTTGCGTAATCGCCTGTTCCAGCTGCTGCATATCCAGCCCCTGCTGCGGATGGCAGGGAATCTCTATCGCCCTTAGCCCATAATTTTCAATCGCCTGCAAACAGCCATAAAAACAAGGCGTGCTAATCAACACCGCATCACCAGGCCGGGCCACCGTCTGCAAACACAGATTCAAGGCTTCCAGCGCCCCATTGGTAATCACAATATCATCTGCAGACAGACAGATACCGTGTAAACGGTAACGCAGCGCTATCATACGTCGCAGCAATTCATCCCCGGCACCAATATCCTGCACGGTCAACCAGGGATCCATAACCCGTATCTCAGCCGCCATCAGCCGCCCCAGCCGGGCCATAGGAAACAGCAACGGGCTGGGGAATGCCGACCCCAACGGCACCACCCGCCGCTGACGATTCGCCTCCAGCACATCAAAGATCAGCTCATTGATCTGCAATTCACTGGCCTGATTCACAAACAGCCCATCACTTTCTTGCAATTCGGCTAGCGGCAACGGATTCACATAATAACCGGAGCGCGCTTGTGCCGTAATCAGGCCTTGCGCCTCCAACTGGTAATACGCCTTAAAAATCGTTGATGGACTCAGCTGACGCCGATGACTCAGCTGGCGTACCGACGGCAGTTTCTCTCCCGGCTGCACCACTCCCTGATATATCGCCTGCGTCAATTCCTCGGCCAATTGCTGATAACGTTTCATCGCCCCAATCTGATATGCTTTTTTTTCATAAAACTGACCCTGTACTGCAATTATAGCCGGAATTACACTGCAGACTAACTCACAGCCAAGCATAATCATGTCTGAATCCAAACAAAACACCCAAACCATAGATGCCAGCGCCATAGGTCTGCCTTCCGGCAAGGTCCACGCCAAGCGTCTGCCCGGCCGCTTTGCCACCCTGAAGAAATATTCACAACTGGCCTTATGGCTGCCGTTCTTCCTGCTGCCCTATCTACGCTGGCAGGATAGGCAGGCCATTCTGTTCGATATTGATCACAGCCGTTTTCATCTATTCCATATCACCATCTATCCGGATGACATCTGGATGCTGGCCCTGGTGTTACTGCTGGCAGCCATGACCCTGTTTGCGGTCACCGCACTGGTATCCCGCGCCTGGTGTGGTTATTTCTGCTTCCAAACCGCATGGACCGACTGGTTCAGCTGGCTGGAACAAAAAATCGAAGGCCCACCCCAGCAGCGGCGCACACTGGATGCCGCCCCCTGGGGCCTGGAAAAAGTGGCTAAAAAAACCATCAAACATAGTTTATGGATACTGCTATCACTGTTTACCGGCATCAGTTTCTCCCTCTGGTTTTATGATGCTCAACTGTATTGGTCGCGTCTGCTAAGCCTGGATCTGCCGCTGGTAGGCTGGATAGTGCTGCTGATGTTTCTACTGGGCACCTACCTGCTGGCCGGTTTTTTACGTGAACAAACCTGTTTCTGGCTATGTCCGTATGCGCGTATACAAGGGGTCATGGCCGACAGCCAGACACTGATGCCCAGCTATGATGCGGCTAGAGGCGAACCACGACATAAACGCCGTCGCCATACGTCGGCGCATGGCGACTGCATAGATTGTGACCAGTGTGTGCAGGTCTGCCCTACCGGCATAGATATTCGTCAAGGCCAGCAACTGGGCTGTATTACCTGTGGCCTATGCATTGATGCTTGCGACGGTGTGATGGATAAAATCCAACGTCCACGCGGACTGATACGCTATGCCTCACTGAATGAACTGCAAGGAGGTGCCGCCAGAAAGCTCTATCAGCACCCTCGGGTGTGGGTATATCTAGGCCTGATGATACTGTCCATAGCTGGCATTATTTATGGTCTCAACCATATCAGTCCACTCAGCCTCAGTGTAGGCGCACATCGCCAGCCGCTGTATGTCAAAATGAGCGACGGCAGTATACAAAACGGTTATGATTTCAAGGTAATGAACAAAACCAAACAGTCCATACAACTGCAGCTGCAACGTATCCAGGGGATAACCGACTATCGCTTAAGTGGCACCGAATTACCGATCCAACTGCAACCGGGAGAGCGTCAGTTTTTCACCTTATTTGTACGCACTCCGCCGCAACAGGTCACGCAGCCGTTGACCCCTATCCGCTTTATGCTGCATGACCCACAACAACCCGACATTCGAGCCGCTTACCCCAGCCATTTTCATGCACCCTAAATATCCCTAATCACAACGCCTAGCCGGGGTATCACCGGTCAGCAGTCCGCGCACCCGAAATGGTTGCGGACTGCCGGGCTGCACCGCAATCTCCACCACATCACTGAAACGATAATCTCCCGGCAGATTCAAACGCCAAAATTGCGGATGCGGCAACGGCCTATCCAGACAGTAGGGCATACTGTCGCCATGCAATAGCAATACGCTTAACGTATCGGGCAATTGCAATAGCTGCTGGCAGATCGCACGAAAAGCCGGTTGTTGCAGACATGACTGCACGCCGCTAAAACCATCGCCTAGCAAATCCACCTGCATCGCAATCACCAGCACCAGCACCAAGGAATCCGCTTTAGCCTGCTCAATCGCCTGCTGCAACCAGCGTAATGCCGCACGTTCTCGCTGCTGTGCCTGCTGTGCCACCTGTTGTGGATTATCCAGCAGCACCTCGGCTCGGCCGTTATTGCCACCAATCAAATGTAGACTGACAAACCCTATACCCTGATACTGCCAGCGCTGATGCTCCGGGTAACCGGGCTGCTGCCGGTAATGCCAGTCGGCGGGTACCGCCAGTGAACGCTCGACAAACATCGTCCGGCGCAGCTCGCTCAGACGCTGCAACTGGCTCACCGGCTGCGGCAGCGATGCACGGTCACAATCGGCCCAATCATTATCTCCTGGCGTATAAAATACCGGCACCCTCCAGCGTTGCCATAAACGACGCGTTTCCAGCAGCCACGCCGGATCACAACTTAACGCCGGACGCCCCAGATCACCGACATTAATCACCAGTCCCAGACGTTGATGACGACGTATTGCCGTGGAAATATCCTGCTGCAACCATTGCTGCTCTAGATAGCTGTATGGCATATCCCCATAGGCCGCAAAGACCGCTTGATGCGAGTTAACCGCAGGCGATGTACAGCCCCCCAGGTTTAGCAGCCATAACCCCAGCAGCATCGGTCTATACATATCTTAATCCGCTATGATGTAACTTGCGGTGAATTCTCATCCACACCCCGGGAAAATCCTATGTTCAGAAAAGTTGCTGCGGCTAGCCATGTGCCATACCGCAACGCCATAAAGCAAGATAGGAGAATGCTTATTCCAGCACTTCAACCTGCATCCCTTGTTGCAATTTCCCCAGCCCCTGGGCAATTACATTCTGGCCAAAATACACTTTTTTATCAGCCGCCTGACGATAACCACTCAAGGTAGCCAGCGGTTCCTTACCCACCTCGGCGGTATCCGGGTCAATATTCGGCATCACACAGCGATTACAGGGTTTGACTAGCTGCAACTCCAATTCACCGATACGCAGACGTTTCCAGCCGTCCTCGGCATATGCCTCACTACCGGCAACCACAAGATTCGGCCGAAAACGCAGCATACTCACCGGTTGCGCTAAACGCTGATTCAAATCATCCAGTGAAGCCTGCGAAATCAGCAGCAATGGGAAGCCATCGCTATAAGCCGTCATCTGCCCCGGTTGTGCATAGTCCCGGTGAATCTGACGTTCACCCTGCGGCGGAAAATAGACCAGCCGGCATTCGTTATTCAACTGCGCACTCATCCATTCCGCCGCCAGATCACCACAATCCCAGGCCGGACAAGACTCCTGACGTATCATCACCTGACGCGCCTGATCGGCACAAGCCGGGTCACAACTAAAGCGCGCGCCATGCTGGCCGGACAAATACAACTTCCCGGCTTCAATGCGCGCGGAAATAAGACACATAGCAGGATAGTTACGCTGCGTCATAAACCGCCCCTGCAGATCAACCACCATCCAGCGACGATCATATTGCAAACCAAATTTATCTACGTCACTGTGCAACAGTCTATCTCCGGCACAGGATTTCACCGGATAACGCCACAACTCCGTCAATATCATGCTCTTTTCCTCTGTTTATGCTTGTTAATCATACGAAATACCACCCGCACAGTGAACATCTCCCGTGGTAAAAAGTGCAAGCGGCTATACGCCACCGTCTAATCATGTTATAAGGCTGATCTGATGGTGGCCTATGCGGCTTATGGCCTGCTGCGACCCCCAAACGCATCATTCCAGGATAAATACTCGCACTTTGCGACGTCTCTCCGATTGAACGTTGGGTGTCACGGATACTGCTACCACGTTACGTGTTCTTATCTGTTAACTATCATGTACCGAACAGCAAAGGTCTATCACACCACATTATCTCTGCTTGGCGCCTGCCTGCTCTATTCTGCAACCACACTGGCCAATGACATTCCATCCGGTCAACCGTTGCAGATTAATCAGTTAAGCACCACAGAAATCAAATCCATACGCCACGGCTATACCACCGGCACCATTACCAGTGCCCCAGCGCTCGGCAGCAGCTTCAAAATGTCGATAGAAACCGACAGCGCGGCCCAACCAACCGTGCCGACGGATCACATCATTGCACCTGAGGGTGGCAACACCACTCCCCCCCTGCTCAACACCACTACCGTCCAGGCAGCGACCACGCCCCCGCCACAAGAACAACAACGGATTGATAGCGCCTGTTTGGAAATCGCCGATAAACTGGGTTCGGTCAAACACAGTGATTGTCAAACCGTCCGGGGTTTCAAGCTGGCCGGACAACAATCGGTACAACAGCGCCCGATTTTATACAAACATATTCAGCCACAAGCCACACCATCCCAGGCCAGGGTACTGTTATTCGGCGGCATTCATGCCGATGAACTCAGCTCCATCAGTATTGTATTCCACTGGCTGCGCTTTTTGGAACAGCAAGCGCCCCCCCCCTTTGCTTGGAAAATCATACCCCTGCTTAACCCCGACGGCTTATTCAAGCAACCCAAGGCCACCCGTGAAAATGCCAACGGGGTCGATCTTAACCGTAACTTCCCGACTCCCGACTGGGAAAACAACGCACTTGACGCGTACTGGGTAAAACGTACCGATAAAAATCCACGCCGTTACCCCGGCCCACGTGCCTTAAGTGAACCCGAATCGCTGTGGCTGGCGGAAACCATAGAACGCTTTCAGCCGGATGTGATTGTAGCCGTACATGCCCCCTATGGCATTATTGATTTTGACGGCCCGCCCGAGCCACCCGATCAGCTGGGACGACTCAGCCTGAATCTGCTGGGCACCTATCCCGGCTCACTGGGCAATTATGCCGGGGTACAAAAAAATATTCCGGTGATCACCATAGAACTCAAATATGCCGGCATCATGCCGCCCAAACAGGAAATTCACCGTATCTGGAGTGACTTAAATCACTGGATTGCCGAACATATTCCCAAAGAAACTCCCCCCAGCTTTATCGGGGTACCGGCCTTACTGCAACAATATCAATCACCTAACGGCAACTTTTCCATGACCCTGGATAAAGAGGTACAAACCCTGATTAAAAAGCCCAGCAGTTAGCCATACTTGTCATTAAATCACAACCGCTTAACATCTTCACCCCGCATCATCGGCCGCTGCCGATACCCGCAGGCTGAAATAAAAGCTGGCACCGCTACCGGCAACCGAATGAAAGCCGATTTTACCGCCCATCTGCTCAATCAGCGCCTTACTGATGGCCAGCCCCAGACCGGTGCCCCCCTGCTGCCGGGTATTGGATGCATCAAACTGAGAGAATTTGGTAAACAACCGGTCATGAAATTCGGCGGGAATCCCCGGCCCACTGTCCGTCACCGTAACCGTCACCCAGCCGCGCTGCAACTGCATATGCAGCGCCACACGGGCACCGGTCGGGGAAAACTTAATCGCATTCGATAAGAAATTAGACAACACCTGCAATAAACGCTGCCCATCCACTGCCACCACTACCGGCTCGGGCAACAGATGAAAATCCAGGCCGACCTCTCGTTCCAGACCATAGGTACTGTTCACCTGCTCCGCCTGTTGCAACAACCGCTGTAACGACTGTGGCCGAATATCCAACGTAAACTTACCGGCCTCCAGCTTCTCCATATCCAACAGATCATTAATCAGAAACAACAAACGTTCCGAATTACGCAGAGCAATATCCAGCAGTGGCCCGGCCGAATCGGATAAACGTCCCATAGCTCCGGACGCTATCAGTTTCAACGCGCCATTAATGGCGGTTAACGGGGTGCGTAACTCATGACTAACCGTGGAAATAAATTCACTCTTCATCTTTTCCACCTGCTTGCGCTCGGTGACATCGCGCACCAACCCCAAAAACAAACGTCCTCGCTGAGTATTGACCTCGGATACCGCCAACTCCAAGGGAAAACATTCGCCATTACTGCGCTTTCCTTCCACCTCTCGCCCAATACCGATAATCTGCGCCTTACCGGTATGAAGATAATTGAGCAGATACTCATCATGCTGTTCATAATAAGGACTTGGCATCAACATCTTCACATTTTTTCCCTGCACCTGATCCGGGGTATAACCAAAAATACGCTCGGCGGCCAGATTAAAGGAACGAATTTCACCTTGCTCGCTAATGGTAATGACCCCATCCACCATATTATCAATAATCGCCTGTGTGCGCTCCGCCTCTTCTTCCAGCAACAACATCTGAGCTGCCAGCTTTTGGCTCATCTGCCGCAATGTCTGTTGCAGATTACTGATCTCCGAGGCATAACTCGGACTGTCCCAGGTACGATTAAAGTCTCCTCTGGCAATCGCGGCAGCATAGGTATTAATATTTTGTAACGGCCGAATAACCTGAGCATGCAAGATAATCAGCAACAACAAGGCGCCCAGCAATAAGGCAGCCAGTTCTATCATATGTGTCCCCACCAACTCGCCAACACTAAATGTCTCCAACGAGGATAAATCATAGTTCAACACCACGGCCCCACGTTCCAGGACTCGCAACGGCTCCACACGAGAACTAATGGCAAAACTCATATAAACTTCCAGCCGGGCATGCTCAACATCATAAAATAGGCTGGCCAGACGGGTTTGTGTGGCCTGCTGCAAGCGTTGCAGCTGTAACTCAGAAAATACCGCCGCTGCCGACTGATTACGCCATTGCGACTGATTGCTAAAACGAATCTGATTCCCGGCATCCACCAGTACCACCACAGATAGATAACTGTCGGTGGCAACATGCCCGATTTCTTCGGCGACCACCTCGGGATGAATCTCCAGAAAACGCTCGGCATAACGGGTCAGGCTGACCGCATCATTTTTGGCCTGCTGCTGCAGGTTTTGCAACAACGCCTGTTTACGCAACTGATCGGCATGCACCAGTGCCGCTAATAAAATCAACAAAAATGTCAGCAACACACCACCCGGAAGCAATAGCGCCAGAGACCATTGACGTCGTATCATGCGTTAATCCGGCAGAAAGTCTGCGCTGAAAAGATTATCCAAGACAATCTGATGACGTAATAACTGTGACTTGAGCATAAGCTGCTGTAATGCGTCCAAGGTTTTCTCCATTTTCCCCCCAGGCTGTTGCAACCACAGGCGGTTCTCTTCCACCCCCAGCAAATGCATACCTTCAAAGGCCTGCTCCAGTTGTGACATCTCAATACCCAGACGTGACGCTAATTGCGCAGCCACCGTTTGCGGCTGCGTCTGCCATTGTTGCAGTGCGCCAAACTGCCCGGCCACCAGTTGCCGGATAGCCGCCGGATTGCGCGCTATCGCATCCGGTCGAACCGCCAACACATCAACAATCATATCTGGAATCTGACGGCTATCAAACACCGGTACCGCACCCAGTCCGGCCAGCTGCTGCGGTACCGGTGAAAATGTCACCAGGGCATCCACCTGGCGCTGCTTAAACAACTCAACATGCTGATCGACCGTGGCATAGACCAGCTCCACATCCTGCAACTGTAACCCTACCTGCTCCAAGGTAGCGGCCAGCATGAGTGCCCCTACCGCCGACTGCTCTACGCCAATGCGCCTGCCTGCCAACTGTGCAACCCCTTGAATCTCCGGCTGCACCAGCACCACATCCACCCCCAGCGACACATCCAGCACGGCAACCACCTGTAACGGCATATTATCCGCCTGAGCACTTAATACCTCATCCAGGGTTAATGCGGCACCATCAATACTGCCAGCCGCCAATGCCTGTAAGCAGGCGGTAGCCGATGGCATGGTCAGCATTTTCACTTGCGCCGCATCCAGCAATCCCAGGCTGGCCGCCAGATGCAGGAACTCATACCCCGGAAATACATTAGAGGCCACCTTAAGCGGTTCCACCTTAGCACCGCATCCCAGTAACGGCGCCATCACGCCTAGCATAGTCGCACCGGCCAGCAACCGTAGAAACGACCGTCTTCCAGACAAAAATCCGTTATCCCGTTGCATTTATTGCCCAACCACACAAAGAATAGCCATATAGTAAGCCGCGATTTAATGAATGCACAAGCATCACCGCTATAAACAACATAAAAAAACAAAAAACCATTTAATAACAATCAAGTAAACAAATACACCAAAGAACAACAAACCATAGCAATGCATAGAGCAGGGCATGCTGATAACAATTTATGCATGATTTTATGCAACACGATTGCAGTTTTAGGTGACAACTCGCTAAAATAGTCCTCACATAATTTCAGTTAGCGCTATGTCCAATAACGATGATCCATCCAAACGAAAGGACGGTGAAGTCCCGGTCGACATTTCCCAGCTCAGACCGGGAGTACATGTGCGCCTGCCGGTTTCATGGATGGAACATCAGTTTATGTTCAGTTCATTTGTCATCAAAGATGAAGAACAAATCAAGCAGATTCAAGCCTTAAACCTGCCACAGATTCTATGTGATCCCGATCGCTGTAAGGTCCCGCCGCTGGAAAAAGACGACAACCCGCCAGCGCCCTCTCCAATTGACGAGGCAGAAAAGCAACGGCTGGAACAGCTACGCGCCGAAAATCTGGCCAAAAAACAGGCCAGGGCCAAAGCGGTAAAGGAGATTCAAGAAAAACTGGACACCAGCCAACGCCATTATCTGGATGCCACCAAATCGGTCAGCAGCGCCTTTAAATCGTTTGGCGCAGATCCGGTAGAAAGCGTACGCCAGATTGCGGCGGTCAGCACCGAATCGGCCAAGGTAGTACTACAGGATATGAACAGCGCCATCACCTTGATTGCCGAGAAAGGCCAGAGCGACGGTGCCTCGGCACATGCACTGTCGGTGATGACCTTATCCCTGCTGCTGGGCAAACAGGCGCTGCTGCCGGAAAATGCATTAACCACGCTGGCCATGGGCGCGCTGCTACATGATTTGGGCCATGCCAAAATCAACCCATCCATTCTAAAAAATATGGAGCGCAACAAACACGAGCAGGCACTGTATATGGAACACTGCCGCTATGGTCTGGATATTGCCAAAAGCTGCGGCAAACTGCCACGCCCGGTACTGGAAGCCATTGCCCATCACCATGAAAATTTTGATGGTTCTGGTTTTCCCAGCAAACAGGCTGGCGAAAGCATTCATATCGCTGCCCGTATTGTCGGCATTGCCAACCGTTTCGATAATCTGTCCAATCCGGTAGATTACCGGGCCGCGATGTCGCCCTCGGAAGCCTTATCCAAAATGTGGGTTAAAGAGAAAAAAAATTACGACCCCAAACTGCTGCAATTATTCATTAAGGCCATGGGCGTGTATCCCCCCGGTTCGCTAGTCAAACTGAATGATGAACGCACCGGCGCCGTGGTTCGTTCCGCCCCACCCGATCAGCCGTTATGCCCTCAGGTAATGGTTTACGATCCCGATGTGCCACGTAAATATGCCGAAATTATCGATACCTCGGTAGATGAAACCGTCAAAATCGAACATGCGCTGCGACTGCGTGACCGCAGTGATGATGAGCTGGATTATCTGTTGCCACGACGCAAACTCAACTGGTTTCACGCCTCAAAAAAATAACGCTGCAGCACGCTGGCCGTTTAATCAAAAGATGCTATGCACCGCAAACAGGCCGAGCGTGCGTCAATACCGCACCTCACTCCGCATCCAGCTTCTCAACACGCACCTGAGCACTGCCCCGATGAAATTGTAGCTGCAAACGTTGTTCAGGCTGCAACTGCTTATGACTGCTGACCAGCGCGCCCTGTTCATCCAGCACCATACTATACCCCCTGGCCAACACCCGCTCCGGATTCAATAATGCCAGCTGATGCTGCCCCTCGGCCAGCGCCCGGGTTCGCTGCTGCGCCTGCTGCTGCCAGGCTCGCTGCAGCCGCTGCGCCAGATAGTCCAACTCACGATAATGCGCCGGCAACATCACCGCCGGGCGGGCAAAATGTCGCACCGCCGAATTCAGCCGCCACTCACCACGCTGTTGCAACTGCAGCCAACTGCGCTGCATACGCGCATATAACTGCGCCAGACGCAACTGCTGCTGCTCCAGCTGCCGAGCCGGATGCACCAGCCGACGCTGCAGATAATCCAGCCGCTGCATTTTTTCACCCAACAGATTCAACTGGACACGCAGCAAACGGCGAGCCTGCTGTTGCAGCTGTTCAATCAACTGCTGACGATCCGGCACCACCAGCTGTGCCGCCGCGGTAGGTGTCGCCGCACGCATATCGGCAACAAAGTCGGCAATGGTAAAGTCGGTTTCATGACCCACACCGGTCACCACCGGCAACTGACTTTGCGCCACCGCATGCGCCACCACCGGCTCATTAAAGGCCCACAAATCCTCAATACTGCCGCCACCGCGACATAACAACAGCACCTCACATTCGGCACGCTGATTGGCGCTGGCAATCGCTGCTGCAATCTGCTGCTCACTGCCCTTGCCCTGCACCGGGGTAGGATACAAAATCACCGGTATGCTCGGCATACGCCGTTGCAGCGTAGTTAATATGTCGCGTAACGCCGCTGCCTGCGGTGAAGTGACCACCCCGATACAACGTGGTAAGGTCGGTAACGGCTGTTTATGCTCGGCAGCAAATAAGCCTTGCTGCTCCAGCTGAGTTTTCAGCCGGGCAAACTGCTCATACAAGGCCCCCAATCCAACCTGACGTACCTGTTCCACCGTCAGCTGAAAATCACCCCGTGCCTCATACAAGGTGGCACTGGCCAACACCTCAATCTGCTGACCGTTTTGTACGGCTTGCTGCACCCGCTGATTTTTAAAACGAAACATCACACAGCGCACCTGAGCACGCGCATCCTTCAGCGAAAAATACCAGTGCCCCGAGGCCGCTCTGATCATATTGGAGACTTCACCACGCACCCACAGCAAGGGCACATTCTGCTGCAGCAACAGTTTGACCCGCTGATTCAGCTCAACCACCTCAAATACCCGCTCATTATCCGGCAACGGCATACGCGACTCCGCCCATAAAAAAACGGGATTGTAGCCTGACTACCTCCCGTTTTTCAAAAATGTGGCCCCCAACCGGCAGCGCATGAAATGCGCCCTGCCAGCCAGCAGCGTCCTAAAGTGCTTTGCGAATACTGATCGCGCCGCGAATCTGACCTTCACTATAGCCGGTGGCCATATCGTCTGGATAATGCTTTTTCAAGGCGGCTTTCACCGGAGGCTTAATTTCGCTCCCATGACAATGCAGACAAACCGGCTTGACCATCAGCGCTTTCACATAGCGAAACTCATTACCCACCTGCTCGCCTTTTTCCAGGGTTTTCCCTTTCTCACCGGCAGCCAGACGCTGCTCCAGCTCCAACAAGGCGTCGCGCTCCCAGGCATCCGGTACCGCCAGCGAGGCATTACGCGCCTTGAGACTCACACGCTTCACCTGCCAACCGGTATCATCAGCAATACGCTCGGCAATTTTTGGTGCCTGATCCTGACACACCCCAATGGCAGCGACCGGACCATTGGCCTTCATTTCCTGTTGCAACACGTGCTTTAATGCCGGCGGCAATTGCATCGCCACCTCGCGCGCCTGCTGCAGCATATCCGTCTCGGCCCAGGCCTGAGAACCGGCCCCCCACAGCATCATGGCAACAACTAACAGTTTCTTATTCATGGCTTACTCCTGTTCAGGCTTTTTCGACAACGGGCAGCTATTCACGCCCAACAATGGATACAACGGACAAAACCTCACCAGTCCGGTGAGTAACGGCAATACCCCTATCCAGCCCCAGACACCAATCACGCCCATCAGGGTTAAGGTAATCAGCACCACACCGGCGATGACACGTAATACTCTATCGATACCACCTACATTCGCTTTCATTTCGCTCTCCCTTACAAAAGATTCACTGGAATTTTCAAATACGAGACACCATTCGCTTCTGCCGGTGGCATAGCGCCGGCACGAATATTCACCTGCACCGAAGGCAGCAATAACACCGGCACCGCCAGTGTAGCATCACGCTGGCTGCGCATCGCTATAAAATCCTGTTCACTGACACCATCATGTACATGAATATTATGTGCTTTTTGCTCGGCCACGGTGCTTAACCAGGCCACCGGGCGCTGGCTTGGCGGATAGTCATGACACATAAACAAGCGGGTTTCGGCCGGCAATGCCAGAATTTTTTGCAGCGAACGGTATAAGCTTGCCGCATCGCCACCGGGGAAATCACAACGTGCGGTACCCACATCCGGCATAAACAAGGTATCGCCGACAAACACCGCATCACCGACCTTATAGGCCACACAGGCCGGCGTATGCCCCGGCACAAACAACACCTCGGCGGTTAACTCACCTATCTGGAAAGGCCGGGCTTCGCTTAACAACACATCAAACTGCGAGCCATCGGTATCAAATTCCGCTTCCAGATGAAAAATCTCACTGAATTTCTGCTGCACCTGACCAATATGCTCACCAATCGCAATCTTACCGCCCAACTGCTGCTGTAAATATTGTGCCGCAGATAAATGATCGGCATGGGCATGCGTTTCCAAAATCCATGCCGTCTGTAAATCATGCTGCCGGATATAAGCGATCACCTTATCGGCAGACTGATAACCGCTACGCCCGGACTTGGCATCATAGTCCAGCACCGAGTCGATAATGGCACAAACACTGCCTGCCCCGTTATGCACCACATACGTCACCGTCCGGGTTGCCTCATCAAAAATCCCATGTACCTGAGGATTAACTGCTGTTGCCATGACCTTCTCCTGTTTTCGTTGAATTTGGATACAATATATTTACTTATATTATATTTGTCAATATAATGTTTTCAACTTAATTGAAATTATGCAGGAGACAACCATGAGTGACGTCGAATTAACCGCCATGCAGGCCGCTGCCGAACAAGCCTGTCAGCTGATGAAAGTGTTATCCAATAGAGATCGCTTAATGCTGTTATGTATGCTGGCTCAGGGCGAACGCTGTGTCAGCGAACTGGAACAAAACCTAGGCATTACCCAACCCACGCTGTCGCAACAACTGACGGTATTACGCAAGGCCGAACTGGTCAGCACCCGCCGCGATGGCAAAAATATTTATTATCAGGCAGCCAATGCGCAGGCAATGGCGATTATTCAAGTACTGTATCAACAGTTTTGCCCTAAGGAAGATCAATCATGAACATAGACTGGAACCATTTCACCCCGGGATTATCCTTTAGCGGAGGCCTGTTAATTGGCCTGGCGGCGGCGATATTTATTCTGTTTAATGGGCGCATACTCGGCGTCAGCGGCATCATCGCCGGCCTGCTCAAACCCAGTGCCGGTGATATTAGCTGGCGCATAGTCATACTGGCCGGCATGGCCAGCGCCCCGTTACTCATGTTTAATCTGGCACCAGCGACATGGCTGGCCGCACCACAGATTGATGCTGGCTATCCCGTGCTGATTGCCGCTGGCCTGCTGGTAGGCATTGGCACCCGGCTGGGCAGTGGCTGCACCAGCGGCCATGGCGTTTGCGGGTTATCCCGGCTGTCACCACGCTCACTGGTCGCCACCCTCAGCTTTATGAGTGCCGGCTTTATCACCGTGTATTTATTGCGGCATATTTTTTAAGGAGGCGACCATGAAACAACTGACCACCTTTATTAGCGGCCTGCTTTTCGGCCTGGGACTGATCTTATCCGGCATGACCAATCCGGCCAAGGTACAAGCTTTTCTTGATCTGGCCGGCAACTGGGACCCCTCGCTGGCGCTGGTCATGGGCGGCGCAATTGCGGTGGCGATGATTGCATTCACCCTGGCCCGTAAACGTACTCATACCCTGCTGGGTGATGCCCTGAAACTGCCCACCGCTACCGATCTGGATAAACGCTTAATCATTGGCGCCTTACTGTTTGGCGCGGGCTGGGGACTGGCCGGTTTTTGTCCCGGCCCGGCCTTGGTAGCGGTTGCCATGGCAGAAACCAAGGCCGTGGTATTTCTCATTGCCATGCTGGCCGGCATGGGGCTGTTCGAACTGCTCAATCACCGCCGTCCCTAAGGAGCCCATCATGAAAACGACAACACTGGCCCGCTGGCTGCCCATACTGGACTGGGGACGCCATTATCACCGCGGCATTTTGCTGAAAGACCTGCTGGCGGCCGGAATTGTCACCATCATGCTGATTCCACAAAGCCTGGCCTATGCCCAACTGGCCGGCCTGCCCACCGTCGTCGGCCTGTATGCCAGCATTGCCCCGCTGGTGTTATACGCACTACTGGGCAGCAGCCGGGTATTGGCAGTGGGGCCGGTGGCGGTAGTATCACTGATGACCGCCAGCGTCGTCGGTGAACATGCCGCCGCTGGCAGCGCCGAGTACTGGGCCATAGCCATCACTCTGGCCTTTTTATGCGGCATCATACTACTGATTATGGGCATGCTGCGACTGGGCTTTCTGGCCAACTTCCTCAGCCATCCGGTCATTGCCGGCTTTATCAGTGCCTCGGCCATATTAATTGCGCTCAGCCAGTTAAAAACCATACTCGGCATTCCCGTGCAAGGTCATAATGCCATCGCACTAGGGCAAGCCCTGCTGGCCCAGATTCAACACACCCAACTGCTGCCAGCAGCGATTGGCTTCAGCAGCATCGCCTTTTTATTCTGGAGTCGACATGGCCTAAAAAAATGGCTGACAGCCATAGGCATTTCCCCGCAAACGGCAGGCCTGGGCAGCAAACTCAGCCCGGTCGTCGCCATTATCATCAGCATTATTCTGACCTGGCAGTTTAACTGGCAACAACAGGGGCTGGCGATTGTCGGTGATATTCCCCAGGGGCTGCCCCCACTGACCCTGCCGCAATGGGACCTGGCGCTGTGGCAGGAACTGGCCATTCCGGCGCTGTTAATCTGTATTGTTGGCTTTGTCGAATCGGTCTCGGTCGGCCAGACCCTGGCCGCCAAACGCCGTCAGCGTATAGATCCCAACCAGGAACTGATCGCACTGGGTGCCAGCAATACCGGTGCCGCATTTTCCGGCGGCTTCCCGGTTACCGGCGGTTTTTCCCGTTCGGTCGTCAGCTTTGATGCTGGCGCACAAACCCCTGCTGCAGGTTTCTTTACCGCCATAGGCATAGGCCTGGCCGCCCTGCTACTCACTCCCGCGCTATATTTCTTGCCCAAAGCCGTACTGGCCGCCACCATTATTGTGGCGGTACTCTCGTTAATCGACACCCATATTTTCAAACAGACCTGGCGTTATTCCAAATACGATTTCAGCGTATTAATGATTACCGTCATCGGCACCCTGAGCGCTGGCGTGGAAGCCGGATTAATACTAGGACTGATTTTATCGCTGGTATTGTTTATTTATCGCACCAGCACCCCACATATCGCCGAAGTTGGTCTGGTACCCGGTACCGAACATTTTCGTAATATCGCACGTCATCAAGTACAAACCTGGCCGCAACTGATCAGCCTGCGGGTGGACGAAAGCCTGTATTTCGCCAATGCGCGCACGCTGGAAGACCGCATTAATCGCGCCGCCGCCGAGCATCCCGAACTCAAACACCTGATCTTACTCTGCTCGGCCGTCAACAGCATAGACGCCAGCGCCCTGGAAAGCCTGGAAGCGATTAACAACCGTTTACAAGATGCTGGCATACAGTTTCATCTAAGTGAAGTCAAAGGGCCGGTAATGGATCAACTGCAACGCAGCGCATTTTTGGATACACTGAATGGAGAGATTTTTCTATGTCAGTATCAAGCCGTCAGCCAGTTACTGCCCGACGCCCAACTGGCCCAACACCCAATTAACGAGACTAAAAAATGAGCCTGGACACCCTGCAACGCCTGGAACAATTCCCCCCCTTTAAAGCCATGAACATTAAGGTACTGAACCTGAGCCAAGGCTGGCGCCAGGTAGAAATTTTGCTGCCACATACCGCCCAAAACCAGAACCCTGGCGGCAGCATGTTTGGTGGCGCCATCGCCTCATTGGCCGACCCCATCGCCGCCCTGGCCTGCGCCAGCCACTTTCGCGATTATCAGGTATGGACCAAAAGCCTGAACGTCGACTTCATCCGCCCCGGCCGCAGCGACCTGAGACTGTGCTTTGAACTGCAGCAACAACAACTGGATGACATCGCCGCACAACTGCAACAACACGGCCGCGCTAATCCCGCCTTTGATTACGCCCTATACAATACCGACAACCAACTGTGCTGCCGCATCCACTGCGTCGTCGCCCTGCGCACCCCTGTACTCGATCAACATTGCCGAGGATTTCAGCAGGTGAAGTAATTGAATCGCTATCGATCCAACGGACTCACCACACCCTTTCCCCCTTTATTCAACACATGCGTGTAAATCATCGTCGTAGAAACATCCGCATGACCGAGTAGCTCTTGTACCGTACGGATATCGTAGCCCGATTCCAAAAGGTGTGTGGCAAATGAATGGCGGAATGTATGAGGTGTGGCAGGCTTGGGAAGGTTGGCATCACGAACCGCTTGTTTGACGGCGTGTTGTAAACACTTCTCATCTAAATGATGTCGTCGTGTTTTACCTGAACGAGGGTCAACAGAACGCTTAGTCGCCGGAAAAATATATTGCCAACACCATTCACGTCCGGCATTGGTATATTTTTCATCCAACGCAAATGGTAGATAGACCTCTCCAAAACCCGCCTCCAAATCTTCCTGATGAATGCGTTTGGTTTGTCCAAGCTGTAACTTCAGGTCGTCAACCACAGAAATTGGCAGCATAGTCACTCTATCTTTATTGCCTTTTCCCTCACGCACGATAATTTCACCACGCTCAAAGTCCACATCTTTAACTCGTAAACGAATTAACTCCATAAGGCGCATTCCCGTGCCATATAGCATACGAGCCTGTAATGAATATACGCCAGAAAGATGAGATAACAATAACCTAGCTTCCGCAACAGTTAAAACAACAGGCAAACGTTTAGGTGCTTTAGCTTGAGTCACATCCTCAAGCCAGCCAAGCTTTATATTCAAAACCTCACGATATAAAAACAGCAACGCACACTTAGCTTGGTTTTGTGTCGAAGCAGCGACTTTGCGATTAACCGCAAGATGCGTTAAAAATGCCTCAACCTCTGCCGCGCCCATTTCTTTGGGATGTCGTTTATGATGAAAATAAATAAACCGTTTAATCCAGTCTATATACGAATCTTCGGTACGAATACTATAATGCTTAACACGTAATCTATCACGTACCTGATCCAGTAACTTTGGCGATTTATCTGAGGTGTTACTTGTAGAATGATTCGGGTGCATTTGTTTGTATACCCTGTTATTATTCATAGGGTTATATGATAATCAAATTATTGGGCACCTCCAAGGTGTATTTTTAGGTGAAAATTGGGGTGTCGAATAGTAGTTATACCAAGTCAATGTATGAATAAATTTTTTCAATCTGATGATGGCTACGATTTTCATATGAATGCATGCGTAGGTGAAAATGCTGACGGCATTGCCCCTTATGCCTATATGCAAGGGTTTTCCGATGCATTCTTCTCCTTATCTTATGTTGCGCATAGTCAATATTATATTCACCCCATAAGTTCTGAAGAAAAGCATGTAAGCCTTGATGGACTAATATATCCAATGCTTTATTGCGCAAGGCATCATTTGGAATTATTTATTAAGTATCAATACGCAATTATTGCCCCTATTCGAAATAAGGAACCTAATATTCCTCAGGGACATGACTTGTTTTCACTTTTTCAGTTATTGAAGAATGAGACAGACTTCGACAAAAGATTAACTGAAATAACAAATAAAATAACTCCTTTCATTTTGGCTTTTTCAGAAATAGATCCAACGGGGCAAACATTTAGATATTCAACTAATACAGATGGATCGGTACATCTGGCGAATATTGATGTAATAAATGCTACAGCATTAACTGAAAAATTCTCTGTGCTTGCCTCATTAGTTGAAGAGGCAAATACAGTTGTGCCCGAAATTGTACGGGAATACACAATGGGTACTTATACCAAAACATTATCGCGTTACGACATATTTGTTATTGCGGAACACCTGCCACATGTAGACCAGTGGCATGAACCGCCTTTTAAGGAAATAAAGGAAAAAATAAAAAGTATCTACAAAATAGGTAGCAAAGAGCTTAGCACGGCTATCGACATAATAAAAAAACACAGAGAGTTCTCACCTTTGGTCGGAATTGAAAACAAGATTGATTTGCTTTCTGCTAATTTGCTTAGCAGATTAAAATCTTTTTCTACCAATCACCCAGATTGTTTGTCTGATATTGAGTGGAGAACACTGTTTGCAATATGTGAGGTTGGAAGATCTTTTGAGTACTCAGAATCATTTGATTTTATTTTAGAAAACAATCTTGGTAACTATTTAGGACCCAGTGACGCATATCGAGATATAACGTCAAGAAATTTTAGATTTTATGAGGGTTTAATTAAAACAGGTCAGGCTAGCTTTATATGTTTATTAAAGAGCCACTGGCCTGAGTTAATTGGTGAGGCCAATATTGGTGCAATTAAAAAGTGGAAAGTATTGGTATAACATCTACTTGCACCGGACAGCGCAACAGCGTCACTCGTACCTCGCTTTGCTGTTACGCTGCTCGGTGAAGTAAGCGTTATATTTCAAAGGCAAAGAAAACATGGGCGAGCTAAGTAAGCTAAAAGGTCTAGGGCCGAAATCAGAAAAATGCCTTCATGAAATTGGAATAAAGACTAAAGAAGATCTGGAAAAAATAGGCGCGGTACGGGCGTTTATAAAACTCAAAAATGAATGCAGTGTTAAACCGAGTTTGAATTTTCTATATGCAATGGTAGGTGCATTAGAAGATGAGCATTGGGCTAATATCGCAAGAACCGAAAAAGGAAGGCTGTTATTTGAGCTTGAGGGCTACCAAGAGCTTGAAGAAATTCTTAAAGCGGAAGGTATTGAAATTGAAATATAACGAATAAGGTTATCTCGTGTGAGGAACGAACCACGAGATAACCGATTGTTGGACAATCCCGGTCTGTGGGTGATGGAAATAGCTCTCGGTGGCTGAGTGGTTTTGAGGTTGCTGCGTTGATCTATCTGGCAGATCGTTTTAATGGTAGTGTTGCACTGCCATTTTTTTGTACCTGAACCCGGTTTTTACCGGACATTTACGCCGTTTTCCCTGATTTTTGGGCCGAGTGTGGGCCGCCGTGTCGGGCACGGTTTCAGGTGATGTGGGCATGGTCGCTTACATGAGCAATGATCTCCTGGCAATTCAGCTACTGTTATTGGTCATACCTGCTATGGGCCGCAGGCGCGTGCGGATGATGTTCATTACACCGCCACAGCAAGGACAGTGAACTTGCGGGCGTGCCGGTAACGCGTCAATGCATGTGGCCGGGTTAACGCGGCGGATCAGCTGAATCAGCCTAATCTTGTGTCGGCTGTTGGGATGCAATAAGCCAAAGTTTCGTGCCCGGCGCAGGCCTTTGGGCAGTACGTGTTGCAATAGCAGCCACAGGAAATGCTCGCCACTGACGGTACGTGTTTTTATGCGTTGGGTTTTGCTGTCCCGGTAGCGGAAAGTCACTTGACCATTCTCGCAGCGCAGTATGTCTTTCTCGCTGATCACGCCGCGATACAAGTAGCGGCCCAAATAGGTTAACGCTTTATCCCCAGCGCCCACCGCTTTGCAATGCACCACCCACTGTTTGGGATAGGCGGGTAAATCCAATCCAGCCTGAGTGAGTGCCTCAAGTAGTTTGGCCCGGAACACCTTGGCCAATGCTTTATGGCTGAATAGCCAATCTTTATGGCCGTGTTTGCGACGGAGTTGATTATTTGAGTCTATGGCCGCCGCGGGCATCACCATATGCACATGCGGATGATAATCTAGCTGGCGATTATGAGTATGCAGCACACTGATGGCACCGGGCAGGCCTTGCAGTTGTTTGTCGTTGTGCGCGAATTGTTTTAAGGTAGCCCAGCTGCATTGCATCAAGGCATCGTATACGCTGCGTTGATGCTGCCAGGCCAGTGTGCGCAGTTCAGCAGGCAAGGTGAAAGTGAGCATAAAGTAGCGTTCCGGTAACTGCTTTTGCAGTTGCCGCTGCAACCATTGCTGACTTTGATGGTGCTGGCAATGGGGACAGTGGCGATGGCCGCAGGAATGGGGAAGATACTGCGGCTGTTCACAGTCGTGACAGCGCAACTGCATCATGGGTGCCTGGGCCGTGCGGCAACGTTGCCAGGCACTCAAGGCCTTGAGTTGTGAGGGCAATAACGCATAACGCTGCAGGGCCGTGCTCGCAAACTGTTTAACGATGGAAGACAGCCGAATCATTTGATCTTCCCCCAGGTGACGGTGAAGTCATTCATCAGCGTGTTGATGGCCCGATCGGCTTTATGTTGGGTGCGAGTAGAAAGATGGGTATAACGCGTGGTGGTGAGTATGCTGGTGTGTCCCAGAATCTGCTGAATTTCGAGTAGGTCTACCCCGGCTTCGAGCAAATGGGTAGCATAGCTATGGCGTAGACTGTGCGGACTAATCTTTTTTTAAACCGCACTCGGTCGCCACCTTTTTAAAGGTGGTCTGTACACCCCCACGATCCAGCGGTGAGTTCGCGCGAAATGCGCCCGCCAACCCTGCCTTACGGTTGGGAAAGATCAATCTTGGGTGGCGATGTACTGCCCAGAAACTCCGCAATATACGATAGGTCGCCTTCGGTAACGGGACATACCTATCCTTATTGCCCTTGCTATCGCGCACATGCACTCGCATGCGTTTGCCATCGATATCATCTGGAGTTAACGCCAAGCCTTCCGATAACCGCAGCCCCAGGCTATACAGGATAAAGAAGAACACCTTATAGCTGAGTTTCTGTGTGCGATCGAGCAAGAGCTGAACCTCTTCCCGCGTCAATATGTCTGGTAAGCGTTGTGCCTTGGGTGGCTTGATCAAATCCAGATGCGGCCAGGGTTGCTTGAGTACATGGTGGTAGTAAAACTTCAGCCCATACAAATCCAACTTAACCGCACTCCAGGAATGCGTCTGCAGTAGCCCGGTAAAATAGTCCAGCAATTGAGCTTCGGACAACTGATCAATCTGATAATCAAATGCCTGGCCGATGCGCCGCACGGCCCGGCTGTAAGCATCAATGGTCTTGGGTTGCAGCCCTTTGAGCTGCAGATGCTGAAGATGCCGCTGATAATTTTGCTTGAAAGGATTGGGAAAAGATGGTGTCATAGCAAAGTAACCTCATGTTCTTGGAAGGAATCTGCCGCTTCGGCGACAGGGTGAGGTTACATTTTAAGATTAACGAACGAATCCGTTATGCAGAGTGTCATTTCTCCGCGTAGCGGATTCGTCCAACAAGGCGCTCGTGCGGGACGCTGCGCCGCGTTGCGGCTTGCGCCCCACAGCTTAAACGTTATACGTCATCATTTTAAAAAGATTTTGGTAATGAAAAAAATATTTCTTGTAATTTTGGTAATGATTATTACTGGCTGTGATGCAAGTTTAGTTACGGGTAATCGATCCGGCTCAGTAGATGATGATTATATTGAAGAGCCAATAGGTCAGTTTTCATTGCAGTATGAAAATGCCTTAGCAACGTCTAATGAAATTGTCGATTTGCTAATACAAAAAAATTATAAAAAAATTCATACGGAATATGTGCATCAAGAAGCGAAAGATATTCTTTCTGAAGACGTTTTAGCAGACCTTCAAGCAAAATTATCCTCTAAAGTTGGAGAAATTAAAAAGTATAAGAAAATGCAATGGGGCTTTTTGCCAGCAACAGAGAAAGGTAAAAAACTGTTGGTGTCATTTAAAATAGTTGAACATGATAAGTTAATGTTTAATTATGCTTTTGTTTTTGAGGATGATGGTAAATATAAAAGAATTGTGGGGTTACAAATTAATGAGCGGAAAGGGCCCCGTTTTCCAAATAATATAAAATAAGTGGGCATAATCGGGTAGCCGGCGGTTTTTCTCCGCCAGCCCCCACACCACCCCGCATGCGGGTCCGCACGGGGCGGTTCCAGAAAATGTTTAAAGCAAACTAAACTTCCATTTGCTCCAATGATTGGTTTCTGCTTCCACGCCAACATCTCTCTAAAACCCGGTCGGGCATGAAACATTGAGCTTAACAGGCTCCTCATTGACCCTCTGGTTCCGGCCTTCACCCTGTCCCAACCATTACGATGGGCGTTTGGCTACTATGCCATCTGCTGACTTCTGCCTAATCACGATCACAGTTACCCATCACCGCGCAGTGAATTTCCATCTCTTTCGGTACGGTTTGGGTGATGGAACCAAGCCGCTAACAGGGCTTTTTCGAGCAGTTACCCACTGCTAATATATTCACTGCCTGTTAAGCAGATCTCCCCAGATAAGAACGTGAACTGTCCCTGCACAACTGCAACATTTACGGTGGCCGTTAGATCACATGGCTTCGATGCGACGTGCCATCTCGCCTTCAGCCTACGCCTGATGATGTTCTTGTACATCAGCTCACAGGTTTGCTCCGGGCTTCCTTCAGACAATCCCTCGCGGTTTTGCCCTTGCCTTTCGCTAGTGGTTAGCATCTAATACACCTTTCGGTGATGATGGTGATCTTCCCACAGAGGACTTTCACCTCATTAGTTCACGCCCATGCTGGGCGTACACGAAACGGTCAAGCGGACCCTCAACTGCGTGGCACCTTGCCACTTCGTTTCGGTCAGCTTACCTTAAACGTTATGCACTAAATGAGTCAGAGTTCAGTGTCAGATAAAAAATATGTTTTTATATCGGCAGTAGCATCATTCATAGTCCCGATTATCTTGATGGTTATGGTTGCTTTGTTCGGTTTCGGTCCACCCGAGTCGGACTCGGCTGAAGTGCAGGGCTTTATCTTTACGCTCATGCTTTTCCCTTTTATATTTTTATTCCAGTTGCTGGCGTACTGGGTTCTTGGGAAGTCTCAACGTAAACGAACAAATCCTTCGTTGTTTTTAGGTGGTGTAGTAGGAGCTACATTAGCATTACCGTTGACCGTGTTAGTTCTTGCTGTAGCTATCACTACTGGTGCAACCATATGGCAGGCAATTTTCGGAGCGGTTTTGTATATGTTTTTACCTTTATGGGCTAGTTTTTTTACCGGTTCGTCTGTTCAATATTTTTTAATGGTTCGCAATGCATAACAAGGCTGTCATAGGGACATTTTTTGTGTAGTGGAGTTTTGGGGTGGCTACGCCACTTTACCCCAAAACTCCACTACACAAAAAATGCCCCATACAGCGGCGTTAGCTCCTGGAAGCGTCGAAAATAGAAACTAAAGAATAGAAATATGGATGTTAATCAAAGAAAAGAACAGTTCAGGTTGGCTTACGTAAACGCAATGGCTGCGAATGTCGGGTTACGTAATGCTAGTTGGAGTGTAGATGACGATAGTATTGATATCTCGTTAAAGGGGCGTGGATATGATGGGGGTATTCGGAATCCTCAGCTGGACTTGCAACTAAAATGTACATCTCAGTCCGATTTAGTTAAAAACGGAAATATACTTTTTCCTTTAAAGCTTAAAAACTATGAAGACTTGAGGGGGGAGAATGTACTATGTCCCAGATATCTAGTTGTTCTACTGGTGCCTGAGGACATCAATGATTGGGTAGCTGCTCAGAAAAACACGCTTGTACTCAGGCATTCGTGTTATTGGGTTTCGATTAGAAACTACCCAGAAACATCTAACACGACATCAGTAACAATAGAAATTCCGTTATCCCAAAAATTGGACTGTGATTCTCTGCAAATGTTAATGGAGTGTGCCAGTCGAGGGGAATACTTATGACTCCTCAAGAAAAAATAATTGCGAAATCAATTACACCGCGTCAGTTTCGTTCCTATCTCATTCAGCAAGGATGGATTGAGGAAGGGAGCATTAAAGATCTTGCTACAATTTGGCATCGGTCTGAGAGTGATGAATTTGAAGTGATTTTACCGGAATCGGAAGGTATCCGTGATTATATTGAGCGTATTGCGGATGCAATAGAAAGTTTGTCTGAATATGAAAAACGTGATGAAGCTTTAGTACTAAAAGACGTAGCTAATTATTTTGCAGACTTGATAAGCGTTAGAGTTGTACATACAGATGTGGAAAATGGAACAATACCATTGGAAGACGGGGTTCGATTATTTGAACGAACAAAAGAGCTTGTTGCTTCTGCAACAATGGCATCTTTTTCTAGGAAGAGATTTTTTGTTGGTGCGAAATCTAATGAGGTCTCTAATTTTCTTTCAAAAGTTAGGTTGGGGCAAACTGAAATCGGAAGTTATATCGTGAATGTTGTCGCTCCCCTTGACGTACGGCCAGAACAAGAAAACATTGATCGCACGTCTTTGGCAAGAGTCGTAACTAATACGCTTGGAACAGGGTTGTCATCTTTGAAAAGGCTTTCCAATCAAAGATTGGAAAATGATGAGTTCTTACAAAATATAGTTGATGATGGGGTTAGCGCTAATTTATGTGATTCGATAGTTGGAATAAGTGGGGAAGATCGAAAGCGTGGAATTGAAGTGAGTATTTCGTATTCTTTTTCCGAAGAGATTGCGGAAAATCCTAATGTAGTATATTCATTTTCCTCGGAGGATATACCGTTAATAGAGAAGGCATCTGAACTATTGAAAGAAAATTACGTTCTTAAAGGTGTAACGGTTTCGGGATTGGTAAAAAAACTTGATAGAGATGAGAACGATGATGTTGGAACAGTCACGGTGGTTGCTTTCCTTGAAGATCGGGAAAGAGCGGTTTCTTTCGAGCTTTCTCCAGAACAATACCATGAAGCAATTCAAGCACATGATAAGAAGAAGTATGTGGAAATTAGAGGGGATGTGCATGTGAGTCCGCGAAGCGCCAAATTAGTTAATGGGAAAGGGTTTAAGGTTTTTGGTTCTGGAGATCTTTTTGATTAAAGAGCTAACAAACGCGGCTGACGCAAGGCGTTGAGGCTGTAGAAAAATACTTTTTGGTACTTTTAAAGGCTGTAAATTTGGTTGAAAACAGCCTGTTTTCGGGCTTTAAATGGTGTTTTAAGGCATTTTTTAATAAAAAAACGGCGTGGAAAAATTGCAATTTAGGTTTTTCTACAGCCTCGTTAGTTGCCTCAAAAACTAGATTTTAAGTTATGAGTAAAAAGCGTACTTTAAATTTCTTAATAATTTTACTTTTTATAATTTATATGGGGGCTTCTCGTTCGTCATATTTAAATAATGAATATGAAGTTATAGTTGCTGCAATAGAAAAATTTAAGCCCAGTAACGAATGTGTACTAAATGTCTCGATTAAACGGGAGTGGCCATTTAGCTGGACTCCTCTATCTATGAGTGTTAGTGCAGAAAATAGGGATCTCGAAATAGAGACTACCACTAGTAAATTCTTTTTGCCCAATAGAAATGTTGATAAAGGGGTATACACTTACCACTTCGAATGGGAAACAGTGTCTAATAATCTAGTATACCCAACCTATTTAGATGTAAAAATTAATCGTTCTAAGAAAGTTGAGTGGTTGAATATTGGACAATGTGCTGTAGTTGATAAAGAAACGTATTTTAGTAGTGAGTTTAAAGGCTGTAGGAATGAAACGAAAATTGACGAAATTAAGTGCACCTAATCGGGTAGCCGGCGGTTTTTCTCCGCCAGCCCCCACACCACCCCGCATGCGGGTCCGCACGGGGCGGTTCCAGAAAATGTTTAAAGCAAACTAAACTTCCATTTGCTCCAATGATTGGTTTCTGCTTCCACGCCAACATCTCTCTAAAACCCGGTCGGGCATGAAACATTGAGCTTAACAGGCTCCTCATTGACCCTCTGGTTCCGGCCTTCACCCTGTCCCAACCATTACGATGGGCGTTTGGCTACTATGCCATCTGCTGACTTCTGCCTAATCACGATCACAGTTACCCATCACCGCGCAGTGAATTTCCATCTCTTTCGGTACGGCTTGGGTGATGGAACCAAGCCGCTAACAGGGCTTTTTCGAGCAGTTACCCACTGCTAATATATTCACTGCCTGTTAAGCAGATCTCCCCAGATAAGAACGTGAACTGTCCCTGCACAACTGCACCATTTACGGTGGCCGTTAGATCACATGGCTTCGATGCGACGTGCCATCTCGCCTTCAGCCTACGCCTAATGATGTTCTTGTACATCAGCTACCGGTTTGCTCCGGGCGTCCCAGCCATTTGCGGAGCAAATGTCGTTCAATCGGCACAAAGCAAAACCTTTTGCTTTGAGAAACCCCGCTTTCACCCTTCAGACCGCTCCTCACGGATTAGCCCTTGCCTTTCGCTAGTGGTTAGCATCTAATACACCTTTCGGTGATGATGGTGATCTTCCCACAGAGGACTTTCACTTCATTAGTTCACGCCCATGCTGGGCGTACACACGACAGTCGAGTGGACAGGCCAACAAAGTCGCTCCTCCGTCGCTCGATTGCTGGCCTGCCACTCACTTTGGCGTTATGCATCAAGGAAGTATGGAAATTGAATTCACTTTGTGCGCAAATTAAAGAAATATTGCCTGATCCGATGGTGATTCCTGAGGAGCTTGAAAAACTATTTAGATGGATTGAAGAAAATGGTTTTTATGAGGACACAGAGGATGGACGTATTGGCTACCTTTATCCTGTAAATAAACTCAGAGCTGAATGGGATGAGGTCCAAAGGCCTGGCGGAACCTTGGTCGAATTTTATGCTGAAAAAAATAGTGATCAGATATATTTCTTAAATGAAACTACCAAGGGAAGACTTCGTGTTTTTGCCAGAACCGGTGGGGATGGTTCTATGGCAGCCTTTTGGCTAGATGACGAGGGGCACCAGAGAATAGTTCATATCGGATCGGGTTCAGGATCAATGCTTGCCTGTGTTTTATGTGAAAACGCGCTGGATTTCTTGAGGCTTATTGCTATTGGGTACGATGAAATTTGCTGGGATGAGGAGTTTGGTCTTACTCCTACAGAATGTTTCAAGAAAAATAATTTTACTATCAAACCAAATTTAAAGTACCAAAATTGGTTGGTACATGAATTTCACACAACAATCCCAAAAATAGCTAAAGAGATAGTAAGGAATCCTGCAGAGTTTGGTGATGAAGAATCAGAAGATCCATTTTGTAGGTGGTTGATAAAAATTGATGCATAACAATGGCGGTCGAGAGGGACTTACCGCTAGCGTTGGGATATAAAAATATGAGTCGAATCGAAGATATTCTAAAAACAGGTGAATCAGCTAGGGATGAAGACGCTCCTGCTGTAACTAGCAAAGAGCTCAAGGCAGCTGAAGAAAAATTGGGGTTCACGTTTCCAAGCAGCTATTATGAGTTTGCAGCCTTAGGAGGTTTCGGTGAATTACGGATAAGTCACAGAGTTCTTACTCCAGAAGAGATCATTGAAAGTTTACGCTATATTGATATCGGTAGTTACGTTCCTTTTGCAGATAATGGATGTGGCGACTATTACTGTTGGCAACGTTCACTAGATGATGAGCCAAGAGTGTATTTTCTTGATCATGAGTCTGAGTTTGAAGAAGTTGCAGCTGATGCAGATTCTTTTGCCGAATGGTTAGCAAAAAATAGATTCTGATGAAGAAATTACCCAACAACCACTTGCACCGGACAGCGCAACAGCCTCGCTCGAGCCTCGCTATGCTGCTGCGCTGCTCGGTGAAGTAAGCGTTAGCGGTCAAAAATTAGTATAGAAAGAAATTTATGGTGAAATTAGGAAGTGAGAAAAAACCTATTATTGCAAGAGTTCACTCAAATGAAAAGGCTCGCTATGTTGCCGAAAAGTGTTCTGAAAATGGCTGGCATTACATAATTGGTTTTGAACCCGATAAGCCAGAAGATATTTCTGACTTGGAGAAAATGTTAAATCCACCCAAGCCAGCAATATCAAATAAAATAAGCAGGAACGATCCTTGCCCTTGCGGCAGCGGGAAAAAGTATAAAAAATGCTGTGGCCTTCCTGCTTAAAAATGGCTAACCGGGTAGCCGACGGTTTTTCTCCGTCAGCCCCCACACCACCCCGCATGCGGGTCCGCACGGGGCGGTTCAGTTAATGATGAAGCTTGATCCATCCGTCGCGTAATGCATATAAACCTTGGCGTTTTAGGAAATCATTGCTGATTGCCATTTGAATGGCCTTGGTTTTTGAACTACGCCACGGGCCTTTTCGCGTAATACCACTATAGTTTCGCCTGATGCCATCATGCGAAACTATAGTGCTCACGCGTATCTCAAGTGTTATGGAAGGTGCAATCTGCCGGAAAATGCCGTATTCTTACTCTGTCAGTACTAGAATTATGTAGAGGAGAATACGAATGGCTAAGCCCAATTACGCTTTTGAAAAGCGCCAGAAAGAAATCGCCAAAAAGAAAAAGAAGGACGAGAAACGGGTGCAAAAATTAGAAGCGCGCGAGGCTTCGCCTAAGGAATCTCAATCAACATTAGAAAATACTGATACTGCCGAAACAAACTTCGGTTCTATAGAAAAGTAGTTAACTTCAACAAATACGAAATATACAAAGGGAAATTGAAATGAGTACAGGTACGGTAAAGTGGTTCAATGCGGATAAAGGCTTTGGTTTTATTACTCCAGATGATGGTGGCAAGGATCTGTTTGTACATCATTCTGAAATCCAAAGTGGCGGTGGATACTCAACGCTTAATGATGGCCAGAAAGTAGAGTTTGAGGTTGGCCAAGGCCAGAAAGGGCCGTGCGCAAACAAGGTCATCCCCTTATAATTTGCTAACCAAGCTTCAGCACCCCGCATGCGGGGTGCTGTGGGGCGGTTCCAAAGGCTGTTTAAAACAAACTAAACTACCGCTTGCTCCAATGATAGTTTCTGTTTCCACGCCAGTATTTCTCTAAAACCCGCTCGGGTATAAAGGTTGAGCTGAATAGGCTCCTCATTGATCCTCTGGTTCCTGCCTTCACCCTACCCTGGGTCATCTCTTTCTTGGCTCCAGCTATCACTCAAAGGACCTGCTTGCCTATTTAATCGGCATTATGGTCATTGCATTATGTGATTATGCGGCATTCCGAATTAAGCATAGGCGAGATCGCTACGATGAAACTTAACCCATCTAACGTGAACGTGTGTGCATAAGCACAATTTTTTGCGTTGAGACACCCCGCGCACCCTTCTAAAGATGCGGAGATCGGCAGCTAGGCCGTAAGCACCGAACCAACAGCCTATCTTGATACCTTCCAAGGCAGCAGTGTTTCCATTTGTTCAAACGAGTCCATATTGGGCAACTCGGTAAACAGTTGCGTTAAATAAGCCTGAGGTTCCAAGTCATTGGCTTTGGCGGTTTCTACCAAGCTGTAGATGATGGCGCTGGCTTGGGCGCCGGCGGTGGTTTGGCTAAACAGCCAGTTTTTACGACCCACCGCAAAGGGACGTACCGTTTGTTCCGCCAGGTTGTTGTCGATAGGATAGCGCCCATCGTCCAAATAGCGGATCAGTCGGGGCCATTGGTTACTCAGGTAAGTCATGGCTTTACCCGTTAAGCTACGGGGTAACACTTCCGGTTGTTTTTTCTCCAGCCAGGCTTTGAGCTTGTCGATGATCGGTTTGGCTTTTTGCTGACGTAGTGCATGACGTTCGTCAAACGAAAGGCCTTTGTTTTTCGCGTCTTTCTCAATCCGATACAGCTTGCCAATCGTGGCGACGGCATGGTCCGCCTTGCTATTGGTTTTACCTTTGGGTTGTGCTTTTTGCGCATCTACAAATTTACGCCGTGCATGCACCCAACACCCCAGGCGCGTCAGCGATTGGGCATCACATACCGGCTGATAACCGCTATAGCCATCGACCATCAATACGCCGTCGTACCCGGCCAATAAGGTATTGGGGGTATCCTGACTTCGATTCGGGGAATAATGAAATAAGATCACGGGTGGACCAATCGCATTGCGCATCAACCACATATAACTTTGGCTTTGCGGGGTTTTTCCGGCCTCGTTTAAGACTTGCACCCGGGTTTCGTCCATATGCAAGATCGGCGCTTCCAGCAATCGCTCCTGCATCAGGTTGAATACCGGTTGCAGTAAGTGGCTGCAGCGAATCATCCACTGCGCTAGCAAGGTAGAATCCAGATTGATGCCCATGCGTTTGAACAGGTTGTTGACCAGTCGATGTAACGGCAGGCCATCGGCATATTTGCTCACCGCGATATAGGCCAGCAGACTGGGCGAGGCGATGCTTTTTTCGATGGGTTGTTTGGGCTTGGGCGCGGTGATCAATTGTGTTGCTTTGGTATCGGCTTGCTCGCAGACGTATTTCTTACGGATATGGCGCAACACCACCAGTTTGGCTGGGGTGAACTCCAGTTGCTCGGTCACTTCCTCACCGATACAGCGCAGTTCACCGCCATCTTTAAGCAATGCTTGCTTTTCGTTATCCGTTAAGTCGTGAACGATGTCTTTGCGTTCCAGCTCTGGCGGTAGTGGATGACGGCCCACCGATTTTTTACGGGTTGACGGCTTATCATCGGTTTCCTCGGCAGGGTCAGATTCTGCTTGATCAGCCAGCGTTTCCGCCTCGTTAAACAGGTCTAACTGTGGCGATTTCTCGCTACTGGCACCAAAGCGCTGATGTTGTGCCAAACGTGTCTGTTCGGTCAGTTGCTCAATCAATTCCAAGGCTTGCGCCAGATGCTTTTTTAGCACCTGGTTTTCGGCTTCTAAGGCTTGGTTTTGTTGTTGAATGTTCGGGCTTTCAGACATGCGTTATTATACCTTTTTTGCCTCTAAAACTTAATAGCAATTCATTGAAATAGGGATGTTTTTATGGGGTTTTATCGCTTGAATGTCCAGCCCTTTCAACAGCCAGTCCAATTGCATTTGAGTCAGCGTCATGACGCTATCTTCATGCTTGCGCGGCCACTTGAATTTGTCCTGTTCCAGCCGTTTATACCACAGCACAAATCCCGTCTCGTCCCAGCATAGGATCTTGAGTTTGCTGTACTGACGATTGCAGAACACAAAGGCGCTATCGTGCCAGCTTGCCTGTGGCATATGCTGTGTCACGATCAGGGATAAGCCATCAATGGATTTGCGAAAATCAACCGGCTGACGATGCAGATGGATATGTTGAATATGTCCGAACCATTTCATGCCGCCATCTCCCGTAACAGTTGTCCCAGCCACTGTGGGCTGGTGTGGCTCGGCAGGGTTAACTCACCGTAATAACCACGCAAGCGAATAGCTTCCGTGCTCGAACGGTTTGCGGGAGAATGGCTGACTTCGATAAACGGATTACCCTCCCGTTGCTGCTTAAGCCACTTTTGTCGTTTAAGGCTAAAATACTTCGGGGCAATGCCATGCTGATGCGCAAATGCACTGAGGGTTAAACCGCTTTGGGCATATGCCTCAAAAAGTATGTTCCATTCGGATTGATTACGTCTTGCCATCATTACGTTCCTTGCGCGTGTGAGTGATGGCAAGCAGTGTAGATCAGCCAAGGGGGCTACGATACAAGGGCGTTGGTTCGGTCCTTACGCTAGGCCGGACCGTGAAAATTTCAATCCCATTGTACAATGGGTGCATTCCATGCACCACATGCGTGCTCATTTAGAGGTGGTGCACGGAGTGCACCCTACCAAAAATATCACCTTGCGTTCTAATAGGATGAATACTTGTGATGTTTAGCCTCGGGTAAAAAACGCTCAATCAACGATTAATCCATCCGCTACTGCCAGGCGGTGCAAGTATTCATTCCACACCCCCACTGCCTAGGGTTAGGTTAAAAAGTCAGGGCACGGAGTGCCCCAGTGTAGGGTGCATTCCATGCACCAGGAATGTCTTAGCACTGGCAAGTCATGCTGACGAGAGCGGTACGACAACGGCAACATGAAGCGTCGCTGTCGCCTCGGATTAACCGACCTTAGGCCCCACCCAGACCTGTTGTCTGTTAACAAATTCCATGATGCCATGTGGTCCCAGTTCCCGGCCATAACCGGAACGCTTGATCCCACCGCTGGGCAGACGCGGATCGGTTTTGACGATACCGTTGATTACCACCTGCCCGGCCTCCAGATCACGGCTCATACGCTGGGCCATGGCGGTATCCGCCGTCCAGACCGAGGCGGCCAAGCCGTAGATGGTATTGTTGGCAATCGCCAGCGCATGTTCGACCGAATCGGCCTTCATCACCACCGCAATTGGACCAAAGGTTTCCTCACAAGCGGCCGACATTTGTGCGGTAACATCGGCCAGCAGCGTTACCGGATAAAAATAACCCGGCCCTTCTGGCAATGTGCCCCCCAACAGACAGCGTGCGCCCTGAGCAATGGTGTCACTGACTTGACGGTGCAAAAGCTGGCGCAGATCATCACGGGCAATCGGGCCTAGCTGGGTGGTTTCTTCTGCCGGATCGCCCATACGCAGTTTTTCCAGACAGGCTTTAAGTTTATCTACAAAGACGTCATAGACGGACGCGTCAACGATAATGCGTTTGGCGGCAATACAGGACTGACCGGCATTAATAATCCGTGACAGGGTTAATACCTCGGCGGCCATATCCAGATCGGCATCGGCCAGTATCAGACTGGGGTCGGAGCCGCCCAGCTCCAGCACCGCCGGCTTGATTTCGGCCGCCGCCAGCGAAGCCACTTTGCTGCCGGCCGCACTGGAGCCGGTCAACGAAACGGCCTGTATCCGCTCATCCTTGATCACCCTGGCGATCTGCTCGGGCTCCAGGCGCAGGTTTTGCAACAGGCCAGAGGGGGCACCTACCTGAGCAAATGCATCGGCAATGGCTTCGGCACAGGCCGGCACGTGCGGATCATGTTTCATCAAACAGGTATTACCCGCCATAATCGCCGGCGCACAGAAACGGAAGGCCAGCCAGAACGGCGCATTCCAGGGTAATACGCCCAGCACCGTCCCTAACGGCAAGTGCTGCACATAACTGTGGCTGGCATCGGAAGGCAGATCGACCGGAGCCAGATAAGCCGCACCGTGCTCGGCATAATGTTCGGCCGCCAACACCGCCTTCTGCACTTCACCGCGTGCCTCGATAATCGGCTTGCCCATTTCTACGGTCATCAACCGGGCCAGACGCTCCTGGTCATCGTGCATAAAACGGGCAACATTTTTTAACAGTTCGGCCCGTTCTTCAAAACAGGACTTGCGCCAGTCGTTAAAGGTGTTGCTTGCCTTTGCCAGCATACTGGCAAGCTCTGCCTCGTTGTGTAGCGGGTAGCGATGAACTTCTTCGCCGGTGGTGGGGTTGGTCGCTATAAACATAGGTCCTCCTGAACTGGGTTAGGTAGTACTATCATCACTAAAAACCGTTAGCGGGTGCATTGCCTGTCGCACCAATCAATCCTATCGCTGATTTGATGCAGCGTTGTTGTCTGGTGCATAGAATGCACCCTACCAAAAAACTCCCCCAAAGAAAATGCGTTTTTAGATGGTAGAGCTTAACGACTTATTTCGTTTTTCCCGCGGTCCCTTTCTTGTGCTTTTTCGCCTTAGCCGCTGGCACCGAAAGCTCGGTCACCTTATCCAGGGCTTTACCGTCCTCCGGCGTATTCGGCCTGACCGCGAAATCCTGCTCCACCTCCTCAAAGAAAGAGCCGCAACCATCTTCAGTAATATAAAAAGTATCCGAGATGCCACAGGATTTATCGCCATCAATCCCCCACATCCAGGGAATCAAATGGAAGGTCATACCGGGGCGTAAAATATCCGAGCTGCCCTGGAACAAACTCATAATATAGCCTTCATCCCAACTGGGGGGAAACGCAATACCAATCGAGTAACCAGAACGGGTAATCAAACGGGCACCGACATCATTCTTGCTGATAATATTGCGCATCATTTTATCGACATCGGAAACTGTCAGTCCTGGACGAAACTCGGCGCGTGCGGTTGCCAGCGCCTTTTTCATAATTTCCTGCGCCTTATACATGCTATCGCTGAGTTCACCACAAACTGCAGTACGCATCATTGCGGTGTGATAACGGCGATAGCAGCCGCCAATTTCCAGGAACACATGCTCTCCGGGCTGCACCACACGCCCCTCCCAGGTAGCATGGCCAATCATAGAGCGAGGTCCGGAAGTGACATATGGCATCACCGCCGGAGTTTCACCACCGGCGGCAAACATAGCCTGACTGATAGCACCACCGATTTCGTTTTCGGTCACACCGGGACGCACCGCGTCAATCCCGGCCTGCATCCCGGCCTTGGTCGCCACCGCCGCCTTGCGCATCACCTCCAGTTCAACATCGGATTTAATCAACCGCCCTTCCTCAACAATACCAAAGCAATCCATGATGCGACTACGGGTAAATGAGGTATGGAAATAATCCTGATGATAGGCCGAGAAATAGTAGGAATTCCGTTCGTAACCTATGGTTTTTCCGGCCAGGCCAAATTCAACCAGCGAGCTGACCAGCATCTGAATTGCATCTCCGGTATCCGGATAAGGGCGACTTAATTCCACCCAGGTACGGGCATGTACATTAGACTCTTCCAGCTTGCGGGTAACCATCCACGGTTCCCCGTCCAACGGCACCACCAGCGCCTGGAAAAACGAGTAACCGGTGGTCTGATAGTCGGTCAGATACATGATATTTTCCGCATCGGAAATAATCACTGCATCCAACAGACGCTCCGCCATACGCTTACGTAAGTCATTAATCCGTCGCTGATACTCCGCAAACGGGAAGGTCATATCATCTCTTTCATGCATCGTTTATCCCTCCACCTGACGCTTAATCGCGGCACTGAAGATTTGCAGGCCAGACAGCAGGTCTTCATCTGGAATAGTCAATGGTGGAATCAGTTTTAACACTTCCCCTCCCACCCCACAGGGTCCCAGCAGCATGCCATGGTCAAAGCAATCGCGAGCGACCGCCTTGGATAAGGTGCCATCATGCACATCCAGCCCCTGCATCATGCCTTTACCGCGCACCTGAAAACCTTTATCCGCATAAGCATCGGCAATATCCTGCAAATGCGCGCGCATCACCTCCCCCTTACGCCGGGTCTCGGCTAGCAGCGTATCGTCTTCAAAAAAGCGTAAGGCTTCACGCCCGGCAACAAAGGAGAGATTCTGCCCCCGGAAGGTGCCGGTATGTTCACCCGGCAGCCAGTGCGCATCATGTTCGGGTTTGACCAGATTCATCGCCATCGGTGTTCCTATACCACCTATACCCTTGGCCAGGGTAATAATATCCGGCTCAATGCCATAGTCTTCAAAGCTGAAATAACTGCCAGTACGGCCACAGCCGGCCTGAATATCATCCACAATCAAAAAGGCCCCCAGATCGTGAGCCAGTTGTTGCAGCGCCTGCATCCATTGTGCGCTGGCCAGGTTAACCCCGCCCTCGGCCTGCAATACCTCAACAATAAACGCTGCCGGTTTTTCCACCCCGCCCGAGGTGTTTTCATACATGGCGCGTAAGGTCTGCAGACTGTCCAGCCCACCACCGGCATTACTTTCAAACGGCCAGTGAGACACATGCTGTAGCGGCGTGCCAGCGGCATTACGGAAATAACTGTTGGCGGTACAGGCCAGTGCGCCCAGCGTCATACCATGAAATCCCTGACTGAAGGCTACCACCTCGGTACGTTTGGTCACCTTACGCGCCAGCTTCAGTGCGGCTTCTACCGCATTGGTGCCGGTTGGCCCCATAAACTGCAGTTTATAATCCATGCTGCGCGGTTTAAGTATGGTTTCTACAAATGCCTTGATAAATTCACGCTTGGGGGGGGTCATCATATCCAGGGTATGCAACACCCCACCCGACTGTAGATAAGCAATCACCGCCTGAATTAATTGGGGGTTGTTATGCCCAAAATTTAATACCCCGGCACCCGCATAAAAATCAATATATTGTTTTCCCTGCTCATCGGTCTGGCGAGCATTGTCGCCCGAGACAAACACGGCCGGATAGACCCGCCCATAGGCCCGGATTTCAGATTCATAGGTAGCAAACCAGTCCATTTTCTACTCCTTAGTTGTTGTTGATGCCGCAGATACCGGCAGGTTAACCAGCCGACAGAACACGCGCATCATCGGATCGATGATGCGGTCATTGAATTGATAATTGGGGTTATGACAAGGTGCGCTAAAGCTTTCTCCCGGCTCGGCCATCCCGACCAGCGCAAAGGCGCCGGGAATCTGATTAAGGTAATAACTGAAATCTTCCGAGGCCATAATTGGCAGCAGCAAATCACTTTCCAGGCAATGCGGCCCAAATTCGCGCTGCAAGGCCTGACGATAACGCTCGGCTGCGTGCGGATGATTAATCGTCGCTTCGTAACGGGAACGGGTTTCCACCTCGACACCAACGCCATAACCGGCCGCGGTGCTTTCGGCAATCTCGACTATCAGTTGATTGATAGCCTCACGCCAACAGGGATCGGACAAGCGAATACTGCCTTCCAGACGCACACTGTCGGGGATCACGGTAACTGCGCTTTGTGCCGCAATGGAAGTTACACTGACGACCACCGCCGCCTGAGGTGGTAAACGACGACTGACAATCTGCTGCAGATTTAAGGTAATGGCTGCGGCGGCCAGCACCGGATCGCGTGCCAGCTCGGGCTGAGAGGCATGCCCGCCTTTGCCGGCAATCGTCATATGAAAAGTACCGTTACCCGACATTACCGGGCCATCCGGACACACCGCAACACCGGCGGGCAATGCTGGCCAGTTATGCCAGCCAAAGATCGCATCCACCCCCTCCAGTGCGCCATCCTCTATCATTTTGCGAGCGCCGTGCCCGCCCTCTTCCGCTGGCTGAAAAATCAGTGACACCGGTCCGGGCAGTTGCGCTTCATGCTGTTTCAGCCAGCGTGCGGCGCCCAATAAGGCGGCCATATGGCCATCATGCCCACAAGCATGCATCTTACCGCTGACACAGGAGCGGTAATCCACGGCGGTATTTTCTTCAATCGGCAACGCATCCATATCTGCCCGTAACGCAATATGTTCACCGCCAGCAGCGCTTGCCAGCGTGGCCACCGTGCCCAACTCGGCGCAGGGCCGCCAGGGAATATTCAGCAGGGTTAATTGCTCACGAATCTGCAGGGCGGTATTTTGCTCTTCCCAGGTCAATTCGGGATGGCGGTGGCTCCAATGACGAAATTTTACCGCCTGTGCAACGGCCTGCTGCCAACCCATGGGTAAATCGCCATTCATACTCATCCCAGCCACCTGTTCAACGATGTTATACGGTACGGTTTCCGGGCGGGACTCACACTTTATCCCCGCCAACAAACATTTATAAGACGCATCTTGATAGTATCAAAAACTTCAACACAATACTTTCAATAATCAATATGTCAGCAATAAGTGTTCCAGCTGATAAAATGCCGTTTCAACGGTAACAACCGGGGGTTTCGCACCAAAAATGTGCACACCACGGGCCGGCTAGGCACCCTGACACCTATGTGGGGCAAGTAATCATTTTTAAAGTTTCGGAAATAGGGCGTCTTTAGCATTCTTTCCTGATTTTAAGCATGGCAACAACATTGCATAGCATAAGCAGCAATCGCCTGTGTTTTTTGGAACATGACAGGCGCAATTCTTTACCCGCAGAATTAACAGAGCATAAACCATATGAATCACTCAACACATCCCCCCCAAATCACCCTGCGCGGTAGTTGTATTGCCACTATGTATGCACTGGTGGCCCAGCGCTTATCTGTTTATTACGAACATGAGCAAAACATCACCCAGACACAGGCCACCACCCTTGCCGCGGAATGGGCACGTAAATCCGGCCAGGAATTAGCACTGAATTTGCGCAAACAACTGGCCGATGCCAGCGAGCAACTGGCAACACAGATTATCGCCAGTTTGTCACGCCCGGCCGGTCTGAATCTATCGCATGAAATGCAGGAATCATTAGATAGCCGCTATCACTCGGAAATCACGCAACCCATCATGGCGGCATGTGAGGAAATCGTGAGTCAACTTGAGCTGACCTAACTCAACATTCCGGGAAAAACCTCAACCCTAAGACCAACCAACCTAGTGCAGGGGTTACGCGCCGGGTTTTGCGTCTTCCTGTGCTGCTGGCCTATGGCCAATGGTCATATCCATTTCCGGCAGTTCGGAAACGCGCATATGATTGCTGGCGATTTGTACCCGGCCGCGGGTATGTTCAAATGAGGTCAGGATATGGGTGAATAATTTATCTTTGGTGGCACGGCGGTTACGATGGTCGACCACATAGCGCAGGGTGAATTCTATCCAGTTGGCATCAAAACTCATGCTCACCGTCGGTTCAAATGAAACCTCTTTTACCAGATGATGATGGGCATAGCGACGCCATTCGCGCTGTGATTTTTCAATAATATGCACCAGCTCAATTTTGGCAGCACGTACAATCAGCTCACGCGCCTTCTGATGATCGCTTTCGGTACGCACCGGCACCACGATTTCATCCCATAGAAACGGAAAGTTGGTGGTGTAGTTATACACATTTTCACGAAATACCAGACTATTGGATAAACGCACCACCCTACCGTTATACAGATCCGATTTTACCCAGCCACCACATTCCATCACCGTGGTGGTTAACGGGCTGATATCAATCACATCGCCCATCACCCCCCCCATTTGAATGCGGTCGCCGGTTTTATACATTCCCCAGAATGAAAGTGCGGTCCAGCCGATTAGACTTTGAATCACCTCACGCAGCGCAAAGCCTATGCCCACACTCAGCGCACCGATAATCACCGCCAGATTGGTCATCTGTTCGCTGAAAATGGTCATCACCACCACCAGGGTCACCCCATAGCTGACCAGATCGGTAATTTTGCGGATGCGGTAACGGATATCACGATCTTCAATACGCTTGGACACTCCCGTTTCAACCAGCCGGGCCAGCAACCAGATACACAGGGTAGCGATTAATGCCATCACGCCTTTTAAAAACAAATCGTGATGGCGTGTCCATACCTGTATCGCTGAGCCTGAGGTTGAGCAGGAGGTGGCGATCTCGTGGAGCCAATCCATGCACACGTCCGCCAGGCCGGTCTGGTCAGCTGTGGGGTGACCCCTGGTGGTGATGACCATTTTCAGCCAATCTGTCGGTGCGTAGCGGTCCTGGTTTCACAAGGGGGCTGTGCGGCGACTACCTGGGGGGGTAGACGGTGTAATGCATCAGCCCGTTAACCACCGCATTGATGAAATTGTGGGTAAAAGGATCTGCAAGTGTGAGCCATTTCGGCAATTTCTATGGGATCGGTATTTATAGGCAGTACCTGTGAAAATCCGCAGCGAATGGCCATCTGTAGAAGGTTTCGTGAACATATTTTGATACCAACTTCTATTGCAATATATGCACCCTTCTCCACGACTCATTGACCGGGTAAAAAATCGCCAGCAATCGCAGGTGACCATTGGCCGACCAACAATGAAAACCAGCGCTATGGCCGCTAGGTCAATTTTGCGTCCGCGATTTCAGCGGCGCATTAATGATTCCCTGCATTTCATGCGATTAGGTCGGCGTGGCACCCACGCGCAGAACATTAGCAATTCCTGGCCCGACCTCGATGGTAATGATAGGCAAGCACTGAGCCCACCAGTGCGGCCATGGTGGTACCGCGAAATTTGAGCATTAATGCGAGGGTATAAATTCCAAAAACACAGACATACATGTGGGGAGAAAATTTCAGGACACAATTTCAGAGCTTCAAAGTGTGTTCGCACATAGGTGTCCGGGAGTGAGCTGGTCTTCCACATTTGTGCGAAATTTTCTTGGCGGTTAGTATTGTGTTGAATTATATAGGGTGTCTTATAATGTTTGTTGGCGGGGATACTTTTCCATCGTTGAGCCCAGGATTATGGAGTTGAGCCGTTGCCTGGGCAAAATTGGAAGGTGGCGCACGTGGTGGCCTGCTGAATTCCTGGCGGCCCACGCCGTGCACGAGTAACCACAGTAATACCACCATGTTCACTCCTGCCTCCCGGGTTCAAGCAATAGGCATGCTTCCCCAGCATGATGTATAACCGCATTGGGCGCCGCGCTCAGCCAGCCAATGCAGGAGGATGAGGATGTGGCTGTAACTGGCCAGCATTGCCCGCCAGTGGTGATGTCAGGTAGTATGACGATTGCCAGGTGAGGCTGACAAATCTGCAGCAAGCAATCTATTAGAAACTTTTCTTGTGCAGAAGCGTATTCATCCATTCCTGTTGACGTGAATATCAATGTATTACCAACGACCGTTGATGTCCTTGTACAGCGACTATCATCCGGCATCAATCAGGCCTTGCAGCTAGACATTGCCTGGGCTTTTGCTGTTATTACCTTGATCAATTCCAGCAACACGCTGTGTCAGGATGGCCAGGCTGCAATTATCAATTCAATCGATCCATGTTGTCGGCTGGTTAACACGTGGCTCTGCAGTAACAGCAACTTGGGGTAAATGGACTGGTTTGCCCTATGAATCCAGAATCAGCTATGGGTAATACGACAGCCGACATGCTCGGGCTGTGCTTCTGTATTGCCGAGATTATTTAGAATTTTTGTAGCTAGTGGTGACCTAATATCAATTACCCTGGATGTTTACAAACATATACTTAAAGCAGCATGCGCACGGTAACGACTGAAAAGCTATTAAACATGTACAATCGCAGCAGCTGATATATTGATGAACTGGACAATCTTTTTGAACCGCCATGAGGCGTTTGGCAGTGAGCTGCTGAATACAGCCGTGCAAACCCGGGCATGATGCACTGGCACCCGAGAATGCTGCTTCGGGGCAGAATCTCTCCTTTGTTACCGGGCGTGAATTGCAGCGATGCACTTCTTAGCAGCAGCACTGGGAGGAGGCTGCTGCGACCTGGACAACCGATGCTGCTCTTACGGATAATTTCAAATTATGTAATAAAGGGGGGCTGAGTGGACTTATCAGATTCACGCCAACCTGCTGCTGGGACGTGTGGAGATGTTGATTCCACCATTATTCAGATGAAGACCTGCTGTCACAACCTCCGGTGCCGCAAGCGTGTTGTGGAGGGATAGAGAGATATATGACCTTCCCGTTTGCGGAAGTATCAGCGACGAGATTGTGACTTACATAAGCGTATGTGACGTGGATGCGTGTTCTTCCCGTGCGGAGATATCATGTATCTGACCGACATCGAAACCACCGGTTACTCGACACCACGGGCCGTGAGACAAGTATGTACATGCCCACACCTTGTCGCTTGCCGAATTCGATGCTGGAGTTACAGTATGCTCGGAGTTCCATACCTCGACTACAGTAGTCATGGACACTTTGGTATTGAGGAAGGGCGGTGATGGAAGTGATGCGATGCGACGAGAGCGGCGACGAGATGGTATCGGTCGAATTGCAGTGAAAACTGACAAACACTAAAACATTGCCGCGTGTGTTTTGGAAGTCGTTATCACACCGCAATACTGGTTGTCGGTAACGCCAATAGGCATTTCCGGTGTCGTGGATGGAGCACCCAGTAATATCGAAAAATCGATATGACGGTATTTGTTCAAATGTATGCATGACGGGCTGGCGACTCTCCGATTACGGTACTGGGAGGTAGGCCGAGACCCCAGCGGTCGGAGCCAATTGCCGGAGGTGGGTGACCGAGCTCCGCCGGCAAGACTGAAAACGGCCGCTGGAAGCGAAATAAGTCGTTAAGCCATCTGGAAGTTTTTGGTAGGAATTATTCTAGCTACACCCGAACAACAACGCTGCATCAAATCAACGATAGAACATTGAATGCGATTTGGCTCCGACACCTAACCCAGTTCAGGAGGACCTATCCCAAAATTGCCGGCGAGAAAATCCTTGCCGCGCAACTTGGCAAACTTGCCGATATGCTGGCAAGACAAGCAACGCGACAACGAACTGGCCAAAAATGTTGCCCGTTTTGCACGTGTTTCAGGAATGACGAAATGATATCGAGAAGCGGCCGGAGCCGAGCGCGGCGCGCGTCCTCTGCCGCAGTTATGTGCAGCGCGCGTTGCTGGGCGTGACCACCTGGGTGCGCGTTCTGCTGGCGCTACTTTTCTGTGTGTGTTTGAGTGTGACGGTCCGCGGCTGCCGGTAGGCCGGATGAATAGCCGGCGTGGGGAATTCTTCGCTGGCGGCGTGCCGGCCCGGTGCTGGGCGGCGCCCGACCCCACGGTGCCGATAGTTGCCGCCATGCCCTGTCACGGATTATTAATGCCAGTCAATCTCGCGCTTGACGCATTACATCGTTGACGGTGCTAAGCCTGGCGTATGCTTATCCGGCAAG
>CALNXP010000011.1:0-16329 GCA_942490555.1 uncultured beta proteobacterium | reverse complement strand
AACAAAAAGCACTGGGAAAAATCACACTAATTGCCGATTGGCAGCAAGATCACGCGAAATTAAATACGCTGGTCACCAGCATGGAGCATTCGATCTGGTTTATTTTTTTACTGATCGCAATAAGCAGTGCCGCTTGGCAAGGACTATGGATATTACGTCCGATACGCGCCCTGCAACAGGCAACCACCAGACTGGCCGCCGGCAATTTTGATTCCACCTTGCCCAAACCACAAAGCAAGGATGAACTGGGGCAGCTGACGACTGATTTTGAAATCATGCGCCAGAACCTGGAGCAATATGTGCAGCAACAACACTGCCTGCTGGAAGAATTGCAGCAGCGTGAAATCCGCTATCAACAACTGGTCAATGATATTGGCGATGACTATATGATCTTCCGTCAGGATAGCGACGGTGTGATGCAATATGTCAGCAAAGGTATTAGCAGCATTTTCGGACTCAGCCAGCAACAGGTACAGGGACAACACTGGCTGCAACAGATCGCATGGACCGAGGATGCACTTGAATTGATAGCCCAACATCAACATACCTTACTTAGCAAAGAAGCATTGCATTGCAACTGCGAACTGGATTTTATTCATGCTAATGGTGAGCTGCGCCATATTAAAATCACCACACGCCTGCTCCAGGATGAAAACCAGAAAATCCAGGCCATTGACGGATTTATTCACCACATCAGCGCCAATAAACACTCAGAACAGATGCTGATCAATGCCCGGCAGGAAGCGGAATCGGCCAATCGCATCAAGGGAGAATTCCTGGCTAATATGAGCCATGAAATTCGCACCCCGATGAACGCCATTATCGGCTTTACCGATTTATGCCTGCGTCGCACCCAACCCAATGAACAACAGCAAAATTATCTGCAAAAAATCTATACCTCGAGCGTAGGATTGTTACGCATCATCAACGACATTCTGGATTTTTCAAAAATTGAGGCCGGCAAAATGTCACTGGAGCAGACCCGTTTTGAGCTGGATGAGGTGCTGCACAAGGTACAGATGCTGGTTGCCGATACTCTTGAACAAAAAAAGCTGACACTGTTGTTTGATCGAGATCCACAGATTAACCAACTGTTAACAGGTGACCCGTTGCGGTTGGGGCAGATATTGCTGAATCTGGTCAACAATGCCATCAAGTTTACCCCGCAAGGCGAAATCCTGGTTAGCATCCATCAACTTAACCAGGATCAGCGGCACTGTAGATTGCAGTTTGAAGTCTGTGACACCGGTATAGGTATGGACGAATCACAACAGCAGCAGCTGTTTCAGGCATTTACCCAGGCCGACAGTTCCATTACCCGCCAATACGGCGGCACCGGCCTGGGACTGACCATCAGCCAGCACCTGCTGGCAATGATGGATAGCCGTATAGAAGTTAACAGCCAGCCAGGAGCGGGCAGTAGCTTCCGTTTCAGTATTCCGTTTACGCTGGCCGCCAACCCGCAGGAAAAACGCCAGCGACTTCTGGATCAGGAACTGCAGCAAAAAAGGGTGCTACTGGTAGACCACAACCCCAAGTCGCTGGCTATTTTACAAGGCTATCTGCAAAGCTTTGATTTTACGGTAAAGACTGCAGACTGCGCCAAACAGGCACTGGGCATACTGCAACAAAGCCACCATGCCTACGATGGTGTGATCTGCGACAGCATGCTGCCCGATCAGAGCGGACTGCGACTGGCCGCCATCATTCATAATATGAATATGGCACTGTTCCCCAAAATCATGCTGCTTTGCTCACATCACATGGATGAACTCAAATCCCGCTCCGAGGCCATCTATATCCAGCAGTTCTTAGCCAAACCGCTCACCCCGACCAGCCTGTTTAATGGCTGTATGGCACTGTTTGGTAAATATGAACTGGAAAGGCGGCGCTCCATCCAGCAACCGGTAGATTTCAACAGCACCCGACCATTACATAGCGCCCATATCCTGCTGGTGGAAGACAATGAAATTAATCAGGAAATTGCCTGCGAGCTATTGCAAGAAGCGTATATTCGAGTGGATGTTGCCAGCAACGGTCAGCAGGCCCTGGACATGCTGGCAAACGCCAAAATGCGTTATGATGCCATCTTAATGGATATTCAAATGCCCGATATGGACGGCTACCAGACCACGGCCAAAATTCGCGCTCAACCGCGCTTTAAAGGACTGCCGATACTGGCGATGACCGCCAATGCAATGGCACAGGATCATCAGCAAAGTCGCCAGGCCGGTATGAACGGACATATAGACAAACCGCTGATGCCACAAGAACTGTTTACCACCCTGCGTCAATGGATCAAAATCAAACCCCTGGCCAGCCAAGCAGCGCCAACGGATCAGCCCTCGCCAACCACTCCCGAGCTTCCCGCCTTAAATGGCATTGATACTCCTAAAGGCGTGGCCCAGACCGGAGGCAACCCGGACTTTTATCTACGCAAATTACAGCATTTTTCACTGCAACAGGCCGATATCGCCAATGAAATCAAGCGTGCGCTAAAGCAGGGGAATCTGGACACTGCGTTGCGTTATATCCATACGCTAAAAGGCCTGAGTGCCACCCTGGGGATTACCCAACTGCATTCACTGGCCGTCGAACTGGAACAGGCGATCAAACAGCAATCCGACAAATCACATGGTCTGCTCAACCATTTACAAACCCGGCTGCAACAGGATGTCAACACCATTCAAAACACACTGGCCAATCAACCCGAGCACACACCCAGCGCACCGCCAAGCGTAGACTTCTCGCAGCTGCGTTCGGAACTGATACAACTGCAACAACTACTTGATCGTTTTGATGCCAAAGCCAGTGATATGATTATCGAACTGCAGGCCCGGCTAATCCCCGAGCAGCGCCCACGGCTGGAGCCGCTACGACAACAAATTAGCGGCTATGATTTTGAAGCCGCCCAACAAACCCTGCAAACCCTGTTACAACCATCGGAACCTTTATAATGCTGTCACACCCCGTCTGGCTGGCCGGTTTTCGGCCCTTCTTTATCCTGACCCTGATTTGCGGCACCCTGCTTCCCATGCTCTGGCTGCTGCAGTTCTCCGGCAAGCTCACCCTTGCCAGCCCCGTGCCCGCAAATCTGTGGCATGCGCATGAAATGTTCTATGGCTTTGGCTGGGCATTGATGGGAGGTTTTTTACTGACCGCCAGCAAAAACTGGCTAAAGATACGTGGCTATCATGGAGGGGCACTACTCTATCTGGTCGTATGCTGGTTATTGGATAGAGCCGCATTAAGTCTGGGGGCAAATTGGCCCGAATGGCTGCTAATACTGACTCAAAATCTGTTTATCTGCAGCGTGGTATCCATGTTGCTGTTTCACCTGTTGCGTTATCGACAACAGGATAGCTTTGCCGACAATCTCTATTTCTGGCTGGCGCTACCCTGCTTTATTCCGGCCAAAAACCTGCTGCTTGATCCCGCCCAATTCCAGGCCGGCCTGCTGATGACACTGGGACTGTTCCGGCTGGTATTTTTAATTATGCTGGAGCGCACCTTAAGCGGTTTTATGAAAAACAGCCTGGGTATCACTCTCCCGCGCCACCCCTGGCTGGATCACAGCATCAAATCGCTGGCACTGGCCCTGGTATTCAGCCCCTGGCTGTCGCAAACACTGGCTTTAGTCATTGGCGGCGCACTCGTTGTACTGTTAAGTCTGCGCTGGCTGCTGTGGTCCCCGCATAAGGCCATGCAAAAACTGGAACTGGCGGTAATGTATCTTGGCTATCTGGCCATCATACTGCAGCTGTTAAGCCAGTTGTTGCCTGCCACACCCTGGCTGAGCAACTCCCTAAGTCTGCATATTTTCACCCTGGGCTGTATGGGGCTGATTATTCCCGCAATGATTATACGCATCAGCAATGGACATACCGGACACAAGGTAAGGTTTCTGCTCAGCGACAAACTGGCACTCTGGGTCATGCTGAGCGCAATGCTGCTGCGCATTCTCGGCCCCCAGTTATCCGACGAATATATATTCTGGCTATACGCCAGCGCTGGTTGCTGGCTGCTGGCCTTTAGCCTGCTGGGCTGGCGCTATATTCCCCAACTGCTCAAACCGCGGATAGACGGTAAGATACATTAGGCTTACGTCAACACTGATGAATCATTTTTTCTCCGCATCTTGCTGGGTGAAGATCATACTGATACGCAAACCGCCACTGACAATATTTGAGGCATGAATATAGCCACCATGGTTGCGTATCACCTGCTGAGTGATGGCCAACCCTAAGCCATAGCCAGCAATATTTTTCCCTTGCGAGGCACTGCGATAAAACGGGGTAAACAAGTGCGGCAAGTCTTCTTCCGGCACACCTTTACCCTGATCCGCAATACTAACCTGCCAGCCTCCTACATGGCTGAGAATGCTGACATTGATCACTCCGGCATCGGGGCTGTGTTTAATCGCATTACGAATCACATTTTCAAACGCTCGCCGCAACATATCGGGATTACCCGCTAATTCCGGGGCCACCTCAACACACAAGGTGACACGCTTTTGCTGCGCCTGCGCCTCAAAGTCGGCATCATTCACAATATCTTCCAATAACTCGGCAACCATTACCGGTTCATGAGCAAAGTCACTGCCACCGGTTTCTAGCTTGGACAAGGTCAACAACTCACCTACCAGCGCATCCATACGCTTACTTTCCTGCTCAATACGTTTGAGTGAGACATCCAGGGTTTCCGGTTGCTGACGCAACAGCCCTATGGCCAGTTGCAAACGTGCCAGCGGCGAACGTAATTCATGCGACACATCATGTAACAGTCGCTGCTGACCATCAACTGCGGTTTGTAAGCGCTGTGCCATCCCATCAAACGACACTCCCAGATCGGCCAATTCATCATTCCGTCGCCCCATGCTCTCCGCAATCCGGGTGTCCAGATCCCCACCGGCCACCGCCGTCAGTGCTTCACGCAACCGCGAAATCGGCCGGGTCAGATACCAGGCAAATAACCAGGCATAAAACACACTGCTAAGGGTACTGATAATCAGTGCCATCCATGGGCGTAGTTTCAAGAAAAAACGTTCAAATGCGGAGTCCGGCAACGACATGCCCCCCGGCCGCTGCATACCGGGAGGCATGGGTGGCTGCCCAGCAGCCGGCCCATCCGCGAAAGGAGCTTGCCGGGCCTCCTGCCCTAGGCCAGGCCCCGGATGCGCATTCATGGCCTGTATTTCATCTTTAAGGATATATAACCAATAATTCGCTTGTTCGGTTTGCACAAACCGAATAAAAGGAACCCGTGGCTGCTGACGTTTAACACGCTGAATCATAGCAAACTGAAAGCGATCAACCTCACGCCCAAAAATATCAACCCCATCCTCAGTGACAATTCTGATAGGCAACTGCTTATCAAACTTTTGCTTGAATGCGGCCTCGCCTTCTTTTGTTAGCACCGCCACCATATTCACCAGCAACAACTCCGCTTGTCTTCTGGACAAGCGCGGCAACGCCTGTTGCGGCTGTGCCGCATCCATACCCGCAACAGGAAACGGCGGCTGGGAATCCGTATCGGGGAAAACCGGTTGCGCTTGAGGATTAAATCCTGGCCCTGGCATTCCCGGTCTATGCTGATTCACTCCCATCAACCAGGGCAAGACGGTAGTCATACCAAAGGCCACGGTTAAATGCCCCAGCCAAATAACAAAAAATATTTTCCAGAACAAACGCATTTCAGCCTTCCTGGATTAGCTGATATCCCTGACGATAAACGGTTTGAATATATGACTGACCATTTTCCATAGGCCCAAGTTTTTGACGAATACTGCTGATATGTACATCCACACTACGGTCAAAACGTTCCAGGGGTTTCCCCAAGCCTTGCTGTGACAACACATCTTTACTTACCGGCTTACCCGCACCCCGCGCCAGGGCTTCTAATAAACCAAATTCGCAACCGGTTAATTCCAAGGATTGACCTTTCCATTCCACCTGCCGTTTTTCCGACCATAATCTCAACTGCCCGACTTCCAGCACATCAATCACATCTTTAGCCATTGCGGTCACCGCCTGGGTACGGCGCAAAACCGCACGAATCCGGGCCATCAATTCACGAGGTGTACAGGGCTTGGGCACATAATCATCCGCCCCCAGCTCCAGACCGACCACTCTATCCAGATCATCGCCCCTGGCCGTTAACATAATCACAGGCATATCACTATTACGCCGTATCTCACGCAAGGTATCAATACCGTTCAATACCGGCATCATCACATCCAGTACCACCAAAACAAAACTTCCCGCAGCCAGTGCCTCAAGTCCAAGCTGGCCGTTTGCGGCTACCGACACCTCAAAGCCCTCCTGCTGCAAATACTGCTTTAGCATATCGGTGAGTTCCTGATCATCATCAATCAACAGTATCGCGCTCATGCCAACCTCCTCAAAGTACAGGTAACTTAATCATAAGCAATTTCGGCATAACACCCCAGCCCGTTTACACAGATTTACCCGACGTCTGTCTCTTTTACATAGATTTACCGCCGATTAACCGCAGTTAACCATTAGTTGACCCATAATCAGCATATAACCATTCAACCTGCTCACCATATATCACGCAACAAACAACGCTTGAGATTTTTAGGTGACCATAAGAAGCCGACGATGAAAACAGAACCACACAAACTACTGAGATTATTGATATTAGGCAGCAGCATACTGCTTATCGCCTGCAATCAGCAATCGTCACCCGCTGACAACAGCACACGTATGCCGACCTTGGCGACTACAACCGACAAGCCAATCACCAGGCCGAACACCGAGCTTGCCCTTGCCCAGCCAACAGTACCGGGCATAACGGTATATGGCTATGTCGGCACACACCCGGCGAGTATCAAACAGCGACCACCTCCCGAACATTTCGCACCACCACCAGCAGCCCCCTGGGAACGGCCAGCGCTAAACTATCTGTTACAACAGGCCCAGCAGGAATTACATCTGCAGCAACAACGTAATCATCAACTGTTACACATGCTTAGAAAAATGCAGCAACAGTTAAGCGCTATGCCGCCCCACCCGCCAAGATTTTTTGCGCCTGCGCCAGCCGGTCCGCGACCTCATCCGAGGACAAGACCACACCATGCGTATCCAGCCGCACCACCGTTGCCCGGCTATTAGCGCATTTAGCCGTCAACAACAGCTCAGCCGAAAAAGCGTTCTCCAACAGGCTTAAAGCATGGGCTTAAAGATCGGCGATTACCACCTGATCGCCACCTTGTTGTTTAGCCTGCTCCAACGCAGCTTCTGCCTCAACCAGCCAGTCATCCACATGCCCGAACTGATAACTGCCCTGCGCTAACCCCAGGCTCAGTGTTATCGATAACGCCGGTTGTTCCGTCAGGGTTAACACCTTGGCTTCACGACGAATACGATCTGCCAGTTGTCCGGCACGTGTTCTATCCACATCCGGCAATAACACACAGAACGTATCGGCACTAAAATGGCACAGACTATCTTTGTTCCTTAAGCACGGAGCAATAGTATTCACCAACTCAAGTAATAACTTATCTCCAATCTGATAGCCAAAGCAATGATTGATATGTTGCCATCCATCTACATTCAGCATCAGCAAAAACAGCGGACATGCACTCACACCACAGGTTTTTAACAGTTTATCTGCCTGTCGAAACAAATATTGACGACTGAATGTTGATGTCAAGGCATCATGTTGCTGCCAGTATTGCCGCTCCATCTGCAAATGATTAAGCTGATCCTTTAACAGATAAAGCTCCTGTGCCGACTGGGTGACCGCAATAAAACCAATAAACTCACCCTGCTCATTATAACGAGGCTGCATATAGTGCTTTATCCAGATATATTCACCATCGTAACGCTGCAAACGAAAATACAGTTCAGACATCTCACCTGCCTGAACACTTTGATTACAACGATCAATCACACTATCCAGATCCTCAGGATAGACCCCGCTTAACCAGCCCGTACCCAGCTGAGACTCCAGGGTTTTACCAGTAAAGTGCAACCATTGTGAATTGACATACGTCACCAGACCATCGGCTCGCGCCAGCCATAACATAATCGGTGCCTGTGCCGCCAGTTGATCCAGACTCCTATCGACTTCCAGCTGGGCATGCTGCTGCAATGCCTGCTGTAAATTCTGCTGATCCATGATGCTCTCTCCCATTTATTTCCCCGTTTATTGCTTTTATAGGGTGTTAGCTATTATCTGCATATTGGGGACGGCTGGCAACATATCTTAATACCGGAAAATCAAATAATTGCCTACCAGCGCGCGCTAGCCAGACTATATAACCGAATCATCACCCCGACTGCAATATCCTGGCAACAGGCGCCGGCAGTCCCAGCTGCTCCACTTGTGCCGGTAAAAACCAGCCGGCCTGTTGCTGGCTGACCGCCAACGGCATACTTTCCAACTGCAGCTCAATCGGTAGCATATGCAAACGATAATGACTAAAGGTATGCAACAATGGATTCAACTTACGACTGGAACAAACGCTCAGTCCCTGTTGCTGCGCATAAAGCGCCGCGGCCTGTTGCCAGGACTCAAGATCGCTGATATCCCGCTGAGGAAAACACCATAAGCCTCCCCATATCCCCGGTGCGGGACGCTTTTCCAGCCATAACTGATCACGGTAACGCAATAGCAGAAACAGCGCCTGCCTTTGCGGCAACACCTTTTTAGGTTTACGGCTGGGCAACTCGGCAACCCGGCCGGTTTGCAAGGCCACACACTGCCCGGCAACCGGGCAGCGGTCACAATGCGGACGACTGCGCGTACATATCAAGGCCCCCATATCCATTTGTGCCTGGGTATACACCGCAATATCCTGCAGCGGCAACAAGGCCTCGGCCTGCTGCCATAGCCGCCGCTCGACCTGACTGCTGGTGACAACACCCTCAATACCACAGTAACGCGCCAGCAGGCGCTTCACATTACCATCCAGAATCGCATAACGCTGCTGATAGGCCTGCGCGCAAATCGCTGCGGCGGTAGAACGCCCCACCCCCGGCAGTGCCAGGATCTGCTCAAAATCCTCAGGAAAGTGGCCGCCATGCTCCGTCTGTACCTGCTGAGCCGCTTTATGCAGATTGCGCCCACGCGCATAATAACCCAAGCCGCTCCATAAACTCAGCACGCTATCCTGCGAGGCCCGTGCCAGCTCGACCACCGTCGGAAACGCCTGAATAAACTTCAAATAATAGGGAATCACCGTGGCAACCTGGGTCTGCTGCAACATCACCTCGGATAACCAGACCTGATACGCACTGCCTCCCTGCCATGGCAGCCCATGCCGACCATGAGTACGCTGCCATCGAACCAAACGCTGAGAAAATTCTGACATAAAAAAGCGCCAAGTATAAAACCTGGCGCCGATTAAGTCAGGATAAATATTGGGTTAGAATAAGCCCTTAAACACATCCTGCAGTTTGTCCTGCACTTTCTCTTTCAGTGCTTCGGTTTTGTCAGTGATAGATTCTTCGGCCTTGGCCTTAAGCTCTGCTTTCTTGGCGTCCAGCTTAGCCTTAGCCGCCTGTTTAAACATATCCTCAAAGTCCAGCGTATATTTTAGATCATCAAATGGACCCTGGGCTCGCAGCGGGATAGTCAACCCACTGACTTCATCGCTACCTCCCTGGCCCTTCAGCGTGTTGGCCAAGGTGGCTCTGGCCAGATAATTTATACGCCCTTGAGCAATATCAATATCGCCTTCCCCCCCCATACGCAGCAATGGCGATTTAAGCGATAAGTCATTATTATGCGCCACCCCATCACGAATGCTAAACGTCGCTTTCAACTCACTGAAATCGGTCTTTTGGGCATCATCCGCCGCCACCGTCTGCGCACCTTTACCAAATAAGGCTTTCGCTTCACGGATAGTCTTGGCGACATTAATCCCTTTAATCGCTCCATCACTCAGGTTCAACGCGACATCCCCCTGCAAGGCCTGCTTCATCGCACTCACGCTATGGCCATGCAGCTTGAGATTGACGGCGATATTGCCGCGCCCCTCCAGGTTATCAAACCCGGCCGCATCCTGAGTCAACGGCGCCACACTAATCCCCTTGAACTGCTGATTTAACGTAATCGCTGGCGTGTCACGCGCATCCACCATCACGCGGCCGCTCATAGTCCCCTGATATAAATCAGCCGACAGCGGGTTGATATTGAGTTTTCCGGCGTTAGCCTTAACCACCAGCTGCAGATTATCCGCCTTGATATTAGCCGCCTGTAACGCTCCTATTTTCAAACGCCCATCCAGATTCAATTCACGCAATGCGCTCAAATCAATTGCCTGTTCGGGCGGATCTGCCTGAGCCGTTTGCTGCGTTGACGACTCAGGCAGATACTGGTCCACATTCAGCTTATCCAGTTCAATATTAAATTTAATCGCCGGTTTTTCAAAATTATTCACCGCCACCTCCGCCTTTAGCTGGCTTTGTAACAATCCCCCCGCTAACTGCGTCTGTAACTGCTGTTTAATACCGTCCACGGCCAGTGAGCCCTTAAGTTCACTGCTCACCTGCTTGCCTGGCAGCTGGTCACCACTGGCGGTAAGTGCCAGCACCAGCTGTTCCAATTTCAGCTGCTGAGCCGGAATATTAATACGCAATGGAGAATTCAGCTTAGCATTAATGGTTTGTTGCGGCTGCACCAGCTTGGCCTGCAAACGCAGGCTATCGGTAGTTAATGCCTCAGGATTACCTTGCAGTTCGGGCAGCTGAATATTTGCGCTCAGTTTATTCCCCTCGGCATCAAGCTGTGCCGCAATATCCATATCTTTGGCCACAAAATGCTGCTCGGTCATCTGCAGCGTTGGCAGTGCCAGACTGGCCGTAAAATGGTTGGCCGCCTGTTGACCAGAAATATCCAATATCAGTTGATTGACATCAACTTGCGAACGGGGAAGTGAAGCACTGATATCGCCCTGCAGCTTAAGCTGTAACTGTTTAATATCCTGCAACTGCCCGTTAACCGTTAAGGTTAAACCGAGCAACTGATAGTCCTGCTGCGCCAGGTCAAAGCCAATCTGGCCGGTTAATTCCGTCTCCAGCGCCAGCTCGGGCTGATTACCCTTTAGTTGGCTGCTCAAACTAAGATCTACCGGCATACCCGGAGTAATCCGCCCCGTCTGCAGCTGCAGCTGATTGAGCTGATAGTCGGCACCGCTGGCCTTATCCTGATAACGCAGTGCGGCATTACTCAAGGAAATCGCAGAAATATCAAAATCAAATGCCACGGCTGAGGCATCGCTCTCGGCCGGTTCAGCGTCTGCGTCTGCGTCTGCATCCGCTTTCGCCAGTAAATCATCAATATTGGTGGAACCGTCCGCATGTTTAATCAAGGTTGCCTGCAAACCGTCAACTGTCACTCTATCAACCACTACCCGCTGGCTAAGCAGCGGCATAAATTCCAACGACACATCCAGCTGATTCACCGCCGCAAATGGCTGTTCACTCCCGGCCTCTGACAATGAGACTTTACCTAAGCTGGCGCCGATACTGGGAAACAGTTTGAGCTGAATATCACCCTCCAGCGTTAAACTGCGCTGATACTGCTGCTGCACCAGATCCACCAGCGGCTGTTTGTAATCATTAGGATCAAAGGTGGCGGCAATATAGCCGACAGCGGCAACCACCACCCCGGCCACCCCGGTTATCCCCCATAAACTGTATTTAATGGCATTATTCATCATTTTCCCTTCACAGGCCGTAACGGCACAACATTATCACACGCATCCCCTAAACCACACCTTTCAAGCGACAAACCCGGCCTTTAATCTTTAGGCTGTCAGCTTGTCGTTACTTTTCGGTTAACATAAATCTGTATTTACCGATATGCCAATAACTATATGACAGACAAGCTTACCCAACAACCGCGTATAACACGCCCGGAACTGGGAGAGACGGTTAGCCTTGATTGCCTGAAAGCCATTATCAGCGGCATGGAACAGACCTTTGGCAACCAGGCGGCCAATGTCGCGCTCACCGCCACCGGCAAATTGCACGGCAAAAAAATAGCACAAACATATCAACTGAACAGTATCTCATTACAGGATGCTGCCAGCCTGCAGCAGCTCACCACCAGCCTGCAGCAAATTCTCGGTAAGAACGGTAGTCGCCTGGTGATTATCGACAATATTGAGCAACTACCCCCACACGGTTATCGAGTATTCGCCAGAGAAACCGTTTGTTCGGCGGATGAACCCATAGGCAGCGACCATCGCTGTAATTTTACCCTGGGAGTGATTCACGGCATACTTGAGGTCTGCGGTGGTGTCCCGCTGAGCGCCAGCCAAACCGCATCGGTACTGCACAACAGTAGCCACGACATTCTGGAATACTACTGGAAAAAATAGTGATTTATGTCTGAAAAATGCTGTAACCACACCTATCAGGCCGACCATCCTCGCTTTCGCAAAGCCTTATGGGTTGCGCTGATCATTAATACACTGATGTTCTGCACCGAACTGGGCGGCAGTATCTATTCGGGATCGGTGGCATTGATCGCCGATGCCGCAGATTTTGCCGGTGATGCCGCCAACTATGCGATTTCGCTATGGGTACTCTCCATGGGTATGCGCTGGCGAGCCAGGGCTGCATTATTTAAGGGCTGGTGTATGCTGCTGTTTGGAATTGCGGTATTACTGCTGGCTGGCTGGCATGCGCTGGATGGTCACCCTCCCGAGCCAATCACCATGGGAACCATCGCCATACTGGCACTGTTGGCCAATATCAGTGTTGCCATCATGCTGTATAGCTTCCGTAGCGGAGACGCCAATATGCGTTCGGTCTGGTTATGCAGTCGCAACGATGCGATTGGCAACCTGGCGGTATTGGTCGCAGCATTCGGTGTTCTAGGCACCACCAGTATCTGGCCGGATTTGCTGGTCGCAGCAATCATGGGGGGGCTGGCCATCAGCTCCGGTCTGAGCATCATCAGGCATGCCCAAAGCGAATTGCAGCACTCCCATTAGTGGGAAATCCAGGCTAAACAAGTTGCCATTAACAGGAAAAAAGTCTCACCAAGCGCAACAGAACTTAGGCCAACCTGACCGATCTTCACCTTATTTCGACCGTTCACAACCGCGGGCATAAGTTATGCGATCTCCCGAGCAGGTAATCCAATTGGATTAAACGGGGAAGTTTTGCTATGGCCTATACGGATCATTGTGTCAAACAGAGAATGCCCGCAGCTGCACCCGCCAATAGTGTGCAAGCCGCCAGTGCTGCAGGCAATGCCGCTGATCCAAGCGTATCAGCCCCTGTCAGAGCACCCCTCACCATCAGGCTTAGACGGTTATTTGGTCATGATGAAAATGACCAGGCATATACTCAAGATCATGACATTGATTATGAAAACTTTACCAGCATCACCATTACCTCGTTGCCTGAACACGGAATATTACATCTGTCCGGCTGCCGTTTATCCAGCGGCCGGACTATCAGCGTAGCCGACCTGGAAGCAGGGAAACTGACCTTTACCCCTCCCCCTGACTTCCAGGGTCTGGCTTCATTTAACTACTATCTCAGCGATGGTCTGCTAAGTAGCAATGAAGCCGCTTGCACACTCCGAATTCACCAGTCGAGTGTGCCCCATCAACCATCAGATAAGGTACAGACTATCGGTCCGCAAATATTGCATGCAATCAGTCCCACGCTGGAACATACCGATAGCCAGCGCCATATCCTCATAGCAACATTACCGTCTCACGGCTCTTTGACCCTGGCTGGTGAGTCTGTTGTTACTGGTCAGGCCATACCGGTTATTGCATTAAGCAATGGCTGGTTGCGGTACATGCCTGACCAGGGCCACAACGGACAGGACAGCTTTAACTATTCGGTCAATCATGAAGCCATCAACCATACAGCCACCGTTTATCTCAGCGGCAACAGCGTGCTGGATACCGTCGGCAGCATTAACCAGGCCGCTCCTCAATCCGCCGAGAACAACATCATCATCCGCAGCAAAGACCTGGCCGAAAACAGCCGCGCTGCCAATCAACACCCTCACATCAACCGCAACCGCTTGGACAGCATCCGGATAGAGGCACTCTCCAGTCAGGGCAGGCTGACATTTAACCAAATCCCCGTCGCTGTTGGCACACAAATCTCGGTGGCCGATCTGGATGCAGGCAAGCTGAGTTTTATCCCCAATCCCGACTTTCATGGCGTGACCAGCTTCAAATACACACTATTTAACGGTATAAACCGCAGCAAGATACGCAAAATCAATATTGATATTCATGGCGTAACGCATGATACCGGCCATGCCAGAGCAAACCTCCGGCACAGCTGTGCCACCATAGGTCAAGATACCTTTGTCTGGAAATGCCATCAGGTCCCCGAGGGTGAACACCTTGATGAGGTCACCGATTTTACCGTGGGGGAAATCCTGGATATTTCCGACCTGATCAACCATGGCGCGGTGATTAAAATCGACAACAGCAAACATATGATCACCGCCGATTACACCGACAAGCGCGGTGCCCACCATATCCAAAAAATTCATGTCGACTTTGACAATAACTGGCGCGGCAGCCATCAACTGAATGACCCTAACCACGACGGCCATATCACTATCGCTTAAGCGCTGGCAACACTCCCCCTCTCCCTCTTTCAGGTCGGCCCGCCCGGCCTGTTTTTTTGATCCACAGTCGTGAACCGCATAGACTTCTCCCGTATACTCTGGACACAAAACCATAGGGAGAAGCCTCATGAGCAATGCGCTGAGCAACACCATCCACCTGCAAGACTATCGACCAACGCCATACCACATCAGCAGAATTGATTTGACCTTTGATCTGGAAGAAGGTGAAACCCGGGTACTCAGCCAGATGCTGATTCAACGCAGGGAGCACACGACAAGTGATGCGCCTCTGGAGCTGGATGGCGAGCAACTGACGCTGCTGGCCATACGCCTGAATGGTCAGACACTCACCCAGGATAACTACCAGCTAAATAACAATAGCTTAATCCTGAGTCGGTTACCGGAACAATTTGAACTGGAAATTGAAACCCGCATTCATCCCGAAAACAATACCTCGCTGTCGGGCTTATATAAATCCAGCGGTAATTTCTGCAGCCAATGTGAAGCCGAAGGCTTCAGGCGAATCAGCTACTATTACGATCGTCCCGATGTGATGGCGATATTCTCCACCAAAATCATTGCCGATCCGAATAAATATCCGGTGATGCTATCTAACGGCAACCTGGTGGACAAAGGCACACTGAGCAATGGACGGCACTGGGTACGCTGGGAAGACCCCTTCCCTAAACCGGCCTATCTGTTTGCTCTGGTCGCCGGTGATCTGGCCTATATCCACGACACTTTTATCACCTGCAGCAGCCGTGAAGTCGATTTATATATTTATACCGAACATCACAATATCGATCAGTGTGAACATGCCATGCAATCACTAAAGGCCGCCATGCGCTGGGATGAAGATGTCTATGGCCGTGAATACGATCTGGATATTTATATGATTGTTGCCGTTGATGACTTTAATATGGGGGCAATGGAAAACAAGGGCCTGAATATTTTTAACACCAAGTATGTACTGGCCAAACCGGAAACCGCGACCGACCATGACTATCAGGGCATTGAAAGCGTGATTGGACATGAATATTTTCATAACTGGTCGGGCAACCGGGTCACCTGCCGCGACTGGTTTCAACTCAGCCTGAAAGAAGGCTTTACCGTCTTCCGTGATCACGAATTCAGTGCCGACATGCGAATCCCGTGGGGAAAAACGCATTGACGATGCCAATCTACTACGTACCTTTCAGTTCCGTGAGGACAACGGCCCTATGGCACACCCGGTACGTCCCGAATCGCATGTAGAGATTAATGAATTTCGCATACACCCTGACCATTTATGAAAAAGGTGCCACCCTGATCCGCATGCTGCATCTGCTGTTAGGTGCCGAAGGTTTCCGTCGGGGCTGCGACCTGTATTTCGAGCGCTACGATGGTCGAGGGCGGTTACCACCGATAACTTTGTGCAGGCCATGCAGGATGCCGGCGATATTGAGTTAAGCCAGTTCAAGCTCCGGTATGGCTAAGGCCGCACCCGGGAGCTGATCACCCATTATTACCGATGCCGACAAAACAACAGTTAAAGTTGAATATTCGTCAATCCATTGCCGATACCCCAGGACAGAGCGACAAACAAGCGATGCTGATTCCGGTCATGGTGGGCCTGTTGGACTCGGCGGGCAATGATATGCCGCTACAACTCAGCGGTGAAAACGAGGTCAGTGTCAACAAGGTATTAGCACTGACACAACGCGAGCAGACATTTACCTTTGAGAATATCGCTCAGGCTGCGGGTCC
>CALNXP010000010.1:0-15424 GCA_942490555.1 uncultured beta proteobacterium | reverse complement strand
TTCGGGGTCTATGAATTTAGGCTGCCCACTGGCCTTATGACCGCTGCCAGCCAGAGCAAGGCGGAATTATTCCCGGTTCCTTCTTCATGAGGTTGACCCTGGGCATTGTGGCGGCACCCTGTGTGGGTCCTTTTGTCATTGGATTGCTGACCTATGTGGCAGCCATGCAGAGTGTGGTCCTGGGCTTTTTTATGTTCTTCACCCTGGCCATGGGCCTGGGTTTGCCCTACCTGTTTCTGGCCATGTTCTCCAGCAAGATCTCATCCATGCCGCGGTCTGGTACCTGGATGATCGGCGTCCGCGTGATCTTTGGTCTGATCCTTATTGCCATGGCAAATCTGTTTTATCATGCCGCTCCTGGTGATCTGTGCCAATCCGATCATGGCAGCATTTCTGGTGGGCTCCGGCATTTTCCTGATCATGTTTGACATGGCAGGACCCCGGGAACCCCGGTTTAATAAAATCAAGCAGGCCATCGCCATTCTGCTCATCATGATCGGGACCTGGATGGGTTTGCCCGAAGACAAGGTTCAGACTGAGGGGATAACCTGGATCAAGCCTCACAATGAAATCGAACTATTGGCCGCCCTTGATTCAGATAAACCTGTTTTCATTGTTGGAACTGGAACAAGGCGAGGGAAAGACCTGCCGCAGGATTGCGCTGCCAGGTGGAGTTTAGTGAGTTGTAAGGTAAGTGAGTGACGGTGTTGGCATGTCTATGGGACAAGGCTTTATATCTGACCTGTTTCTCGGATAGCCTCCTGGTAACAAATTTATCAGAACTTTTTTGCCATCTATCCAACAATTACTGCATTTTTAAGCAGTATTTTTTACATTGTCTTAGGCCGAAATAACTATTTCGTCGTTCATCTGCTGTTACAGTTTTATCGAGATAACCTGCGAGCCAGCATAAATAAATTTATTTTGGCACAGACCCCTTATGAATAAGTTGATTGTGTTTACCCCTTCAAAAAAGAAAACACTAGGAGCAAAAAATGACTTGCCAGAAATTATGCCTGGCTCTATCACTAACGACTTTGTGTATTGCACGAGCCTATGTAGAATCGAGCGTCAATGTCAGCGTGGATAGTTCGGTGAGAATTTTTGATGGTTTTAGCGGTGCCCGTGTTGAAGTTGGCAATGGTGGCAATGTTGATGTTGAGGACAAAATGTCCAACTCTCGCGTTAATGGTAACGATGGCGATACACGACTAAGAGGCGACCATCGGCGCGTTATTGTGTAACGATGGCGACACACGGGTAAGAGGTGATCATCAGCGTGTTATTGTTAATGATGGCAACGTTAAAGTGCCTGACCATGATCATCGTCGCCCTCATGACAGCATGGCTGATGCCTCGGCTCCCGTCAGGACTTTACCAACGCCGAGCTAAAAAACAAGGACTACAGCAACCGCTCATTTGTTGGTGTCAGTTTCGTCAATGCCGAGCTCGCTAATATTGATCTGCGCAATGCCGATTTAAGTCAGGCAGATTTTACCAATGCCGAGTTTACCAATTGTGACCAGCGTGGTGCTTACGTTGACGGTGCCACTTTTCTTAATGTTGAATTTACTAACAGCAAAACCGATGGTGTCGATTTTTCCGTCCCATGCAGCATGATCAACGCTGATTTTCAATAAACATAACAGGGGAGTGAAAAATGAAAACATATAAACCGTTTATATTATCAAGGTGATCTCTAGTTTTTGTCTGACATCGCATGACATCGGCATAGGAGGCACCCTCCTACTCCCATATCTTGACCTGAGTTATAGCAACTTATCAGCTGACGATAACACTGAAAGCTTGGATGGTTTCGGTACTAAGGCCTCCTTTGACCTTGGCAACAACTTATTTGTGCAAGGTAATTACGAAAATATAGAGTCCGATATTGATATCTTTTCAGGTGGGCTGGGCTATTACCTGGCACTAAGTCCAAACAGTAACCTATTCGTTCGTGGTGATGTCGTACATGTTGAAGTGCTGGATTTCGGTGATACCGGCTATGGCTTGGGGGTTAGCTTACGCGCTATGCTGGCACTAACGTTGAGCTGACCGGTGAATATAAATATACGGATATTGATGATGATGACAGTTCCACCGTTATGGGTGAGGCACGTTACAACCTGACACACAACTTTAATGTTGGTGCGGGCTATGAAACAGAACTAGACTCTGATCTTGACCGCTGGATTTTTTCTGGTCGCCTAGCGTTTTAATGTACAGCCGGCGGATAAAGCCGGCACCTAAAGGATTGTGTATGAAAACCAAAGCCTTACTCATGCTAGCGGTAACTTCTCAATAACTCATGGCAAAGCGGCATTCTGAGCAGCATTTCTCATGAGCTCAGGCAAAGGCAGAATGTTATTTTTCAGCGTGAGTCGATCTTGCAGGTATTGCCAGAACGACATGCCTAATTTTCGGCAGGTTTTCTTCAAACTGGTGAAGGTGTCTCGGCATTTTTCGTCCCAGTTCGCTACGTGTGCCGCCGCTTATTTTCTGTTTTTGCACATAGCAGCGAATGTCGTTTTCGCTACCATTGGTATGCAGCGGAATTTCTGGACGTCTCAGCACTAACAACAGTTCCTCTTTGCGTTGATGGGTGCGCTTGAGCAGTTCATTCAGCGTGGCGTACTGAGTACGTTGGGTAAATATTTCATCAAAACGTGCTTCGAATGTCAGTATCTGCGCCGCATCCGGGGCCGCTTTGTACACTTTCAGATCACGGTAAAAATCCCAGACTTGTGGCACGTACAGATTTAATCGCTTGCCGTTGCAGATCATTGCTTGGAATCAGTTTGTGAATCAGGCGTTCGGTATGTACCCAGCACAGACCATGCAAAAACAGCGAAAATTGTTGGGCACCATCGCTGACGATTGCCAAGTTGGGATTGAATCCATTTGTCAGCAAATGCCCGATCAGGGCGGCTTCGGTGGCGATGCGGATCTGATGATCGGTTTCAAAGCCATAGAATGCAAGGTGTAACCGCCATAATTTCTCGTCGTAAATCGGCGTTGTCAGGTGCTCGCTGAGTTCCTGTCTCAGTGTTTTGCGTAGTCCATGCGCTTCCATATACGCCAGGGCATCTTCGGTGATTTGATAACCGCGGTTACTTGCTTGCAGTAGCTCCAGGAAGTTCACCCGGCTTTTGCTGGCTGTGCTGGCGAACCAGGCAAAATAATCATTGCCAATTTGGGTAACATAGCCGTTGCGGGCCGCATGACGGGCACCGGAATCGTCAACGCTTACATGGGCACTGATTTCTAAGCCAGTTTCAAGTATCTCGTCTTTCTCTGTATGCAACACATCATGGCGCTGACTCAGAATGGCGTTAATTTGCCCCGCAGAAATATCGACGCCAACTTCGCGCAATTGCTCCAAAATCAACGGCTGCGTGGTGCCGCAGTGGTGGTGTTGATAAATAATGAAGCCGCGCAATATTTCGTCAAAGCGATGGTTGCGTAACGAAGCAGGCAGTTGAGCAACATGCGATTTACCATTCGCATCCACAAATACTTCGAGTCGGTAGCGGATGTTGTGCGCCTGAAAAATTAACCCTTGAATCACCACATCTCGATAACCATTATGCCATGCGCCAATCGGCGCATTTTCGCACGGGATGATTTGGATATCGTGAATCGTCAGCTGGGCTGTTTTGCTGCGCTTGTTCGACCCCGCTCGTTTCTTGCGTTTATTACCCGATTGGCCGCTAGAACGCTGACCCGCAGGCTTGTCATCATCGTCACTACCATCTGGATCGGTGTTTTGCTCCATTTTGCTCGATTTGAACTTGGGCTTTGCCTTTTCACCTTTCAGGATCGCAATCTCATCTCGCAGTTGCTGAATTTGCTTTTGCTGCAATTGGTTCTGCTCCTGAAGATGAGCAATAATCGCCAGCAAGCACTTTACTAAAGGGCTTTGCTCGGATTCTGGTATCTCTGGTAGTTGCAGTGGCTTTTTCATAAGGGCTAATCTTGTTAAACTCATCAACAATCACTTGTTCAAGCGCTAATATGAAGCCATCTAACTCAACAACTTTACTTGTGTCATCACTCATTTATCTAACCTCGCTATAACAACCGTTTTCTTAATGACGCCAGCTATAGTTAATACGATAAAACTATAGAAAAACATCAATGCATAAAAACCTACAGGAGTATAAAAAATCAAAATACGGGCTTGTACTCTGGCGGAGTAGCCAGCCGGATCTTTAAGTAAGAAGTAGCAATAAATAGCCGCAAGAAGAACGGTAATGAGGTACATGATAGGCAACTCTTTCTTGTCTCGCATTTCTCTTTCAAAATAAGGATCACGGGGTATTAGCTTCCACCAACAAACAAAATACAACGGAAAACACAATGCATTACCAAGCACTGCACAGGTTAAAATAAATGGGATGGAGCTCTCTCGTTGGATAATCTCAAACACAGCAATAGGAAAGGTGTTAACCACTAGCGCCACAAATTCATTGGGGGTTATTGACGTTATAAGTAAGACTAAAAATACGAGCAATGCCGTCACCAAAGGAATCACCAGCGGCAAAATAAACAAGCACAATTTTTCACCCTTCGGATCCATTTTTTTCCTTGACTGCATCCGGTTTCCTTTTACATAAAACTACGTTACATATCAGAACAAATAGAATTGAAATATAGGAAAAATCTATATTTGGCGTTACACACCACACTTAATACTCACTGATCTTTATTTCCCAAAACGCTTGGTCTTGTTTCTTCCTACCCGTTATATTTTTATCGCTGACTTAATTGTTGAGTGATCCAGTCACTTTATTTCCAGCACAGGATTCATCAACGCATAAGCCATGCCCAAAAGTCTGTCTCCCATCAGCAAGAACCGACCGCTCATTTAGGCATTTTCCTAGAAATAAGAAATTATTATTTTGGACTTCCCGACATCAGGAATCATCGTTCGCATGTGCCACATTTTTCATGCGCAAATGAAGCATTCTGATTTAAGATCTGACGTTACGCAGCCTACTTAAATTTGAGTGATTCGTCATATGTAAGCTTTGTAGCAGCGTAAGCTCCGAACCAAGCACCTATCTTGACACATTCCAAGGCAGGCGTTTTTCAATTTCCTCAAACGAGTTGATATTCGGCAATTCGGTAAATAGCTGCTTCAAATAAGCCTGAGGTTCTAATTCATTGGCCTTGGCGGTTTCGATAATGCTGTAGATGACTGCGCTGGCATGAGCACCGGCGGTGGTTTGGCTAAATAGCCAGTTTTTGCGGCCAATGGCAAAGGGGCGTACGGCTTGTTCGGCCACATTGTTGTCAATGGGATAACGCCCATCCTCCAGATAACGAATCAGTCGTGGCCACTGGTTGTTCAGGTAATGCATGGCTTTGCCGGTTAGGCTGCTGGGCAGCACCTCCAATAAATGCTTATCCAGCCAGATTTTGAGTTTGTCGAGGATGGGTTTAGCTTTTTTCTGCCGCAAGGCATGCCGTTCATCCGCGGACAGGCCTTGGTTTTTGGCTTCGCTCTCAATCCGGTACAGCTTGGCGATGGTGGCTACTACCTTGTCGGCTTTGCTGTTGGTTTTGCTTGTAGGCTGGGCTTTTTGTGCGTCCACAAATTTACGACGTGCATGTACCCAGCAGCCCAGACGCGTCAGCGACTGCGCATCGCACACCGGCTGATAGCCGTCATAGCCATCGACCATCAATACGCCATCGTACCCGGCCAATAAGGTGTTGGGGGTAGCCTGACTGCGATCCGGCGAATAATGGAACAAGATAATCGGTGGACCAATGGCATTACGCATCAGCCACATATAACTTTGGCTTTGTGGGGGTTCAATGATGTACGGAATGCCCTTTCTATATCAAACGCGTTTAATGGGTAGGGGCGTTCACGGTTGTGCACTAAATCGATAGGGCATTAATCAGGCTTTCACAAATAGGATCCGCATCATCTTTCTTTTCCAGGCAGTTTTTAAACGGAACCAGCTCGATTCTTCCATGATTAAATCCGGTAACAACGGGATAGTTTCCGTTGACTATGGCCTGAATGGCTTCGTAGCCCATTGTTGACGCAATATAGCGATCATAACTGCAAGGATTTCCTCCGCGTTGAATATGGCCCAGCACGCAAATGCGGCATTTGAGGCCATGTTCTTTATTCAGCCGTTGACTTATCTTATAGCTGAATTCGGGTTCTTTTCCTTCTGCAACAATAATAAGCGAAGAGGTTTTGCCGCGTTTGATACCATATTGGATATTGCTGGCCAGACCGTCGATATCCAGCTCCTGGTTGGGTACGACGACCATTTCCGCACCGGTTGCCACCCCCACCTGATAAGCGATGGCAGGGCTTCGTCGTCCCATCACTTCAACGATAAATGTTCGTTCGTGACTGGCGGCGGTATCTCGGATTTTATCTACCGCTTCAACGGCGGTTTGAATCGCGGTTTGGAAGCCAATCGTATATTCCGTGCCCGAAATATCGTTATCGATGGTGCCAGGAATACCAATGACAGGCACACCATGTTCCTGATTAAGCAGCCAGGCACCATTGAAAGAGCCGTTGCCACCAATAACTACCAGTGAGTCCACTTCTTTTCTCTTGAGAATATGTGCGGCCTCTTGACGAATAGCTGCTTCGTGAAACTCCGGGCATCGGGACGTGCGTAATATCGTTCCCCCGCGTTGAATGATATTGCCAACAGAGGAGGCATCCATTCTAAAAATGTCGCCTTCAAGTAATCCACTGTATCCATGTCGAATACCATAAACCTCAAGTTTAGTACCCAGCGCTGTTCTAACCGTACTTCGAACAGCAGCATTCATTCCCGGACTATCGCCACCCGAACACAATATGCCAACAGATTTGATATCTACTTTGGGGGAATTGACAATATCTTTAGAATCGGTGGTTTCTTGTTCATTTTCAGTCGGAAAACTAAACGCAGATTCAGTCATGATTTATCCTTGAATTTTTGGAATTCTCGCTTAGTTATATTACTCCTAAACCTGTGTCTAATGGGCTTTAAGAGACAGAGTTACTCAACATAAACGTACATTAACACAGGCTGAATATTCTGTTGAGCGAACAGCTATTGCAAGTCGTGAATGATGTCCTTGCGTTCTAACTCGGGTGCAGTGGACGACGACCGACGGATTTTTTGCTCCTCAGCTGCCTCATGCACAGATACGTCGCCGGTGATAAAGCGAAGCAGAACATGAACGTGAGCGGCCGTTTTTATTCCAGGGTTACTCCCTTCCTGGATTCCGGCGCTGCGCACCTTTATCCGGGCTACGTTACCTCGTTCCCACGCTCTGCGTGGGAATGCAGATGCCGAGTAATTCCCCGGATACCGCGACGTTGTCGCGTCTCCGGGCGGGGTTTACCCGATTTGCGCGAAAAGCCTCGTCGTTTAGGGCGGGGATGGATAGCGCGGACGGCGTAGCCGTCCTTATAAAAGTGCAATGTTTTCCGTGTCTAATATGATTGTTATCATTCATAGAGCGGAGTATGATTTAAGCATGTTAAGACTGCAAGCCTACCAATACGAATTGATGCCAACTGGCGAGCAACAGCACGATTTGCGCTGTTTCGCGGGTTCGTGTCGTTTTGTCTACAACAAGGCGTTGGATTTGCAGCAAACACGCTATGCTGCTGGCGAGAATAAGCTGAATTATGCCGAGTTATGCGCACAACTTACCGAATGGAAGCAAATCGACCATTGGCTCCGTGACACACCATCTCAAGCGTTGCAGCAAAGCTTAAAAGACCTTGGTCGGGCATATGACAATTTTTTTGCCAAACGTGCCGATTTTCCCCGCTTTAAAAAACGTGGTCAGCATGATGCTTTTCGTTTTCCACAAGGCTGCAAACTTGAGCAAGCTAACCACCGAATTTTCCTACCCAAACTAGGCTGGATACGTTACCGAAACAGTCGTGAAGTATTGGGCAGCGTGAAAAACGTCACCGTGTCATACCGTCATGGCAAATGGATGATGTCGATTCAAACGGAGCTTGAAGTCGAAACGCCCCGCCCACAAAGCGGCAGCGATGTCGGTATCGACATGGGCATCATCCGCTTTGCCACCTTGAGCAATGGCGAATATTTCGAGCCGCTCAATAGTTTCAAACAGCATCAAGACGCGCTACGCAAAGCGCAACAAGCCTTAAGTCGCAAAGTGAAATACCGTCGTAACTGGAAAAAGGCGAAAGCCAAAGTCCAAGCAATCCACACCCAAATCAGCAACGCCCGCCGCGATTACCTGCACAAAACCAGTCACACCATCAGCCAAAACCACGCGCTGGTGTGTATTGAAGATTTGCAGGTGCGGAATATGTCCAAATCAGCGGCGGGTGATGCCGAAAATCATGGGAAAAACGTAGCCGCGAAATCCGGCTTAAACAAAGCCATCCTCGACCAAGGCTGGTTTGAGTTCAGAAGACAACTGGACTACAAACTGGCGTGGGCAGGTGGTTTGCTGATTGCCGTGCCACCGCACAACAGCAGCCGAACGTGCCCAACATGTGGGCATATTTCAGCCGAAAACCGCAAAACCCAAGCTGAATTTGCTTGTGTCTCCTGCGGTTTCAAAGAAAACGCGGATGTGGTCGGCGCAATCAATCTATTAAGGGCAGGACATGCCCAGTTAGCCTGTGAAGTGAGCGATGCAGCAATGTCGCCAGCAGCAGGAACCCACCGAAGTGATCTGAACGCTGCAAAGTGTTCAGACACCGTAGGAATCTCCGTCCTTTAGGGCGGGGAGGATGTCAATTCTGTCCCAGGTTTAGTTTGGAAAATGCGGCAGCCATGGCGTTGTTGGCAACGGCGGGTTGTTGCTTGTGTTGGGTTTTGCCGCCCTTAGCTCCCTTGCCGCTCTTGCGAGGTTTGTTATTGCTGTTGCTGTTGCTGTTGTTATTGCGTGGGGCGGTATTGTTGGGTTTGAGGTTGGTCTGGTCGGCGCTGTCGGTCAGACGCATACTTAAGCCTATGCGTTTGCGCTGTTGGTCAACTTCCATCACTTTTACCTTGACCACCTGGCCGGCTTTGACTACTTCGTGTGGGTCTTTAACGAATTTATCTGACAACGCGGAGATATGCACCAGACCGTCCTGATGTACACCGATATCAACAAATGCCCCAAACGCGGCGACGTTGGTGATGACGCCTTCCAGAATCATATCCGGCTTCAGGTCGGCCAGGGTTTCCACGCCGTCTTTAAAGGTGGCGGTGGTGAATTCCGGGCGTGGGTCACGGCCGGGCTTGTCCAGCTCGCTTAAAATATCGCTGACGGTGGGAATGCCAAATTTTTCATCGGCAAACTGGCTGGGGTTGAGTGACTTGAGTAGACTGCTGTTGCCAATAATGCCTTTAATATTCTGTTTGATATTGTCCAGTATGCGTTGTACCAGCGGGTAGGATTCCGGGTGAACCGCCGAGGCGTCCAGCGGGTTGTCGCCGTCCATAATACGCAAGAAACCGGCGGCCTGTTCATAGGTTTTATCCCCCAGGCGTGGGACTTTCTTCAGTTGTTCGCGGCTGCCGAAACGGCCATTTTGATCGCGATAGTTAACAATGTTTTGGGCCACGCTGCTGCTAAGTCCGGAAACGCGTGCCAGCAGGGGCGCTGAGGCGGTATTGGCATCTACGCCCACCGCATTAACACAATCTTCCACTACCGCATTCAGTGAGCGTGCCAGCTGGGTTTGACTGACATCGTGCTGATATTGGCCCACACCTATGGATTTGGGTTCTATCTTGACCAGTTCGGCCAGCGGATCTTGCAAACGGCGGGCGATAGATACCGCGCCACGCAGCGAAACATCCATTTCCGGCAGTTCTTTGGAGGCGAATTCCGAGGCGGAATAGACCGAGGCGCCGGCTTCGGAAACCACGATTTTGGTCAGTTTCAGTTCGGGATGTTGTTGGATCAGTTCCTGGGCCAGTTTGTCGGTTTCGCGTGAGGCGGTACCGTTGCCAATCGCAATCAGTGAGGCTTTATGTTTGGCGGCCAGTTGTGCCAGGGTATACATGGCGCCGTGCCAGTCTTTTTTCGGGGCATGTGGATAGATAGCGGTGGTGTCGACCACTTTGCCGGTTTCATCGACCACGGCTACTTTAACCCCGGTACGCAAACCCGGGTCCAGCCCTATGGTGGTGCGTGGGCCGGCTGGGGCGGCCAGCAGCAGGTCTTTCAGGTTGCGTGCAAAAATATGAATAGCATCGCTTTCTGCCTGTTCTCGGGCATTGCCCATCAGCTCGGTTTCCAGATGTAAGAAGCATTTTATCCGCCAGGCCCAGCGTACACTATCGGTCAGCCATTGGTCGGCGGGGCGATCTTGCTGTTGTACGCCTACATGTCTGGCGATAATACGCTCGCAGGGATTTGGCTCGGCATTCCAGGCCGGTTTTTCGGTTTCGCTGTCCAGGCGCAGTTGCACATTCAGCATTTCTTCGCGACGACCGCGTAATACTGCCAGCATACGGTGTGATGGAATTGTGCTAATCGCTTCGGAAAAATCGAAATAATCGGTATATTTTGCGGCGGCGTTTTCTTTGCCTTCGATAACTTTTGCGTCAATTACACCATGTTGTTGCAGATATTCACGCAGCTTTTGTAACAGTTGGGCATCTTCGGCAAAGCGCTCCATCAAAATCTGGCGGGCGCCATCCAGAGCGGCCTTGCTGTCGGCAACCCCGGGATTGTCGCCATTGTCAGTGCTGAAGGCCGGCTTCAGGTATCTCTCGGCCTCAACTTCTGGTGTCAGTGAGGGATTGCTCAGCAGGGCATCGGCCAGGGGTTCCAGTCCGGCTTCCTTGGCGATTTGAGCCTTGGTGCGGCGTTTGGGTTTATACGGCAGATATAAATCCTCCAGCTTGGTTTTGTCTGTGGCCATGCTAAAGGCATTGAGTAATTCGGGAGTCATTTTGCCTTGTTCTTCTACCGAGGCAATAATGGTGTCGCGACGTTGTTCCAGTTCGCGCAGATAACGTAAGCGTTCTTCCAGTAAACGCAGCTGGGTATCGTCTAGCCCGCCGGTGACTTCTTTACGATAACGAGCAATAAACGGGACGGTGGCACCCTCATCTAATAAGGTGACCGCAGCAGCGATCTGGTTGGGTTGAGCAGCGATTTCGCTGGCTAGACGTTGTTCGATAGAAGGCAGCATGAATAAATCTTCCTGGGCTGTTGTTGTAGGTTCGGCATTGGCCGAAAGCGATGCAAGCCAATCATCCCTGGCTAAAGGCGGGAATTATAGACAGGCCTGCTTTTTTTGCAAGGAGGTGGGCGAGGACCGCAAGCTCAAGTAAAATGCCTGCTTTTGGTTTATTCAGATACGAAATTATGACAGTACGTACACGTTTTGCTCCCAGTCCTACCGGTTATTTGCATATTGGCGGCGCACGCACCGCTTTATTTTCCTGGGCTTATGCCCGCAAGCATGGCGGCAAGTTTGTGCTGCGTATTGAAGATACCGACTTGGAACGCTCGACCGAAGCCTCGGTACAGGCCATTCTGGATGGTATGAGCTGGCTGGAGCTGGGGCATGATGAAGGGCCGTTCTATCAGATGCAGCGTATGGATCGCTATAAAGAAGTGATTGCTCAGCTGTTGGAAGCCGGTCATGCTTATTATTGTTATACCACTCCGGAAGAGCTGGAGGCCATGCGTGAGGATATGCGCGCCAAGGGTGAAAAGCCGCGTTATGACGGTCGCTGGCGCCCGGAATCCGGTAAAACCTTGCCAACACCTCCCGAAGGTGTGAATCCGGTCATTCGCTTTAAGAATCCAACCAGCGGGAATGTCAGCTGGGATGATCTGGTGAAAGGTACCATCAGTTTTAGTAACCAGGAGCTGGATGATCTGATTATTGCCCGTCCGGATGGCACTCCTACCTATAACTTTTGTGTGGTGGTGGATGACTGGGATATGGGGATTACTCAGGTAATTCGTGGTGATGATCATGTGAATAATACGCCGCGTCAGATCAATATTTTGCAAGCGCTGGGCGCCACGTTGCCTGAATATGCGCATGTACCTATGATTTTGGGCGGTGATGGCCAGCGTTTGTCTAAGCGTCATGGTGCGGTCAGTGTGATGCAATATGCCGAGCAGGGGATTTTACCGGAAGCCTTGATTAACTATCTGGCACGTTTGGGCTGGTCACATGGCGATGCGGAAATTTTCTCGGTAGATCAGCTGGTGGAATGGTTTGATCTGGAGCATATTAATAAGTCGGCAGCACAGTTTAATCAGGAAAAACTATTATGGTTAAACCAGCACTATATTAAGGAAGCCGATAATCAGCGTCTGGCCGACTGGGTGACCATGTATCTGGCCCGTCAGGGTATTGCGGCATTGGGTGAGCCCGATTTGTTGCAGCTGATTGCACTCTACAAAGATCGCGCGCAGACGCTGGTGGAGCTGGCCGAAGAGGTAAAAGTATTTTATGACGAGGTGACTCCGGATCCGGAATTGCTGGCCAAACATCTGAACGATGAGATCAAACCGGTGTTATTGGCGCTGGCCGATGAACTGGAAAGTGGTGACTGGGAGGCTGCTACCGTGGCGGCGGCGATTAAGGTGCAGCTCAAGGCACATGGTGTGAAAATGCCTAAGCTGGCGATGCCATTACGTGCCATTTTGGTGGGTAAAACCCAGACGCCGTCGGTGGATGCCGTGGTTGCTCTGTTCTCGCGCGAGCAGGTGATTGCCAAGATCAAACAATTCTGTAGCTAGTCGGGAGTCATAGTGAAATTGAAATGGTTGGTTTTGACCGGGATGCTGGCCTGTCAGCCGCTGTATGCGGCCGATTTGCTGGCCTGTTTTAAAGCGGCACAGCATAATGATGCCCAATATGCCGCCGCACAGGCGAAATACCTGGGTGATCTGGAGAAATTGCCACAAGCCAGGGCCTTATTAAAGCCAACCGTTTCGCTAAGTGCCAACAGTACCTATAACGATACCGAACTGATTTATGAGTCGGGCAGCAGTTTTCAGGACAGCGACCGGCGTTACAACACCCATGGTTATAGTCTGAATATCACCCAGCCGTTATATCGTACGCAGAACTGGTTGGGTGCCGATATTGCCGAGATTCAGGTGGCCATGGCTCAGTTGGAGTGGCAACAGGCGTCACAGGAATTGATATTACGGGTGGCACAGGCCTATTTTGATCGACTGATGGCTGCCGATGAGGTGCGTTTGCTGGCCGCTCAGAAGCAGGCGCTGCAACAGCAGCTGCAGCAGGCCCAGGCCGGATTTGAGGTTGGCAGCGTGGCCATTACCGATGTGCATGAGGCTCAGGCCCGTTTTGATCTGATTTCTTTTCAGCAGATTGCGGCCGATAATGCACTGGATATGGCCGGGCAGCATTTGCAGCAGCTGACCGCCAGCCAGCCGGATGCCTATAGGCCGCTGGAAGCACAGTTTCAGTTGCAGCAAAATGCCCAGCCGCTAGCCGAATGGCAGCAATTGGCGCAACAACAAAGTCTGCCGGTGGTTGCCGGGCAGGCGAATTTAAGTATGGCCGCTAAACGGGTTGAGCAGGCGATGACTGCGGGCTATCCCACGGTTGATCTGGTTGCTGGCTATAACAAAACCCATGCCGGCGGCAGTGTCAGCCTGGGGGTGGGTAGTGAAACCACCGGTAAAAGCCTGGGGGTGCAGTTGAACTGGGACTTGTATGCTGGCGGGGCCATTGCCTCACGCCAAAAAGAGGCCGAGGCTAACCTGCTGAGAGTCACTAAGGAATTAGAAGATGCCGCTGAACAGGCTGGTCTGCAAGTGCGTGAGGCTTACTTGGGGGTAGTGAATGGGCTGAGCCAGATTGCGGCGCTGCAGCAGGTGTTGCAGTCCAGTCGGCAGCAGCTGGAGGCCACCCGTCAGGGGCAGCAGGCTGGGGTGCGTACCAATGTGGATGTATTGAATGCCATGCAGCAGGTGTATGCCGCAGAGCGTGACCTTTATCAAATCAAATATCAGTATCTGATGAGTCAGCTGCAATTACAGGCTTTGGTGGGCGACCTGGATCAGCGAGATGTCACCGTGATCAATGCGTATTTGCAGTGAGTGGGGATGAATACTTGAGTATTTTGTTTTGATTACTTGATCATTTTCCTTGGTTAATTTATTATCCATGAACCTGGTGGCTATTTCCAGGTTGAACTATTTGAATTTATTCAAGGTATAAGGGATAGTATGCACTTAACAACCAAAGGGCGCTATGCGGTTAAGGCGCTGGCCGATCTGGCAATACACGATGATTCAGGGCCGGTAACCTTATGGTCTATCAGTGAGCGCCAGGGAATTTCACTTTCTTATCTGGAGCAACTGTTTGCTCGCCTGCGTCGTCAGCGCATTGTTGTCAGCAGCCGTGGTCATGGCGGGGGTTACAGCCTGGCCCGCTCGGCGGATCAGATCAGTGTCGCACAGATTATTGAGGCGGTTGACGGTCCGCTAGAGCTGGTGGCGACAGATTCTCCACGCAACTTTCAGGATGTGTGGTCTACGTTAAATCAGCGGGTTTATCAGTACCTGGCATCGGTAACGCTGGCACAGCTGACGCACTTCTCTGAGCGAGGCAATGGGGCGGCATGCTCGCTGACATCGATGGAGAAGATGCCAGTTATTCTCAATTAACGATTATTGTTGGAGTCGCTAAATCCAGGTTGAGTCGAATACTAAACACCATAGGTATTCATGCGATTAGCGCGCGATGCAATATTTCTGCTAGGGGCACTCCGTACCCCGTTTTTTAACATAATAGCAGGCATGGAGTTCCCCCGTTGGGGCAGAACTCACGGTATAGCACGGGTTGTTTTTTGGGTGAGAGCAGATATTCCCAGGCTGAGCTTAAATATCAAAAATAAAAACTTTTCATCGGGGGGGGGCTGGAAAAATCAGTGATTACTTCGCTTCTCTTTAGCTCAGGTTTAGATGGATGTGATACAACTTACTTGAAAAGACCCTATATTTAGTGGATGATTGTCACCTCATCATTTGCAGCTTTTCTCCGTATGCTTCTGTTGTTATTGCCGAGATTGAAACCGGCTGGAAAATGCTGCTCTAATCACCCTGCACACCACTTGGTATAAAGGAGTTTGCTATGCAAAAACTCTCTCCCCGTCGTCCACGTCTTGCTTCATCCATGCTTGCACTGGAACCTCGCGTTATGTTTGATGCAGCAATTGGCGCCAGTGTTGATCTGGCCGTTGAGCAACAACACACCGACTATCAGGACCCGGTTGAGAATCAGACTTCTCCCGAGCAGGATGGTGAGGCATTGCCGCATGATTTATTAATTTTGCCGCAAGATACGCCACCGGCGGTGGTGAATGCTCAGCAACAAGCCTCTGTTTTGATTCAAAACTATTTGCGTAATACCGATAATTATGAACTGTTCAGTCTGTTTAATGGTGGTGAAACACAGGCTTCG
>CALNXP010000009.1:0-11454 GCA_942490555.1 uncultured beta proteobacterium | reverse complement strand
AACTCCATTTTCATAGGCAAAGAAAAACAGCCCGCCGGCGTAGCCGATACCGGCACTGATGTACTGCACAATATTGGCAGTAATGAGCGTGACGAAGGGCTTGTTGGCCCATGCCGTTTTGATTTGCTGCAGCAGCGGTATAGTGACATCGTCCGCGGGTTTGCCTCGTGCACCGCGAGTGCCGAAAAATACCCATAATGTGGAAAGCATAATGACGCTGCCAACTACTAACGCCATCCACTCATAGGCTTCTTGCGCACTCTTACCGTAGTCTTGTATTGCCCGGCTGATAATCTCCGGTGCTAACGCGCCGCCCACTAATAAGCCGACTGCCAGAGCGCCGTTTCTAAACGACAATATGGTAGTGCGTTCATGTGCGTCGTCCGACATTTCGGATGCCATGGTCAAATACGGTACCGAGAACATCGAGTAGCCGGTATTTAGCAGCAAATAGATGGCGGTCATGTAAACGAATAACGCCTGATCTTTAATGTCCGGCACAAAAAACGATAGTAGAAAGCTGATTGCGGCCAGCAGACCACCTGCCAGAATAAACGGACGGCGGCGTCCCCAGCGGGTATTGGTTTTGTCGGAAATGACGCCTGCAATAGGATCAGCAATCACCACCCAGATTTTGGCAATGAGAATAACCAGTGCGCCGATGGCCGGATCAAGTCCCAGCACGGTGCTCATGTAAATGGGCAAAATTGGCGCGGAGTATCGCGCAGTATTTGTCCGCCGACCTGACCGGCGCCATAGCCAAAATAGGCTGATACCGGTAGTTTATTCTGTTGAGTGTTGTTCAAGTAGTTCCCCTCGGTTGGCCGAACCATAGCAGACAAACCGCTTAGAAATAACCGAACATCGAGTGAATTTTTGCACTGTACGCGGGAGTGTTCCTAGGGTGAATAGGCGACTGCAGGTACGGACTGAAGGTAGGCCAATATCGCACGCAGATCGGCATCCGACATATTACCGAAATAAGTCCATGGCATCAGATTGAGATCGGTAGCCGAGGGATCGGCGGTGCGCCTGAACAGTGCGATAAACTCTGCTTCGCTCATGTCGCCTAAACCATCCGTATGCGAGGTGAGGTTACTTGAGTACATTAGACCATTGCGCCCCTGAAACTCCACGCCACCGGCAAATTCGAGCCCCTCTATGGGCTGGCGACTGCGTGAGTCCCTCGGTGAGTGACAAAAGGCGCATCGGGCAACTGTGGTGAGGTACTTGCCGTAGACCAGCGGATTGTTTTTGTCCGGTGTTGGCACAGAGCCGCCTAGTGGCTCGGGCAATAGCTTTATCAGCCAGTTAACAGGAAAGTTGATGGTGGTGTCGGGCAGGGCATGCTCGACGGGTTTAAGGCTGCGCACATAGGTCACCACTGCCCGGGTATCTTCATCCGACAGATTCCGGTAAATAAAATACGGCATGATGGGGAACAGGGCTTGATTGTTTCTGCCGATGCCTTCGCGTACCGCTCGCAGTATTTCGCCATCGCTCCAGTTGGCAATACCCGTTTCATGCGGAGTGATATTGCGAAAAACAGATGGTGCCAGGGAGTCCTCCCGATTCAGCTAATCCCGGCAAGGTTCGCCGGGTTGTGCACAGACGCGACCGCCACCAAAGGGCGCTATAGGTGGTCCGCCAAATTGGTCGTAGTTGCGTTCTGAGTGGCAAACCGGACAGCCGAGCACCGCATTAAACAGGTAGTCGCCACGAGCAAGTCGCTCGGGCGTGACGGCAATGGTTTCGGTCGAAGGTGCTGCCGACTTTGGTAGTGTTAAGAAGTAAATGATTGTGGTTGCGAAGAACAACAACAACGTGGTGCTGAATAGGGTGAGTAGTTTTCTCATAGGCTGAGTATACGGCTCAAAATAGCGTTTCAGTCCGTTCATCGACTACGAGTAGGGCTGAATGCTTAGCTGACGGCTTTCAACTCGTTTCTGGCATCACGGTCTTTTAGCGGTACGGTTTTGTGTACCCAGTTTTTCGGATCGGCTTTGTGGCCGGGGCAGGGAATAACGCGGATATGAGTGTTTGCCAATGCTGCCAAGGCGACAGTGTCGATCTCGCCGGCCTTTTCAGCGTACTGCTGAGTGATCTTTTCTTACCTGCGCTACGGTGCGGTCGGTTTCAACCAGCAGCTCTTCGGGGAACGGAGCCGAGAGCCTGGGGCGCGTGGTTTTGAGTACCGCATAGTCTTCATCCATCACCTGATCACGGGTCATCTCCACCAGCATTTTGTGCTCTTCGGCACTCGCGCCTCTTAAAGCGTGACCATCAAGCCCGAAAGTTTTGGTGGTTTCTTTGGCCATTAGCATCACCATAAAAACCTGACTGTTTAGCTCGTCCACCGGTGTGACGTAAGCGGTGACAATTTGATAGGGGTAATCCGGCTGATAATTAGTGTTGCGTGACACTGAGCTGATTACGTTGTACTCCATCATGAGGCCGGTGTGCTCGTTGAACTTGCCTTCAGCATTCCAGGACGCGTGAAACGCTTTGACGTAGGTGTCGGTGAGTTCGTGATCGATGATGGTGACACCTTTGGGAAGCCAGGCGGCAAACTCGTGGACGTAGTGCACGTGGCATGGGTCATTGTAGTTTTCATGCATGCGCATATAGCCAATATCTTTACTGCGCGGAATAATACCGATGTGCCAGTCGCCGGTGTCGTACTCGGGCATAATATCGGGAATAGCAGGACGTTCGTCTTCCGCCATATCGCCCAAAAAAACAAACAGCAACCCGTATTTTTCTTGTACAGGATAGGAGGGTACGCGTGCGCGCTTGGGTGGTTCAGTCGGCGTTTTGCTGCCAGCAGGAATTAGTGTGCACTTGCCGTCACCAGTTAAACTTCCAACCGTGTTGCGGGCACATAATGGTGTTGTTTTTGCGTTCGCCGATCGACAAAGCAGCACCGCGATGGACGCACAGATCGCTCAGGCAATGTGCAACTCCTGAATCATCGCGAAATAGCACCAGGTCGGCACCCAGTATGGTTGCCTTGCGGGGTTTGTCACCGAGTTGTTCGGCGATGCAGGCGGCGTACCAGTTGTTAATGTTCATTGCATGCTCCGGACTTGCTGTGGTTTCAGCATAGATTTTTCATCGATCTTGGATTTTGTCAGGCCTGATTCTTATTCTAATATGTAATTACATGTAAGTAAAAATAGCAACTGAGGCTCATTGCGCAACGGATGCAGCATGCGGGTGGCGACTGCGCCCAATTCTGGCAGAATGGGCGCCTTATTTGATTGGCGTTGGAGTTCGCAACTTGGCTACAGATCTCACCACCGGTTCGGTGCCGCAGCATTTGCGCCGTCAGGCCACACCTATGGCGTTCGGGTTGGTCGCGATTATCAACTTTGATGCGGTGGAACTGTTTTTCGTCTCGCGGCTAGGCGACATGCCGCTGGCCGCCATTGCGTTTTGTTTTCCGGTGTTGTGGCTACTTACCAGCGTTATTATTGGTTTTGAGGCAGGTGCGGCCTCCGTCATTTCCCGTGCCGCCGGGCGCAAAGATCAGACGATGGTTCGTCGGCAGACGACCGATACGGCGATGTTGGCGGCTATCGTGATGTTGGTGGTGGTGTTAATCGGGTTGTTTACCATTGACCCGTTATTTCGCGCGCTGGGGGCCACCGATGCACTCATGCCATTAATTACTGATTTCATGAGTATCTGGTATTGGTCTGCACCCATAAACGCGGTGTGTTGGATCTGTCTGGCATCGATGCGGGCACGCGGCAACTCGATGCTGGAGGGCAAGATCATTACTCTGGCGGCAGTGGTCAATGCCATTCTCGACCCGATAATGATCTTCGGTTTATTCGGGTTTCCACGTCTGGAAATCGCCGGTGCGGCTTTAGCCACGCTGACCTCTAACATCATTGTTATGGTCGGCACACTCGCTTACTTGCACTACAAACTGCGGGTGTTCGCCACCCCGTTTGCCCGCCTTGCCGTTATTGGAGCCTCCTGGCGCGAGATGTTGCGCATTGGCGGGCCGGCGATGTTAACCAATACCGTGGTGCCGATTGCCAATAGTATTGTGGTGGCGATGATTGCGGGCTATGGCGTCGTTGCGGTCGCGGGTTTTGGCGTGGGTATCCGTATAGAGCCGTTGGTGTTGATTCCGTTTTATGCAATGTCGGCGGTAACCAGTCCGTTTATGGGGCAGAACTTTGCTGCCGGAGAACTCGGCCGGATGTTGGAGGCGCAGAAAAGTGATCGCGAAATTTTGTGTGAGCTACGGTCTGGGGATGTCGGTGGTGTTGTATTTTCTGGCGCCAACACTGGCATCGTTGTTTAGCGACAACCCCGAGATTAGCGAAGTCGCCGTTACGTACCTGCGAATAATGGCGCTGAGCTATGCCGGTTACGGCATGGTGATGTCGGTGTGCGCCGGATTTAACGGTATGGGCTTCCCGCTGCCGGGTGTCGCTGTTTCGGTATCCCGCGCACTGGTGGTATTTCTACCGCTGGCACTGTTGCTTGAATGGTGGCTCGGTTTTAGCGGGTTGTTTATCGCCGGCGCCACGGCCAACCTGTTGATCGGTGTTGGCGCTTATATTTGGCTGGAGTCGGTATATTCGTCGCCATCGTCGCGGTAACTCACAACAACAACTTTATTAGTGGTGTCTGCACGGGTCTGCTAAGTGCGGCTATCAATGGTCTATTCAGTCGTCAACACTAACGTAGCCGCCGGCACAAATAGATATCAGTGCCGGTTGCCATTTTGAGTTTCGCCAATTTTAACGCCATGTTTATGTGGGTCGTATTCCGATAAGGCCGGTGTTTTAAAGGGGGGCGAATTTGCGACCTTGCCATGTGCCGTTCACCGGCAATATCCAAGCCCTGACAGTACCTAGCGCATCACCGGGGGAGTTTGCGAGCATCGGTACTGCCTGAGCCGGATATAAAGGGTTGACCATACAAAGCCCTGGAAAGTTTCAGAACTCGTCAGGATTACCGAAGGCTGAATATTTTTTCCTGTAAAAACAATGAGTAATATGGACTGGTCTTTTGCCCTCATAAAGTGAAACCGTTTACTGCGGCTGTGCGAATAGTCTTATGAATCTGCCTGAATAACGCATCTAATAAGGACTATTCATATGAGCTCCCCAAATCCACAACCCAATGCACCAATCGCGGTAGAACGGCGGTTTAATTCCCGCGCAGACGGTACGCATGATCCGGCAAGCTGGCTCCGTGTAAACCTGAGTCCGGCGGCAGTGCAGGTTCGCAATGCGCTGCAAGCCCGAGGCTTAGAGACACCAATGTTGCCACACGGTTTGAAGCGAGCCGAGCAAAAACAAAAAATTGAAATGCATTTCAGGGAGATCATGTTAGTGCTTGCTCTCGACCTACGGGATGATAGCTTGCAGGATACGCCCCGGCGTATTGCCAAGATGTATGTGGATGAGATTTTTTCCGGGCTTAACTATCGGCACTTTCCCAAGGTTACGGTCATCGAAAATAAAATGCAGGTCGATGAGATGATTAAGGTGAGTAACATTAATCTTTCATCAACCTGCGAGCATCATTTTGTCACCATCGATGGCATGGCTACTGTCGCTTATATCCCTCAGGAAAAAGTTATTGGTTTGTCAAAAATCAATCGCATTGTGCGGTTTTTTGCACAGCGTCCACAGGTGCAGGAGCGGCTCACCGAGCAGGTTCTGGTAGCTCTGCAAACACTGCTGGAAACTGATGACGTAGCCGTGCACATCGTCGCTACACACTACTGTGTGAAGGCGCGTGGGGTTATGGATGCGAACAGCGAGACCTCGACCACCGCTCTGGGCGGCGTTTTTAAAACAACACCGGCGACCCGTAAGGAGTTTCTGCTCAGTCTAGCCAGTGGCTAGCTCTGTCGCTTTTTCGTTACGGATCTCAAGAACCCTCAACGATAAGATTTGTCTGTTTACTTAGCGCGGCGACAGGGTCTTCAATGTAACGGGGATGCACTTCCCGGGCGCAGACCAAATAGTCTTCGGGAAGTTGGTCAATTGATTCCATTTTGCAGCCGTTGGCTATACCCATCAAATGTCCGGGTTGATCTTTAAGCCCCATCCAGGGCATCCAGGGTTGGGTGTTGCTGAAGGCCAATGAGCAGGGCGCAGAGATCTGCCGGATATTCAGCGCATCGCTAAGGTTGCCGCTGATAGTGGTGTAAATGCTCAGTAGTATTTCCGGTGCAGTTGGCTTTGGAAATTTAATAACAGCTTCTACTGAGGTGGGAATCCAGATCTGCTTGCCGCTAATGCGCGCCGGACCGAGACTAGACGCATAGTCGTGCACCATGGGATTGTCGGGAGTTGATAGCCCGTTTGTTGAAAGCCGACGTACCTCCGGACCAAGTCGCGTTTGCTTTACTTGGTTGGTTTTTCCGGTAAACGGATTGTTGAATTCTTTGAGTAAGATGCCGGTGTTCAGATCGGTGAAGTAGGTGAGCTCAAAAAACGCAATCTTGAAACTGCCATCAGGCTGCTGGAAGAAGCGGTGAAACATGCCTACCTTCATGCCGAACAGCGCCTGGGCTTTACCATTGATCACAGCGTATTGCTTGCCGTCCATCCACCAAATAATGAGCCGTTCATCGAAACTTCCCGATAGCCGGACGTAGGCATCGAGCAAGTTGGTTTCGGTGAGATTTTGTACCGGCATTTCTGCCGCAGGAACAACCCGGCAGCATGCGCTAGTCCTGCCCCTGCGAGTATCCGCAGTATTTGTCGTCGCTTCATGTTTACTCCATGTGGTTGTGGTTCTATGGTAGCAGTTGCCGGAGTGACCGGCGCTTGGTGACTGGAGTCGTGATGTCCATCGGTAGCAGTGCGTTTATGAGTTATTCATTCCGCCCGTTTTTTCTATTGCTTGAGGCGTTTGCGGTGCTGGCTATAGGTATCTGGGCGGCATTAGTGCATATTCGACGGGCATTTCGATACAGCTAACCTACTGGCATGGTCACGAAATGCTGGTTGGTTTTGCAATGGCCGCGATCGCCGGGTTTTTGTTAACGGCTATTTCCCGTTGGACCGGACGTCCCCCGGTGAGAGGCAATGAGCTTTTTATTGCTGGTTATAGCGTGGCTGGCCGGACGACTCATTATGGCGCCGGTTTTCGCGTTGCCTGTCTGGTTGGTAATTTCGGTTGATATGTTGTTTCCGCTACTGCTACTTGGTTTTGTCGGGCGCGAAATTGTGTTGGGTGGCAGTGCGCGCAATTATCCGATTGTGGCCATCATCGGCATGATGGCAGTGCTGAATTTATTGTTTCATTTCGGTCGTATCGGAATCACTTTTGGTGAAGGTCGCGTGGCTCTGTATTTGCTGTTGCATCTGGTATTGCTGTTGGTGACGGTAATCGGCGGTCGCATTATTCCCAATTTTACTGCCGGTTGGTTGCGGCACGAAGGGCGCGGTAGTGAGCGTATGCCCGTGTCTTATGCGGGGCTTGAATTGGTGGTGGTCTTAACAACCCTACTCACCGGTGTTGCATCCGCTTATGCACCGTTTAACGCCTTTTTTGCTGAGTATCTGGGTTTGTTCGCTTTGCTGGCCGGGCTGGCACATGGATTAAGGCTGTTGTTCTGGCGCGGTCTGGCCACTCGCAGCAATCCGTTATTGTTTGTGCTGCATGTTGCGTACATGTGGTTACCTGTAGGCTACCTGCTTACCGCAATGTCAGAATATGGCTTGTGGTTTTCGCCGACCATTGCACTGCATGCATTAACAATGGGTGTTATTGGCTTGATGATTCTGGCGGTGACTCCCCGGGTTGCGCTGGGTCATACCGGCAGGCCGCTACACGTTTCACGCGCGGTAGTGGTTGCTTATGCGTTGCTCACTGTTGCAGTGCTGGTGCGCTTATCCGGCGCATTTCTGCCAAATTACCTGATGACTATCGATTTGTCTGCGACCGCATGGATTGCGGCATTCGCAATATTCGTTTGGGTGTACTGGCCCGTGCTTATTAAACCCTCAGTTAAATAGAGCGCTTGATACGGCAGGCGCAAATATTAGCGCAGTCCCTGCCCGCCGAAGGTGTAGTTAAATGCCGCCCGAGAACCTTGGGTTAACCATGGCATAAGTATTTCTTCTGACTTTACCCACAGTTCGGCAGCCAATTGGGCATTTTCGGTATTGCCACCGGGACGATATGGGTTGCAGTCTCTAAAAAACCATCCTGATGCGTTGTCGAGCTCCGGTCGGGCAGCTACGTAACAACTGGTTGCAGCACCCTGCGCCACAGTTTTGGTGAAGGGCTTGCCAACAGTCTGGAGTGCCAGTGTTTTCCAACGGGGCATGTGACGTCCCAGATTGGTCGGAATAACGCCGGGTGCCAATGAGTTTGCTGTTGCAGCGCTGCCTTCAAGTCGATTCGAGAGTTCAAGTGCAAACAGTACATTGGCTAGTTTGGACTGGCCGTATGCGGTGCCCGGTTCATACCAGCCTTCTCCGGATAACTGGTTCAGATAGATGCCTTCAGGGGGTGCGAGCCGGGTTGATGCGCCGCTGCTAACCATAACTACGCGACCCTGTTCGGCAGCCTGAATCTGATCGAGTAAAAGGTTCACCAGTAGGAAGTGACCGAGGTGGTTGACGACAAACTGTTTTTCTATGCCATACACCTGCTCCAATTCGGGCAGTTCCATGATGCCGGCATTGCAGATAACCGCGTCAAGGGCCGAGTGTTCAGCTTTAATGCTATTTGCCGCCAGAATCACGGAATCAAAGTCGGAAAGTTCGATAACCACCGGTGTGGTTGTTCCGGATACGCTGTCGCGAGCTGCTGCCGCTTTCTCTTGGTTGCCGGGCGGCGCCAAGCACATGTGCGCCACGCAGTGCCAGTACCCGCATTGTTTCGTAGCCGATGCCGGAGTTGCAGCCGGTAACCAGTATGGTTTGGCCGGTGAGATCCAGACCCGCGGTGACTTCTTCTGCGGTTGCGTTTTTGCCAAATGGACCGAGTGGTGCGTTGCCCGGCAGTGGCAGGTCATCACGTTGTGAACACCCGGCAAGCGCCGGTGCTGCGGCAGCCACGGTGGCGGCCTGAAGTAGGGTGCGACGAGTGATCTGCATGACGTATCCCGATGATTATTTATTTGATATTCGGTGTATGTATAACACATTGCCGACCAAGCTAAATGAACTGAAGCGGCACTTGCGCTTGCAGCAGATTATTCGGACACTTCTGCGCGCCGTTTACTTTCCCAGAACTTCCAGGTGAACGCGGCGTAGACGCTGATACCGTAATCTTTGGTGTACAGTGGGCTATTGTCGTTTGCTGCGCCTTCGTGGAACGACCACCGGGTTCCTGCGACAGACTCCCAGCGCTTGTTGATGGTGTTAATCCAGCTGAGTGTCAGGTCAGTGCCTATGTAGCCGCTTTTGGCTGTGTAGCCGGGGCGCTCGGCCGTAGCGTACTGCGAATCCACGCCCATTAACGCCGTGTATTTGCTACCCCAAATTGGAGTAACCCGCAGTTTCAGTGAATCACGCCCTTCGGCGAACTTTACCCGGTAGGAAAATTCAGGGCTGAATACGACGCCGCGAAACTCCGGTTTGACACTATCGAAAGAAAAGGCAGGGCGAAGTTGTAGCCCAGATACCAGTGACCACCCCATTTGGGAATTTTGGTGAATTGCAGCTCGACCTCAGGCCCCACTTCGAGCAGTAGGTCGAGGTCGGGCATGTTGCTGCGGGCAGTTATGTCATCGCTGTCCACCGGGAAGTTAATATCGAATGACAAATCCAGTTTGATTCTGTCGCGACGAATGCCATTTTGAATCGGGCTTTCTGAATCCTCGCCTAGCGCAGAAACTTGCCGCGGTATATTGGCAAGGGGAGTGGCACGATGTTGATCTGGTCGTCTTCTGAAGCTGGATGCGATGGACGTAACGGCTGAATCAGCCAGACGAATTTCCCAAAGCGGATCACTAGATTCTGCGCCGGCAACTGATGACAATGCGTCGACCGCCCATGCTGCCGTTGTCAGCCCCAACCATAAACTGCATGCTATCAGCATAGGTTGAATGCCGTGTACAGGATTGAACTGCGGATTAGTTGGTACTGTTTGCATATGCAGTTTCCGGGGGGCGAAGAGTAAGTTGAGCGCATGGTAGCGAACAGGTGATGTTATGGGTGCAGGTGGTCGCATCCTCTGACCACTTGGCGAAGGAAAAATCTATGAGCAGTTTTCATTTGATAAACGTCTGACGTGATCCCGAGGGCGCGGGTTTCAACCCGATGCTGCATTCACCAATGTGGTTGCCGGACGGGCACAGTATAGGCCAGCGGCCACCTATGTTTGTGTTTCTACATTCCTGCGGTGATTATCCGCACGATAATTTTGCGCAGACCTTTGGTCTGTAGCTCGCGGATAGGGGTTTTGCTTTCCTGAGCCTGTGTTTGTGCCACCGAGCCTATCGCGCGGGCGTTTCCGCTGGACGCAACGTGCAGTGAGTTGGCTGTCGTGGTGGGAGCCGGAGGCTGATAGCTACAACAGCGAACATATTGCCGAAGGCAGATGTGTCGATATTGATGTTGTCCGGCACGATCGACAGCTACAACGACGTTGAACGTTTTGTTGAACTAAAAGAGGCGGTTGAGCGTGCGCCGAGCGTCGATGAGATTTGATATGAAGATATCGATTATGGTCTGAGGAGTCGAACTTAAGGTGGCCGGAGATTTCCTCGAATGGCTTAATCGTCGACGCCTCGATTAAAGCTAGAGCCCGCGCTGCCATTCTTTGCGGAGTGTCAACTGCTCCGGGTTATTGATAGCGGTATGAACGAGCTGCAACAACTTTGCTTTGTCTTTGCCGAGTGTGCCTTTCAGACTTAAATAGTTGGAGGCATGATCGCTGCGGAAAATGGTTTGTTCGAGTTCGAGCGTGCTGAGCAGTGTCATTTCAATAAACGCTCATGTTGAGTTAGCGGCTCAAACTCGTTGTTAGATCCATCCTGATATCGTTTCAGTCCATCCGGAAAGCTCAGTACCAGTGTGGAAAGGTAATCCGGTTGTGCGGCATTCATGAGTCTGGCCGAGTTGATTGCGTGTTGTTCGCTGTGGCGACGCCCACCCATGCCATTTAATATCATGACCGAGCTTTTAGCGCCGGCAGCTTTGATCATTTCAAGCGCGGCCAGTGAGCTGTCAAAGGTCTCGCCTTTGTTCCACTCTTTCCAGCACCAGATTGTCGCCTGATTCGCAGCCGACATAAAACAAGCTCAGGCCGAGTTCGCGCAACTCGCTTAACTCCGCTGCAGTTTTATTTTTGGTGTTGCGTGGAAGGCAGTAGGACGACACCCGTTGAACATTTGGCAGGTATTTGCGGATGGATTCAAGAATAGCCCTAAGGCGACGAGTGGATAAAGTCATCGCATCACCGTCGGCAAGAAATACCCGGCGTACCGGTAGGCTCTGTGCCGCGGTTTCAGCGAGT
>CALNXP010000008.1:0-28122 GCA_942490555.1 uncultured beta proteobacterium | reverse complement strand
AGCGTATTTCAACACCCGCACCGGATGCAACGGTTGCCGCTGGCGATGATTTTGACACCATTGAAACAACGGCTGGTTTCTTAAGTCGTGGTGCAACCTTCGCGTTAACCAGTTACGGCGGTACCGGTGATGACTTGTTCTCGGTATACAGCAATAAAGCCGAGCTACGTCTAGAAGGTAATGACGATAACGATACCTTTGTTATCCGTGCTTTTGCGCTAAAAAATCAGGATGGCTTCTCAACCGAAGAAGAAACCCTGGCCGAAGGTGGTGAAGGTAGTGATACCGTCATGTACAACGTGAATGCTCCAGTCGATCTGGACGGGGGTGCTGGCTTCGATAAAGTGGTGGTAATCGGTACCGAGTTGAATGACAACTTTGTGATTACCGACGAGGGGGGTTATGGTGCGGGTCTGAATGTGACTTATGCCAATATGGAAGCCTTAGATGTCGATGGTCTGGAAGGCGATGATCACTTCTTTATCCAAAGTACCAATCGGGTGTGGTAACGACCATCATTGGTGGTAAAGGTAACGATACCTTTAATGTGGCCGCTGAGTGACCGCAGAAATGGCCAGTTGGGATCAGTAAGGTCGCAGCGGGGTGATTAAACGTGGCGTAGCCTCTGATGATGCGGCTTGGGACAACCTGTTAGCCGAAGGTATTGACCTGCATGTGGCTAGCCCATCCAGCGGTCAGATAGTGATTAACCAGACCGACGGCAAAACCGTGGTGAATGAGCAAGGTGAAACCGTTGATCAATATACGATTGCCTGTAGCGAACACACCGCAGAAGCGGGCAAAGCGGTTTGTGTGAATGTATCGGCCGCGCGCACGACCCAAGAGGAAGAAGATAGCGCACCGGCCGGTGATTCCATGCTGATTTCTACCGATGGTGTTAACTTCAGCCGTTATCTGACGCTGACCATGACCGATACTACCGAGCAGACCATCTACGTGAAAGCGATGGATGATGCGCGTAGTGAAGGTGAGCGCGTTTATGCGATCAGTCATAGCGTACAAAGCGAAGATGAAACCTTTAACCATGTTGCCGTGAAAAATGTCAAAGTCACGGTTTTGGATAACGATAAGCCAGAAGTGGTCGTTACCGGAACAGGTCATAGAGATACGGTGTTGGAAGGCGATGGCACAACACAGATTACAGATACTTATGAGGTTCAGCTATCTAAAGCGGTGGCATTTGGTGAAACTGTTGAAGTGCTGTTAAGCAATGATGGCCAGTTGGCATTGAGTAGCGCTGATGTTCGTTACAATGCCGGTACCAATACCATTACCTTTGATCATACTAACTGGGGCACTGCGGTTGAAATGACCGTTGCCGCAGTGGATGATGGTGTGGTTGAAAACACCATGTTGTCAGCCATTGTTCATACGGCGAATAACGGCTATGGCGATACCACCATGGAATTTGAGGTGGTAGATAATGACAGTGCCAGTGTTTAGGTAGACGAAACGGATGGCTACACCTTAGTGGTGGCCGATGATACCGATACACCGGCCGATGAAGCGGTACCAGATACCTACAGTATCCGCTTGACCATGGCGCCGACCGAGAATGTCACCATTGATATTCTGCCGGATGACATTACGACCACCACACCGACATCATTAACCTTTACGCCGGGAGACTGGTGGATTCCTCAGGTGATTACCGTTGATGCCGCCGAGCCTCAACCACCTGAGCCAGAACAACCACTGAAAGTCTTCCCGATTCAGTCGCATGTGATGGGTGGCAAGGTTGCTGGTCCGCTGTTTATTGAAGGTTATATTGATCCGAATGCAGATCGTTCGATCAATACGGCGATCATGTTGCCCAATGAAACCGATGAAGAGTTGCCAACGATTCCTGAGTCAAATGTTGATGAAGATACCTTGATCGACACCTTGATTATGCATAACGATTCCAGCGTGGCGAGCGACGTTGGCGTGATGGATATGGCATAGTCGGATGGCGATAATGCATCACTACCAATGTATCCAGTTTGGGCTTAGCCGGTGATTTGAGCTGGATACCGAATATCCGTACCAGTTGCTAAAACTCGGCGGTGGTATCAGCTATCGCAGTGGAAGGTTACTGTTGTTAAGCCAGCGATATCTCCACGGTCAATAACACCTTGCCGACACCACGATCATGGCGGTTCGACTTCGGTACATGGTGGTGGTATTTTCACTGACCACGGCCGGTGATACCATTACCGTGACTAACCGCAGTACGCCATTAGTGGTGTATGGCGATACCGCACAAGATGGTGAGCGTTATAACGGTGAATCTGGCGAGGCTTCAACATTGGCGATTGCCTTTGATTATGCCGGTAATGACACCATTGATGCTTCGGCTTCCAGCGTAGGTATTACGGCTTATGGTGGTAACGGTGATGACAGCATTATTGGTAGTCAGGCCGGCGACCACTTATTCGGTGGTTCTGGTAATGACAACATCTCAGGCCAGGCCGGTCTGGACCATATCTATGGTGACTCGGGTCTGAATGTTGATCCAAACAGCCGTGTGATGGATGTGGTGAACATTTGACAGTGAAAGTATCGAAACCATGATGCCTTGCTGGTCAGAAATGACACGACGTCGGCAATGAGGGTGATGAAGCATTATCTTTGAAGATCAAGGTCGTATCGACCAGACAGCGGTACCTGCGCATACCGACCACCGGTGAAGCGTGACCGATATTGCGACGGCGGAACGTGATGCCACGGTGGCTGATGTGATTAACGACCAGGTGGATCGTGATTCAGGGCAGAAGAAGAGCATCAATAGCGGCAAAATGAACGAGATCATCCTGGGGATCGTAACGCCGCGATTGATGGCGATATTCAGTACCGTTGACCCGGTGTATACCAATAATCCGGATGATGGCGGTGGTGCCGATAATATTGCTGGCGATGCCGATAACGACCTGATTCTGGGTGGTGCCGAAGGCGATACCATGGCTGGCAACGGTGGTGAAGATATCGTGATTGGTGATCATGCGCGCGTGACTTATAGCAGTGGTATTGTGACCAATGTGGTGTCTGAACAACACGCGGTTGGTGGCTCTGATAGCTTGTCGGGTGGTGATCAGGATGACGTATTAATCGGCGGCGCAGCTGGCGATGTGATCAGTGGCGATGCCAATAATGACATCTTGTTAGGTGATAACGCGGAGATTAACTTCGTTGCCGGTACGGTAAGTTCGATTGAAACCATTGCTCGCACCATTGGTGGTGCCGATATTATGCGCGGTAACAGCGGTGAAGATATCCTGATTGGCGGTGCCTTTGGTGACCAGATCGACGGCGGTAGTGAGCGCGATCTGATCTTTGGTGACAATGTGATGCTGGATAGAACCGCAGGCGTGCTGACGAACCCACGTTATCGTGAATTAAGTGGTGAGCAAAACGGTCAGTTATACAGCACCGAAACCCTGACGGCTGGTGACGTATTGGTCACCGCCGATGCGCAGTTGATCCCCGAAGGTGCACCGGTCTGGGAAGACTTTGATATCAATGTTCTGGATCACGATAATGGGACCCAGACTGCCGGACTGAGTAACTTCGGTAATGACTATATTGCCGGTGGTGCCGATAATGACCAGATCTTCGCTCAGTTAGGTGACGATATTGTTCAAGGTGATGGCTCGATTGATATTAGCGTTAGTGCCTTGCGTGATAGTGAAAATAACCTAGTCGTCAGTGCTTCAGTAGATAACCTGGCAACCGATGGTGATGACTATATCGAGGGTAATGGTGGTAATGATGTGATCTTCGGTAACTTAGGTCAGGATGACATCATTGGCGGTAGCTCCGAGCTGTTTAGCTTGGCTACACCAGAACGTCGTCCGGATGGCAGTGACCTGTTGTTCGGTGGCTCGGGTACCGCGATTGCACGTCTGGATGCCGGTGATCAAACCGTGAATGCTCATGCGAATGACGCGGATATGTTGTTAGGTGATAACGGCAATATCTTCCGTATCGTTGCGACGAATGATTACGTTGAGTTTGAATACGATCAAACTTCATCGCATGAGGATCGTGGTGATAACCGTATTATCGTTCGTGCCGCCGAGTTGCTGGATTACACCCCAGGTGGGGTTGATGTTGACAGCAACGCGGTGAATGATATCGGTGCGGCCGATGAAATTCACGGTGAAGCCGGTGATGACTTTATCTACGGGATGAAAGGTGATGACGTGGTCTTCGGTGAAGGTCAGGACGATGACATCATTGGTGGTTATGGTAATGACTGGATTTCCGGTGGCAATGGACAAGACGGTATTCTGGGGGATGATGGCCGTATCTTTACCAGCCGCAATGGCACGGTTGAAGAACTGGCCGGGGTAACGGTAGCGACGGTACAGAGCACGATCAGCACACCGGGTAAGGTGCAGCAGGCCGACATCAATGTAACCGGTGAACTGAAAAAAGCCGTAGATTTAACCCCATTCAGTCAGGACACCAGCTTCAATGCGACTCAGGATGAGTTTGGTGGCGAGTCTAAGCATACTTCCGATGATATTATCTACGGTGGCCTGGGTAGCGACTTTATTCATGCGGGATCGGGTGATGATGCGGTATCCGGGGCAGAAGCGTTACCCGAGTTCTATGCGAATCCAAATAACCCGGGTGATGTGTTGGGCTATGACACCAATACCACCGAGTTTGCCGAGTACGATGAGTATGCACCACGTACTCAGATCGAAAACTTCCTGTTGAACTTTGATCCAACAGAGGGTGATCCAGTGGTGAGCGCGACTTACGGCGTCGTGCAATCGGATGGTGACGATGTCATCTTTGGTGATCTGGGTAACGACTGGCTGGTCGGTGGTAGCGGGCGTGACAATATGTACGGTGGCTGGGGTGATGATCTGCTGAATGCGGATGATGACCAAGGTGTTGCTGCGGATGAAAATAATGCACCGGACACACATCCAAGCTATGAAGATCGCGCCTATGGCGGTGCCGGTAGGGATGTATTGATTGGTAATACCGGTGGCGATCGTTTGATTGACTGGGTAGGTGAGTTCAACAGCTATATCGTACCATTTGCACCATTTGGTATTGGTACCGTATCACGTACCTTACAGCCTCAGCTGGCCGACTTCCTGCTGGATCTGTCCGCTTCCGATGGGGTGGATATGACTCGGGCGGCGGATACCGGTGCCGATGCGGCGCGTAATGGCGAGCCGTTCGGTGAGCTGGGTATGGTGAGGCAGCAAGATTTTGCCTGGCAGGATCAAACCGGCGCACCACGTGATCCACAGGCTGGCAATCTGGCCGGTGGTAAGCGCGATGTACTGCGTTCCGCCAGTTTTGATGATGTTAATGCTGCCGCACCATTAAACGGCTTTGCCGTGGATAGCGGTACTTGGGAAGTAAGTGGTGGCGCTTTACAGGTATCGGCAGAATCATTGCAAGATGATGCGGTTAGTGTGTTCCATATTGAAGATGCATTGCCAAGCTACTATGAAATTCAGTCTACGGTGGAAATTATTAAACCAACCGCGGGTTGGAAAGCGGATGCCTATCTGATTTTTGATTACATCAATGAAACCGACTTCAAATTTGCGGGGATTAATGATTCCACCAATAAACTGGAAATTGGTCACCGGGATGCCGCTGGCTGGCATGTGGATACGCAGACACCCTTCCAGGTAAAACACAGCACGCCTTACAATCTGACGCTGGCGGTTAATGGACTGAATGCAACCCTGGTGGTGAATAATCAGGTGTCAATTAGTAAAACCTTTGATGCGCGTGTGGTGGATGACTATGCTTACGGTCTGAACTGGGGGCTGATTGGTATCGGTTCGGATCGTTCTCGCGGCAGTTTTGATAATATTCAGGTTCAGGTATTGGCCCCCGAGGCAACTACCATTATTACTGACGAGTTTGAGAGCAGTACGGGTGAGTTGTTTAATGGTCAGACCGCTAGCGGTAATTGGCAAGTCGCTGATGAACGCTTGAGTGTCGATAATGCCGGTGGTGAATATGCGATGAGCTTTGGGCAGAATGTCGGGGCGCAGTCTATTTTGAGTTTGAATGCGGTGTTGAGTGCCGACGATCAGGCCGGCTTTATCTTTGATCAATACAGCGCCGAGGATTACAAATTTGTAATGCTGGATGTGAGTAATCAACAAGTGTTGATTGGACATCGCACCGCTCAGCATGGCATTGATATTGATAGCGTCGCGTCGCATACCTTGTTGGCCGGTCAGGACTATGAGCTGAAGGTGATGTTGAAAGGCACCACCGTATCGGTAGAGCTGGATAACCAGGCCATTGCTGGCTATGTCTACAATGCGGTGGCGTTAGATGCCGGTTTTGCGTTGCAGGCCAGTGCGGCAGCCAGCGTTGATTCGGTAACGGTAAGTACCAATGATATTGAGATTGCGCAGTTACATGATCAGCCACAAGCCATGCTGGCTGCCGAAACAGCAACCGTAACCGTTGCCGGCGATGAGCTGTCTGATGTGTCTATTGCCGATCTGAAGCAGGCGGCGGTTAGTCGTTGGGCCGAGAGTGTCAATGCTCAGGCAGCGACAACCATGACTGATGTGGAGGTTACCGTGGCCGATCTTCCTGACCAGCAGCTGGGTGTGTATAGAGACGGTCAGATTGTGTTGGATAGCGATGCGGCAGGTCACGGCTGGTTTGTGGATCAAACGCCGGCGACGGATGAAGAATATCAGCCAGGGGGTAATGCGCTACAGGCAGCCGGTGGTGATGCGGCACAGCATATGGATGCCTTATCCGTGCTGACCCATGAGCTGGGGCATGCCGTTGGGCTGACACATACTTATGCCGGGGTGATGAACAACCAGCTGGATGTGGGTGAACGTCTGATGCCATCGGCCGAAACCGATCAGCAATTGTTACAACTGGCCGTTGCCGCCGAGCTGGATGCGATGCAGCCAGCTATGCTAACGTCAGACACCGCTACGGTGCCAACGGTTGATCTGAGTACGGGTTATTTTGATCAGGATGAGGACGAGAAATCTACGGGTAAACCGGCAAAATCCGATTGGAAGGATGACTTTGTGAATCATTTGGGTCAAAATGATGCCGAGCGTAATCCGAATGCCGGTTTGCGTGTCAATGTATCGGCAAGTACCAGCGTTTCATCATAAGCTGCCGAGAGCTTCCTGCGTTAGCTAAACAGGCTAGGGCGGGGAGTTTGTCGGTAGCTGATGCGTTGCCGCTACTGAAAATAAATAATGTATGAAGTAACCAGGAGAAGCGAATAAAATGAGCAAACAACAATACCTTTACGAGACAGCTGTTCCCGTTAATAGTGAGCGTCATGCCAACAGTTCGGTTGAAGTGGGAGCAGACTTTTCTTTTGCTCGTGAAGTCAATTCACTGCCGTTGATGGCGGTTGAATTCGCCCAGGCGGCAAGCGACTATGCGATTGTGTTTGCCGGTAACGAAGAAGCCGTTATGCCGGCGGTAATTCTGGGGGTTAGAGATAACGAAAACCTGTATGTGGAAAATGATGGTAAATGGAAGGTTGATTATATTCCAGCGTTTGTACGTCGTTACCCATTTATCTTTTCTGCAAGTGAAGACGGTAAAACATTTACCCTGTGTATCGATGAGAAATATCAGGGCTTTAATAGCGAAGGTAAAGGCCAGCGTCTGTTTGATGACGAGAAAAAAGCCTCACCTTATGTGGATAATGTACTGAAATTTTTGCAGGAATACCGCAACCAGTTCAGCCTGACACAGCAGTTTTGCACCTTGTTAAAAGAACTGGATCTGTTGGAGCCTATGCAGGCCGAGTTTACCCTGCGTTCTGGTAAAAAAATGTCACTGGCCGGCTTTATGGCGATTAACCGCGAGAAGCTAAAACAGGTGCCTGCCGAGAAGCTGGAACAATTGGTGAAAAATGATGGTATGGAATTGATCTATCTGCATCTGTACTCCATGCGTAACTTCTCTGCCATCAAGGATAGCCTGGTGGTGGTTGATGGCGGTAAACCTGAAGAAACCGAAGAAGAGGCTCCTGCTAAAAAACTCAACGGTAAAGGCTGATTTTTTAGCTAGTGCTAAACATCACAAGTATTCATCCTATTAGAAAGCAAGGTGACATTTCTGGTAGGGTGCACTCCGTGCAGCACTTCTAAATGAGAAAGCATGTGGTGCATGGAATGCACCCTACAATGGGATTGAAATTTTCACGGCTCGGTACTAGCCACCACCTCGTTGTGTTGTGGTGGCATGTATTCAACAGAGCCTAACTGGATAAGTCCACGGTAATTTGAAAAAGTGGACGTAGTAGCCGAGAACATGAGATTCGGTGGCTAATTCTCCTGCCGGCTCTTTTTTCCTCTGATTTTCGTGTGTAGGTTAACTATTCGCCTAAAATCAGTGAGAAAAATGTCTCAACCTGGATGATTCTCGTTGCCATCCCTATTGTCGGATAGTCTTCTAGTGTTGCATCGATTTTGGCTAAATAGCTTATTTTGCGACTAAATTCGTCGCTACCTCTTAAATCCCCATTCCCTGCTTAAATTTTGACAGAATAACTGTGTGGTTAAATTGCCCTTTGCCGGGCTTTTTTCTTGGTTTTTTTAAGGTGTCGCTGATATTATCAGTTGGTTTGATAAGACTGTAGATTATTACCGAATAATATAATCTACCCGATTTGCGCGAAAAGCCTCGTCGTTTAGGGCGGGGAGGATGTCAATGATTTTAATTACCATGCCACTTTTTTTCTAAAAAATTAAGCTTTATGGTGGTTTTTAGCTTGCATGGTATTCGCTACCCTTGGGGGTATTTAATTTTTTCTGTTATGAGGTACTAATGAGTATTAATGAATTAATTGCAGCAGGTGAAGCCGCCGTAGATAGTATGGCTAATGATAGCACCGCTGGGGGGGGCTTGAGCGTAAATGCCAATGGGCTGAACTACCGTAATGCTGAAGGAGATAGTACTTCGATGAATGCCAGTGGTTCATCGGTGACTACCGCATCACAAGAGAGTGCAACGGTTGGTTCAGATGGTCGCGTGACGGTTGCAGATGGCGGGGGGAACTCTGCCAGTGTTGATCCTAATGGTAATGTTTCGGCCAGCTCCGGTCCGGTTAACGTTTCGCATGATGCAACCAAAGGGGAAACGAGCGTTGGTGTAGAGGGATCTGGTATAGGCGGTTCGGTGACTGTTGATAACAGTGGTGAGTGGCAAAACAGTGGTGTTAAGGGGGGGCGCTTTGAAGCCCAATATAATAAAGATGGTAGTCATTCTGGAAAAATGAGCTTTGGTGGGCCTGCAACGGCCTCTTGGACATCATCTACTGACGCTAACGGGAAAACTACTTATGATTTTGGGGTAGGTGCTAAAGATCCGACGGGTAATTTTGAATTTAGTACCGGCTCTAAATACACTTCCGGTAGTACGCCAGGTTCATTGGCGGTTACTAACCATACTACGATTAAAGCCTTTGGTAAAACCTTGTATGCCGATAGCACACCAATGGAAGCCGATACCAATGATGTGGCTGATTTGTTTGGTGGCTGGCTAGGTGATGCAATTGATGCAATCCGTGGTTATTTTGGAATGTTTGATATATTGGATGATGATGCTATTGATCCGAGTGCGGCCGATGGCTTTAGTGGTGCGCAGCGTTTCCGTGGCGATCCACTAACTTTCGACTTGGATGGTGATGGGATTGAAACTGTTGCCCCTGATAGTGAAAATCCGATTTTGTTTGATCATTCTGGCGATGGCCTAAGAAGTAGCACAGGTTGGATTGCGCCGGATGATGGTCTGTTGGTCTTTGATCGCAACAATAATGGAATGATTGATAATGGTAGCGAGTTATTTGGCGATAATACCAACCTTTATGATGATCAGGGGAATGTGACGGGTAAGGCTGAGGATGGCTTTGATGCATTAGCTCAGGAAGATACTAATCAGGATGGTATTGTTGACGTCAATGATGATAATTTTTCCAACCTGAGAGTATGGCAGGACTTGAATCAGGATGGTGTAACCGATGTGGGTGAGCTTAAATCTTTGAGTACGCTTGGAATTGCACATATTGGTGTGCAGAGTATAGAAAATTCTCAAGTTTTAGGGGATGGTAATGAGATTGCAGATATTGGTACGTTTGCTTATACCGATGGCACAACAGGTAATACCGCAGCGGTTGGTCAAACAGCAGATGTCAATTTTCTAATTGATACCTTTCAGCGTGAATTTTCGGACGCGATAACGATTACGAATACTGTGACAGTATTGCCGGGTATGCAAGGCAGTGGTTTAGTGCGAGATTTGCAGGAAGCGGCCAGTTTACAGACCGTAGAAGGGGCCGCCTTACTAAATACACTTTCCAGTGTGGTGCAGGCAACATCGACCGCTGATTTGCGTACTCAGATTGATCAGCTGTTAGTTGATTGGGCGGCAAGCAGTGGACATAAAGATATGGCCCTGCGTGCCGCCGATCATGGTTATTCCTTGACGAGTAATCTGTCTGCCGAATGGCAGCAGAAATTGACCGTATTAGAGGCGTTTAATGGTCGTGGTTTCTTTAAAATGCCATGGGAAACCTTGAATATTCAAGGAGCCAGAGTGGGTATGTCGGTTGCTGGTGATCAAATTTCGGTTGCGTTGAGGTCGGCTCAGTTGCAGCCATTAGATGAGGCCTATACCGCATTGAAAAACTCGGTTTATAACGCTATGGCTCGTCAAACCGTTTTAAAGCCGTATGTCGATGATATCGGTATTAAATATGCGTCAGCAAGTGATTTTCAGCTGGATTTTGATGCATTTAATGCACGCTTAACTAATGATTTGGCTCAGAATTTTGATGAGGGTTTGCGCAATGTTGCCACTTTCTATCGCATGGGGAATGGCATCATGCAAGAGATGGGCTGGGATGGTATATCCTTATTTTCCGAGCAGTTGCAACAGGCGGAGATGAGCGATGATCTGGCTGTGGTACTTGCCGAGATTGGCTATGCCGGTGGTGTGCGTCAAGTTACTGTGGATACGCCAAGCTTGAGTGGTAGTGCTCAAGGGGACATTATTTATGGCGATGAGGCTGACAACTATCTGAAAGCGGCGGGAGGTAATGATTTAATTATTGCCAAGGGCGGTAATGACACCCTTGATGGTGGTGCTGGTCGCGATGAACTGCGAGGTGGTAGCGGCAATGATATGTATTATGTGACATCAGGTGATCGTATTACCGAATGGGCGGGGGAGGGGACTGACACCGTCTATAGCTCGGACAGTTATACCCTAAGCGCTAATGTTGAAAACTTATATTTGACGGGCTCGCGAGATATTAATGCTAGCGGCAATATGCAGGACAATACGCTTAAAGGCAACAGTGGCGATAATCTGTTACAGGGTGGTGCCGGTGATGACACCATCTATAGTAGTAGGGGGACGGACACTATTATCGGGGGCGCAGGGGCCGATACAATTATAACAACTGGTGGTACGAACATTATCTATGCCGGTGTAAGTGATCAAATTTATACACAAGGCGGTAACAATATTATTTTTGCTGGCGGAGGTGGGGCGAATTGGCTGGCCGACTTTTCGAATAGCAGTTATTCACTAAAATGGCGTGGTGCAGATGCTGATGCCAATGCGCTGACAACGACTTGGTTAACTTACAATAGTGCATTAGGAAACATCAAGGCCGCCTTAAGTGGGGCGGCTATGTATAGTGTGTCGAATCTCATTAGTCAAACTACTACATTTGATCCTGCGCTGGGCAATGTCTCGTTTAAGCTACAGGAAAACTCTGGAAATGATTTGCTGGTTGAGTCGGGTGATTGGGACTATAACGGTTTTGGTGGTAGCGATGCGATTTATGCCAACTGGGCGCTGCAAAATACCGCAATCAGTATCGATAACAGTGACTCAACACTGAAAAACAACTTCAATGGCGGGACTATCCAGAATATTGAGCGTTTGTTGTTAGTTACCGGTAGTGCAGATGATGTGATTAAAGCCGCAGATTTTGATGATGAAGTTGAGACCGGTGCGGGTAATGATATTGTTGCTGCTGGTAGAGGGAGTAATAAAATTGATGCCGGTGCGGGTAATGATACGCTCAGTGTAATAGCACAAAGTGGCCAGATCAGTCAGGTAGATGGCGGTGTAGGTGATGATAGTCTGAGCATGGACTTTGCCAGCAGTAACTATGCATTGAAATGGCGTGGTCTTGATGAGGTAGGTGCTGATGTGGCCAGTGGTTATCGTGCGTATAACAGCAGCATGAGCAGTATCGATAGTATGTTAGCGGCGGAAGGTATCAGTCAGTTGAATGCGACGACGGTTTATCGTGGTGCGGTCAATCTGCAACATATTGAAAATCTTTCGACAATCGGTGGTAGCAGCAATGACCTAATGCTGAGTTTAGGGATGGGTGACTTTGATGGGCAGGCGGGCACGGATGCAATCTATGCAGACTGGAGCGCTCAAGGAAATGACATCATTATCGATAATACGAATACGAGTTTAGTGAATGACTTTAACGGCGGTTCTATTACTAATGTTGAGCGTCTGATATTGAAACTTGGGAGTGCAGACGACACGGTTAAAACCGGTGATTACGACGATGAAATCGTTGCTGGTGCGGGTAACGATGTAATTGAGGTCGGTAAAGGCAATAACCGTGTTGAGGGCGGTGCGGGTAACGATACGATTGCTGTGGTAGCACAAAGTGGCCAGCTCAGCCAGGTAGATGGTGGTGTGGGTGATGATAGTCTGAGCATGGACTTTGCCGACAGTAACTATGCATTGAAATGGCGTGGTCTTGATGAGGCAGGTGCTGATGTGGCCAGTGGTTATCGTGCGTATAACAGCAGCATGAGCAGTATCGATAGTATGTTAGCGGCGGAAGGTATCAGTCAGTTGAATGCGACGACGGTTTATCGTGGTGCGGTCAATCTGCAACATATTGAAAATCTTTCGACAATCGGTGGTAGCAGCAATGACCTAATGCTGAGTTTAGGGATGGGTGACTTTGATGGGCAGGCGGGCACGGATGCAATCTATGCAGACTGGAGCGCTCAAGGAAATGACATCATTATCGATAATACGAATACGAGTTTAGTGAATGACTTTAACGGCGGTTCTATTACTAATGTTGAGCGTTTACTGGTTAAAACCGGTAGTGGTCACGATGTGATACGTGCCGGTGATTACGACGATGAAATCGTTGCCGGCGCGGGTAACGATGTAATTGAGGTCGGCAAAGGCAATAACCGTGTTGAGGGCGGTGCGGGTAACGATACGATTGCTGTGGTAGCACAAAGTGGCCAGCTCAGCCAGGTAGATGGTGGTGTGGGTGATGATAGTCTGAGCATGGACTTTGCCAGCAGTAACTATGCATTGAAATGGCGTGGTCTTGATGAGGCAGGTGCTGATGTGGCCGGTGGTTATCGTGCGTATAACAGCAGCATGAGCAGTATCGATAGTATGTTGAATGTTGCTGATCTGACTCAACTGAATGCGACGACGGTTTATCGTGGTGCGGTCAATCTGCAACATATTGAAAATCTTTCGACAATCGGTGGTAGCAGCAATGACCTGATGCTGAGTTTAGGGGCGGGTGACTTTGATGGGCAGGCGGGCACGGATGCAATCTATGCAGACTGGAGCGCTCAAACATCGGCAATTAATATTGATAACCGTGATGTTGCCGCGGAAAAAAGTTTTAACCAAGGGACGATTAAAAATGTTGAGCGTCTGATATTGAAACTTGGGAGTGCAGACGACACGGTTAAAACCGGTGATTACGACGATGAAATCGTTGCCGGCGCGGGTAACGATGTAATTGAGGTCGGCAAAGGCAATAACCGTGTTGAGGGCGGTGCGGGTAACGATACGATTGCTGTGGTAGCACAAAGTGGCCAGCTCAGCCAGGTAGATGGTGGTGTGGGTGATGATAGTCTGAGCATGGACTTTGCCAGCAGTAACTATGCATTGAAATGGCGTGGTCTTGATGAGGCAGGTGCCGATGTGGCCGGTGGTTATCGTGCGTATAACAGCAGCATGAGCAGTATCGATAGTATGTTGAATGTTGCTGATCTGACTCAACTGAATGCGACGACGGTTTATCGTGGTGCGACCAACTTGAGTAATATTGAGAATGTTTCGATTGTGGGTGGTAGTAGCCATGATTTACTGCTGGCCTTTGGTCGCGGAGACTGGGATGGCAAAGGGGGTAGTAGTGACACCTTGTATGCTGATTGGGGCTTGCGTAGCGAAAGCCTGGTTATTAATAACGTGGACGCCAGTGTTAGAAGTGAGTTTGCCATCGGTGCTATCCAAAATATTGAACGTTTGTTAATCCGCTTGGGAAGGGGTGATGATGTGGTTCAGTCGGGAGTAAAAGATGATGCTCTGCATGCTGGTGATGGCCATGATGTGTTGATTGCTAATGCTGGAAATGATGTTTTAAGTAACGCTGGCGGTAATGCGCTGCTGGATGGTGGTATCGGTACCGACAGTTTAACTGGTGATGTGGGTAATGAATTGTTCATCGGTGGCACCGGTAATGATGTCATTATTACCGGTGATGGTGCGGATTTATTGCTGTTTAACCAAGGCGATGGTCAGGACACGATTCATGGCGATAGCGTAGGTCAGTCGGCAGCTGATAATACTTTGAGCTTGGGGGGGGTATCGACTATGCGGATGTGCAGCTGTCGAAGGTTGCTAATGATCTGGTTATTGAACTCGGTGGTAGTGACCAGCTAACTTTGGTGAATTGGTATAACACGCCAACAGGCTACCAAAGTGTCACCCATTTGCAGTTTATTGCTGAGGCAATGCCTGATTTCAATGAAACCTCAAGCAATTCATGGTACAACCAGCGAGTGCAGCAGTTTGATTTCGCAGGTATCGTTGAGGACTTTGACCTGGCTCGTGGTGATGCTGACTTGCTGCATTGGGATGCTTTGGAGAGCTTGTTGGATAATTATTTTACAGGCAGTGATTCTGAAGCCTTAGGTGGCGATATTGCGTATCAGTATGGTGCGAATAAGGTTGCGGATGGATTGACGCAGAGCCTGGCTCAGCAGACTATTAGTGATCCACTGTTTGGTGAGCAGGCACAAGAATTGCAGACATTACTCAATTTGCAGGATAATCAATCAGCTGCTTCGTTAATTTATATTTAATCAAATGTCGGGATGATGTTGATCGTGTGTTAGGCGGTGTTTGACGTAAGGTTGGCAGGTAGCTCCTGTTGCTTAGGGCTGCTTGTCTGCTGAGGCTGGATAGCCGGGCTATATAGGTAACGCTGTCAGGCGGGAAGTCCGGTCAGCCCTGCTGTGTCATAACATGCTCCATACGCCTGTTTGGAGCGCCAGCTTGTATCAACATAGTCTTGAATATAATGCCTCTGAAGCAATACTGCTGATGCAATTGTTTCAGGGGCTTTTTATTGGGAATGAGAGAGATAATGACTCAGGCTGTGTTACAAGGATTGCCTCCAGATCAATTGCTATTGCAGCAGCTAATGAGCTTAGGGATTCCTTATGGTCGTGAATCTTCATTTAAATTATTGCCGGGCGTTGTTTACGCAGACCGATTGTTGATTGGCATAAAAACCCAATATGTGGATCCTAAGTCGTGTTATGAAATTGCCCGAACTTTGGGTATGCCGCTGGCTGCTCAGCAAGTATTGCAGCCTTACCAGGCGTTAGCCAGTAGCGTATTCTATGCGGTAGAGCGGCAAGACGAGGACTGGATATGCAAATGTTATTTTGAGTTCTGGGAGCAGGCGCTGGGTTTGTTAAAGCAAGGGCGTGAACAAGCCATCTTGATGCATTTAGGGGTGAAGTGGCGAGTGATGAATCCAGAGAAGTTTGAACAGGCGCATTATATCTGGCACCCTAAGCTCAGCAGCAAACATATCTTGCGTCAGTTAGCGCAGGCTTATCCTGAATCAGCTTCATCATTGGCCTGCATTTCACAACAGATTGTGCGGCAGGGGCTGAAACGCAATCAAAATTCGCCAATGATGTATTTAACCGTCTCGGAATTAAATAATCCGCGCCAATCTTTCGACATAAACCTTTACAATAGCGGTTTGTCTCTGGCCGATGTCAGGCAACCTTTGTGGCTGGCCGGGGAGAGTTTGCAGGTTGATCACGATGTATTGGCGGCACAGCTGGATATGCTGGCGGCTTGTCGATTAGGGCATATTTCGGGAGGGATAAGCCGGGATGAGCGCGAATTTTTAACCGTGTATTGTGAAACGATATAGCTCGTGGTTAGCATAAGAAACCCAAGATAAGTAAAGGATAAGGACGCTGTGACGTTGCAGTGAATCCCTTGAGCAGGAAAATAAATGACAAATACCGCATCAGTCCATGCCGAGCCTCAGCCATCGCAAACGATAGCCGCGGTATGGTCGAGTTTTTCTTCACCTAAAAATAACAGTGAGTTTTGTCACAGCTGGCTGACGATTTTATGTTCGCAAATTGCCCAGGTCGAAAGTGGGCTGTTGCTGTTGGGGCCGGATGCCGATGGTGGTTACAGCATGGCCGCGGTGTGGCCAGACAAACAACGTAATCTACAATATCTGACCGGTGTGGCAAAAAAGACCCTGGCCGAGCGCCGGGGGATTGTCGAGCCGGTGAATAAAGAGCGGCGTAAACTGGTGTTGCATGTTAACAATGAACGGCGCAATGTTGAGCGTTCGAACAATGGTTTGCCGGCCGCATTTGTGGGCTATCCGATTGAAGTGAACGGGGTATTGCATGGTGCCGTGGTGCTGGATATTCATACCCGCCAGCAGGAACGATTACAACAGGCGTTACGTGCCTTACATTGGGGCAGTGCCTGGCTGGTGGATCAGTTCCGTGAGCAGTCGCAACAGCAGTTGGAACAGCGCTTTGAGCGACTGACATTGGCCACCGATGTCACCGCCACCGCGTTACAGCAGGATAAATTTAAAGCTTCGGCACTGGCCGTCGCGAATGAACTGGCGACCCGGCTGCAATGTGTGCGTGTCAGTATCGGCCTGGAACACAAAGGGGCTATCCAGGTTAATGCGATGTCCAATACTGCAAAATTTGATAAAAAAAGTAATCTGGTGCGCAGTATCAGCGATGCCATGGATGAGGTGTTGGATCTGGGCGTGATGCTGTGCTATCCCGCACCGGCCGATGGCTTGGGTGTTATGGCACAAAAGACGTTGGCCGAATCGGCCCAGCATGATGCGGTGTTAACCGTGCCGCTGTGGCAGACCGGTCATATTATTGGGGCGATTACCCTGGAGCGCAATCATCCGCAGCCATTTGTTGAGGATGAACAACAGCTGTGTAAAACCCTGGGTGAGTTGCTGGGGCCGGTATTGTGGTTAAAGCATTTGCAAAACCGATCACTGTGGCAACGCAGTCGTGATAGTTGGCGCCATGGGGTGCAGCATTTGTTTGGGCCTCGTCATCCCGGACTGAAGCTGATTGCCGGCTTAACGCTGTTGCTGCTGCTGTTTTTCAGTTTTGCCAGTGGTGATTATCGGATCAAGGCTCCGGTGGTGGTGGAAGGCTCGGTGCAACGTGCGGTGGTGGTACCGTTTGAAGGCTTTATTACCGAAAGTAAGGTAAGGGCTGGCGACAGGGTAAAACAAGGCCAGTTGCTGGCCCGTCTGGATGATAAAGACCTGACGCTGGAACAGCAACGTTTGCAATCGGAACTGGCACAGACCGATAAGCGTTATCGTCAGTTGCTGGCCGAGGGTGACCGTTCCGGTATGGCCATGGCCCAGGCTCAGATGCAACAAACCCGTGCCCAGCTGGCCCTGGCCGAAGAAAAGCTGCAACGCTCGCAACTGCTGGCTCCGTTTGACGGGGTGGTGGTCAGTGGGGATCTGAGTCAGTTGCTGGGTGCACCGGTAGAGCAGGGCAAGGTGGTGTTTGAAATTGCCCCGCTGGATGCCTATCGGGTGGTGTTGAATGTGGATGAGCGCGATATTGCTCAACTGCAAACGGGACAAAACGGCAGCTTGTCATTACCTGGCTTGCCCTATGAAACCATGGACTTTCGTGTGACCCGGATTACCCCGGTATCGGTAGCCGAAGATGGCGGCAACTACTTTAGGGTAGAAGCCGAGCTGGCCCAGGATAAGGCGCAGACCTGGGAACGCCTGCGCCCCGGTATGGAAGGGATAGGTAAGATCAGTGTGGGTGAACATAAATTGATCTGGATCTGGACGCATGGATTAACCGACTGGTTCAGATTGTGGCTGTGGAAGTGGTTTGTGTAAAACGGAAGAAAATATAGGCTGCGCCCGGCGCATCAAGGGGTTGAGGAATATAACGATTTTATGAGTGCACCATTATTAAGTAATGCCTGGTATCGGGTGGCCCAGTTAAAGCCGGCGCTGCGTTCACATGCGCGTTTGCACCGGCATCGCTATCGCGGTGAGGTGTGGTATCTGTTACAGGATACGGTATCTAACCGGGTGCATAGATTTACTCCGGCAGCACGATTGCTGATTGCCGCCCTGGATGGCAAACGCACGGTGCAACAGCTATGGGAGCTGGCCAATCAGCAACTGGCGGATGACGCACCTACCCAGGATGAGGTGATTAATCTGCTGGGTCAGCTGCATAATGCCGATATGTTACTGACCGATGTCAGTCCGGATGTACAGGAATTATTTGAACGCGCCGAACGGGAACAGACCGCTCAGCAGCGTCGCAGTTATATGAATCCGATGGCGATTCGCATTCCGTTATGGGACCCGGAGGCCTTTTTAAATCGCTTTGCCGGCGTATGTAAGCTGCTGTGGAATCAATGGGGAGCATTGTTGTGGCTGCTATTGGTATTGCCAGCCGTGTTTATGCTGCCCAGCCATTGGGATCAGTTGACGCATAATTTTTCTGATCAGGTGCTGGCATTGGATAATCTGCTGCTGTTGTGGCTGGCCTTTCCGCTCATCAAAGCCTTGCACGAACTGGGACATGCCGCGGCTATCAAGGCCGGGGGTGGTGAAGTGCATGAAATGGGGCTGATCTTTCTGGTATTAATGCCGGTGCCGTATGTAGATGCCTCGGCGGCCACCGCATTTAAATCCAAATATGAGCGCGCGGTGGTCGGTGCGGCTGGGATGGCGGTGGAACTGGTGATTGCCGCACTGGCATTTTATTTGTGGACTCTGGTGGAACCCGGTTTGCTAAGCGCGATGTTGTTTAACACCATGTTGGTGGCCGGTGTTTCTACCTTGTTTTTTAACGGTAATCCATTGCTACGCTACGATGCGTATTACATTCTGGCCGATTTGATAGAGATTCCGAATCTGGCCAAAAAATCACTGAATTACTGGACCTATCTGCTGAATAACTATGTGTATAAGGTAGAAGATGTAGATAAACCACAGGCCAAGCCCGGTGAAAAAGCCTGGTTTTTATTTTATGGTCCGGCCTCTATGTTTTACCGCATCTGGGTGGCATTGGTGATTGCGCTGTTTGTGGCCGGACAGTTTTTCTTTATCGGGGTGTTGCTGGCTATCTGGGCAATCATTGCGATGTTATGTGTGCCGTTATTTAAAGGGGTAAAATATTTATTTGACAGTCCGACACTGGTTAAACAGCGTAAACGGGCATTAACCCTTACCGGCAGTTTTGTGGCGCTGGTGGCGCTGTTTTTGCTGTTGGTGCCTATGCCGTTTCATACCACCACTCAGGGGGTGGTATGGCTGGATGAGCAGGCGATGGTGCGTGCCGAAACCGATGGTTTTGTTGCCGAGCTAGTAGCTAAACCCGATAGCCGGGTAGTGCCGGGGCAGTTGCTGATTCAAATTCAGGACCCACAATTACAGGCACGTCTGGCCTATACCCAGGCCCGAGTGAATGAACTGGAGGCGGCTTATGCCAGTGAGCGTGTTTATGATCAGGTGCAGGCCGAAATTGTGCGTGAACAGCTGCAGGCCGAAAAAGCGATACTGGCGCGTGCACAGCAAAAAATTGATGGTCTGCAGGTAAAGGCTGGGGCCGCCGGACGTTTTGTGGTGCCCGAAGCCGAAAAAATCGCCGGGCGTTATTTTCGCAAGGGGGCGTTACTAGGCTATGTGATTGGTGATGTGTCGCCGCAAATCAAGGTCGTGGTCGACCAGGACACGATTGATGTGGTGAATCTGGGCACCACCGAGGTACAGATCCGGCATGCGCATCAATTGGACCATGTGTTGGCCGGCGAGGTGATTGCCCAGGCACCGGCCGGCATAGCGCAGTTGCCCAGCCGGGCGCTGGCGACTCAGGGTGGGGGGGCGATTTCTACCGATCCTAAAGATCCCAAAGGAGAAAAAGCCATGCAGCGTCTGTTTCAGTTTGATATTGGTTTGCCGCAGTATAGCGGCCCGTTATTCTTTGGCGAGCGGGTGTATGTGCGCTTTAGTCATCACGATGAACCCTTGGCGGTGCAATGGTATCGTGGTGTGCGTTCCATCTTCCTGGCTTATTTTGAGGTGTAATCACTTTGTTACGTCATCATATCTTATCCGGCCCGGCAGACTTTGCCAGCAATCGTCCCTATCCGGAGCTGGCCGATATCGAGCCGCGCTGGCATGACAAACTGGGTGACTGGTTATATCAACAGTTATTGGCGCCGCTGCGTGGACAGCTTGAGGATTTTCCTGCCCAGCAACAGAAAATTGTGGCGGCGACCGAACGCCATAGTGCCGATTTTCAGGCGCTGGATGATCAACAGCTACAGCAGCAGGCACGCAACATGCGTAGCCGTTTGCGTCGGCAGGGGTTTACGCTGGCATTAAGTGCCGAGTGTTTTGCGCTGATTCGGGAAGCGTCGGCGCGTACCCTGCAGCTACGTCATTATCCCTCGCAACTGATCGGTGGCTGGGGATTGTTGCAGGGCAAACTGGTGGAAATGGCCACCGGTGAAGGGAAAACCCTGGTGGCAACCTTGCCGGCCAGTGTGGTGGCGCTGGCCGGTTATCCGGTACATGTGATTACCGTGAATGATTACTTGGCCGAGCGTGATGCACAAAAAATGCAGCCGTTGTATCGATTCCTGGGGCTGAGTGTGGGGGTGGTGAAACAAGGTATGGAAAAACCGCAGCGACGCCAGGCCTATAGCCAGAACATTACTTATTGCACCAACAAAGAGCTGGCGTTTGATTATCTGCGCGACAGCATTGAACTAAAAAATCGTAGCAGCAGCCTGCATCTGGCGCTGGATACGCTCAGTGGGCAGAGTAACCGTGCCAATGAATTGGTATTGCAGGGATTGTATTTTGCGATTGTGGATGAGGCTGACAGCGTGTTTATCGACGAGGCGCGTACCCCGTTGATTTTGTCGGCCAGTGTGCACGATGCGCAGCAGGCCGAAGACAGTCAGCACGCCTTGGCGTTAGCCGGCCGTCTGCAGTGCGATCAACACTACACACTGCAACGCCAGCAACGAGAGATCCGTCTCAGTGATGAGGGCAAAGACTGGATTGGCCAGCAGGTAGCGCAACAGCAGTTAACCGGTGTCTGGACCTCGGTGCGCGCCCGCGAAGAACTTATTACCCAGGCATTAACCGCCGTGTTGCTGTTTCATAAAGATCAACATTATGTGATCAGTCCGGAGAATAAAATCCAGATTGTGGATGAATCTACCGGCCGGGTGATGGCCGATAGATCCTGGGAGCGTGGTTTGCACCAGTTAATTGAAGTCAAGGAAAACTGTGAGATTACCGCGCGACGTGAAACCCTGGCACGCTTGACCTATCCTAAGCTGTTTCAACGCTATATGCGTTTATCCGGCATGACCGGCACCGCACAGGAGGTGAGGGCGGAGATTCGCAGTACCTATAAGTTGAGTGTCAGCCGGGTGCCGTTAAATAAAGCCTCACGCCGGATGTATCTGCCGCCCCGGGTATTTGCCCATGAGGCGGATAAATGGCAGGCAGTGGCACAGCGGGTTGCCGAGCAGGTGGCCCTGCAGCGGCCGGTGTTAATCGGCACCCGTTCGGTGAAAGCCTCGGAACAGATCAGCGAACGTCTACAGCAGCAGGGCATTGCGCATCGCTTGTTAAATGCCAAACAGAATGATCAGGAAGCCGATATTATTGCCTGTGCCGGTCAGCCTGCTCAAGTGACGGTGGCTACCAATATGGCCGGGCGCGGTACCGATATCGAGCTCGGTGCCGGGGTAGAGCAGGCCGGTGGACTGCATGTGATTCTGACCGAATATCATGAATCACGGCGGGTAGACCGTCAGCTGTTTGGCCGCTGTGCGCGTCAGGGTGACCCCGGCAGTTGTGAAGCAATTGTTTCGCTGGAAGATGAGCTGTTTAGCCTGTATGCCCCGGAGGTAACCCGCTGGTGCCGGCAGCTGCTGACGCAACAACAGCTGCCGGCCTGGCTGCTGCAGAAGCTGGTTAACCGTGCCCAGAGCAATGCCGAGGCCAAAGCAAAAAATATGCGAATTCATACCAATAAACAAGACCAGCGCTTAAACAAAATGCTGGCATTTTCAGGTAGAGGCGAATAGGAATGAAGATAAAAACAACAAGCGTGATCGGGGGAGTGGCTGCGTTGATGCTGGCAAGCATGAACCTGGCTCAGGCGGCCGCTTTTGACTGTTTGATCAAACCGAATCAGACACTGGAAATTCGTAGCCAGAATGAAGGGCTGATCGAACAGGTGCTGGTGAAACGTGGAGATCAGGTCAGCCAGGGGCAACCGCTGGTGATCTTAGATCGCGGAGTGGAACAAAGTACGGTAAATATCGCCCGCCATCGAGCCGAAACCCGAGCCGAGATTCAGGCGGCTCAGGCACGCCTGGACTATGCCAGCAGCAAACTGGCCCGCTCAGATCGGTTGGCAAAAAATAACTTTGTGTCAGTGCAGACCCGCGAAGAAATCGAAGCCGAAAAACGCATTGCCCGCGCCGAACTCAGCGAAGCCAAGGCGAGCAAACGTTTGGCCGAGCTGGAATACCAGCGTGCCTTACAACAACTGCAACGCACCACCATTACCAGCCCTATAGACGGCATGGTGCTGAATAGAAGCCTGAACCCCGGCGAAATCAGCCAAATCAGCAGTGGCGGTAAATCTATCTTAACGCTGGTGAAAGTGTATCCACTGATTATCGACGTGACCCTGCCCCAATCGGCCTACCGTAAACTAAGCACCGGTGCCAGCGGCAAGGTAAAACCCGAAGGCTTTATCGGTGAATACCTGGCCAGCGTCACCGTCATCGACCCAATACTTGATGCCGCTAGCGGCACCTTTACCGCCCGTATGGAACTGGAACAAGGCGAGGGAAAAGACCTGCCCGCAGGATTGCGCTGCCAGGTGGAGTTTAGTGAGTTGTAAGGTAAGTGAGTGACGGTGTTGGCATGTCTATGGGACAAGGCTTTATATCTGACCTGTTTCTCGGATAGCCTCCTGGTAACGTTTATCCGAACTTTTTTGCCATCTATCCAACAATTACTGCATTTTCAGCAAAATGTTTCTACATTGTCTTAGGCCGAAATAACTATTTCGTCGTTCATCTGCTGTTACGTTTTATCGAGATAACCTGCGAGCCAGCATAAATAAATTTATTTTGGCACAAGACCATATGAATAAGTTGATTGTGTTTACCCCTTCAAAAAAAGAAAACACTAGGAGCAAAAAATGACTTTTAAGAAATTATGCCTGGCTCTATCACTAACGACTTTGTGTGTTGCACAAGCCTATGCAGAATCGAGCGTCAATGTCGGCGTGGATGGTTCGGTGAGAATTTTTGATGGTTTTAGCGGTGCCCGTGTTGAAGTTGGCAATGGTGGCAATGTTGATGTTGAGGACAAAATGTCCAACTCTCGCGTTATTGTTAACGATGGCGATACACGACTAAGAGGCGACCATCAGCGCGTTATTGTTAACGATGGCGACACACGGGTAAGAGGTGATCATCAGCGTGTTATTGTTAATGATGGCAACGTTAAAGTGCACAACCATGATCATCGTCGCCCTCATGACAGCATGGCTGATGCCTCAACTCCCCGTCAGGACTTTACCAACGCCGAGCTAAAAAACAAGGACTACAGCAACCGCTCATTTGTTGGTGTCAGTTTCGTCAATGCCGAGCTCGCTAATATTGATCTGCGCAATGCCGATTTAAGTCAGGCAGATTTTACCAATGCCGAGTTTACCAATTGTGACCTGCGTGGTGCCTACGTTGACGGTGCCAATTTTCTTAATGTTGAATTTACTAACAGCAAAACCGATGGTGTCGATTTTTCAAATGCCAGCATGATCAACGTTGATTTTCAATAAACATAACCGGGAGTGAAAAATGAAAACATATAAACCGCTTATATTAATGGCGATCTGTAGTTTTTGTCTGACATCGCATGCATCGGCAGAGGAGGCACCCTCCTACTCATATCTTGACCTGAGTTATAGCAACTTATCAGCTGACGATAACACTGAAAGCTTGGATGGTTTTGGTATTAAGGCCTCCTTTGACCTTGGCAACAACTTATTTGTGCAAGGTAATTACGAAAATATAGAGTCCGATATTGATATCTTTTCAGGTGGGCTGGGCTATTACCTGGCACTAAGTCCAAACAGTAACCTATTCGTTCGTGGTGATGTCGTACATGTTGAAGTGCTGGATTTCAGTGATACCGGCTATGGCTTGGGGGTTGGCTTACGCGCCATGCTGGCACCTAACGTTGAGCTGGCCGGTGAATATAAATATACGGATATTGATGATGATGACAGTTCCACCGTTATGGGTGAGGCACGTTACAACCTGACACACAACTTTAATGTTGGTGCGGGCTATGAAACAGAACTAGACTCTGATCTTGACCGCTGGATTTTTTCTGGTCGCCTAGCGTTTTAATGTACAGCCGGCGGATAAAGCCGGCACCTAAAGGATTGTGTATGAAAACCAAAGCCTTACTCATGCTAGCGGTAACTTCTCAATAACTCATGGCAAAGCGGCATTCTGAGCAGCATTTCTCATGAGCTCAGGCAAAGGCAGAATGTTATTTTTCAGCGTGAGTCGATCTTGCAGGTATTGCCAGAACGACATGCCTAATTTTCGGCAGGTTTTCTTCAAACTGGTGAAGGTGTCTCGGCATTTTCGTCCCAGTTCGCTACGTGTGCCGCCGCTTATTTTCTGTTTTTGCACATAGCAGCGAATGTCGTTTTCGCTACCATTGGTATGCAGCGGAATTTCTGGGCGTCTCAGCACTAACAACAGTTCCTCTTTGCGTTGATGGGTGCGCTTGAGCAGTTCATTCAGCGTGGCGTACTGAGTACGTTGGGTAAATATTTCATCAAAACGTGCTTCGAATGTCAGTATCTGCGCCGCATCCGGGGCCGCTTTGTACACTTTCAGATCACGGTAAAAATCCCAGACTTGTGCACGTACAGATTTAATCGCTTGCCGTTGCAGATCATTGCTTGGAATCAGTTTGTGAATCAGGCGTTCGGTATGTACCCAGCACAGACCATGCAAAAACAGCGAAAATTGTTGGGCACCATCGCTGACGATTGCCAAGTTGGGATTGAATCCATTTGTCAGCAAATGCCCGATCAGGGCGGCTTCGGTGGCGATGCGGATCTGATGATCGGTTTCAAAGCCATAGAATGCAAGGTGTAACCGCCATAATTTCTCGTCGTAAATCGGCGTTGTCAGGTGCTCGCTGAGTTCCTGTCTCAGTGTTTTGCGTAGTCCATGCGCTTCCATATACGCCAGGGCATCTTCGGTGATTTGATAACCGCGGTTACTTGCTTTCAGTAGCTCCAGGAAATTCTCCAGGCTTTTGCTGGCTGTGCTGGCGAACCAGGCAAAATAATCATTGCCAATTTGGGTAACATAGCCGTTGCGGGCCGCATGACGGGCACCGGAATCGTCAACGCTTACGGGCACTGATTTCTAAGCCAGTTTCAAGTATCTCGTCTTTCTCTGTATGCAACACATCATGGCGCTGACTCAGAATGGCGTTAATTTGCCCCGCAGAAATATCGACGCCAACTTCGCGCAATTGCTCCAAAATCAACGGCTGCGTGGTGCCGCAGTGGTGGTGTTGATAAATAATGAAGCCGCGCAATATTTCGTCAAAGCGATGGTTGCGTAACGAAGCAGGCAGTTGAGCAACATGCGATTTACCATTCGCATCCACAAATACTTCGAGTCGGTAGCGGATGTTGTGCGCCTGAAAAATTAACCCTTGAATCACCACATCTCGATAACCATTATGCCATGCGCCAATCGGCGCATTTTCGCACGGGATGATTTGGATATCGTGAATCGTCAGCTGGGCTGTTTTGCTGCGCTTGTTCGACCCCGCTCGTTTCTTGCGTTTATTACCCGATTAGCCGCTAGAACGCTGACCCGCAGGCTTGTCATCATCGTCACTACCATCTGGATCGGTGTTTTGCTCCATTTTGCTCGATTTGAACTTGGGCTTTGCCTTTTCACCTTTCAGGATCGCAATCTCATCTCGCAGTTGCTGAATTTGCTTTTGCTGCAATTGGTTCTGCTCCTGAAGATGAGCAATAATCGCCAGCAAGCACTTTACTAAAGGGCTTTGCTCGGATTCTGGTATCTCTGGTAGTTGCAGTGGCTTTTTCATAAGGGCTAATCTTGTTAAACTCATCAACAATCACTTGTTCAAGCGCTAATATGAAGCCATCTAACTCAACAACTTTACTTGTGTCATCACTCATTTATCTAACCTCGCTATAACAACCGTTTTCTTAATGACGCCAGCTATAGTTAATACGATAAAACTATAGAAAAACATCAATGCATAAAAACCTACAAGGAGTATAAAAAATCAAAATACGGGCTTGTACTCTGGAGGTAGCCAGCCGGATCTTTTAAGTAAGAAGTAGCAATAAATAGCCGCAAGAAGAACGGTAATGAGGTACATGATAGGCAACTCTTTCTTGTCTCGCATTTCTCTTTCAAAATAAGGATCACGGGTATTAGCTTCCACCAACAAACAAAATACAACGGAAAACACAATGCATTACCAAGCACTGCACAGGTTAAAATAAATGGGATGGAGCTCTCTCGTTGGATAATCTCAAACACAGCAATAGGAAAGGTGTTAACCACTAGCGCCACAAATTCATTGGGGGTTATTGACGTTATAAGTAAGACTAAAAATACGAGCAATGCCGTCACCAAAGGAATCACCAGCGGCAAAATAAACAAGCACAATTTTTCACCCTTCGGATCCATTTTTTCCTTGACTGCATCCGGTTTCTTTACATAAAACTACATTACATATCAGAACAAATAGAATTGAATATAGGAAAAATCTATATTTGGCGTTACACACCACATAATACTCATGATCTTCTTTCCCAAACGCTTGGTCTTGTTTCTTCCTACACGTTATATTTTTATCGCTGGCTTAATTGTTGAGTGATCCAGTCACTTCATTTCCAGCACAGGATTCATCAGCGCATAAGCCATGCCCAAAAAATCTATCTCCATCAGCAAGAACCGACCGCTCATTTAGGCATTTCCTGAAATAAGAAATTATTATTTTGGACATCCCAACATCAGGAATCATCGTTCGCATGTACACATTTTTCATGCGCAAATGAAGCATTCTGATTTAAGATCTCACGTTACGCAGCCTACTCTCGCCAAATTTTGAGTGATTCGTCATATGTGGCTTTTGTAGCAGCGTAAGCTCCAGACCAAGCACCTATGCTGACACATTTCAGGCAGGCGTTTTTCAATTTCCTCGGACGAGGTGGTATTCGCCAGTTTGTAAATAGCTGCTTCAAATAAGCCTGAGGTTCTCAATTCATGGCCTTGGCGGTTTCGATAATGCTGTAGATGACTGCGCTGGCATGAGCACCGGCGTTGGGTTGGCTGAATGTAGCCTGATTTTGCAGCCAATGCAGAGGGCGTACGGCATGTTCGGCGCATTTGTTGTCAATGGGATAACGCCCATCCTCCAGATAACGAATCAGTCAGCCTTTTTGTTCAGGTAATGCATGGCTTTGCCGGTTAGGGCTCGCAAAGCAGCACCTCCAATCGATGCTTATCCGGCCAGATTTTGAGTTTGTCAAGGATGGGTTTGGCTTTTTCTGCCGCAAGGCATGCCGTTCATCCGTGGACAGGCCTTGGTTTTTGGCTTCGCTCTCCCAATCAGTACGGCCTTTC
>CALNXP010000007.1:0-245806 GCA_942490555.1 uncultured beta proteobacterium | reverse complement strand
TTGGGAATACATAAATTGAACCAGGTGTCTTTGCTGGATAACGAGCACACCTATGAGCGAGTTGTTACAGCGAATTTTTACCTTAGTGACAAAATTCAGGGGAAAATATTGATCGCGGACATTTGCATGCGTTAAGTATTACCGCCTGTGGCTATAGCTCTGGGCAATCGGTGACCTTTTATCAGGGGTGGATACAATTCAGCCCTGGCAGCGCACCCAGCGTATTGGTATTCCCTACTCAGATTGAAACCACGCATTTGATGGCCTCGGCAGCCATTCCGTTTTTTTCCGGCACGTAAGATTAACCGCGAATATTTTGGTGATGGTTCCATGCGTCAGCTGGCGCCTATCAGCTCCGCCCTGCATTTAGGTGCGAATAAACTGCTGATTATCGGGGTGACCTGTAATGAAGGAGTGAGCAAAACAAAAGCGTGGTGGTAGTGGGAATATCCCCCTTGGCGGATATTGCTGGTCATGCGTTAAACAGTATTTTTCTGGATAGCATGGAAATGGATCTGGAAAGTGCCCACCGGATTAATGAAATTCTTGACTTGATGCCGGAAGAGTTGCGTAAGACTTCACGTTTAAAGCATATTGATGTGTTATCGATTATGCCCAGCCGACCATTGGAAAAGATTGCCGAAGAATATGCCGATAATCTGCCCTGGACCATTAAGGCTTTGCTGCGTCTGATAGGCGCATCGCATAAAAGCGGCTCCAGTCTGGTCAGCTATTTATTGCTGGAAAAAGGGCTTTGTCGGGCGCTGATTGATCTGGGTTATCAGGATGCACTGCAGCGTAAGGACGAAATTCAGGCCTTTTTGGCCGATGAAATGGCCGGCAGGATTCAACCCTGATGTTACCACTGGCCGGACGTGAGTATTGCTGCAACTGGCAGATGGGCAAAGTTATACCGTGGTGCAACTGCAGGCGGCATTGCAATGACCGGCTAAGGCACTGGATGAGGCGCTGGCCCAGTTGCATGTTCAGGGGGTGTTGCCGGCAACAAAGGCAGATATCTTTTTATGCCTGCCTGCGCCGTTTTGGCAGACCCTGGAAGCGCGTTGGTGCTGGCGGGACTGCAACCCGAGTTACAGTGGCAATATGCACCGATTGTGGATTCCACGAATACCCAATTGTTAACCCAGGCGTTTGACCTGCCGACGGGAACGTTGCTCGCTGCCGAGCTGCAGACGGCTGGGCGTGGGCGGCAAGGGCGACGCTGGCATGCGCTGCCGGGGCAGTCGTTAACTTTTTCCTTGCTCTGGCATTTTGAACGGGGCATACAGGCGTTAATGGGATTGAGCCTGGTGGTGGCCGTAGCCCTGAATCGGGCTTTTCAGCGATTGGGCATCAGTGGGGTGGCATTGAAGTGGCCGAATGATCTGTTATATGCCCAGGGCAAGCTGGGGGGATTTTACTGGAAACCCGGCAGCGAGGGAGCGCTGGCTGTGCGGTGGTGATAGGTATAGGTATCAATTATCGTTTGCCGGAGCGGCTGGTCGAACAACTGGATCGTCCGTTGGCGGCATTGTCGCAGTGTTGCTCTAGTCTGCCGACGCGCAGTGAGTTGCTGCAGCAGATAGTTGTGCAGCTATGGTCCGCTCTGGCCGAGTTTACGCTGCACGGCCTGAGTGCATTCAGACAGGAGTGGCAGCGTTATCATTATTTTTCAGGGGCAGCAGGTCCAGCTAAAACTGCCGGATGGTGAACCATTAAGTGGTATCGCGCTGGGTATCGATGATCGAGGATGTTTACAACTGCAGACCGCATCTGGTCTGCGGCGGGTACATAGCGGGGAAGTGCTGGTGTGAGTTATTTGTTGATTGATGCCGGCAATAGCCGGATTAAATGGCGGCTATGGCAGCAGGGCGAATGGTTGCAGCAAGGCAGTCTGGAAACCGGGCAGGCGTTCCGTTTGATTGAGGTGGTGGCCGAGCTGGCACAGCAGTTTACGCTGTTACCGCAAGTGTGGGTCAGCAATGTGGCCGGTGAGACGGTGGCTGCCGCGTTGGCGCAGGCATGTCCTGCGGACTATTGGTCGCTACATACGATTCGAGCATTACCCGAGCAGTGTGGGGTGAGCAATGGTTATGCCCAGCCCGCGCAATTAGGCAGTGATCGCTGGGCGGCATTGGTGGCGGCGGGTGAATGGCTGCCACAGGGGCTGGTGGTCAGTTGCGGTACCGCACCCACCATTGATGCGCTGGACGCAAACGGGGGCGGTCTGGGGGGAGGAATTATGCCGGGTATGGAATTAATGCAGCAGGCTGTGTTGCAGCGAACGCATATTGCGGCGGCTATCCACGGCGATTATCAGTCCTTCCCGGATAACTCCATGGATGCCATTGCCAGTGGCGCATTGCAGGCGACCCTGGGGGCGATTGAGCGCCAATATCGGCAACTGTCACAACCGGCGGCAAGGGTGCTGTTAACCGGCGGTAATGCCCGGCGTGTACAAAGCCATTGTACTTTACCGTTGCAGATAGTGGATAATCTGGTGTTGCACGGACTTTTAAAGATTGCTCGGGATTTTCAACGGAATGATTAGAACGTTTTTCTGGATACTGCTGGTTGTTAATATTTTATTTTTTGTGGCGATGTATTGGATGCTGCCTTTGATTGAGCGCAATCAGCAGGAGGAACCCGCGCCACGCGATTTGCATGCGGCCAAAATTATGATTGTCCCAACCGAGCCTAAGGCTGGCGTTGTGCTGGAGCCAAAGACCGTCGCGACGCCAACCTCGTCGGCGTTGCAGTCTAACCCGGTGGTGGCAGACCCCGTGGTGCCGGTTGATGGTCAGCCTGCTGCCGTTGTACCGGAAAATACTGTGGAAACACCGCTGCAGGCTGAGGCCGAGACGGTTGTGGCGGCAGCGCAGGCCGATACCGAGGGCCGTGGATACCGAATCGACGGCAACCACGGCTGAAACAACGGCGACAGAGGAGGCCGCCGACAGTGAAGCGCTGGCGGCCAGCGATGCGCAGCAAGACAAGCTGGCGTCGCCGCTTTGTATGGAGTGGGGCAGCTTTGCCGGTGACGATCTGGCGCGAGGCCGGGCATTGCTGGATTCGCTGTCATTGGAGAAATCGGTGGTTAGCAAGCATATTCCCCCGGAGCTGGGGTATTGGGTATATATTCCTCCGGTGATTGATCAGGCACAACGCGAAGCTAAAATTGCGCATTTGGTCGCGCAGGGAGTGACGGATTATTTTGTGGTAAAAGAGCAGACCGAATGGCAGCATGCGATCTCATTGGGGGTGTTTAAAACCAAAGACGGGCTTTCCAGTTGTTACAGTTTTTACAACAAAAACAAATTACCGATGCCCAGATCGGGCAGCGCTCGACCTCGGCCAAGGTAGCCTTGTTGTTTCAGCTGAATAATAAGCGTGCCGCTGCCAGCATCAATGCGGCTCAGTCCGAATTTTTCAAATAGTTCGCTAAAGACCGTGGCCTGCAGCGAACTGGGCTTGTAGTTTAGGCAGGGCTACTGACAGGTATCCTGTATTAATTTTAGCCACTGTTGATGTAATGCGGTAGCGTTGGCGCCTACCGCAGAGCGTGGGCTGAGTGAGCCATCATCGACACGTTGATTCTCCATAGTCGAGGCCACGCCACCGGCTTCACGCAGAATCAATGCTCCGGCGGCATAATCCCCGGCTTTTTTGGCGACCGTGCAGATACACATGATAGCGATTGGCTGCCAGCCAGCACCAGTCCAGCGCGACCGAGCCCAGGCTGCGCTGCGAGGCAAATGGTTGTTCTTTCACCAGATAATGACTTAACACATCGGGTAGGCGTTTGAAATCGACCACGGCGATACTTTGTTTCAAGTTGCGTTGTTCATCGCTGGGGCAGAGTAACCGGGTCTGGTTTAACCAGGCACCCTGGCCTTCAATGGCCCAGAAACATTCTTTACGCATAGGGTCATACACCACCCCAAATACGGACTGGTTATTTTTAAGCAGTGCCAGTGAGACCGCAAAAAATGGAAAGCCATTGGCATAATTGGTGGTGCCGTCCAACGGGTCCAGGCACCATAGACCGTCGGGGTTTTCATTGGCCAATTTATGCTGTTCTTCGGCGGTCATTTCTTCGCCCAGCAGAGGAATCTCAGGGGTCAGCTCTGCCAGTACCGTTTGCAGACGATTTTGTACCGCCAGATCCGTTTCGGTAACAATGCTGCCATCTTGTTTGAAATTGATGGTCGTGCGCTCAAAGCGGTGAATAATCTCCTGCTCGGCAATGTCTTTAATATGCTGGATCAGTGTTTGATAAATACGTGGTTCAATCATGGGATATCTATGGTTGGTGAAAACTGGATTGTGTTGATTAAAGCCTGGCCGAATCAGCATCTTGCTGCACCACCAACTAGCCGCTATATCAACAGTAGCTAGTTTATCAGCAAACTGCAGAATAACGAAAAGCTTGTTGCTGGCATGGCCATTGAACGTCTGGATGAGCAATAAATAATGTGCGTACGTATGGAGTTAGCGGTGAGACATAAACCCCGGCATCGACTGCAACGCGCGAAATCCCCGCACTCAAAGAATCTCATGTCTTTGATCTACATCAGTCCGATACATCGTTTATTGTTGGATAATAGCGTCCCTTTAAACACATAATAAACAGGTAATAGATGACAACTGGCAACTATGGTATCAACGATAATTCCTATAAGGCCGCCGGTGAATTAGCCGGTCTTACCCAATTAGTTGATGATTTTTACGACTATATGGATAGTCTGCCCGAAGCAAAAACCATACGTGATATGCATCCTGCCGATTTAACGCTGGCACGTCAGAAGCTGGTGTATTTTTTATCTGGTTGGATGGGTGGGCCGCATTTGTTTGCCGAACACTTTGGTCCAATCAGTATTCCCGGTGTGCATCAGCATTTAGCCATCGATGTGGCTGAGCGCGAGGCGTGGATGATTTGTATGCAAAAAGCGATTGAAATCCAGGATTATCCAGATGATTTCAAAGCCTATCTGGTTACACAGTTACGTATTCCCGCGGAACGTATCCGTATTGCCTGTCAGCATCATTTAAACGGCTAAGGCTGGGCGGTGCGGCAATGCGTTTATTCATGCCTTAGCGCACGATAGGATCCCGCTTTGCTGCACGCCGGGCAGATAGCCGAATAAAGTGCCGATGGCGGCATAAAATAAAAATGCGAGCAGGTTAGGCTCGAAGCTAAACGGGGTCTTCATCAGCGTTCCTAGCCCCCAGCAGGCTGGTCATGGTGGCAATGGTGCCGGAAGTGTCGCCGCTCTATTGGGTATCATAAATACGAAAATTATCTTCGTTCCGTTCGGATAATTGGCGTTGCTGGCGTAGCAATAGGCTGACCTGTTCGGTAGCGCGTTGTGCGGAAACTTGATCCTGCAGTGACACCAGGATGCTGTTGATAGCATGATTGCCGGTTGACTCGTCGGTCAGCAGCAGTTGCGGCTTGGTTACAATAGAGCGGGCAATGGCCACAACAAGGTACGCTGATCTTTATTCAATTGTTCAACATGAATTCCGTCAAATAGATATTCCCCACTATCGGGAGAGTCCAGACATTTCATCAGATTCATTTCGGTCGATTTGCCGGAACCACTGGCCCCCATCACCGCGACAAATTCACTAGCCAGCATATCCAGATTAATCCCGCGCAAGGCCTGAAATGCAGTCTGTTCACTGCCATAGGTCTTGGTAATAGGGCGCAGTTGAACCAGGGAGCTAGTGCCGAACCGTGAAAATTTTAACCTCATTGGGTGCATTCCATGCACCACCTTGTATCTGCTATAGCGACGGAGCAATGAGGGTGGCCGCTGATGTTGTCTTGTCGCCTTCGAGCGAGAGGATGTGCTTGCTTATCGGTCAGTGTATAGTTAGAGGGGACTCTCTACCCAGAGCTTGCTTTACCTTCACAATCAGGGACCTGACCTATGCATAAGTTTAAGCAACGCTGGAGTAATCTACGTTCAAGTTTCTGGTTTATCCCCTCGCTGTTGGTGATCAGCAGTATCGCTTTTGCGGTCGCGCTTATCGAGATCGGTACGATCGGCGGTGACCACTGGCTGGCCCAGTGGCCACGTCTGTTAGGCGCCGGAGCGGATGGTGCACGTCTGATGTTATCGACGCTGGCGGGTTCAATGATGTCCGTGATGGGCATTACTTTTTCTATGACCCTGGTGGCATTGGCGCTGGCGTCGAGTCAATACACCTCACGTATCCTGCGAACCTTTATGAGCAGCCGAGTGACACAGGTGACGCTTGGGATTTTTGCAGGTATTTTTGCCTATTGTCTGGTCGTGCTGCGTAACATTCGAGGTGGTGGTGGTGTAGATGAGTTTGTGCCGGTTCTTGCTGTCTTTTTCGCCTTTATTCTGGCGCTTAGCGGTGTGGTGATCCTCGTCTATTTTATTCATCATATTGCTTCATCAATCCAGGCCTCCAGTATCATTGCTTCCATTGCGGCGGATACCATTACCTCCATTGAGCAGCTGTATCCTGAAAGATTAGGAGACGGAGGTGAGATAAATGAGGATGAGGATAACGATCGAGACACGATGCTTCGCTCCCTGAATGATAAAAGCTGGCACGTCGTGCCGGCCGCAGAAAATGGTTATATTCAGCGTGTGAATAACCATGCTTTGCTACGTTTGGCGCGTAATAAACGTACCGTTGTGCATATGGAGTGCAGCATTGGCACCTTCGTTGTAAAAGATACGGCCTTAGCCTCGCTGGTACTGGATGCCCCTCCTGATCAAAATACGATCAATGCTCTTAATTCTGCGTACAGCATTGGCTGCTATCGCACGGTGGAGCAAGATCCCGCGTTTGGTATCCGACAATTGGTGGATATGGCCTTGAAGGCGCTTTCACCGGGTGTCAATGACACTTCAACCGCGGTGATCTGTGTGGATTATCTGACGGCAATTCTTGCACAGTTGGTTTCCCGAAAATTTCCCTTATCATACTGTTACGAAGGAACGGAATTGCGTGTCATCAGTCGCGCACCGACATTTAGCGGTCTGTTGGCTGAGGCATTTGACCAGATCAGGGAGTGTGCTATGGGTAATGTCAGTATTATGGTTCGCATGCTCGGCTCCATTGAAACTCTTGCCGGTCTGACGGCCAGCCCCTGTCGCCGACGGGCACTTTATGAGCAGGTGCGATGGATTGCCGAAGTTGCAGGTCGCACTACCGAACCTGCCCACGAACGCGAGCGGCTGGCAAAAAGGTTGCGAGAGGTGCGTGACGTACTTCAGGTCGAGCCTGTATTGAGCGAGAAGAAAGCAAAGCCAGCCGTTAAGTGGCAGTATTAGCGGCTGGCTGGAAATGAGATCAGAGCATGCTATGCCAGACAAAGACGGCTGTTGCAGGCTCTGCTGGAGTCATGGGGGCTGGGTGTTGATTTAAACATTCCGGATATACCACCCCAGTGCTGCGCTTAGTCCTTGTTGTATGGTATGGCTGGGGGCATAGCCCAGTAGTGACTGGGCTTTGCTGATGTCTGCCTGGGAGTGGCGCACATCACCTTGGCGGAAGTCGCGGTAGCTGGGTTGGTGATCGGCCAGTTGCGGGTAGTGCGGCAGTAACCGTTCTCGCAGTTGCTGGTAGAGCTGATTCAGCGAGGTACGCTGATTAAGCGCGACGTTATATACCTGATTGATGGCCTCTGGGTTAGTGCTGCTGGCGGCCAGCAGATTCATTTGTACCACATTGTCGATAAAGCAAAAGTCACGACTGGTTTCGCCGTCGCCATTGATATAAATTGGCTGATTCTGAATCAGTGCGGCAATCCATTTGGGAATCACTGCGGCATAGGCGCCCTCGGGATCCTGGCGTGGACCAAATACGTTGAAATAGCGCAAACCTATGCTGGAGGTCTGGTAGCAGCGGGTAAAGACCTCTGCATACAGTTCATTGACATATTTGGTGACGGCATAGGGGGATAGTGGCTTGCCAATCACATCTTCGACCTTGGGCAGGCCGGGATGGTCACCATAGGTTGAGCTGGAGGCGGCATAGACAAAGCGTTGGCATTGGTTGTCGCGTGCGGCAACCAGCATATTCAGAAAGCCAGTGATATTGTTATGGTTGCTGAGCAAGGGGTCTGCAATGGAACGGGGTACCGAACCCAGAGCGGCCTGATGCAACACATAGTCGACGTCTTTACACGCGCGTTGGCAGGTGTCGAGGTCGGTAATGCTGCCCTCGATAAAATGAAAGCGTTGCCATTGTTCGGCGCTGACCTGTTGTTGTACCTGATCCAGATTGCGTTGATGGCCGGTGGCAAAGTTATCCAGGCCCACCACCTGCTGGTTCAGCTGCAGCAGCTGCTGTAATAAATTGGAGCCGATAAAGCCGGCCACGCCGGTAATTAACCAGCACCGGGGTTGCTGAACCAGTTGTTGTGTTAATTGCTCAAATGCGCTCATGGGTGTCCTTACAGGCGCCAGATACGGTAGCCGCGCTGTGCCAGACTGGAAGTGTCGAAGGCAGATTTTACATCGATAAAGCAACCGCCATCTAGCAGTTTCTCGCCTAGTTCATCGGCCGAGCACTGCAACAATTGTTGGTGGGGGACTGCGGCGAGCAGGGCGGCGGCCTGGGGCAGTTGTTCCCAGTCACATAGTGTGATGCCGTATTCGTGTTTAGCCTCTTCGGCATCGGCCAGTGGATCGTAGACATTGACCTTGATCCCAAAAGATTGCAGTTCTTCAATCAGATCGGCCGCCTTGGAATTGCGTAAATCCGGGCAGTTTTCCTTAAAGGTCAGGCCCAGTAGATTGACCTGGGCGCCATTGATAGGGAGGTTGGACTTGATCATTTGTTTGACGGTTTGCTCGGCCACAAATTTGGCCATGCTGTCATTAATGCGGCGGCCGGCCAGGATAACCTGTGGAATATAGCCGACCATTTCGGCCTTATGGGTCAGATAGTATGGATCTACGCCTATACAGTGACCGCCGACCAGGCCGGGGCGGAAGGGCAAGAAGTTCCATTTGCTGCCGGCGGCTTCGAGCACATCCAGGGTGTCAATATCCAGAATGTTAAAAATCAGCGCCAGCTCATTCATCAGTGCAATATTCAGATCGCGCTGGGTATTTTCAATCACCTTGGCGGCTTCGGCAACCTTGATGCTGGCAGCGCGGTGAACGCCGGCGGTGATTACCGACTCGTACAGCCGGGCGACTTTTTCGGCCACCTCGGGGGTGTCGCCGGAGGTGACTTTTACAATGCTGGTCAGGGTGTTGACCTTGTCGCCGGGGTTGATGCGTTCCGGTGAAAACCCCACATGAAAGTCTTTTTTCCAGGTCAGGCCGGAAGCCTGTTCTAATACCGGTACGCAAATTTCTTCGGTGGCACCGGGGTATACGGTAGATTCAAAAATGACAATCGCGCCAGGTTTCATATGCTGACCCGCGGTTCGGCTGGCACCAATCAGCGGGCTGAAATCGGGCTGGTGGGCCTGATCCACCGGCGTGGGGACGGCCACTATAATATAATCGGCACCGGCAATAATCCCTGGATTGGCGGAGACACTGAGTTGTGTCGCCGCTCTAAGGTCGTCGCTGGAAACTTCGCCGGTGGGGTCGGTAAATTGTTGATATTGTGCGATCTTTTCGGCCGATAGGTCAAACCCCAGAGTGGGGCGTTTTTTGCCGAATTCGACGGCAAGGGGTAGGCCTACATATCCCAGCCCGATAACAGCGATTGTACTCATTGTGGTGGCTCCTGCGACAGCAACCGGCATCTATAGTATGCCGGCAAGGTTGATCAAAGACGCTAGCGTTTTTCGCTGCGCCAGAGTAATGCCAGTCCTAAACCTAGGAACAGTATCGGTATCGTAGCAGCACTTAAAAAGGGTTGCCAGTCATTTAATGCACCTAAGTTGGCAAACAGCCGGCTGATAAAGTGGAATAACAGCCCCAGTACGATGCCGGTAAAAATCATACCACTGACACCGCCACCGCGCCGGTGATACGAGGCAAAGGGTAATGCCAGCATCATCATCACAAACAAGGTGAAGGGATAAATCAGCTTATTCCACATGGCGATACGGTAGCGGCTGCTTTTTTGTTGATTTTGTATTAAATGGTTGGTGTATTGGTACAGATCCAGTGCCGACATCTGGTCGGGAGATGCTAGCAGTACATCTAGAATATTCGGGGTTAATGCGGAATGCCAGACTTCCTGTTCAATCGTTTCCAGGCGGGTGCCATGCTGATCGAAATGGGTGCGTTGAATATTATGCAGTTGCCATTCCCCCGGTTTTTGATAGCTGGCCGATTCCGCCTGGGTGATCTGGCGTAACAGATAAAGCTCATCAAACTGGAAGATTTCAATGCCGTTAAGCTGATTCTCCAGTCCTACATCCTGTACGTTGACAAAGCTTTGCTGATCTTTAACCCAGACGCCGGAACGGAATTCGCGCAGTGACACCTGTTCATTTTTAGCTTTTAGTTTGACTTGTTTGGCAATGCGCTCACTATGCGGTGCGATCAGTTCGCTGCAGACAAACCCCAGAATAACCAGTGGCAGGGCAATTTTAAACAGTGCCAGTAACATTTGAGTTAGCGAGGCACCGGATGCCCGGTAGATGGTCAGTTCCGAATGTGAGGCCAGCTGCACCAGCGCCAGTATGGTGCCCACCAGTACCGCGACCGGCAGCAGTTCATAGATATAGCCGGGTACCGATAAGGTGATATATAGCAGCATATAAGCAAAGTTATAGCTGCCTTCTCCCATGCCTTTCATTTCCCGGATCAGTTCCAGGAAGGTGAACAGTGCCAGCAGTGCGGCAAATACCAGTGCAATACTGTAGTAAATCTCACGCGCCAGATAGCGGGTTAATAAGCGCATGATAACTAGCTCTCCACCGGTTTGCGTTTTAATAAACGCTGTTTTAATGAGAGCAGACTGGTGCGTTGATGCAGCATTAACAGACTGACAGCGAGCATAATCAGGTGAATCCAGGCAAAGCCTATCAGTGGATGAATTTTCTGGTGGGCAATCCAGTTATTGGTGACGCCCAGCAGATTGTTATAGATCACATATAACACAATCGCGATAATCAGATTCATTGAGCGTCCGGCTCGCGGGTTAACATAGCTCAGTGGCAGTGCCAGCAGACATAAAATGGCGGCGCTGATTGGGATGCTGAGTCGCCATTGCAGTTCGGCGATATTGGTGGCGCTTGGATCTTGCACCAACTCCCAGCTGCTTTTGGCACGGGCGCGTGGATTATTTTTGACCGGCGCACTGTTTTCGATACGCATGCTGAAGCGCTCAAAGGAAATAATATTGTAGTCCAGCTGCCCCGGTACGCCTTCATAACGCACGCCATTAAACAGAATCAGATAGCGTTCGCCGGTGGGCAGGGTTTCACGTTTGCCCTGGGCGGCAACAATAATGCTTTGTTTGCCGTCTTTGACCGATTTGACAAAAATATTGCCGACGCGATTGCTTGATGTACTGATGTTTTCAATAAAGTAGATACGATTGGCCTGCCGGGATTCGCGAAAAATACCGGGGGTGGCCGCGGCGACATCATCCCGGTTGGCCAGCTCTTTTTTATAACTGTCGGCCAGGCTTAGCGCCCAGGGAGACAGCACCAGGCTGAACAGGGCAATGATTGCCACTACCGGCAGCGCATATAGCAGCGTGGGGCGTATCCAGTGAGCCAGACCTATCCCGGCACCGTGCCAGACCACCATTTCGCTGTCACGGTAAGCGCGGGATAAGGTTAATAATACCGAAATGAACAGGCTGATCGATAGTAATATCGACATATAATTGAGTGCGGTCAGACCCAACAGCATCAGCACAGCATCGACGGTGATACGTCCACTGACGGCATCACCTAATAAACGAATCAGCTGGCTGACAAATACAATGCCCAGCAAAATGGTGCTGACCAGCAATCCATTACGTGCAAACTCGGCCCAAAGGGAGCGATAAAAAATATTCATGCGCATCAGTTTTGACTTTTTGCGGCAAGTTTGCGGATAATCGGGCATTAGTTACTGAGTAGTTTCAAGGAGACAGACGCGTGGAATTTAGCATAAAACAAAGCAGTCCGGAAAAACAGCGTACCGGTTGTGTGGTGGTAGGGGTCTATCAGGAGGGCGAATTAACCGCTGCGGCCGAACAGGTGGACAGGGTTACGGATGGTCTGATTGGCAAGCTGGTTGCATGTGGTGATGTCACCGGTAAGTCGGGTAGTAGCCTGATGTTGTCTGCGGTGGCGCAGATTGAAGCCGAGCGTGTGCTGCTGGTGGGACTGGGTAAGAAGGTAGACTTTTCGGCGAAGGGCTATCTGGAGGCCTGCCGCACCGCCAATGCGGTGTTGCAGCAAGCCGCGGCTAAAGATGCCGCGATTTATCTGTGCGATATTGAGGTGTCGGGACGCGATCTGAGCTGGAAGGTGATTAAGGCGGTGCAGGCAACCGCCGATGCGGATCATCGTAGTGATGGTTTGAAAAGTGAGCCGGCTCCGGCACCGGCAATCAACAAAATTATGCTGGCGCTGGCCAATAAGCCAGATGCCGCAGTGAAACAGGCGTTGCAGCGGGCGCAGGCGATTGCACATGGCCGCTCGTTATGCAAAGACCTGGGGAATTTGCCGGGAAATATCTGTACGCCTAGCTATCTTGCCGAAACCGCGGTAAAAATGGCCAAGCAGCATAAACTCAAGGTTACGGTGCTGGATGAGGCCGAAATGGATACCTTGGGTATGTATTCTTTGCTCTCGGTGGCTCAGGGTAGTGATGAGCCGGCCAAGCTGATTGCGCTGGAATATAAGGGCGCGGATAAAAAGCAAAAACCGGTGGTGCTGGTGGGGAAAGGCGTGACCTTTGACAGCGGGGGGATTTCTATTAAACCCGGTGCCGGTATGGATGAGATGAAATACGATATGTGTGGCGCGGCATCGGTATTGGGCACCATGCAGGCGGTGGCGGAAATGAAGCTGAAGCTGAATCTGGTGGTGATTGTGCCAGCCACCGAGAACTTGCCGAATGGTAAGGCCTGCAAGCCGGGGGATGTGGTGACCAGTATGTCGGGGCAGACCATTGAAATTTTGAATACCGATGCCGAGGGGCGCTTGATCTTATGTGATGCGCTGACTTATGCGGCGAAATTTAAACCGGAGACGGTGATTGATGTGGCCACCTTGACCGGAGCCTGTGTGATCGCGCTGGGTAACCATGCCACCGGGTTGTATGCCAATGATGATGCGCTGGCCGATGACTTGCAGGCCGCCGGTGAAACAGCGTTGGATAGGGCCTGGCGTATGCCGTTATGGGATGACTATCAAAAGCAGCTGGACAGTAATTTTGCCGATATGCAAAATATCGGTGGGCGTGAAGGCGGCAGCATCACGGCGGCCTGTTTCCTGTCACGCTTTACCAGGGATTACCGTTGGGCGCATCTGGATATTGCCGGTACCGCCTGGTTGTCGGGTAAAGCCAAGGGCGCGACCGCTCGTCCGGTGCCGCTGTTAACCCAATATCTGATGAATCTGGCGGATAGCAAGCGCTAGTGGCCCGGGTAGATTTTTATACCGGCTCTGCGGATAAGCTGCGTACTGCCTGTGTGTTAAGTCATAAGGCGATGCAGCACCATTTAACGGTGGCGATCTGGCTGGCCGATGAGCAGAGCCTGCGCGCCCTGGATCAGTTGTTATGGCATTATCCGTCGATTGCGTTTATTCCACATTGCCATGCTCAGGCTGCGGACGCGGCCCAGATGCCGGTTGTGTTAAGTACGCAGCCGGTAGCGGGGCGTGAGTTATTAATTAATTTGACTCGCGAATGCGTGGACGCCAGTCACTATCAGCGGGTGCTGGATGTGGTGACGCAGGAGGTGGCAGATAGTCAGGCCGGGCGTCAGCGTTATAAATATTACCGGGATCAGGGAGCCTCCCTGCAACATTTTGATTTAAGCAAGCAAAGCGGATGAGTCAACAATATAATGACGAATTTCCCGATGACCTGCCCGTGTTGACCGAGAGGGTGGATACGCCGTCGTCATCGGAGCCGCCGGTAGAGGCGGTGTCCAGTGAGCAGCTGCAGCACATCGTATCTCAGTTGGAAGCGCAGCTGGATGAAAAAATGAATAGCAAGCTGGCCGAGCAGCAGCAACAACTAAGTCTGGCTATCACCGAACTTAAAGCGGAATTGCCGGCCATGGTACGTGCAGCAATTGTGGCTGCACGGCACTCGTCGTGAATAATATTAAGTAAAGAAAATACTATGGAACAATTAGCGAAAAGCTTTGAACCGAAAACTATAGAATCGCGCTGGTATCCGGAATGGGAACAGGCCGGTTATTTCAAGGGGGGCATGGATGTCTCGCAGCCACAGGATGCATTTTGTATTTTGCTGCCACCTCCTAATGTGACCGGTACCCTGCATATGGGGCATGGTTTTAACCAGACATTGATGGATACCCTGACCCGCTATCATAGAATGAAAGGGGTCAATACCTTATGGCAGCCGGGCACCGATCATGCCGGGATTGCCACACAGATTGTGGTGGAGCGCCAGTTGGATAAAGAAGGCGTTTCCCGGCATGATCTCGGGCGTGAAAAATTTATCGAAAAAGTTTGGGAATGGAAAGAATTTTCTGGGGGAAGTATTACCCAGCAGATGCGTCGACTGGGCACTTCGCCAGATTGGTCACGTGAGCGCTTTACCATGGATGAGGGGTTGTCTCAGTCGGTGACCGAAACCTTTGTGCGTTTGTATAACGAGGGTTTGATTTATCGCGGTAAGCGTCTGGTTAACTGGGATCCGGTATTGCATACCGCGGTTTCCGATCTGGAGGTGGTGCAGGAGGAAGAAGATGGCTCGATGTGGCATATCAACTACCCGTTGGCCGATGATCCTACGCAGTTTGTGACGGTGGCAACCACCCGTCCCGAAACCATGCTGGGGGATGCTGCAGTAATGGTGCATCCCGATGATGAGCGCTATCAGCAGTTGATTGGTAAAAAGGTGCTGCTGCCGTTATGTGATCGTAGCATTGAGGTGATCGCCGATGACTATGTGGATAAGGAATTTGGTACCGGGGTGGTTAAGGTAACGCCAGCACATGACTTTAACGATTATGCGGTCGGGCAGCGCCATCAGCTGGCACAGATGTGTATTCTGACGCTGGATGCTAAAGTTAACGATAATGCTCCGGTCAAATACCAGGGGCTGGACCGGTTTGAGGCGCGTAAACAGATTGTTGCCGATCTGGATGCCGCAGGGCTGCTGGTTAAGGTGGATAAGCATAAGTTGAAGGTGCCACGCGGTGATAGGACCGGGGTGGTGATTGAGCCGATGTTGACCGATCAATGGTTTGTGGCGATGAGCAAACCGTGTGCTAACAGTGGTAAAAGCGTGACGCAGCAGGCATTGGAGTGTGTGGCCTCGGGTGAAATTAAATTCCATCCAGAAAACTGGGTGAACACCTATAACCAGTGGCTGAACAATATTCAGGACTGGTGTATTTCGCGTCAGTTATGGTGGGGGCATCAGATTCCCGCCTGGTTTGCGGATAATGGTCAGGTATATGTTGCGCACGATGCGGCCGAGGCGCGTGAGCTGGCGGCTAAGGATGGCTATAGCGGTGAGCTGACACGTGATGAAGATGTGCTGGATACCTGGTTCTCATCCGCATTGTGGCCGTTTTCCACCCTGGATTGGACACCGCAGTATCCGGATCAGTCAAATCCGGCGCTGGATCTATATCTGCCATCGGCGGTGCTGGTCACCGGTTTTGATATTATTTTCTTCTGGGTGGCGCGTATGGTGATGATGAGCAAACATATCACCGGCAAGATTCCTTTCCGTGATGTGTATGTGCATGGTCTGATTCGCGACTCGGAAGGGCACAAAATGTCCAAGTCCAAGGGCAATGTGTTAGATCCTATCGATTTGATCGACGGTATTGACCTGGAAACGCTGGTGCAAAAGCGTACCGTTGGCTTAATGAACCCCAAGGATGCCGCCAAGATTGAAAAGCGCACCCGTAAGGAATTTCCCGAGGGGATTCCGGCTTTTGGTACCGATGCGTTGCGCTTTACCTTTGCCTCACTGGCGTCACCGGGGCGGGATATCAAGTTTGATATGCAGCGTTGTGAGGGTTACCGTAATTTCTGTAACAAACTGTGGAATGCCAGCCGCTTTGTGTTGATGAACTGTGAAGGCAAGGATTGTGGGCTGGACAGCGAGCAGCATAACCGTGCCAATGGCGGGCTGCAGTTTTCTCCTTCGGATCGCTGGATTGTCAGTCGTTTGCAGCGTACCGAGGCCGAGGTGATCAAGCATTATCGTGATTACCGCTTTGATCTGCTGGCCAAGGCGGTGTATGAGTTTGTCTGGGATGAATATTGCGATTGGTATTTAGAGCTGGCCAAGGTGCAGATTCAAAATGGCAATCCAGCGCAGCAGCGTGCTACCCGTCGTACACTGGTGCGTGTGCTGGAAACAATTTTGCGGTTGGCGCATCCATTGATTCCGTTTATTACCGAAGAACTGTGGCAGAAGGTGGCTGCGGTCGCCGGGCGTCTAGCAGAAGGTGAGGTTGCATCGATTATGACGCGTGCCTATCCCGAACCGAATTCGGAACGCATTGATGAGCAGGCCGAAGCCTGGGTAGCAACCCTAAAAGAGGTAGTCGGTGCCTGTCGCAGTCTGCGCAGTGAGATGAATGTATCTGCCGGCCAGCGTGTGCCGTTGATTATGTCGGGTGATGAGCAGACTCTGGTGCCAATCGTGCCGTTTATCAGTAATCTGGCTAAACTGAGTGAGGCCGAGATTGTTTCGCAATTGCCCGAGGCGGATGCGCCGGTAGCCGTGGTGGGTTCGGTTAAGCTGATGCTGAAGGTTGAGGTGGATGTTGCCGCAGAGAAGCTGCGTCTGGATAAAGAATTGGGCAAGTTGCAGGCCGAGTTCAATAAGGCGGAAGCGAAATTGAATAACCCTAAATTTGTGGATAAGGCCCCGGCCGCGGTGGTGGAGCAGGAACGTCAGCGTCTGGTCGCATTCTCCGATACCCTGGCGCAGCTGCAAGCGCAGCGGGAAAAGCTGGGGTAAGGCTAACTATGGGCTGTGGCTGGCGGTGGCTTTAGTTATAAAGTAAGCGCTTAGCCCAGCCGCAGCGGCGATGTTGTCGCATTAACGGTGTGGCTTATCGATTTTTGCGGGTGTCTGTATCGGGTGAAAATTGGTAAATACATGCCGTTCTTTCGGCGATTCGCGTATGCTGGTCTGACTTTTGATGCAGTTAGCGGATGAGTTAGACCGCTGTTCAGAAAATGCTGGCCGATTTTCATGGCTCGTTGCTATGATGTCAGCATCGGTTGCGTTCTGGGCAAACAGGAGGGTTGTTATGCTGGACTTCTTATTGAAATTGATAGGTGTTGAATCTCAAACGTCGGGGCGTGAGGTTGATGATGTGGCGATTCATAATATGCATGCTAACCTGAAGGCCAAAGAGCGGCAGCATTATGAAAAAGGTATTAGCGAAGCCGACGAATGTATTCAGGAAGGCTTGAATAAGGGCAGTTATGCGCGCTTATCTACCTTTGAACGTCGTTTTCGTAAAGATTTTCCGAATGAGCATGAGCGGGTGATGCAGGGGTTTAAGAAGCGCATGAAGCAGGCCTGCGATGATGAAAATATTGTGGGTGTCGAATTAGATGAAAAAGAAGTTGTATTTTTCCATATCGATTATCAGGAGAAATTTCGCGAACTGTTTGAATAGCGAGTTATGGCATAAAAACTGGCCAGGAATGTATTAAATGGGTTTCTGGTTTGAGCAGACGCTGGTATTTATTGCCTCGTTGATTGCTAACACGTTTTCAGCCCTGGCCGGTGGCGGTGCAGGGCTGATTCAATTTCCCATACTGATTTTTCTGGGGCTGTCCTTTGGTGTGGCGCTGGCGACGCATAAGGTGGCTACGGTTGCACTGGGTATTGGTGCTAGCTTGCGTTATCTGCGTGAAGATATTGTTGAGCGCCGTTTTCTGCTTTATATGGTGTTGCTGGGCTTCCCTTCTGTGGCGTTGGGTGCGTACTGGATTGTCGATGTGCCGGAGCAGGTCGCCCGTGTGATGTTGGGTGTGCTGACGGTTTTGCTGGGTGTGTATTCGTTCTTTCAGAAGCAGCTGGGGCAGGCTTACCTGCCGTGTCATCGTGATCTGGGGGGGTATCTGTTGGGCGGGCTGTGGCTGTTTGTTATCGGGGTGTTGAATGGCTCGTTGACCTCAGGTACCGGCCTGCTGGCGACCATGTTGCTGGTTAAATGGTTTGGTATGGATTACAAACGTGCGGTGGCCTACACCATGGTTGCGGTAGGTTTGTTCTGGAATGGCGTGGGCGGGGTGACGCTGGCATTGATTGCTGAGATTAAATGGGACTGGTTGCCGGCGTTATTACTTGGCTCCTTGTTGGGGGGATATCTGGGAGCGCATTTTGCCTTGCTCAAAGGTAATCGTTTTATTAAGCGCTGTTTTGAGGTCGTTACCATTTTGGTAGGGATTAAATTGCTGGTGTAGCTATGGCATTAAAAGATATTCCGATTTCCGATGAGTTGAGTCCGGCGCAGTGGTATGCACTGGCTGAAAATGAGGTCGATTTTGTGGCTGATCCGGTGCAACGGCAGACGGTGCAGCGGTTGGACCAGTTGTGGCATAGGCTGGTTGACTTTAAGACGCGGCGCAATCAGTTTCTCGGGCGTAGTCTGTTCAGTCCGGAGGTGCCTAAGGGGTTGTATTTGTGGGGTGGTGTCGGGCGCGGCAAAACCATGCTGATGGATGTGTTTTATGGTTGTGTGCCATATCGCCGTAAGCGACGTATCCACTTCCATGGTTTTATCAGTGAAATTCAGCAACGTCTGAAGGTATATTCGGGTAGTGAAGATCCGTTGCTGCAGATTGCGGCGAGGGTGGCCAAGGAGACGCGTTTGTTGTGTCTGGATGAGTTTCATGTGGACGATATTGCCGATGCGATGATACTGGCGCGTTTGTTGGATGCGATGTTTGAGCAGGGGGTGATTCTGGTGACGACATCCAACTATGCGCCCGATGAACTGTATCCCAATGGTTTGCAGCGTCAGCGCTTTTTGCCCGCGATTGCATTGCTGAAGCATAGACTGCAGGTGATAAATCTGGATGGTGAGGTGGATTACCGTATGCGCGCCCTGACACTGGAAAGCGGCCTGCTGGTAACGCGTGACCGACAACAGGCCGAGGCGCGTATGGCGCAGTGGTTTGCGCGCTTGGCGGCCGGTATGCGTCAGCAGACGGAAGCATTGATCCTGCAGGGGCGGCAATTGCCGGTAAATGCCGTGGCTAGAACCGTCATTTGGCTGGATTTTGACGAGCTGTGTGGTGGCGCGCATGCGCAGCAGGATTATCTGGAGCTGGCCAGGCGTTTTGATATGGTGCTGCTGTCTTGGGTGCCACAGATGTCTGCCGAGCAGGCCGCAGAGGCGCGACGCTTTACCTGGCTGATCGATGTTTTATATGATCACCGGGTGAAATTGTTGTTGGCAACGGCGGTTGAGTTGGATCGGCTCTATACCCAGGGGCTAATGGCCGGAGAATTCTCTCGTACCGTCAGTCGGTTGGTGGAAATGCAGTCGCCGACCTGGGCGAAGTTATCGCTTGATTAGCGTCCGCTTTTTTCCATGGCCTGCTGGTAACGATCATGGCTTTGTATCACGGAGTATAGCGCTATGCGGCTTTGCCGGTAAGCGGTCTGTTTTTTGGGGTGAGAGGGTCAACCCCGGTGTGTTGACTGCGTTATAGTTAACATCGGTTGGCCGTTTTGTTGCTGTACGGTCATGTAAACCCTGTGTTATAAGGATGAGTGATGCGTAGCTTGCTATTGTTGATGAGTTTGGGGGCGGCGATGCCCGGTATGATTTTTGCCGCCGATGCCGGGACGGCCGCCGGCGGTGGTGTCGGGGCGGCCGCTGGAGCATTGATAGGTCAAAGTGTGGGTGGTGACACCGGTGCGGTGGTTGGTGGTGCGGTCGGTGGGGCTGCCGGAGCGGCGATTACTACCGATGGTAACGATAAGGCGGTCATAGGCGGCGCGGTAGGTGGTGCCACCGGCGCGGCAGTTGGTCAGGCCGTAGGCGGTAAGGATGGCGCGGTGGTGGGTGCCGGTATTGGTGGCGCGGCCGGGTCGGTGATAGGTGGAGCAAGTGGTGCGAAATCATCTGGCTCGGTGGGGCAGGCAGCTCCTGTGCGGGTGCGTACTTCAGAGGGCGAGCGTGAGCGTCGTTATGATAGTGATGATGATTATCGGCACAAAAAGCATAAAAAGAAGCCGCATAAACACAAGCATAAACATGCGGATCATCCCGGTAAGGGGCATGCTTATGGTAAGCACAAGCATAAAGATTAACGTTTTGAGTTAAAAAGGTTTGTTTGTGGTGGATTTAGTTGATATAATCCGCCGCTTTCTTTGTTATAGAATTTTTCAGGGAGTCTTCATGGCTAATAGCGCACAAGCTCGTAAACGTGCTCGTCAAGCGGTAAAAAACAATGCGCATAACTCTAGTTTGCGTTCAGAGTTGCGTACCGCAATCAAAAAAGTAATTAAAGCAATTGACGCCGGTGATAAAACGGCTGCTCAGCAGGTTTTTTGTAAGTCAACAAGTGTAATCGATCGCATTGCTGATAAGCGAATCATCCATAAGAACAAAGCGGCTCGTCATAAGAGTCGTTTGTCTGCAGCTATCAAGGCAATGGCTTAACATCAGACGCTCCATTGGAGCGTGTGAGCTATTGTTGCATTCTTGAATAGATTGCCTGAAACAAGTCCGCAGGGATGCTGACTTGTTTTTTCATTTTTAAGTTTGCTTCTGTTACCGGTTGCGGCTGGTTTGAGGCGGTATGTAAATTTTCGGAAAACGACTGAAACGTCGTCTGCAAATTATGTCACACCTAATGAATACTTATGCACGCCTGCCCGTGGAGTTTGTGCGCGGTGAAGGTGTCTGGCTTTGGGATACTGAAGAAAAACGGTATCTGGATGCCTTGTCTGGAATTGCGGTTAATACCCTGGGTCATGCGCATCCAAAGCTGGTTCAGGCTTTGGCTGAGCAGGCAGGTAAACTGCTGCATTGTTCTAATCTTTATCATATTACGGCCCAGCGTGAGCTGGCGGATAAACTGTGTCAGCTGTCCGGCATGCAGGAAGTGTTTTTTAGTAATTCCGGGTGTGAAGCTAACGAGGCGGCGATTAAATTGGCACGTCTGTATGGTCACCAGCAAGGTATAGAAATGCCGGTGATTGTGGTGATGGAACGTGCATTCCATGGTCGTACCTTGGCGACCTTGTCGGCAACCGGTAACCGTAAGGTGCAGGCCGGTTTTGAGCCATTGGTTAAGGGCTTTGTGCGTGTTCCGTTTGATGATGTTGAGGCATTGCGTCAGGTGGCTAAAAATAATGCCAATGTGGTCGCGGTGTTGGTGGAGCCGGTGCAGGGTGAGGGCGGTGTCCGTACTCCGGATGTGGCGTATCTGCAGGTGCTCAGACAGCTGTGCGATGATAATAACTGGCTGTTGATGCTGGATGAAGTGCAAAGCGGTATGGCCAGAACCGGCAAGTGGTTTGGCTATCAGCATGCGGCTATTTTGCCGGATGTGATGACGCTGGCCAAAGGGCTGGGTTCCGGGGTGCCGGTGGGTGCCTGTCTGACGGCAGGCAAGGCCTTTGAGGTGTTTAAACCCGGCAGTCATGGTTCCACCTTTGGGGGGAATCCGCTGGCGTGTGTGGCCGGATTGACTACGATTGACGCGATTGAGCAGCAAGGTTTGCTGGCACATGCGCAGCAGCTGGGGGCATTTATCTGTCAGCAGCTGAGCGATCAGTTTAAGGGGGTTGCTGGCGTACAGGAAATTCGTGGCCAGGGTCTGATGATAGGCATTGAGCTGGATAGATCCTGCGGTCAGCTGGTTACTGCGGCGCTGGAGCGAGGGTTGTTGCTGAATGTGACCGCTGATAATGTAATTCGTCTGTTGCCGCCATTGGTAATGACTCAGCAGGAGGCGGAGCAGATGTTGACGATTCTGGTGCCTCTGGTTAAAGAATTTTTGCAATCCTGATTGGAAAACGTCATGTCAACAAACCAGGTAAAACATTTTTTACAGTTTAATGATCTGAATGCGGATGAGCTGAACTATTTGTTTGAGCGCACCACAATTATCAAACGGAAGTTTAAGGCCTATCAGCAATATTGGCCCTTGGCTGACCGCACGCTGGTGATGATTTTTGAAAAAGCCAGTACCCGTACCCGTTTGTCCTTTGAGGCGGGCATGCAGCAGCTGGGGGGATCGGCGATATATCTGAATACCCGTGATTCGCAGCTGGGCCGTGGTGAGCCGGTGGAAGATGCGGGTAAGGTGATCTCCCGTATGTCGGATGTGGTGATGATACGCACTTATGAACAGCAGATCATCGAGCGTTTTGCAGAAAATTCGTCGGTACCGATTATTAATGGCCTGACCAATGAATACCACCCCTGTCAGATTTTGGCCGATATTTTTACCTATATTGAGCATAGAGGCTCGATCAAGGGGAAAACGGTTGCCTGGATTGGGGACTCCAATAATGTGTGTAATACCTGGTTGCAGGCCGCCGAGATTCTGGACTTTAATGTGCATGTTTCCACCCCTCCGGGTTATGCGGTAGAACCTGAACGTGCCGGTTTGCTGGGTAAAAACCACTATCGGGAGTTTGCCGATCCTATGGAGGCGGCGCGTGGTGCCGACCTGGTGACGACGGATGTCTGGACCAGTATGGGGTTTGAGGCCGAAAATGCGGAACGTATGAAGGTCTTCGCCGATTGGCAGGTGGATGAAGATATGATGGCGGTTGCGGCTAAAGAGGCGGTGTTTATGCATTGTCTGCCGGCGCATCGCGGTGAAGAGGTTACTGCCGGGGTCATCGACGGGCCGCAGAGTGTGGTCTGGGATGAAGCGGAAAACCGTTTGCATGTGCAAAAAGCATTGTTGGAATATTTGTTGCTCGGCAAGGTAGAGTAAAAACACAGGGAACAGAAATGAGCGATATTAATAAAGTAGTGTTGGCGTATTCCGGTGGTTTGGATACGTCGGTAATTTTAAAGTGGCTGCAGGATGTTTATCAGTGTGAAGTGGTAACCTTTACCGCAGATCTGGGGCAGGGTGAGGAGTTGGATCCGGCGCGTGCCAAGGCGACTCAGCTGGGAATTAAACCCGAAAATATCTTTATTGAGGACCTGCGTGAAGAATTTGTGCGCGATTATGTGTTCCCTATGTTCCGCGCCAACACCATTTATGAGGGCGAATATCTGTTGGGTACCTCAATTGCACGGCCATTGATTGCCAAGCGACTGGTGGAGATTGCCAACGATACCGGTGCTCAGGCGATTTCTCACGGGGCGACCGGCAAAGGGAATGATCAGGTGCGCTTTGAGCTGGGTGCTTATGCGCTGAATCCGGGGATTAAAATTATTGCGCCATGGCGTGAATGGGATCTGTTGTCGCGTGAGAAACTGCTGGCCTATGCCGAGCAGCATGGCATCCCTGTTGAGATGAAGCATAGACAGGGGGGGTCACCCTATTCCATGGATGCCAATTTGTTGCATATCTCGTATGAGGGGCGTCACCTGGAAGATCCGGCGGCAGAAGCCGAAGAGGAAATGTGGCGCTGGACGGTATCGCCGGAAGTGGCTCTGGATGAGGCCGAGTATCTGGATATCGAATTTGAAAAGGGCGATATTGTTGCCTTGAACGGTAAGCGTCTGACACCAGCGAATGTATTGCGCACGCTGAACGAGTTGGGGGGTAAGCATGGGATTGGTCGTCTGGATCTGGTGGAAAACCGTTATGTGGGGATGAAATCACGCGGCTGTTATGAAACACCGGGTGGCACCATTATTTTGAAGGCACATAGGGCCATAGAATCGATTACCCTGGATCGCGAAGTGGCACATTTGAAAGATGATTTGATGCCGCGTTATGCCACCATGATTTATAACGGTTACTGGTGGGCGCCAGAGCGTTTGGCGTTGCAGACTATGATTGACTATACTCAGCAGGTAGTGAATGGTTGGGTGCGGGTTAAATTGTATAAGGGGAATGTGATTGTGGTTGGCCGTGATTCCAAATCGGACTCACTGTTTGATCCGGAAGTGGCGACCTTTGAAGACGACGGTGGTGCTTATGATCAGAAGGATGCCGCCGGCTTTATTCGTTTGAATGCATTGCGCCTGCGTACCGTGGCCAAGCAGAACGCGAAAAAATAAATCTTGACCGGCGTATCGGTAACGATACGCCGCTATGGAGGAATTATGCCAAGTTTTGATATCGTTTCAGAAGTAGATAGCACGGAAGTGCGTAATGCGGTTGATCAGACCAACAAGGAAGTGGGTAACCGTTTTGATTTTAAGGGATCGGATGCCCGGGTAGAGCAGGCGGATCAGGTGTTGACCCTGTTTGCCGATAATGATTTTCAGCTGGAGCAGGTGCAGGATGTATTGACTGGTAAGCTAAGTAAGCGCGGGGTTGATGTACGCAGCCTGGAGGTGCCGGAAAAAAGCGAAAAAATCAGTGGTAACAAGGTCAAGCGCAGTTGCAATGTCAAGCAAGGGATTGAGTCGGCATTGGCCAAAAAAATCGTCAAGCAGATTAAGGATGCCAAGCTCAAGGTGCAGGCCTCAATTCAGGGTGATGCGGTGCGGGTGACCGGCAAAAAACGGGATGATCTGCAGCAGGTGATTGCCTTAATGAAAAAACAGATTACCGATTTCCCATTGCAGTTTCAGAATTTCAGAGATTAAATATTCAGGCACCTCGCGGTGCCTTTTATTTTATAGGGAGGAGAAGTCATGAAAACCGTTCTGGTATTGTTTGCGCAAGGTACGGAAGAGCTGGAAGCGGTAACCATAGTAAACCTGTTGCGGCGGGCCGGGGTGGGTGTCACGCTGGCAGGCCTGCAAGGCGGGGTGCTGGAAGGTAGCCGTGGTATCGCTATTCAACCGGATGCGCTGCTGGATAATGTGTTGGACCAGTATTTTGATGGGCTGGTGTTGCCGGGAGGTATGCCGGGAACGACAAACTTCCGCCAGGACTCTCGCGTTCTGGGGCTGATTGAGAAAATGGTGGCGCAAGATAAGCTGGTGGCTGCCATTTGTGCGGCACCTTCGGTGCTAGCTGCCGCCGGGGTATTAAACGGCAAAAAAGCGACCTGTTATCCTGGCTGTCTGGATGAGTTTGCCGATCAGCTAGATATTCAGCGCGATGCGCTGGTGCAGGATGGGCAGCTGATTACTTCTCGTGGCCCGGGAACCGCCATGGATTTTGGCTTGTATCTGATTGAGCTGCTGCAGGGTGCGGATAAGCGTCAGGAGATTGAGCAAAGCCTGGTGCGCTAGCTTGTTGTTCCAGCGTATGCCGCCGATTATGGCGGCATTATTGTTGCAGTTGCTGGCGCTGTTATTGGCGTTAGTGCTGGCATGGCTGATGGATGCGTCGTTATTGTTGCTCGCTGGGCTGTGTGGTGGTTTGGCGGCATTGTTCAGTTATCTGGCCCGGCTGGCGCGCTGGTGGTTGTGGATACAGTTATTTTTTGTACCGCTATTATTGCTGGTGTTGGCCTTGCAACTGCCGGCCTGGTGGTTTCTTGTGCTGTTTGCGGTATTGGTGCTGGTGTACTGGAGTACATTTTTAACCCAGGTGCCGTTATATTTATCCAGTCGTCAGGTCTGGCTGGCACTTGAGCGTTTGCTGCCGCCCGACTCCGGGAGTTTTGTGGATTTGGGCTGTGGCTTGGGCGGGGTATTGCACTGGCTGGCTACTCGTCGGGTCGATATGCAGTTTGATGGGGTTGAGCTGGCACCGCTGCCGTTTTGGTTTAGTCGTTGGCGTTTAAGGCATTGTGATAATGTGTCTGTCAGACGAGCCGATATGTGGCAGCTGGATTTGTCGGGCTATCGGGTGGTATTTGCGTATCTTTCGCCGGTGCCCATGGCGCAGCTATGGCTTAAGGTGCAACAGGAGATGTCGCCGGGCAGCTTGTTTATTAGTAGTAGTTTTGAGGTGCCGGGGCAGTATCCCGATCAGGTGATTGAGCTGGATGATCTGCATGGTACCCGGCTATTGGTCTGGCGTATCTAGACTGCCAGCCAGTCTAAGTGCCGCTGTTCTGCTGCATTCAACCGATAACGAGTGATTGCATTGCTATGTGTAAGCTATCTGTTTACCGTCTGGTTCTGATCTGATCGTAAAAGGATGTGGCATGAAAAGAGTGACAAGGGTAGTGATGCTGGCGCTGGGTTGTGTGTTTCTGGCCGGTTGTGAGGTGCGCGGGCCAAGCTTGAAAATTGAGCCGCCGAGGGTGAAAGTTGATGGTGTGAAAGTAAAGTCGTCGGGTGGCGGGGGCTTTTGTCCGCCGGGACAGGCGAAAAAAGGTAATTGCTAATAAAAAACGGGGAGTTAAACTCCCCGTTTTGCGTCAACTAATCGTCAGTTATGGATTAGAAAGAACGAGATATTGACAGTGCAAAGTCGGTGTCATCACCATCAATGTCTGTGTCGGAGATCATTGCGGCAACTTCAAAGCCGCCGAACTCCTTGCTGATGCTGATATTGTAATCTTCGTAATCAGAGCCAGAATTGGCCGCGCCCTCGATTTCCTGGAAACCGTAATGGGCACCTATGGTGATGCCTGGTTCTTCAAAGGTGTAGTTGGCGCCCAGGTTGAAATAGCTGCTGCCGTCGGCATTGTCAAAGCCAAAGAAATCATCGCTGATCGCATAAGAATAGCCGCCAGAGAAGTATGAGTAGCTCATGCCTAAGTAAATTTCATCGGCATCGGCGCTTGCCGCGGTATTGCCTTCACCGGGATAGTCGTAGTGGATAAAGCCCACGTCATAACCCAGGCCGTTGCTTAGCTCATTGGTATAGCCAAAGTAGCCATCAATTTCAAGGCTGGAATCTGCATCACCTACCCAGCTTACATTGGAGCCCCAGACGCCGGCATAGAAACCGCTGGCATGTTCATAATCAAAACCACCCTGCAGGGCTGGCTTGTTATCGGTCTGGCTGAGACCGCGGAACAGATAGTCGGATGTCATGGTGATGTTAGCGCTGATCGGCAGATCTTCTCCGGCTGTGGCAAGACTGGGGGCGCCGAAAGCGGCAATGATAGCGGTAGCTAGTAGTTGTTTTTTCATTGTTTCTCCTGAGTTATTTTTCAATAGTCAACCATTGGGTTGTCGAATGTTTAGCATGTAATATGCCAAACATATATTTTATATTAAATTCATAGGTTTGTGTGGTGTGCGCGGCGGCAGGGCAAAAAAAGTTTTGCATTGTTTTGGTGCGATTGTTGCTAGTGTGCACTAAATTGATGCTGATCTTGCGGCGGCATCTTGATACACTGCTGTTTTACAGGAGGATGCAATGTTTAAACCCGAAAAGTTAGATGAGTTGGCGGCTAAGTTTAGCGACATGGTGCAGAACAGTCCGGCCAAAGATATAGAGAGAAATGCCCGGGCGCTGTTGGCGCAAGGCATGAGTAAGCTGGATCTGGTGTCCAGAGAAGAGTTTGAAATTCAGCGTGAATTGCTGCAGCGGGCTCAGCAGCAGCTAAAGCAGCTGGAGCATAAAGTTATGGCGCTGGAGGCCAAACAGACTCCGACAACGCCGGAGGTCAGGTCGGACTCTGGGGTGGGGTCTGTGCAGGATACGGCAGAATAAGGCCGGCTGATGTCGCTGGCGGTACTGTATAGCCGCTCTTTGTCGGGCATGGATGCCGCATTGGTGACGGTTGAGGTGCATCTGGCGAATGGTTTGCCGGGATTTACCATAGTCGGTTTGCCGGAAACCGAGGTTAAGGAAAGCAAGGACCGGGTGCGGGCGGCCTTGCAGAACTGTCAGTATGAATTTCCACAGCGGCGTATTACCGTTAATCTGGCGCCGGCCGATCTGCCTAAGGAAAGTGGCCGCTTTGATTTGCCGATTGCGCTGGGCATTCTGGCGGCCAGTGGCCAGTTGCCGCAGGATGCGTTGGCTCAGTATGAATATGCGGGCGAGCTGGCATTAACCGGTGAATTACGCCCGATTCGGGGGGCATTGGCAATGACCTATTCCAGTGTCGAGTGCGGGCGTGGATTTATGCTGCCACAGGAAAATGCGGCAGAGGCGGCGCTGGTTAATGGGGCCAGGATATTTCCGGCTAAAAATCTGTTGCAGGTGGCGGCGCATTTAACCGGGGTGTCGGCGTTGGGCTGTTATCCATCACAGCCGGAGCTGCGACCGATAGCGTACCCGGATATGGCTGAGGTTAAGGGGCAAAAGCCGGTTAAATTTGCACTGGAAGTGGCCGCCGCTGGTGGGCATAGTGTGCTGATGACGGGCCCACCGGGGACCGGTAAATCTATGCTGGCTTCCCGCTTTGCTGGCATATTGCCACCACTGACCGAGTCGGAAGCGCTGGAAACGGCAGCATTGCAATCGCTGGATGGGGGCTTTGATATTGCTCATTGGAAGCAGCGCCCCTACCGGGCACCACATCATACCGCTTCTGCCGCGGCGCTGGTGGGCGGTGGCAGTAACCCCCGGCCGGGGGAGATTTCTATGGCGATGAACGGGGTGTTGTTTCTGGATGAGTTGCCCGAGTTTGATCGCAAGGTGCTGGAGGTGTTGCGTGAGCCGTTGGAATCTGGACGTATTACCATTTCACGCGCGGCCAGACGGGCCGATTTCCCGGCGCGCTTTCAACTGCTGGCGGCAATGAATCCTTGTCCTTGTGGCTATTATGGGCATTATAACGGCCGCTGTCGTTGCACGCCGGATCAGATTAATCGTTATCGCAGTAAAATCTCCGGGCCGCTGGTTGATAGGCTGGATATTTTGCTGGAAGTGCCAGCGTTGGCCCCGGATGTGCTACAGAAAAAAACGGTGACAGAGTCTAGTGGGCAAATTCAGCAGCGGGTGGTGGCAGCCAGGGAACGTCAGCTGCAGCGTCAAAATAAGGCCAATGCGGCATTGTCGGTGGCGGAGATTGAGCGTTGGTGTCAGCCGGATGCGGCCGGTGTGCAGTTGTTGACTCAGGCCATCGCTAAACTGAATCTTTCCGCCAGAGCCTATCATCGCGTATTGAAGGTGGCGCGTACCCTTGCCGATCTGCAGACCTGTGAAACTATAGCGCCGGCACATATTGCACAGGCGGTGCAGTACCGGCGAATGGCCTTTTAATTTACAATTGTCGTTTTTGCTTGGTGGGTTGTGTATGTGGTTTAAGAATCTTATGGTATATCGTTTGACAAACTGGTCGTTGAGTTCCACGGAGCTGGAACAGAAACTGGCGGAGCGTGCCTTGCAGCCGTGTGGTGGTCTGGATGCGCAGCGTATGGGTTGGGTAGCGCCGCGCCCGGATGGCTCGACGCTGGTGCATGAGCAGGGACCTCAGTTGTTAATCAGTCTGGGTATGGAAAAGAAACTGTTGCCCAGTTCGGTGGTGAATCAGTTTGCGGCGCAACGTGCGCAGGACGTTGAAGCGCAGCAGGGGTATAAGCCGGGCCGTAAGCAGATGAAAGAAATTAAAGAGGCCGTTACCGATGAGTTGTTGCCACGTGCATTTGTGATTCGCAGTCAGACCTATGCCTGGCTGGATACCCGTCATGGCTGGCTGGTGATTGATGCGGCCAGTGTCGGTAAGGCAGACGATTTACTGGAAATGTTGATCAAGTCGGTGGAAGATATTGCTATCGAGCCGTTGCGTACCAATGTGACCCCGGTGAGTGCCATGACCAGCTGGTTGTCGGGTGAAGAGCTGCCAGCAGTGTTTACCGTAGACAGGGATTGTGAGTTACGTGGCAGCGGGGAAGAGAAGGCAACCGTGCGTTATGTGCGCCATTCTTTGGAAACCGATGAAATTGCGCGTCATATCGGTGAAGGCAAGGAAGTTACCAAGCTGGCGATGAGCTGGGCGGATAAGTTATCGTTTGTGTTGCATGAAAACTGGCAGATTAAGCGCCTGGCGCCGCTGGATGTGTTGAAGGATCAGGCCGAGGGCAGCGATGCAGATGAGCTGTTTGATGCGGACTTTGTGATTATGACGGGAGAGTTGCAACGCCTGTTGCCCGAGCTGATTGAGTTGCTGGACGGAGAGGTGAAAACCGGTATTCCGGGGTAGGCCAGGCCAGGCCGTGTTGCCACGGCCTGAGGTTTAATCTGGAAAAGTTAAAAGCCGCCAGCAACCTGGGCGGATTGCATGGCGATTTCGTTGGCGACGGCGCCAATGTCCTCCGCCTCGTCCGGATCTATGCCCAGTGCTTCCCATTCCTCATCGGAAATGGCTTCGTTGGTGTTTTCGGTCAGGCAGAAATCGGGAACCAGCCGTTCGGCAATGCTGATCAGCATCACTAGTGGATTGTCCATGCCGACTTCGCTGGCATAGGGCAGATGATGGAAGCTGATGGCGGTGACAATTTCATCGGGCAAATGCCAGTGTTTAGCCAGCTGAGCACCGATATAGCAATGGGTCATGCCCAGCACTTCCATTTCTACGTCAATGATTGGAACGTCCGGTTGTAGTGCCAGCTGTTTGTGCAGCTGGTCGCTGGTTTCGGTGTCAAGGAAGTGTAACGCCATAAAACCGATATCGTGTAGCAGGCCGGTCAGAAAAATCTGATCTTCATTCGGACGTTGTTTGCGAGGCATGGATTGTGCCAGATTACGCATCACCATGGCGATAGTCATGCTGTGCAGCCACAGATCGTTAGGATCGAAAAACTTGCCTACCGGCAGTTTGCCCACACCGGATAGCGAGGCAATGCCGATGGCCACCGATTTAACCCGGCTCAGACCAAGAATCATGGCGGCTTCCTGTACCGAGCTGATTTTGCGGCTGACTCCCATCATCGGTGAGTTGGCCATACCGATGACTTTGCCGTAAATCTGAGGGTCCTGACCAATCAGGTTCAGCATTTCTTTTTCACCGGCTTCGCTATCCAGGGGTAAGGCCAGCAGTTTCTGTGCGGTCACAGGCATGGCTGGTAGCGATTCCAGGCTTTCTAGTGCATATTTTAGGTGTTCCTTGATGGGCATGCTTGTTTCCTTTTAAACGAATTTGCAAGCTGATTCTAACGCTGCCTGCGGATTTAGACTATAGCTTTGGTGCAATTGGCTGTTTATGGTGGGTAAGCGGTTGAGCGGGGGCTGTATTCATACCGTTTAAGTGTTGAAATGCTATAATCACAGGCTTGAATTTTGATAATGGTAAGTAAACGTGAGTGAGCCGATTAATTTTAGATCGCTGTTAGTTGATTTGTTTTCGCAGGCGTTAAAAGCGATAGCGCCGGATGTTGAGCCGCCAAATATTGTGATTGAGCGTGCCCGTCAGGCGGAGCATGGGGATTATGCCTGTAATCTGGCGATGCAGCTGGCACGCGTATTGCGTAAAGCGCCACGTGACATTGCCAATCAGTTGATAGCGGCATTGCCTGCATCTGCGCTGATTGAAAAAGTTGAGATAGCCGGGGCCGGTTTTATTAATGTGTTTTTAACTGCGTCTGCCAAGCAGGCGGTAGTTGAGAATGTGTTGAGCAGTGGTTTGGCCTATGGCCAGGGCCGGCTGGAACAGCCGCAGAAGATTCAGCTGGAATTCGTCTCGGCGAATCCCACCGGGCCGTTGCATGTAGGGCATGGTCGTGGCGCGGCTTATGGTGCCAGTCTGGCCAATGTATTGGCCAAAGCCGGCTATGATGTCAGCCGTGAATATTATGTCAATGATGCCGGTCGTCAGATGGATATCCTGGCACTGTCAACCTGGTTACGTTATCTGGATAATCAGGGGGTGACGCTGCCGTTTCCGGCGAATGCCTATCAGGGAGAGTATGTCGTGGATATGGCGCTGCAGTTGCAGCAGCAATATGCCGAGCGTTTTGTACGTACCGCCGATGAGGTGCTTAACGAGGCGCCGGATGCGGCAAAACTGCCGGATGCTTATCTGGATAAACTGATTGCTAATGCCAAACGGTTATTGGCAGAAGATTATGCGATTGTGCATAAGCATGCGTTATCGTTGCAACTGGCCGATTGTCGTCAGGATCTGGAAGCGTTTGGGGTTACCTTTGATGAATGGTTTTCCGAGCAGTCATTATTTGACTCCGGGCTGGTCGCCGACGTCGTCGAGCTGTTGAAGGACAAAGGCCATTTATATCAACAAGAAGGCGCCTGGTGGTTCCGTTCCAGTGAGTTTGGTGATGAAAAAGATCGTGTAGTACAGCGCGAGAATGGTTTGTATACCTATTTTGCGTCGGATATTGCCTATCATCTGCATAAGTATCGGCGCGGCTTTGATCAGGTGATTAATATCTGGGGTGCCGATCATCATGGTTATATTCCACGCGTTAAAGGTGCACTGCAGGCGCTGGGGCAGGATGACTCACGCCTGAACGTGGCTCTGGTGCAGTTTGCGGTGTTGTATCGCAACGGTGAGAAGGTGCAGATGTCTACCCGCAGCGGTAAGTTTGTCACTTTGCGTGAGCTGCGTCAGGAGGTGGGTAATGATGCAACCCGTTTTTTCTATGTAATGCGTAAGAGTGACCAGCATCTGGATTTTGATCTGGATCTGGCTAAATCTCAGAGTAATGATAATCCGGTGTATTACATCCAGTATGCACATGCACGTATTTGCAGTGTGTTGGCTCAATGGGGTGGAGAGGTCGCTCAGCTGACTCAGGCCGATCTGTCACTATTAAACAGTGACAATGAAATGGCGGTGTTGCAGCAGTTGATGGATTTTCCGCAGGTGATTGAAAATGCGGCGCGTGATTTTGCCCCGCATCTGGTGGCGTTTTATCTGAAAGATTTGGCGGCACTGTTCCATAGCTATTACAACTCAACCCGTTTTCTGGTGGACGACCTGCAACAGCAGCAGGCCCGGCTGGCACTGATTGCCGCGATTGCTCAGCTGATGCGTAATGGTTTAGCTTTGCTGGGTGTTGGCGCTCCGGAAAAAATGTAGACCACGATAATGGCAAAGAAACAAGAGAGTAAACCGGCTCCGGCTAAAAAAGGCAGTCTGCTGCTGCCGGGGATACTGGTAGGCATGGTACTCGGGGTGGGTATAGCGGCAGCATTTGCCTGGTTTATTGCTCAGCCGCCCAACCCGTTTATTAATAAAAGTGAATCGCCGGGTAAACCAATCGAGCTGTCTCCCGTTAAACCTTCAGGTACGCCGGCTGCAGTATCGCCGGAAGCTGCGCAGGAGCAGGTGCGCAGTTATGAGTTTTATAAGGTATTGACCGAGAAAAACGATAACCCGGTGGTGGTTTCTCCCCATGCGGTGGAAACTAAACCTTCCCCTGCGCGCGTGGAGAGCAAGCCTGCGCCGCCGACATTCAGCCCTAAGCTGATACAGGTGGCGGCGTTTTCTCGTGCTGATGATGCGGAAAAACATAAGGCGGCATTGGCTTTCCACGGTTTAAGTGCCAGAGTTGAGGTCGGGCAGAGTGCGAATGGGCCGATTTATCGGGTGCGACTGGGGCCTTATCGGAATGCCGGGGAACTGTCCCGGGTACAGTCGGTCTTGAAGCAGAACGGTGTGGACTTCACGCTGATAACCGCGCGTTAAGCGCCTGATTTATGTAAAGGAGTAATCAATGAAAAATTATATTAAAAGCTTGATGGTTGCAGCATTTTTACTGGTCAGTGGTAGTGTGCTGGCCGCGCAGCTGGGCAAGGATTACACCTTGTTGCCACAGGAAATGCCGACTAACAGTGATAAAATTGAAGTGCTGGAGTTTTTCTTCTATGAATGTGGGCATTGTAATGATCTACATCCCCATCTGGCCGCCTGGAAGAAAAAAATGCCACAAGATGTGGAGCTGATTTATGTGCCTACCATGTTTCGTGACTCTACCGAGCCGCTGGCCAGAACCTTTTATGCATTGCAGAATATGGGCGAAATTGATGGCTTGAATGATGCGATTTATCAGGCGATTCATAAGCAGAAGAAGCGTCTGCGGGATCTGGATGATATTGCCGAGTTTATGGGTGAGCATGGGGTGGATGTAGAGAAATTTAAGGCGGTTTATAAGTCCTTTGCGATTCAAAGCAAGATTACCCGTGCCAAGCAGATGATTCGCAGCTACCGTATTCAGGGTACGCCAACCATAATTGTGAACGGCAAATATGTGATTACCGGACTGTATCCCGAACAGGCGGTTAAGGTGCTGGATGAGGTGATTGAGATTGCTCGTCAGGAACAGAAAAACTAAGCGGTGCAACGGGTAGTTATCAGTGGCGCGTCAAGCGGCCTAGGGCAGGCGTTGGCGCGTTTTTATTTGCAGCGAGGTGCTCAGGTGGCACTGTTTGCCCGCAGACAGTCGCTGCTTGACCCGTTGGCACAACAGTTCCCGCAGCAGGTCTATGCTTATGCGCTGGATGTGAGAGACGGTGAGGCATTGCGGCAGGCTGCACAGGATTTTATGGCGCGGGTGGGTGTGCCACAGCTGGTGATTGCCAATGCGGGTGTCAGTGTCGGTACCCTGACCGAGTACGCCGAGGATATTGATGCTTTTCAGCAGGTGATGGATGTCAATGTGCTGGGAATGGTGAAAACCTTTCAGCCGTTTGTTGCGGCCATGCGGGAGGCGGGTCAGGGCAGCCTGGCCGGTATTGCCAGTGTTGCCGGTATTCGTGGTTTACCGGGCGCCAGTGCGTATTCGGCCTCCAAGGCGGCGGCGATTTCTTACCTGGAATCCTTGCGGGTGGAATTGCGCGGCAGCGGCGTGCAGGTAACTACCATCTGTCCGGGCTATATTCGTACCCCAATGACCGATATCAACCCCTATACGATGCCGTTTCTGTTGGAGGTGGATGATGGGGCACGGCGTATTGCCCGGGTGATTGCCCAGCGCAGGGCTTTTGCCATTGTGCCCTGGCAGATGGGGCTGGTCGGTGGCGTGTTGCGCCGCCTGCCGCGCTGGTTATACGACCGCTTGTTTGCCAATGCACCGCATAAACCCCGTCATTTGTTGAAACGTTAAAAGCCCTCTTGGGGGCCAAGGTAGCGCCATTGGCCGGGAGGCAGCTTGCCCAGTTTCACGCGGCCGATTCTTACTCGTTTGAGTCCGGTCACGGTTAAGCCGACCAGTTCGCACATACGACGAATCTGCCGTTTTTTGCCTTCACGTAACTCAAAGCGTAACTGATCTTCATTTAACCAGCTGACCTTGGCTGGTTTGAGGGGTTTGCCATCCAGTTCCAGGCCATGGTTGAGCAGTTGCAGTCCATTGGCTATCATTTGACCTTGAACTCTGACCAGATATTCCTTATCAATGCTGGAATTTTCACCTATCAGCTGTTTGGCAATGCGGCCGTTCTGTGTGAGTACCAGCAGGCCTTGTGAATCTATGTCCAGCCGTCCCGCGGGCGCCAGACCCTTTAGCTGTTTGCGATCAAAGCGCAGTGTGCTGCTGTCGCCGCTCCAGTGGGTGTCGGGTTTGATTAATGTCACTGCTGGCTGGTAATTATGTTCGGCCTGTCCAGAAACATAGCCTACCGGTTTGTGCAGCAGAATGACCACCTGCTGTTGCTGGCTGTGTTTTGCCTGGGGTTTCAGGGTTATCTGTTGATCTGGGGTGATCTTGTAGCCCAGCTCGTTGATGGTCTGTCCATCGACGCTGACCCAGCCTTGCTCAATATAGCGGTCGGCTTCCCGGCGCGAGCATAATCCCAGCTCGGACATACGTTTTGAAAGTCGGATTTTTTCCATAGTCATTAATGCACAAAAATGGCCATTTAACCATAAACACCGATTATATGTGCGAAATGCGCGATATCCGTTATGCTTGCGGGTTTGTGTTGGTTACTTGATGATTGTATGAAATTGAATAAGCAGAATCTGCTGCTGTTGCTGGGCGGTTTAAGTTGTGTCTTGGGTTTTGCGCCGTTTGGCCTGTTTGTCTTGCCGGTGTTGGCGCTGGCAGGATTGTTTGTTTGTTGGATGCAGGCGCAATCCGCCCGCGAGGCTGCCTGGCAGGGGTTCTGGTTTGGCCTGGGGCTGTTTGCCGCGGGTATTGGCTGGGTGTATGTGGCCCTGGCGGTGTATGCCGATATGCCTGGAGTGCTGGCGTTGCTGGTGGTACTCGTGCTGGCCGCTTTTCTGGCCTTATTTGTGATGCTGGCCGGCTGGTTGCAGTTTCGTTGCTTATCCGAACGGCGCCAGGGCTGGCTGGTGTTGCTGGTATTGCCTGCTGTCTGGGGGCTGCTAGAATGGCTGCGAGGCTGGTTTCTGACCGGTTTTCCCTGGCTGCTGCAAGGATATGCGCAAAGTGATAGCTGGTTGGCGGGCTATGCTCCGCTAATGGGGGTGTATGCGGTATCCTGGTTGGCGGCCTTGTCGGCGGCCTTGCTGGCGCTGTCTTGGGTAAAACGCAGCTTTGCTGGTGGCTGTCTGTTTGGGGTGTTGCTGCTTTGGGTGGGGGGCGCGGGCTTGAAGGCGGTGAACTGGACGCAGCCGTTAGGAGCGCCGTTTAAGGTGGCATTGTTGCAGGGCAATACCGACCAGAGTATGAAGTTTCGGGAAGATGCATTGCCGGGGATTCTGGAGGATTATCTGCAACTGGTAGCCAGCACCGATGCGCGGTTGATTGTGTTACCGGAAACCGCATTTCCGTTGTTTTATCGGCAGTTACCGCAAGAATATCTGGAGGCGCTGTTAACGCAGATGCCAGCGCAAAGTGATCTGTTATCCGGGGTGTTTATTTATCACGATGAACGCTATTTCAATAGTGTATTCAGTCTGGGGGCGTCGGCACAGCAGTTTTATTTTAAACGGCATCTGGTGCCGTTTGGTGAATATATTCCGTTGCGTCCCTTGCTGGGGCCGTTGATTAATGATGTGCTGAATATTCCTATGGCGGATCTGACGCCGGGAGGCGCGCAACAGCCTATGGCGGTGGCCGGGCAGCAGGTGGCGGTGAATATCTGTTATGAAGATGTGTTTGGGGAGGAAGTGATTCAGATGTTGCCGCAGGCCAGTGTGCTGGTGAATATTACCAATGATGCCTGGTATGGTCGTTCGCATGCGGCGGCGCAACATAATCAGATTGCACAGTTCCGGGCCTTGGAAAGTGGGCGTATGCTGTTACGGGCCACCAATACCGGGGTAACCTCGGTGATTGATGTGGATGGTAGTATGGTAAAGCAGTTGCCGCAATTTGAAATGGCGGTTCTGGAGGCCATGGTGCAGGGGTACCAGGGGGCTACGCCTTATGTGCGTTATGGTAACTGGCCGGTAGTCGGTATTATGTTGTTTATGTTGCTGCTTGGTGCCGGGCTGCAAGGTAGAAGTTGGATAAGCCGATGGCCGGGGGTATAATTTTCGATAATCGCAAACTGGGGCAGTGAGGCTAGTCGGATGTCAGTATCTACAGAGCAGAAGATAGTGGAGGCGATTGCACAGATGACGGATATCTGTGATCTGCGACAATTGGAAACCAGTTTGCTGAATACCGTCAATGAGATATTTCAGCCGCAGTGGGCAGCGCTGTACTATCCGGATTCGCATGATGATGAGCTGCATTTTTCCATGGCGGTTATTCATGGACAGCTTGCTGAGATTGAGCAGATTGATATGTTGCCTGAAGAAGGGCGCTCACTGGACTGGATAGAGCTGCCGATGATGGGTAAAAATCAGTCGGTACTGGCGTTCTTGCGCATGGCGCGTGAACGTGCCTTTAACGCGACCGATGTGGCGTTACTGAAAAATGTATTTCGTATTTATGATAATTACCTGACGGCATTGCATAATGCGCATGTTGACAGGCTGACCGGTTTGTTTAATCGACATACCTTTGATGAGCAGTTGCATAATGCAATGGAATTGATCCGGCAGCAGGATGAGAAGCATTCTGCGGAGCCTGTATCAGGCCGAGAGCGCAAGGTCTGTCATGGCCAGGGACATTTTTATATCGCAGTGCTGGATATCGATCATTTTAAACGGGTGAATGATAACTATGGGCATCTGTATGGTGATGAGGTGTTGATTATCCTGGCCGGTTTGTTACGCCAGGCGTTTCGCTCTACCGACCTGATTTATCGTTTTGGTGGTGAGGAATTTGTCATTATTATTTATGTCGAAAATGCACAAGATGCATTTAGCTGTTTTGAGCGCTTGCGACGTAAGGTGGAAAGCTATGACTTTCCTCAGGTCGGGAATGTGACGGTCAGCCTGGGATATACCCGGATTTTGACGGCGATACCTAGCGCAGAGCTGCTGGGGCATGCTGATCAGGCGTTATATTATGCCAAGGAGCATGGCCGCAATCAATGTTGTTTTTATGAAGATTTGCTGGAACGCCTGGCGTTGGAAAAACCCGCCAGTCATGATGACTTTACTCTGTTTTAGGTAGTCTTATGGCCGCCATGCGCTGTAGCAGTATTGAGGTTTTGCGTTTTAATCCCGAAGTGGTTAGTGTTTGGTAAACGCGAGGATTGGGCAGCATTGCTGCCAGTCGTGCGGCCTGCCAGCGATTGAGCCTGGCGGCATCGGTATGGAAATAATGTTTAGCGGCCGCCTGGATGCCGTAAATACCATTGCCCCATTCGGCAACATTCAGATATAACTCAAGAATACGCGGTTTACGCCATAGTGAACGTTCGCTGGATAAAAACAGATTCTTGGCCAGCTGCTGGCTGATGCTGGAGCCACCGGCAACCAGACGTTTTTGTTGCCAGTTGCGCTGTATGGCGTATTTTATGCCGTGCCAGTCAAAACCGGAATGTTGGCTGAAGTGTGTATCTTCTGCGGCCAGTACGGCGCGCTTCAGGTGAACAGAGATGTCTGGATAATCCACCCAGTGGTAGCGTAATGCGGTATACCCCTGTTGCTGTAGTATCGGGATGCGCTCTTGCATAAAGGCACTACTTTGCGGAGGTGTCTGTGTCCACCACAGTATGTGCAGCAGAAACCAGAGTTGCCAGGCCAGGAAGAGCAGTAAGATCATTCCCAGTAGCCGGGGCAGCCCGTGTCTGAGGGGGGGGCATTATTGGCGCAGTTGTTGTATTACCGTTTTAGTGTCGGGGCGTACGCCGCGCCAGATATAAAAGGCTTCTGCCGCCTGGCCCACTAGCATGCCCAGTCCATCGGCAACTTGTGCCTGCTGGGCGGCGGCCAGGGCCATAAAAGGGGTCTGGCGGCCATACATCATGTCATAGGCCAGGCTGCCTGGGGCAAATATTTGTTCGGGCAGGGGGAGTTGGCTGTCGGATAAGCCGGCCGAGGTGGCATTGATGATGACATCAAATTGTTGTCCTGCCAGCTGATTAAAGGTGCAGGCCTGAGCCTGGGGGGCAATCTGTTGCTGCAGGCGAATGGCTTTCTCAATGCTGCGATTACTGATAACCAGTTGTGCTGGTTGTTGCTCGACCAGCGGCAGCAATACGCCTTGTGCCGCACCGCCGGCGCCTACCAGTAATATGCGTTTGTTTGTCAGGCTAACGCCCAGGTTTTGCTGAATATCATTGACCATGCCTATGCCATCGGTGTTGTCGGCAACAATTTTTCCCTGCTGGAAATGAAAGGTGTTGACCGCACCGGCCGCTTGCGCACGAGCGCTTAACTGGTCGGCCAGTTCAAAGGCTTGCAGTTTAAATGGGACGGTGATATTGCAACCCTTATAGCCTTGTTTTATCAGCTGTCTGATGGTCTGTTGGAAGCCGTCCAGTGGTGCCAGTGTGGTGGTGTAGTCCAGCTGCTGATGGGTTTGTTCGGCAAACAGGCGATGAATCAGCGGCGATTTGCTGTGATTAATCGGGTTGCCGATAACGGTATAGTGATCTTGTGTGGTATTTGTCATTTATTCACCTTCCAGGCGGTCGGATGAGGTAAAGGTCCAGGTTCGGGTAATGGTCAGAATGTCGGTATCGCGGGTAATGCTGGGCGGTAGCGGGGTATAAGGCCCGCCCATACGTACGATGCGTACCGCGGAGGCATCCAGTATCGGATGGCCGGAAGATTTGCTGACTTCCACATCCTCCAGTGTGCCATCGGCCATAATCGAAACACTGAGCACCAGTTTGCCATACAGTTTTCTGGCTCTGGCCTGTGGTGGGTAGTTCAGATTGCCGATGCGTTCTACTTTGATACGCCAGTCTTCCACATATTGTGAAAAACGGTATTCGCGAGTACGGGCGCCAATAAAGGTGCGACGCGGAATGCGCTGATAGGCCTGAGTGTTTTGATCAATTTGTGCTTCCAGGCGAGCGATTTCACGACTTTTGGCGAGTAGCTCCTGTATGTCCTGCACCGGTTCTTCGGTGGTCTGGGGTTGCGGCTCCGGGGGCGGAGTGACGTCCGGTTTTGGCTGTGGAATGCTGTAATCGCTTTTCACTCGGGTCAACTTGCGTTGTGCCTCGGCTTCCAGTGTGGCCACCTTGCGACTCAGTTCCTGTACCTCGGTAATCTCGGTATCATCGGTCACGGCGGGTAATGCCGTGGTTGCCTGCAATTCCTGAGTAGTATTGCCACCGCCATCCAGATTGTTTTGTGCCAGCGCATCGGCTTCTAGTGGGCGGCTGGCTGACTTGCTGTTGACCAGTACTACTTTGAGGTGTTGTACAGGATCAGCTTCGGGAACCGGAGGTACCTTGAATTGCAGGGCAAAAACCAGTACCGAGTGTATCGCCAGGGATAGCATCATGGCGATAGTCAGTTGTTGTTTAACCTGAGGCGTGGCGACCAGCGCGCTTAACAAGCTTCAGCCTCCGGCAGCTCTCCTTGATAACGGGTTTTTAGTTCCAGTTCCAGTTCATCGATAGCGGTGATTTGCAGTTGTATCCGTTTGCCGGCGGTGACTTCTGCTGGCAGCGAAGGTACGCGTATGACCAGTGGTATCCCTTCAACTCTGACCAGACCTTCGCGTATTACATTGGCATTGATCTGCTCCAGTTGCTGTTGTTGCAGCCAGCGCAAACACCAGTAGCGTTCCATATTGCGCTGGAAATCTTTATACACCGAGTAGGTCACTTCAAAGTCGCGAATAGCGGCAAACAGCAAGGGATCATTTTTGCTGTAAGGTGCGGTTTGTTGTTGTAATAAAGCAATCAGCTGACGCTGGTTGACCAGATCAACATAACGGCGCAGCGGTGAGCTGGACCACATATACTGAGCGACGCCCAGTCCCTGGTGGGGGGCTGCATTGGTACTCATGCGTACCTTGCCGTTTTGCTGGCTGCGGTAAATGCCGACCACCTCGTGGTCTGCCAGCTGCTTGCCCCACAGACTGTTGACCAGGATCATCAGTTCGGAGACCACCTTGTCAATCGGGGTGCCACGCTGGCGCTGGCCGATATGCACCGTGCCATCTTCATCAATATGGAAGCTGTAGTCCACTTGCTGGTTATTGTTGTCGGAAGACTTGCCGCGTTGCTCTTCCAGCTTTAAGGCAAACTGCCATAATACCTGCAGTTCCTGGCCATACGGATAATCCCATTGTTGCTGGGCGATTGCCTGCTGATTGAATAAGGGCTCCAGTGTTTCATGGCGCAAATTATCGGCAATATGAATCTGATTCAGTTGGCTGGAATGGTCGATAATTTCAAAACTCTCAGCATCGATTTGCAGATACATAGACAGTGCCGGTGCGCGCCTGTCTGCAGACAGGGTAAATACATCAACAATGCTATCCGGCAGCATGGTGATTTTATTGCCGGGCATATACACGGTGGATAAACGTTGTGCGCCCAGCTGGTCGGAGCTGCTGTTACGGGAAATGCCCAGTGCCGGTGCGGCAATGTGTACGCCTATCTGCCAGTTGCCGTTGTCCATGCGCACGACCGAGAAGGCATCATCAATCTCCGTGGTATTGGCATCATCGATACTGAAGGCATTAATGTTTGCGTCGGGCAGTGTTTCCCAGTCATCCAGTGAGGTTTCCGGAAAGCCGGTACCTTTGGGGAAGTGCTCAAATAAGAATTTATGCAAATGGTAATCATGTGCCGATGGGATGGCGCCACAGCGATGTAGCAGCTGGGTGCCCGATAAGCCGGTTGCGCTACAGGCGGCTTCCAGTGCTTTGGTCTCCGCGCTGTTTTTTTGTGGTTTATATAGCAGTTGATGAATATGTTCACCAAATGCCTCGGGCAACTGAAACGCCGTCAGTTGTTCGATATAGTGCTGTTGCAATTCCTCTTGTTGTCGTTTGCGCTCCAGACCGGCCAGCGCCGCCTTAAGAATTTCCGGAGGGGCGGCCCGATATTTGCCTTTCCCTTTTTTATGAAAATAGATAGGGGCATTGTGCAGGCAGAATAATATGGCCGCAGCTTCGGTAGGACTTGGCGTATGCCCAAAATATTCTTCGGCAATTTGCGCAAACTGGAATTCTTCCTCAGGGCAGCATTCCCAGAGAAACTCGGCATCAATATCTGCCGCCAGAGCTTCTGCCTGGGGGATAAACTCGGCCATTTCGGGTTGCTGGAAGCGCAGCATCACATTATTCGATTTGATTTTGCTGCGCTTGCCACTGAGCGATTCTATTTGTAATGAGGTCGTGTTATCGACCATAATATTGCCAACTTTGAAGCTGCCATTCTCTTCGTACAGGATATTCATTGAAACTCGTTTGGAAAAAAGCCATGGAATTATAACAGCTGCTTTGGGGCTGTTGGCACTGCCTGTGCTCAAAATTAACGGCAACCTTTAAGTTTAAGTGATTGCCGTTGGTGGGTTGCTGAAATGAGACAGTTTGTTGACGGCCGGTTGGTTTGTGTGGGATAAACGGTTTTTCTGCCACTTGTCAGGAAAGATGCGCTGTGTGAGCGGTCTGATTGCTTGGTTGAGTGGTTGTATGAACTTTTCCTTAGATTCGAGCTGAATGGTACAATTTGCTCGGAACTTTCGAATAAATTTGGCCCTGTTGTTTTTAGGGCACGTAACCGTGTTTAATGATTGCCGTAGAGTAATTGCTGTCCACAACAGGTGCGCTGACGTGTGCGGCGTGGTTGGGCAGTCAGACTATTGCTGACTGGTGAGTGTTAACAGTAATAGCTTGGGGAGAAGAATTGATGAAACCTACATTTAACAAAACGACATTGGCGCTGTTGGTCTGCGGTGTTCTTCATGCCGGCTTTGCTACTGCAACCTCAATGAATGATGTGGCCAGTCAGACTGTACTGACCAATCCGGAGGTCACCTCCAAATGGCGCCAGTTTCGTGCCAGCCTGTTTGAGCGTGATGTGACCTGGGGACGTAATCTGCCGACACTGGATGTGCTTTTCGGCATTGCGCGGGAAAAACGTGAATCCCCGCTCTATACCCCGCCGGGCAGTGAGCGCAACTATACAACGAAAAACGGTCAGATATCGCTGAAGCAGAATCTGTTTGAAGGTTTTGCCACGCTGCATGACACCAAGCGTCTGGAGCATCAATCGCTGGTGCGTTTCTTTGAAACGCTGGATGCTTCGGAAGTGTCGGCTTATGAGGCGGCTCGTGCCTATATCGATGTCTGGCGCTACCGTCAGCTGGTGGCTTATGCCGAAGAAAACTATGTGGCGCATAGGCAAACGCATGACAAGGTTCAGGAACGAGTACAGGCCGGGGTAGGGCGTCAGGTTGATCTTGAAACCGCTATCGGACGTTTGGCGCTGGCAGAAACTAATTTGTTGACCGAGACTGCTAACCTGCACGATGTCAGTGCGCGTTACCAGCGTATTGTCGGTGAGTTACCGCCTAACGATATGGTGCCTCCTCCAGGTGTATTGAATGCGGGTATGCCCGGGAATTATGCCGAGAGTGTGAATATGGGGCTGGAAAATTCACCGCGCCTGAAAGCAACCTTTGAAAATATTTTAGCGGCCAAGCGTAATACCGAAGTGCAAAAGTCCGGCTATTTACCTCGGGTGGATGCGTATGCAGAATTATCCAAGAGTATTGATGATTCGGGCTATGATGGCGATACCAATGAGCAGGCAGTAGGTTTAACTTTCTCCTGGAATTTATTCCGTGGTTTCCAGGATAAATCCAAGCAGGCCCAGGCGGTGGAAGAAACCTATTTTGCCAAAGATATTCGTGAAAAGGTTTGTCGTGAGGTACGTCAGGATTTGTCGATCTCCTTCAATGAATATCATCGTCTGGCGGAGCAGTTGCGCTATCAGAAGCAGCATGTAGACAGCACCGATAATGTACGGGTGGCATTCCGTGATCAGTTTGATATCGGTCAGCGCACCTTGTTGGATGTGCTGGATATTGAGACCGAATTTTATACCGCGCGCCGGGATTATGTGAATTCCGAGCTGGATCTGATGATTGCTAATGCCAAGTATTTATCCACTGCGGGTGAACTGTTGAATACCTTGAATCTGGCGAATCTGGATATGACACCGCCCGAACCGGTCACCGAGCCGGATGCCGATATGCTGGGTACCTGTCCGGCCGAAGTTGTTGGCAGACACTTTACCGATAAGGAAGCGCTGTATGCGGACAGACGTCCGGCCAGTCAGATTCCACAAGCGGTAAAACAGGTGATTAAGGCAGCCAAACCGGTGGTGCTGTATGGGGTTAACTTTGATTTTGACTCGGATCGTCTGCGCCCCATGGCCGATGAAAAGCTGCGCCCCGTGGTTGATTTTGCCAACCAGTATCCGGATGCGGATATTGAGGTGATAGGCCATACCGACTGGGTGGGGACCGATGAATACAATATGGACCTGTCTGCTCGTCGTGCAGATTCCGTACGTCGCTGGTTATTGAATCATGGCGTTGCCGACAATCGTATGAAGGTGCGCTATATGGGTGAGTCTCAGCCTATCGCCACCAATGAAACCTCGGAAGGTCGTGCCGAAAATCGTCGTGTGGAAGTACACTATACGATATTTGAAGAACGCGAGGTGGAAGTGCCTGCCGGTCAGGTGGATGAGTTTTCCGCCGGTAACGCTAACTATCAGTTCTGATTGAATCACAAAAAAGCCTGCTTAATGCAGGCTTTTTTGTGTGGGCTGAGTCGGCTCAGGCCCGGCGCCAGCTGGTGCCCTGTGGGCCATCTTCCAGCACAATGTCGGCATCCAGCAGTTGCTGGCGAATATTGTCGGCTGCGGCATAGTCTTTGGCTTTTTTAGCGGCGATGCGGGCATCAATTTGAGCCTGGATACGCACCTCGTCCAGCTCGGAGCTGGACGAGGTGCCGCCCTGTAAGAAGGCTTGTGGCTCTTGTTGCAGTAAACCCAGCTGGCCGGCCAGTGCTTTGAGTTGCGCGGCCTGTGCCGCATCATGGCTGCGATTGACCTCGTTGGCCAGCTCAAATAATAGCGGAATCGCTTCTGCGGTATTGAAATCATCGTTCATTGCTGCGCGAAACTGCTGTGCGCTGCCAGCTTGCCAGTCGATAGCCATCTTTGCGCTGGGCGGTGTATTTTTTAATGCGGTATATAACCGGCTGAGTGCCTGTTTGGCATCATCCAGGTGGGCATCGGAGTAATTCAGGGCGCTGCGGTAATGGGCGCGCAGGATGAAAAAGCGTACCACTTCCGGGTCATATTGTTTTAACACTTCACGGATGGTGAAAAAGTTGCCCAGGCTTTTTGACATTTTTTCATCATCAACACGCACAAAACCGTTGTGTATCCAGTAATTTACATAGTGACACTGGTGAGCGCCTTCGCTTTGGGCAATTTCATTTTCATGGTGAGGGAATTGCAGGTCGGCGCCACCACCGTGAATATCGAAATGCTGTCCCAGTACCTTGGTGGCCATGGCCGAGCATTCGATATGCCAGCCTGGGCGGCCTTTGCCCCAAGGGGAATCCCATTGCACCTCATCGGCTTCATCCGGCCTGGCATGTTTCCATAGCACGAAGTCCAGCGGGTCATGCTTGCTGTTGGAGACTTCCACCCGTTCACCGGCGCGCAGATCTTGCAGTGATTTGCCGGATAGCTTGCCGTACCCTGAAAACTTGCGCACCGCATAGTTAACATCACCATTGTCTGCTTGATAGGCCAGCCCATTGTTTTCCAGGTTGGCTATCATGGATAACATCTCGGGAATGTGGGCGGTAGCGCGAGGCTCATGGTTGGGGGGTAATACGCCCAGGGCCGCGGCATCTTGATGCATGGCCTGGATGAATCTGTCGGTCAGCTGATGGATGGATTCCTGGTTTTCTGCGGCACGTCTGATAATTTTGTCATCAATGTCGGTAATATTGCGTACATAGGTGACCTCGTAGTCGCAGGCCTGCAGCCAGCGATAAATCATATCAAATACCACCATCACACGGGCATGTCCTAGGTGGCACAGGTCATACACGGTCATGCCGCAGACATACATGCTGACCTTGCCGGGTTCTCGAGGAATGAATTCTTGTTTTTCGCGTGAAAGTGTATTGTAAATCTTTAACATATTGCTTAGAACATCCGTTGTGCGATGAGGTGGTGATCAGGATCTATCTTGACAATAAAAATCCCGGCTAAGGCCGGGATTATAAGCTTCAATGGCGTTGAAGTTTATTATTTTGCGACTTCTGCCTTATCAACAAACATAATCGCGGCAAAGTCGCGATCCAGTGTTTTGCTGTGGAAGTTGCTCATTACCGGGCCGGTAGAGTAGGCCAGGGTTTCACCTTTGGCAACCTTGAGGCGGGATGCGGCCAGCCATAACGGCTTGTCATTGGCCTGAACTTGAATGTAGGTGTACATTGCCGTTTCAATAACTTCCAATACCTCACCTTTGTTTTCCATCGCCATACCGGCAGGAGAAGACATGTCAGGATGGCCTGCAGGCACGGCAGGTGTGGCGTCCGGTGCAGCTGCTGCGGTACCTGCAACAGCCAATGCCAACATGGCAAAAATCAATTTCATATGCATTTCCTTTGTTATTCAAGTGTTACAGTCGTGCTGTCCGGCTAGGATACAGAAAAAGCCGATATCAGGCAAAGTCAGACTATTTGATGTACTCAACTTAACGTCAATACAATCAAATAACGTATCAAGATATTTATTGGTTGACCGTGCGGCGGGTTTTTGTCGCGTTTGCCGAGGATGCCGATTGCCGCAGGCTATATAGCGTCAATAGGTAGGGCAGGCCGATAACCAGTAGGCACAGCCCGATATAGCTTGCGGCAAAACCGCTTTTTTCGCCTTCTGCCAGCCAGAAGCAGGCCGGGGTCAGGGTTAGCAGCAGGCCGCTGGCTTTGCGAAATAGCAGCAGTAGACAGCCTGCCGCGGTCAGCAGATACAGGGTGGCACTTATTAACGGTTGTTCCAGCTGCATAAACGGCAGCATGATCAGGCCAGCAAGCGCGACAATGGCTATCAGCAAGGCTAGACAGTCAGCCATCACAAATAAGAACTTAGTCAGTTTTATCATATTCGATGAATTGTTGGTTGGGTTGTCAAAACATGCGATGGGCCAGCAGCCTGATCCGCATGCGCTAAAGCGTATAACTTGCTTTTATAAACCAGATTCAAGGAGTAACGCAATGATAATCGGCATTCCTAAGGAAATTAAAGTGATGGAGGGGCGGGTGGCACTGATACCTGCCGCAGCAGCGGAATTGGTGCAGGCGGGTCACCGGGTGGTGGTTCAGGCGGGGGCTGGCGAGCTGAGTGGTTATTCCGATCAGCAATATTGGCAGTCTGGACTTGAGGTGCTGCCGGATGCGGCCAGTGTGTATCAACAGGCCCAGCTGCTGGTGAAGGTAAAAGAGCCATTGGCCGAAGAGACTGCGCGTTTAAGGGCGGATCAGATGTTGTTTTCCTATCTGCATCTGGCGGCGTTGCCGCAATTGACTCGCCAGTTGCAACAGACCGGTGTTACGGCGATTGCGTTTGAAACGGTGACCGACGATGCCGGCCGCCTGCCCTTGCTGGCACCTATGAGTGATATCGCTGGTCGTTTGAGTGTCCAGGCGGGCTGTCATTATTTGCACGCACCGTTAGGCGGCAAAGGTATTTTATTGGGAGGCTTGCCAGCGGCCCCCAGGGGGCAGGTGGTGGTGGTTGGTGCCGGTGTGGCGGGCAGTGCAGCGGTCGCCATGGCCGCGGCTATGGGGGCGAATGTGATGGTGTTTGATCTGAATCGTTCTCGTTTGGAGGCGATGCGGGCGCTGGGTAATAATGTCACCGCCCTGTATCCGTATCAGGAACAGATTCAGCAGGCCGTTGCCACGGCAGATCTGCTGATAGGGGCGGTGTTGGTGCCGGGCGCCAGAGCGCCGCATCTGGTCTCTGAGGTCATGGTGCAGCAGATGCAGCCGGGGAGTGTGATTGTGGATATTTCAGTGGATCAGGGGGGCTGTATTGAAACCATACGGCCGACAGATTATCTGCAGCCGGTTTATCTGCAGCATGAGGTGGTGCATTTTGGTGTGGCCAATATGCCAGGAGCGGTGCCGCGTACCGCTTCCCAGGCATTGTCGGCGGCGATTACCCCTTATGTGCAATTGCTGGCAAGCGGCAACTGGCAGCAACATGCCGGCTTAGCTCAGGGGATTAATGTGCAGGCAGGAGATATTGTGCATCCGGCGGTACGGCAGGCCTTGAGTTGATAAATTGCCGGTAAAAATACCTCGCTGACCAGTAACGGGGCCTGATATAAAACAAACAGCGAGCGCCTGGCCCATAAGCGGGGTGGGGGCGCACTGAGTGCCTGGCAGGCCATGCGGTATAGCGGATCGTGTGCGTTCAGTTGTTTAAAATGCAGCGAGCGGCGTTGAATGTCGGGATGACTGAACAGCAACGCCCCCAGTGGTTGATTGCCCAGTCCGCGGATTGCTGCCCATTGGCGACTCAGATGTTGTGGTCGGCAGCAGCTATGCGCAAACACGACCGGCTGCTGGTCCGCATGCAGAATGACCTGACGGCAATAGGCCTGTTGATGGGGGGGCAGGCCAAGCAGTTGGGCCTGATCGTAACGAATGCGTGCGCGTCGTTGCTGTACGGTTTGTACTCGAAACTGTTGGCAGTGCTGTTGGATGCGATGGGTCAGCGAGCCGCGGTTGCGTAGCCAGGGCCGAATTTCCAGCGGTGTGGTCAGGGTGTGGGGCTGCCAGAATCGGTCAGGCGTGGAGATAGTCATGTTTGTCGGCCATCCAGCGTTTTAAATGGTTATCCGCAGCCTGCGGATAGTGCTGCAGCAACTGATCTGCCAGTTGTTGCGCCTGTTGTAATAAAGCTTCATCTTCATTGATATCGGCAAAGCGTAGCATTGCCGCCCCGCTTTGGCGAGCGCCCAGCAATTCTCCCGGGCCGCGCAGTATCAGATCCTGTTGGGCGATTTCAAAGCCATCGCTGTTTTCATAAATGACTTTCAGCCTGGCCTTGGCGACTGCCGACAGCGGAGGCTGAAACATCAGTATACAGGTGCTTTTTTCGGCGCCTCGGCCGACCCGGCCGCGTAATTGATGCAGCTGTGCCAGTCCCATACGTTCGGCATGGTCTATTACCATCAGACTGGCATTGGGGACATCAACACCCACCTCAATCACGGTGGTGGCCACCAGCAGTTGCAGCTGGTTGGCTTTAAAGGCGGCCATGACCGCCGCTTTTTGCTGATTGTCCTGTTTGCCGTGGGCCAGGCCCACCTGCAGTTCGGGGAAGGTGGTTTGCAGTTGTTGATGGGTGTCAATGGCGGTCTGCAGCTGCAGCGCTTCCGACTCATCAATTAACGGACAGACCCAATAGGCCTGGCGGCCGGCGGCACAGGCGGATCTGACGCGCTCGAAGACTTCATCGCGGCGATCGGCATTGATCAGCTTGGTGGTGATAGGGGTGCGTCCGGGAGGCAGCTGGTCAATGGTGGATACATCCAGATCGGCATAGTAGCTCATTGCCAGGGTGCGCGGTATAGGGGTGGCGCTCATCATCAGCTGGTGCGGCTCCTGCTGTGCATTTTTACCTTTGTTGTGCAGCGCCAGACGTTGCTGCACGCCAAACTTATGCTGTTCATCGATGATAGCCAGTCCCAGTTGTTGAAATTCCACATCTTGTTGAAACAGGGCGTGTGTACCTATGGCCAGCCGGGTTTCGCCGTTGCCGATTTTTTCTATGGCCTGCCGGCGGGCTTTTTTCTTCTGGCTGCCAGATAGCCAGACCGGTGTGATCTCCAGCGGGTTTAACCATTCGTTGAGCTTCAGGTAATGCTGTTCGGCCAGGATCTCGGTGGGGGCCATTAATGCCACTTGATAGCCATTTTCTATGGCCTGCAGTGCCGCCAGGGCGGCAACAATGGTTTTGCCGCTGCCAACATCGCCCAGCAGCAGACGTTGCATGGGATGTGTCTGGCTCATGTCCTGGCTGATCTCGGCGAATACCTTCTGTTGCGCTTGTGTTAGCGTGAATGGCAGCGCATCGCATAGCTGTTGTGTCAGCCTGTGTTTACCCGGCAGTGGTGGGCTATGACGTTTTTGCCTGTCCCGGTGATGAATGCGCATAGACAGTTGTTGCGCCAGCAATTCATCAAATTTAATTCGCTGCCAGGCTGGGTGGTGTTTATATTCCAGTTGCTCGTAAGGAATATCTGGTGTGGGATGATGCAGTATATGCAACGCCTGAGCTATCGGCATCAGCGACTGTTGTTGGCGCAGATTGTCGGGCAGGGTATCCTGAATCTGGATGACCTCAAATGCATTGTCGATTAATTTGCGTAAGGCCGCTTGCGTCAGGCCTGAGGTGGTGGGGTAGACCGGGGTCAGATTGGCGGGCAGCGGGCTGTCGGCTTTTACGTTGCGGCATTTAGGGTGTACCATTTCCAGTCCATAGTAGCCCTCGCGTACTTCGCCAATGGCACGCACCTGTTTGCCTATGGCCAGTTGCTGCTGCTGACTGGGGTAAAAGTTCAGAAAGCGTAAGGTGAGGCAGCCCTGAGTGTCCTGCAGTCGGCAGATCAGTGCCTTGCGCGGTCGATGTGAGATTTCCTGGTGGGTAATGCAGCCTTGAATCTGAACCTGCAATCCGGGGTATACCTCTCCAATCGGAGTGAGCCGGGTTTCATCTTCATAGCGCAATGGCAGATGCAGCAGCAGTGCGCTGCGATGATGGATGCCCAGCTTGGCCAGTCGGCTGAGTGTGGCGGCAGAGAGTTTGGTTGGAGCAGACACCTTGGTATTATGGATTTTCATCGTGGGCTTAGGATTCTAACGTATAACTTACCGTTATTTGTGGCGAATAAACAACGTTGCTTGAATTTTGGCTTAACAAAGTGGTATAAGCCTGCTCAGTAGCTATAAATCCGCCTCCATCTATTTTGAGATTATCATGCCTCCCTCTTACCAGGATCACCAGCATAACGATGATGTAAATGCTCACCTGGAGCAGGTGGAGGCATTGCTGCAGAAGCATGCTCTGGAGCAGGAGGTGCTGCACCGCCAGGAGGGGATGAGCGATGCCCGACAGCCACTGGTAGAGACCTTGTTGCATAAACGCCATCTGGCCGAGCTGGAGGCTAAACTGGATGGGCTGCATCCGGCAGATATTGCTTATATTCTGGAAGCACTGCCGATTAAGCAGCGTCTGGTGGTCTGGAATCTGGTCAAGGCCGAGCTGGATGGTGATATTTTGCTGGAAGTCTCCGATGCGGTGCGCGAATCTTTGCTGGCGAACATGAATCCGGATGAAATGCGGGCTGCCGCCGGGCAGCTGGATATGGATGAGCTGGCGGATATTGCTCAGGATTTGCCACAGAATGTGATGCGTGATGTGTTTCATGCGATGTCTATCGATGAGCGTGAACAGTTGCGTGCGGCCATGTCCTATCCGGAAAATGCGGTCGGTGCCTTGATGGACTTCAGTATGATTCAGGTGCGTGAGGATATCAGCCTGGAGGTGGTGTCGCGTTATCTGCGTCGTTTTGATGAGCTGCCGGACCATACCGATCAGGTGTTTGTGGTAGATAGAGATGAGCATTTTAAGGGGGTGTTGCCGATTAATCTGATGGTGGTGAACGAGCCCGACGTTAGGGTCGCTGAGTTGATGATTGACGATGTGTCTCGCTTGCATCCGGATGATATGGCCGAGAAAGCGGCGCAGATGTTTGAGCGTTATGATCTGATCTCCGCCCCGGTAGTGGATGAAGATGGCAAGCTGGTGGGACGGGTAAGCGTCAATGTGGTGCTGGATTTTGTGCGTGCCGAATCCGAGAATGATTTGTTGAATCAGGCGGGGCTGCTGGAAGAGGAAGACCTGTTTGCCTCGGTCTGGGAGCGGGCAAAAAACCGTTGGTTATGGCTGGCAATTAATCTGTGCACCGCCTTTTTCGCTTCCCGGGTGATTGGCAGTTTTGAAGGTACCATTGAAAAGTTTGTGGCATTGGCAACGCTGATGCCGATTGTGGCGGGGCTGGCGGGAAATTCGGCCAATCAAACCACCGCGATTGTGATTCGTTCGTTAGCTCTGGGATTGATTACCTCAAATAATACCCGCCGTTTGCTGGTTAAGGAGCTGGGTATCAGTGTATTGAATGGGGTGGTCTGGGGGAGTGCGGCCGGACTGTTTGCCTATCTGTTATATGACAGTGTGCTGCTGGGCGTGGTGATGACCAGTGCCATCATGTTTAATCTGCTGGTGGGGGCGGTGGTCGGTATGTTTATTCCGTTGTTTTTGCAAAAAACCGGAAGAGACCCGGCGATTGGTTCCAGTGTGATGATTACGGCAATTACCGATAGCGGTGGTTTTTTTATTTTTCTCGGGCTGGCGACAATCTTTCTGGTGTAGACGGTACTTACCTTAGGCTGTATTGAGGTAAGCGCAGCACCGTCTAAGGTGTTGTTTCATCAGTTTTGATGGAAGATGAGGCGACCACCTTGTTGCGACCGGTTTCTTTGGCCACATATACGGCCTTGTCGGCGGCCTGAAACAGGTCATTAAAGTTTTGGGTAACACCGTCACGGAATTCAGCAGCACCGAAACTGGCGGTGATATGATAACCGCCGGGTTCCAGTGCTTCGATAACGCTACGCATTTTCTCGGCCTTCATTACGGCGTTGGCTTCATTGCAGTCGGAAAGCAGGAACACAAACTCTTCGCCGCCGATACGGGCCAGCACATCCTCGGCGCGACAGTTTTTTTGCATGGTTTCGGCAATACCTTTTAATACCAGATCACCGGTAGCATGACCATAGGTATCATTAATGTTTTTGAATTTGTCCACATCCAGTACCACCAGTGCCAGTGCGCGTTTATGGCGCTTGGCTTCGCTCATTTTAGCCGGCACCATTTCCATCAGAAAGTGGCGGTTATACAGACCGGTGAGCTGATCTTTCATGGCCATATCCTGCAGTCGGGTATACTGCTCTTCAATCAGTTCCGCCTGCTTCTTGCTGGTAATATGGTTGCGCACCCGGGCAATCAGCTCCTCGTCCAGAGCCGGTTTGGGCACATAGTCGTTGGCACCGGATACCAGCAGCTCAATTTTACGGGCATCATCGTTAAAACCGGTCATTGCCAGTACCGGCAGCTGACCTTTGGGGCCATCGGTGGAGCGAATTTTCTGTAGCAGGCCATAGCCACTGATCTGTCCTTCCAATACCACATCGGTGAGTACCAGATCATAATTGGTGTGTTCAAAGGCCTCAAGGGCAGCTTCGGCGGTACTGAAATGATCGACCTTCAATCCATGGGAGTGCAGTAGCTGTTTGGTTTTAAAGGCGACGGCCTTGGAGTCTTCAACATACAGTATTTTGCCCTGGATATGCTCGGGAAAACCATGGCGTAAGAAAAACTGATTGACGAACTCTTTAATCTGGTTGGGGTTCTTTTTAGAGAAAATTTCGGTGACACCTACCGAAACGGCGCGCTCCAGAATCTGTTTGTCCTCCTGGCTGGTAATCATCACCAGTGGAATATGGCGCTTGGCTTTTTGCGAACGTAATATGGTGGCAAAGTTGATGCCATCCATATCACTTAAATACATGGAAATAAAAATCAGATCAAAATCATGCTGTTTGAGCAGCTCGAAGCTGTCGGCACCGGATTCGGCCTCTTCGTACTTATAGCCGGAGTCCGTGACGATGCGCGCCAGCCAGCCACGAGTGGATACCGATGTGTCGACAATTAAGCATTTCATGCGTGCCATCCTTATTTGCTGATTCGATCATCATTGTTGGCCACTATTATTGTTGCTGTGATCAGTGGCCATCTTTGGGACGTTAAGGATAACGTGTTTTAGGCGGTTTTGTTAATGCTTTTATGCCAGCAGGCATAAAAAAAAGGCTTACGGCGATTGCCAGACCTTTTCGTTTGCGTATAACTGTTCAATTGTTTCGCGTTTCCCTACCAGTTGAGCCTGATCATTTTCGACCATAATCTCCGCGGCCCGCGGGCGGGAGTTATAGTTGGAGCTCATGCTCATACCATAAGCACCTGCCGACATAACGGCTAATACCGAGCCGGGTGCAATCGCCAGTTCGCGGTTATGGCCGAGAAAATCACCGGTTTCACAGATAGGCCCCACGATCTCATAGACGTCATCTTCATGCGCTTCTTTTTGTACCGGCACGATCTGGTGATAGGCGTTATACAGTGACGGACGCATCAGATCGTTCATGGCGGCATCGACAATGGCAAAATTCTTTTCTTCGCCGGGCTTGATATATTCCACCTTGGTCAGCAGTACCCCGGCATTGCCGGTTAATACCCGCCCCGGTTCCAGAATCAGTTTGCGACAACGGCCTTGTAAGGCCTGTAGCAGGCTTTCAATATACTCGGCAATTGAGGGTGGTGTTTCCTGATCGTAACAAATGCCCAGGCCGCCGCCCAGATCCAGATGTTCAATTTCAATATCATGTTTGGCCAGGGCATCAACCAGCTCCAAGACTTTTTCAATGGCGGCGGCAAAGGGGGTTGCATCGGTCAATTGTGAACCAATATGACAGTCCATGCCGCTAATGCGGATATGAGACATTGCCTGTGCTTTGCGATACAGTGTTACCGCGTCATCGTAGGCGACACCGAATTTATTTTTTTTCAGGCCGGTAGAAATATAGGGGTGGGTTTTGGCATCGACATTAGGATTGACACGTAAACTGACCGCGGCGGTTTTACCTATGCTGGCCGCGACCTGGTTTAAACGTTCCAGTTCCGGAGCCGATTCAATATTGAAGCATAGAATTCCGGCATCCAGCGCCATGCGCATTTCTGCTTCGGTTTTTCCTACGCCGGAAAAAACGACTTTACCGGCGTCGCCACCGGCGGCCAGTACGCGCTGCAGTTCTCCACCGGAAACGATATCGAAGCCGGCTCCCAGCTGGGCAAAGGTTTGCAGTATTGCCAGATTGGGGTTGGCTTTTACCGCATAGCAGATCAGATGGGGCTGATCTTTTAATGCCTGGCTAAACTGTTGTAAACCGTCTTTTAATGCGGTTCTGGAGTACACAAAGCAGGGGGTGCCAAAACGTTTGGCCAGGTTGTTAAGCGGTAGCTGCTCGGCGAATAGTGATTGGTCTTGATAGTGAAAATAACGATTCATCATACTTTAGCGGTTTTCTGCGTGATTAGTATTGGCGGTTGTCTCGGTTGCCGGTAAAGTCAGTGGGCCTTTATAGCCACAACCTTGCAGCAACAATGCAAAAACGATGATAATGCCAGAGATAGTGCAGTTATGCACGATTTTCTCCTTTGTAAATAGTCGAATTATATACAGGATATGTATGCAGGAAACTGAATTTAGTCAATTAGCCGATCAGGTGTTACAGCGTATTGAACTCGCAATCGACCAGCAGGCGGAAGATGCCGACTGGTGTCGTAGTGGTAATGTGCTGGAAGTGGAATTTGATGATGGCCAGAAAATAGTGATCAATCGTCATGATGCCAATCAGGAAATCTGGGTAGCGGCCAAATCCGGCGGTTTCCATTATGCCTGGCAGCAGCAGGCCTGGCACAGCAAGCGTGATGGCAGTGAATTGTTTGAGCGGCTGCAGGCATTATTTGCCGAGCAGGGTGAGACGATTCATTTTTAAGAGTATATATGACCTTAGATACTAATCAGCAATGGATTGCGCGCAGTCTGGCGGCAGTCTGGCACCCCTGTTCCCAGATGAAAGCCTATCAGCAGTTTCCTCTGTTGCCGGTGGCCAGTGCGCAAGGTGCGTGGCTATATGATGCTAACGGACGGCGCTATCTGGATGCGATCAGTTCCTGGTGGGTAAATTTATTTGGTCATGCGCATCCGGAGATTAATGCCGCACTCAAGCAGCAGCTGGATACGTTGGAACATGTGATGCTGGCCGGGTTTACACATCAGCCGGTGATCGAATTGTCTGAACAGCTGGCCGAACTGGCCCCGCAGGGGCTGGGGCATTGCAGTTTTGCTTCGGATGGTGCCGCTGCGGTGGAAATGGCGCTGAAAATGAGTGCTCATTACTGGCGTAATATCGGTTTGCCGCAGAAATCTCGCTTTTTGAGCCTGGAGAACAGCTATCACGGTGAAACGCTGGGCGCTCTGGGGGTGACCGATGTGGCGCTGTTCAAGGATGCCTATGGGGCAATGATTTGTCCGCAGGCAACCGTACCCAGTCCGGATTCGCGCTTGGCCGAAGCCGGAGAGTCGGCGGATGACTATGCGTTGCGCTGTGTGCAGCAGCTGGAACGGCAGTTGGCCGAAAATCATCAGCAGATTGCCGCGCTGATTCTGGAGCCTCTGGTGCAGGGGGCGGCTGGTATGGCGATGTATTCCCCGTTGTATCTCAGTCATGCCCGGCGCTTATGCGATCAATATCAGGTACATTTGATCGCCGATGAAATTGCGGTAGGAATGGGGCGCAGCGGTACCATGTTTGCCTGTGAGCAGGCGCCAGCACTGGGCGAGGGGGAGGCAGGAATTCGTCCGGATTTTTTGTGTCTGTCGAAAGGGATTACCGGGGGGTATTTGCCGTTGTCGTTGGTGATGACTACCGATCAGGTGTATCAGGCGTTTTATGATGACAGTGTCACTCGGGCATTTTTGCATTCGCATTCTTACACCGGCAATCCGTTGGCCTGCCGGGCCGCGTTGGCTACATTGCAGATTTTCCGTCAGCACGATGTGTTACAGCAAAATAAACAGCGGGCCGCGTATTTGAATCGGCAGGCCGAGGCGTTGCGTCAGCATCCTGCCGTGCGTAACTGGCGGCAACGAGGTATGATCTGGGCATTTGAAGTGGCGACCGATAGTGCCGACTTTGCTTCGCAGTGTTTTGCAGCAGCCTTGCAGCACGGGGTGTTGCTGCGTCCCTTAGGGAATACCGTCTATTTTATGCCGCCTTATATTATCAATGCCGAAGAAACCGACTGGCTGCTGAATGGCTGCCTGAATGTGCTGAATCAACTAACTGAATAATTATGTCTTTATTGTATTTGTTGCGTGGCAGTGGTGTGATGCTGCTCGTCATGCTGTGTTGTGTCGGCAATGTGTTGGCGACAGAATCGGTCTTGCCCAAGGAGGTTGAACGGGCGTTGCAGCGCGCTAAAATTCCGACATCGGCGGTGCATGTGCTGGTGCGGGAAGTGGGCGCTAAGCAGCCGTTAATCAGTCATCAGGCGAATAGTCGGGTAAATCCGGCGTCGGCGATGAAACTGGTGACAACCTTGGCGGGATTGGAGTTGCTGGGGCCGGCCTACCGTTGGAAAACCGAAGTCTATCTGGGGGGTCCGCTGCAGGATGGCGTGTTGCATGGCGACCTTATTTTTAAAGGCTATGGCAATCCTTCGCTGTCGATTGAGCAGTTCTGGTTATGGATGGATGAGATTTATCAGCGCGGTATCCGGGATATTCGTGGTGATATTGTGTTGGATAGAAGCTTTTTCCAGATTCCCGCACATGATCCGGGTGCGTTTGATGGTGAGCCAACCCGGGTGTATAACGTCGGGGCGGATGCGTTGCTGTTGAATTATAACGCGATTCATATGCGGCTGATCCCCGAGAGCGACCAGGTGCGGGTGATGATGCAGCCCCGTCTGGCGGATTACCCGATTGAGAATCAGGTGCAGTTGGTACCTAAAGGTAAGACTTGCCGAGGTAAGCATATTTATAATGCCTTGATTGTAAATCATGGTATTCGCCTGACCGGGCGTCTGGCGCAACGCTGTGGCGAGGTAGGGGATTTCTTTACCTTGTTGTCGCCGGATGATTATTTCTTGGCGGTGTTCAAGCAGATGTGGCATAACCTGGGCGGCAAGCTGCAGGGGCAGTTACGTCGAGGTCTGGTGCCACAAGGGATACAGCCGTTTGCTACCCATGTGTCGCCCTATCTGTCCGAAGCGATTCGTGACGTGAATAAGTTTAGTAATAATGTGATGGCCCGGCAGCTGTTTCTGAGCTTGAGCGCGGATGATGATCAGCCAGCAACCATTACTGGCAGTCGGGCCAAGGTACAGCAGTGGCTGGTGCGCTCCGGGCTGCGCTTTTCCGAGTTGATGATAGATAATGGTTCCGGCTTGTCTCGCGATGCCTATATCAGTGCGCGTTTGCTGGCGGATATTTTACAGTTGGGGGCTAATAGCAGTCTGTTTGCCGAGTTTGAAGCCTCTTTGCCAATATTGGGGGTAGACGGTACCACCCGTAAACGTTTGCGGCGCAGCGATGCCGCAGGCAGCAGTCATTTTAAAACCGGTACCCTGCGAGGGGTGAAAGCGATTGCCGGTTATGTCAATGCGCAAAGCGGTAAAAAATGGATTCTGGTATTTTTGATTAATCATCCGTATGCACCGGGGGGTGGCCCGGCGCAGGATAGCTTGATTCAATGGTTACAGCGCCATCATTGATTTTGACGAATCAGTTGTTTGACTTCCTGTTGCATATCCTCGGGAATCTGATGAAACGCCTGGTACTTATCCCGTGCAGCCTTGCGCTGTTCGGGGGTTAGTTGTACCCAGATTTCCAGTCGCTGGTGAAAGCGTTGTTGTTGTGTGCGGCTCAGCGTGTCGAAACGGCTGGCGGCATCCAGTAACGGCTGCTTCTGGCTGTCCGGCAGCTGGTTCCAGTGTTGTTGTGCTGGTGCCAATGCCTGCTGCTGGGTTGTGCTTAATGCATGCCAGTTGTCGGCTGCCAAACAGTAGCCGCTGAGTATCAGGCCGATACTCAGCAGCACGGACGAAATGGTGGGCTTGATGTTAAAAGTTGTCAATAAATACCTCCAGCGGCATGTCATCGGTCAGAATAGCCAGTTCCAGGTTGTTGGAACTGGTCGAGCGACTATTTTGCCAATAGATAACGCCGCTGAACAGGGTGGCGAATAATAAAATAGTAATGCCTATCCATTGCGCGTGATTGCTATGCAGCCAGTCCAGGCTGCCATGAGCGCCGGCCAGGGCGAGGCGTGGGCTGCCGTTGCGATGTTTCTCTACGGCAGCATGACGTGCCTGCCGTAACGCGGCTGCACTGTGTTCATCCAATTGCTGAGCACTTTGATCTAATAAGGTTTTTACGCGCTGTGGATTAACATCGGGTGATGCGTCACTCATGATAATCTCACTCCTTGTTGTTCCAGAAAGGCGGATAATGCGCGGACGGCCCGTGAGCAGTGGGTTTTGACACTGCCTTCGGTACAGCCCATGATTTTTGCCGTTTCGCTGGTGTCCATACCTTCCCAGTAACGCAGCAGAAACGCTTCGCGTTGACGGGGAGGAAGATTTTCCAGTGCCTGTTCGATTATCGCAATGGTTTGGCTTTGTTGCAAAGTTTTATCGGGAATTACCGAAATGCTTTGTTGTTCTTCAACGTCCATACTGTCCAGGATGTCAAAATCGTCCTCGTCCGTTTTTTTGCTGCCAAAAGACGAAAAGAAGCTTAACCAGCTGCTTTTACTCTTTTGGCGACGAAAGTAGTCACGAATACAGTTTTGTAAAATACGCTGGAATAATAATGGCAGTTCCGGGGCGGGTTTGTCGGCATATTTTTCCGCCAGTTTCATCATGCTGTCCTGCACGATGTCCAATGCCATATGTTCATCTTTGATGGCGAGTAGCGCCTGTTTGTAGGCGCGTCGTTCGACGGAACTCAAAAAAAGCGATAATTCAGCGGATGTAACCAGAATATACTCCTGAACGTTGGACAGACAGTCAGATAGCCGGCTATTCTAGCTTTAAGTAATGACTTGCGGGCGGATTTATTGCTTGTCATCAGCGTTGATGATTTTATCCAGTTCTTTGACGTCGGTATCAATCAACGAGGTCTGATAAAAGCCGTCGCTGACCTGTTTGGCATATTGTAACTGCTCCATGGCGGCATGTAACTTACCCTGCCAGGCCAATGCATGGGCCTGTGAGCGGTATTGTTCAAATTCATTGCCCAGCTGTGCATAGGCATTGGCCTGTAGCCGGTATAGCGTGGTATTGCGGGGGTGGTGTTCCAGTCTGGCATTTAACAGTGGGAGTGCCAGCTCGGCCTGTTGTTGTTGTAATAACAGTTGAGCATAGTCGTAAGTCAGTGCCAGATTGTGCGGGAAATCCTGCTGAGCCTGTTGATAAAAAGTCAGCGTTTGTTCCATCTGGCTGGTGGCCTGCATGATATGGCCGCCCAGGGTGGCCAGCATGGCGTGATGATATTTTAGTGGCTGTTGTGTGCGGTATTTATCCAGTGTTTTTAGCGTCTCCTGTGCCTGCTGCGGCTGGTTGGCGCTCAGCTGTGCCAGTGCCAGACCATAATGCTGTACCACTGGATCACCGTGCTGTTTGTCGATGGCGGCCCGAAAGTGGCTGATGGCCTGCTCTGTTCCCAGCTGTTTGACTTTCAGCTTGCTGCGTACCAGCTGAAAGTCCAGGCTGTCTGGCAGCAAGCGATAGGGGAGTTTGTCGGTGCGGTTGGCAATGTCGGCAATTCGCTCGGTGGTGATAGGGTGGGTGCGCAGATAGCCGGGGATGTCGCCTTCACTTAAGCGGGTAGCATGCTGCATGCGCTGCAAAAATGCCGGCATGGCATGGGGGTTGAAATCCGACTTTTTGAGTGTTTCCAACCCGATGCGATCGGCTTCCTGCTCATGTTCACGGGTGAAATCCAGTTGTTTTTGCAGGGTATGTGCCTGAGCCCCTGCAACGGCAGCCTGTGATGCCTGGGAATTGCTGCTGGCAGCCAGAATGGCAACCGCCATCGCAGCCATAGATAACAGGCCGCTGCCTTTTTGTGCGGCAAGTATACGGGCCAGGTGATGTTGGGTGACATGAGCGATCTCATGGCTGAGTACCGCGGCCAGTTCGGATTCATTTTCTGCGGTCAGTATCAGGCCGCTGTTGACGCCGATATAGCCTCCGGGTATGGCAAAGGCATTGATACCGTTGTCATCAATGGCGAAAAACTGAAACTTTTGCCAGGGCTCATCACTGTTGGCGGCCAGTCGGTTGCCCAGTTGTGTCAAATAATTGTTAACTTCCGGGTCACTCAAATACTCATGGCTGGCACGGATTTGCAGCATGGCCTTCAGACCAATTGCCCGCTCCTGTTGTGGGGTGAGTACGGTTTCAGAGTATTCTCCCAGGTTAGGTAGTTCATCGGCATAACCGAACAACGGCAGACAAAGTAAAGTAACCAGCAGGTGTTTTTTCATGTGAGCTATGATAGTCGGTTTTGTGAATGGTTCACAGCCTTGATAAGGGGCACAACGAAAAGCAGAGTCGTCTGGCTATAGACAGCGATGGCTAAAGATCGGAGAATCTGCGGCTTGAGATAGAGGGTAATATATGAGTGATTTTCAACAAATAGATGTTAACCAGCTGCAGCAAATGTTACAGCAGCATGATATTTGCCTGGTGGATGTGCGTACCGAGCAAGAGGTGGCGCAGGGGGTGATTGCCAATCCGGTCACCATTCCGTTACAGCAGATACCTATGCGTATTACGGAGTTAGATAAAAATAAAACGACGGTGTTTTATTGCAAAATGGGGGTGCGTTCTGCGCAGGCGGCAGGTTTTGCCGTCGATCAGGGCTTTGCGGATGTTTATAATCTGCAGGGCGGGATTGTTGCCTGGGCACATGCCGGGTTGTCTGTGGAGCGGTGATGAGCGAATACGATGAAGAGCTGGATGTGCGTCAGTTAAGTTGTCCATTGCCGATATTGCGCACCAAGCGAGCATTGGCCAAGCTGGAAAGTGGTCAGCGCTTGAAGGTGATGGCGACCGATAAGGAAGCCGTTAAGGATTTTGATGTGTTCTGTAAGCAGACCGGCAATCAGCTGTTACGCTCCGAGGTGCAGGGCGATGAGTTTATTTTTTTGATTCGGCGTCGTTGATGCCGACCACTGCCGCCAGTGGCAGTGGTGAGGGGCGGTTGATGCTTAAAATTCAAAGTGTTCCGGCTGTGTGCTGTTTTGCAGCGGGTCTATGCAGGCTTCCATGATGTTACGGCTGACAAAGGTCTGGCGTGCCGCACGGGTGATGATTTTGGCGGTCATAACGGGTGCTTCGCCTTCGATAATAAATAAACGTCCACCATCGGCCAGTTGGTCCTGTAGTCCTTCGGGTTGCATTGGCACCGAGCCGGTCAGAATGATGACATCATAATGCCCATTGCCCCAGCCTTGTGAGCCATCGCCGACCTCCAGTGTATAATTAGGGGTTTGCAGATTGTTTTGCAGATTTTGTTTGGCCATTTCGGCCAGCGCAGGAACAATTTCTACCGAGGTGACGTGATCTACCAGTTGTGCCAGTAGCGCGGTCAGGTGGCCACTGCCGGTACCGATTTCCAGGGCTTTTTCCCCTTTTTTGGGTTGCAGTTCCTGTAATGCGCGCGCCTCCAGCTTGGGTTCCCACATTTTCTGGCCATGCCCCAAGGGAACCTCCAGGTCGGAAAACGCCAAGGCTTTTTTGTCGGCAGGAACAAAGTTCTCACGTTTTACCTGGTTAAACAGGTCCAGAATGTTGGTGTCCAGTACTTCGCATGGGCGAATCTGTTGTTCAATCATATTAAAACGTGCCAGTTCGATGTCTTGCATTTGTAAACTCTCCTGAAAGGCTGCATGCCTGCTAAAACGAATCTATGATAAAGCGAGTCGGAACCAAAGCCGGGCATGATGAATGGCAATTTTTCCGCACGGTTTTCTATAAACCTGCGCATTCTAGACCAGTTAGCCTGATCGCTCCAGTGTCTTGGCTTGCTTTTATAGTGTCTTTACAGTACCTTTCCAGTTTTGCTGGGGGTCTGTGTCGTCAAACCGGTGCAGTGAGAAATACCCTTTGAACCTGTGCGAGTCATGTCGCAAAGGGAAGCACCTATGATGCTTCCCGTTATATTAAGGAGCATCCTATTCCATGAACGCTAAAGATCAATTTGTTGCACAAACCGCTACCGTCGATGAAGCGGCTATTAAGCCATTACCTAATTCTCGTAAAATCTATGTTGAGGGTTCTCGCCCCGATATCCAGGTTCCTATGCGTGAAATTTCACAGGCGGATACCCCTAGCGGCATGGGGGCGGAAACTAATCCACCGATTTATGTGTATGACTGTTCCGGTCCCTATACCGATCCAGATGCTAAGATTGATATTCGTTCCGGCTTGTCCGCACTGCGTCAACAGTGGATTGAAGAGCGTGGCGATACCCAGCCTTTGGATGGCCTGACCTCCGACTATGGTCGTCAACGTCTGCATGATCCTGAGCTGCAGGCGATGCGCTTTAATCTGGAACGCACGCCTCGCCGCGCCAAGGCCGGCCAGAATGTGACGCAGATGCATTATGCGCGTCAAGGGATTGTGACACCGGAAATGGAATTTATCGCGATTCGTGAAAATCAACGTCGCGAAGCCTTGTCGGAAATGATGCAACAACAGCATCCAGGGCAGACCTTTGGTGCGAATATTCCTAAGTGGATTACCCCGGAATTTGTGCGTGATGAAGTGGCCGCCGGTCGCGCGATTATTCCGAATAATATTAATCACCCCGAATCCGAGCCCATGATTATTGGGCGTAACTTCCTGGTAAAAATTAATGCCAATATTGGTAACTCGGCATTGGGTTCCAGCATACAGGAAGAAGTGGAGAAAATGACCTGGGCGATTCGCTGGGGCGGGGATACGGTGATGGATTTGTCTACCGGTAAAAATATTCACGAAACCCGTGAATGGATTATCCGTAACTCACCGGTGCCAATCGGTACCGTGCCTATCTACCAGGCACTGGAAAAAGTAAACGGCAAGGCCGAAGACCTGACTTGGGAAATCTTCCGCGATACCTTGATTGAGCAGGCCGAGCAGGGGGTGGATTATTTCACCATTCACTCCGGTGTGTTGTTGCGTTATGTACCGATGACCGCCAAGCGTTTGACCGGTATTGTCTCGCGTGGCGGCTCGATTATGGCCAAATGGTGTCTGGCACATCATAAGGAAAGCTTCCTGGCCACGCATTTTGAAGAAATCTGCGAAATTATGAAGGCCTATGATGTGGCCTTCAGTCTGGGGGATGGCCTGCGTCCCGGCTCGGTCTACGATGCTAATGACGAGGCACAGCTGGGTGAACTGAAAACTCTGGGTGAGCAGACACAGATTGCCTGGAAGCACGATGTACAGGTGATGATTGAAGGTCCGGGGCATGTGCCTATGCATTTGATCAAGGAAAATATGGACAAGCAGCTGGAATGGTGCCATGAGGCGCCGTTCTACACCCTGGGGCCGCTGACCACCGATATCGCTCCCGGTTATGATCACATCACCAGTGCGATTGGTGCGGCGATGATAGGTTGGTATGGTACCGCCATGCTGTGCTATGTGACGCCTAAGGAGCATCTGGGGCTGCCGAATAAGGCCGATGTAAAGGAAGGCATTATTACCTACAAGATCGCTGCTCATGCCGCCGATCTGGCCAAGGGACATCCGGGGGCTCAGATTCGTGACAATGCGTTATCCAAGGCGCGTTTTGAATTCCGTTGGGATGACCAGTTTAACCTGGGGCTGGATCCGGACCGTGCGCGTGAATACCACGATGAAACCTTGCCTAAAGATTCGGCCAAGGTGGCCCACTTCTGTTCTATGTGTGGCCCCAGCTTTTGCTCAATGAAAATCACCCAGGATGTGCGCGAATATGCGGCCAAACAAGGTGTAGATGAAGCGACTGCATTGAATCAGGGCATGGAAGCGAAAGCCATTGAGTTCGTGACCAAGGGGTCTGAGCTGTATAAGAAGGTGTAATACGGTTGGAGGCCACCATGGTGTCGGTTTCTGTGTTTGTGACTCAGCGCTTTGGTGTGCTGCAAGCGGCAAAACTTGAGAACATGAACCGTGGTGGCCGCAACAATCAGAAAGGTGGCAGTTATGAAAACTTTTTTGCGGTTAGCAAAATATGTGAATTGGCTGCCGATGATGCGCTGAATGCGGATCAATGCTTTTTAGTTGCTCAAGAAGAGGGATTTGTTGATGATTTTGTGTTGCGTTTGGATCAATGTAATACCAAGCGGAACTATCAGTTAAGAAACTCGCAAGGTGCTTCGGCGCAATGGACTGATGAGTTAAAACTACGTTTCGAAATGCAACAGCAAATTGATAATGAGCATCATCAGTATATGCAGGCATCACAGCATTTGGTCGTGCCATGCTTGCAATTGGCCAAGCAAAATCAGCAACAAATGGCTGAACATATGCGGGACTATGCGATTGCTGAATTTTTCCCCGGATACAGCAATAGTGTCGAATTGTTAACAAATCACCAAGCATTGAGACAGAATCTTGTGAAACTAACGACAAGTGAGCGATTGGATGACTTGGATTTTGGGTTTAAGTTGTTGCTTGGCATTTGGCAGGCCTCTGCAGAAAAACGTTCTATTGCACAAATATTGGCGCAAGCAGAGTGCGATGGGCTACCGAATGTCTTTGCTGTGGAAATTGTAGATCAATTGCCGGACTGGTTGAACGTGCTGTTGGCCGAAGGGACTTTCAGCTCTATGGCGGTTCATATAAAATCAGGGCGTGTGATAGTTGATATGAACGGTTTTAAGGTTTCGATAGCGATAACGCTTTTGAATCAGGTTGATAGTAGTCATGCTCAAACTATTGATACTCCTTTCACGTTGATCCAGTTTATGTTGAATTTAGCTAAAAGTGAATTAGAACCACGGAGTGGTGATGATGAGTGATTTAAAGCAACGAACTTATAGCGGTCTTGCTGAGGATGAGGCCAAGCAGGCATTGGGTGAGCTTTTGGCCGCGACTGGTGATTGTGAGCGTTACCGCGCAGCAATGGTGAAATTAGGTCAATTATTAGGACAGAAAGTCCGTTGCCTTATTGGCCAGGATCAGAAGAGCTTATTGGTTTCTACCGCGGAAGATGCAGATTTCTTGGCAAAAGGGGTGGAGAATGCCATGTCAGGCTATCCGCTTTATGCGGCCGTTTTCTGGAATAATCATTACGCATTGCCCAGTGGTGAAAGTGTTGCACCGATTGTGCATGAGTATTTGCAGCCAGACTACCAGCTGGCAGATACGATGATCGTTGTGAAATCGGTAATGTCTGGCAGTTGTGTGGTGAGAACTAATATTCTGGCATTAATCGAGTCGTTACAGTTAACGAAAATCTATATTGTGGCGCCGGTGATGCATAAGGATGCGCAACAAAAACTCGTGCGAGAGTTTCCTGCCGAGATTGCCGAAAAATTCGAGTTTATCTGGTTTGCACAGGATGAGCGGCGTTCTGAAGCGGGCGAGGTGATTCCCGGTATTGGTGGGCAGGTGTATCAGTTATTAGGTTTGGATGATCAGCCTGCCAAGACCGGCTTTATGCCGAAAAAAGTTAGAACTCTGGCCTTTGGTTAATGGGTAGGGTGCTTACCCGTTGCTCACATCGGTTTATTGCGCATACCCTCTTTTCCGTTGTTCTAGTGTATTGTTTGGCTGCAGCTTATTGCGATAAGCCGATTGCGGGGATTCCAGTTTTTGAAATGAGCGAGTGATGCCGGTTAAGGTGCTTTGAATTTTATTCAGCAGGCTGGGTTCTACCGGGCGGGTGCTGTCCCAACTGGGTAGATGAGGCGGTGGTGGGGGAGTGTTATTCGCAGCAAAGCCGGAGTTGCTGAGTAGCAACGACGATAACAGTAATGCACTTATGCTTAGTTTCATTACAACCTCCGCAGGTTGGTATCATGGCGTGTTAGCACGACATGAAGCTAGCCGAAGGTTGATGGTAGAGGGTTATGCTGGGGAAATAAAGTGCGCTATGGCTGTTTTATGGATAAACGGTCGATTGTTGGGTGTGGTTGTTAAGTTTTTGTTTTTGATGGCAAAGTATATGTTGCTGGCCTGTTTGCCCGCAGGCCAGCATGACGTCGGTGTGACTTATGTCAACATTGCTGGGTCAGGCCGCTTGTTCCGGGCGGCGTTGACGTTCGTATAAGAAACGCAGCACTTCGGAGCGCAGGTGGTTGTAGTTGGTGTCATCGGCCAGGGCCAGACGGTCTCGTGGGCGCTCAATATCGACGTTCAGGATTTCACCTATGGTTGCCGCCGGACCGTTGGTCATCATCACGATGCGGTCGGATAGCAGCACCGCCTCATCCACATCATGGGTAATCATGATCACCGTGTTGTTCAGGCGATTCTGAATTTCCATCAGGGAATCCTGCATATGGGCGCGGGTCAGTGCATCCAGCGCACCAAACGGTTCATCCATTAATAATACCTTAGGTTCCATCGCCAGTGCGCGGGCAATACCTACCCGTTGTTTCATCCCCCCAGAGATTTCACCGGGAAGTTTGTGCATGGCATGGTCCATATGTACCAGTGACAGATTATGGATAATCCATTCTTCCATTTCGGTTTTGCTTTTTTTGCCTTTGAATACCTGTTTGACCGCCAGTTCAACATTTTGATAAGCGGTCAGCCAGGGGAGCAGCGAGTGGTGCTGGAACACCACGGCACGTTCCGGACCGGGTTCGTTAACTTCTTTGTTGTCCAGCAGTACACCGCCCTGGGTGGCCTGATATAGGCCGGCGACTATGTTCAGTACCGTGGATTTGCCACAGCCGGAGTGACCAATCAGTGAGACAAACTCGCCTTCTTTAATTTCCAGATTGACCGAGTCCAAGGCTTTAAACGGGCCGTTGGGGGTGGGGAACTCGATAGAAACATCGGTTAATACTAAATGTTCGGTTGTCATCATTCTTCCTTTCGGCGGGTGGGGTGCCCGCCATTGTCATTAGCGTAATACTGCGGATTTATCCCAGGTCACTGCGCGTTGCAGCAGCAACATGATGCGGTCCAGCAGGAAGCCGATCAGGCCAATTACAATCACTGCCACCATGATGCGGGACAATGAGCTGGAGCTGCCATTTTGGAATTCATCCCAGACAAATTTACCCAGCCCCGGGTTTTGTGCCAGCATTTCGGCGGCAATCAACACCATCCAGCCAATACCCAATGACACGCGTAAGCCGGCAAACATCATAGGAATGGAGCCCGGCAAGATGATTTTCCAGACCTTGGTGAGCGGGTCCAGGCGTAGTACGCGGCTGACATTAAGCAGATCTTTGTCTACCGAGGCGACACCAACCGTGGTGTTAATAATGGTGGGCCACATACAGCACAGGGTTACCGTGACCGCGGAGGTGATAAATGATTTGGAAAACATCGGGTCGGCACTGACATAGACCGCACTGACGACAATTGTTACCAGGGGCAGCCAGGCCAGGGGAGAGACCGGTTTGAAGATTTGAATCAGTGGATTCATGGCGCTGTACATGGTGCGACTCAAGCCACAGCAGATGCCGACGGGTATCGCAATAATGGTGGCCAGGGCAAAGCCGGTCAGTACGGTAATGATGCTGGTCCAGATCTGATCAAAAAAGGTGGGGTAGCCGGTATAAGGGCGCACTTTCTTTTCCGCCTCAGGGTCTTTTTCCAGTTTTTTCAGATAGCGTTCTTGCTGGCGCTCATAGAATGCCTCCTCCTTCTTGCGTTCGGCCTGATGTTCTTCAATCAGTACGCTGGTTTGTTCCCAGACTTGCAAGGGGCCAGGGAGTTTTCCCAGTGAGGTGTCAATTTGGGAGGCAACCGCTGCCCACAATAGCAGGAATAAGCCAATGGCCAGAGCCGGTGTTGCAATGTCGGCAAATTTTTGTTCAAACAGCTTGGAAAATACCTTGCTGCCCGTTGTATTGGAATTACTCATAAGAATCACTCAAAATAGTTAAACAGTGAGGGCGGGCCCTCACTGCTGAAGTGACGGCTATTAATTACAGCTTGTCTTCATCTTTCAGACCGATGTCAAACTTTTTCAGATACGCGTTTGGCTTACTGCCGTCATAAGTGATGTTGTCAATAAATCCGGTTTGTGGGGGTTTAAAGCCGGTTTCTTTAGCAAAGTCAGGGAAGTCGGAGGCTTTCAGTTTACCTTCGGCAATCAGCTCTTTCGCGGCTTCGGTATACAGGTCGGGACGATATACCTTCTTGGCGATGTCCATATACCAGCTGTCAGGTTTGGCTTCGGCAATCTGGCCCCAGCGACGCATTTGTGTCAGATACCAGATCGCATCACTGTAGTAAGGATAGGTGGCGTTATGACGGAAGAAGGTGTTGAAGTCCGGTACGCTGCGTTTGTCGCCTTTTTCATACTCAAAGGTGCCGGTCATGCTATTGGCAATCACTTTGACATCCGCGCCGACGTAATTAGGCTTGGCCAGCATTTTGGCGGCTTCCATACGGTTTTTATTGTTGTCCTGGTCCAGCCAGTAAGCGGCACGAATCATGGCCTTGATCACGCGTAAATGAGTGTTGGGGTTATCATCGGCCCAGTTTTTGCTGACGCCAAACACTTTCTCGGGGTTGTTTTTCCAGATTTCGTAATCGGTAATCACCGGTACGCCAATACCCTTGAACACCGCCTGCTGGTTCCAGGGTTCACCCACGCAATAGCCGTAGATGGTGCCTGCTTCCATGGTAGATGGCATTTGTGGTGGAGGGGTTACCGATAGTAACGCATCGGCCTGCAGGGTGCCCGAGGTGTCTCCCTTGTGGGGGGCGTAGTAGCCGGGATGGATGCCACCCGCGGCCAGCCAGTAACGAAGTTCATAGTTGTGGGTGGATACCGGGAATACCATACCCATTTTGAACGGTTTGCCAGCGTCTTTATAACTTTCAACTACCGGCTTTAATGAATCGGCCTTAATGGGATGCACCGGTTTGCCATCTTTTTGCGGGATATGGGGTTTCATTTCCTCCCATACTTTATTGGAAACGGTAATACCGTTTCCGTTCAGGTCCATGCTGAATGCGGTGATGATATGTGCCTGGGTGCCAAAACCAATAGACGCACCCAACGGCTGACCGGCCAGCATATGGGCGCCATCCAGTTCGCCGTCAATCACCCGGTCCAGTAATACCTTCCAGTTGGCCTGTGGTTCCAGGGTGACATATAGACCTTCATCCTCAAAATAACCTTTTTCATAGGCAACGGCCAGCGGTGCCATATCGGTTAACTTAATAAAACCGAATTTCAAATCTTCTTTTTCCGGGTCGCCAATTGCGGCCAGTACCGTGGTTGAGCCAAAACCTAATCCCAGGCTCAGGCCAAGTGCGATAGCGGTTTTTTTAGAAAAAAGTTTTTTTAATGGTGTCAGCCTGTTCATTAGTTACAACTCCTGAAAAATAAGTTATTAAACGCCTGCCGGTCGGGTTGGGGGAGGGGAACCGGCAGGCTGGCCAAGCAGGAACAATACGCTCCATGCTAGTTACTTTGCCTATTAGCATTTAGCGTGCCAAAAAGTAATGTTGTTTATTGTCAGTAGGTTATATTTTTCCTTTGTTATGTCAGGAATAAGTGACGGTGGTTTGGGATGTTTTTGGTGCGCGCGTATGGGTTGCGTGCATGGGGATGGATTATTTTGAAGCATGCACCAGATTTGATCGGTTTTCCGGGTAAAACGCTTCATTATGTGGCAGCTTAGGCAGGGATGATGGTGGTCGTTTTGCGGAGTGATGGCGCGGCTTATGTTATAACGCGGTGTGTTATCGAGAGTAGGCTGGACGGAAAGATATTATGGCAGAGTTATTGATCAGATATGGGCATTTTATGGCGATTATGTTGTTGTTGGCGACACTGCTGGCATCACATTTATTGATGCGCCCGGAGGTGGATAAGGCGACGTTCCAGCGTTTGGGGCGCTTGGATATGGTCTACGGGGCGGCAGCGGTGATTGCATTGCTTAGCGGACTTATGTTGTGGTTTGGCGTGGGTAAGTCGGCATCAGTTTATTTAAGCAATGGCGTGTTTCATCTCAAATTAGGCCTGTTTGTGTTAATTAGCTTGTTATCTGCCTACCCTACGCTATATTTTATAATCCATCGTAAAGCTGTTGCGGATAAGGTTGTGCTGCCCAAATCGTTGATTATGGTGGTGCGGGCAGAACTGGCTTTGTTGTTATTATTGCCGTTGTTGGCCACGTTAATGGCCGGTGGCGTGGGTAGCCGCCTGGCCATGGCACCAAGTTAGGGCTGTTGTTGCAGTTGCAGTCGCAAAAAGTCCGGGGCCTGTTCGCTTTGTTCAAAGGTGGTGAATTCCCAGGCATCCGGGTGGGCCAACAGGGTGCGACATAAATCATTATTGAGTTTATGACCGGACTTATAGCCGGTAAATGCACCAATGACCGGGTGGCCCAGCATATACAGGTCGCCTACCGCATCTAGAATCTTATGTTTGACGAACTCGTCTTCTGAGCGCAGACCATCTTCATTTAGTACTCTGTAGTCATCCAGTACAATCGCATTGTCGCGATTGCCGCCCAGCGCCAGTCCCTGCGAGCGTAGATATTCAACATCGCGCATAAAACCAAAGGTGCGGGCGCGGCCTATACAATGGGTATAGCTCTCTTTACCCAGGTCGGCCACGGTATGTTGTATGCTTTCTTCAAATACCGGATGGGCAAATTCAATACTGAAGGTCAACTTATAACCATTATAGGGATCGAAACGTACCCATTTGTCACCTTCATGGGCTTCCAGTGCCTGTTTGATACGGATAAATCGTTTGGCGGCCGCCTGGCGGCTGATGCCCGCCGATTGCAGCAAAAAGATAAAAGTGCCTGCACTGCCGTCCATAATGGGAACTTCCGGGTTGTCCAGTTCCACATACAGATTATCAATGCCCAGCCCGGACAGTGCCGACATCAGATGTTCTACCGTGGCTACTCGTATTCCTTGATACTCCATACAGGTAGACATACGCGTGTCATTTACCAGTAACGCATCGGCCTTGATATCTTTGACCGGCTTTATGTCTACCCGGCGGAAAATAATACCGGTATCCACCGGGGCAGGTAGCAGTTTGAGGGTGACTTTTTTGCCGCTGTGTAATCCTACACCGGTCACCGAAACCGAAGTTTTAATTGTTTGCTGTTTAACCATAATCGTTTGCTATGTTGTTTTACGGGTTAGCGGTTGCCATTCCGCCGGGATCAGTTTGGCCTGTAATCTTTCCGGCAGGTTGCGGATAAAGGCACAATCCTGTCTATGTATGCTTAAGCCGCGTTCACGGGTGATATAAGCAATAATGTTATCAGACGCGGTGGGTTGACAGCATTGTGCCAGACGTGTGCTGAAATTCTTTTCACCGGCAACCATGACCTGGGCCTGCTGCCCGGCGGTTTTATGCGCGGGATGGGTACGCATAGGAGGTGGCGGCGGAGTTTGTGGCTCGGTCACCGGTAGCGGAGAAACCGCTTTGATGGCATCCAGCAGTTTTTTGGTGCCTACCTTGCTGTACGCCAGTGCCAGCAGTAAGGCCTCGGGTTTGTTATAGTTCAGCTGTTGCGCCAGTTTTTCCTGGTTAATGCTGGCGACCTTTAAGCGTTGCAGCTCTTTATCGAGCAGGGCTTTTCCCTGCTTGATCTGTTGTTCGCTGTCTAGCTGGTTAAACCAGCTGCGCACCTTGGCTCGGGCGCGGCTGCGCACCAGAAAACCCAGGTTGGGGTTTAACCAGTCACGGCTGGGCGCCGGGTGTTTGCTGGTCAAAATTTCTACCTGTTCGGCATTTTGCAGTTGATAATTCAGCGGTACGATATGCCCGTTGACCTTGGCACCGCGGGTGCGATGTCCCAGGTTGGTATGTACGCTGTAGGCAAAGTCAACCGGTGTTGCCCCTTTGGGCAGGTCGATAATTTTGCCTTGTGGGGTCAGCACATAAATAACATCGTCAAACACATTTTTTTTAAACTGTTCGCTTTGTTTGTCCTGATCCTTGAGCTCTTCCTTCCAGCTAAGCAGCTGGCGCAACCAGGCAATTTTTTCATCGTATTGTGAATCGGAACGGGATTTTTCCTTATAGCGCCAGTGGGCCGCCACCCCCAGTTCGGAAAAATGGTGCATTTCGTGAGTGCGTATCTGCACTTCTAGCGGTAACGCATTCGGTCCGGTGACGGCGGTATGAATTGAGCGGTAGTTATTGCGTTTGGGACGCGCAATATAGTCATCATATTCGCTGATGATAGGTGGCCACAGATCGTGAACCACGCTCAACGCGGTGTAACAGGCCGGAATGTCTTCGACCAGAATACGCAGTGCCCGCACATCATAAAGTTGTGAAAAATCCAGTTTTTTCTGGCGCATTTTATTGATAATGCTGTAGATATGTTTGGGCCTGCCGGCGACCTCAGCCTGGATGCCGGCCTGTTGTAAGGCCAGCTCCAGTGTCCGTATCACATCGGCAATATAGTCTTCCCGGTCCAGACGTTTACTGTCCAGAAGTTTGGCGACTTTTTTGTAGAGTGCGGGATCCAAAAAGCGGGTGGATAAATCTTCCAGTTCCCATTTCAGTTGCCAGATGCCCAGTCGATTGGCCAGTGGTGCAAAAATACGTCGGGTTTCCAGGGCAATACGTTGTTGCTGAGCGGGGGAGCTGGTATGCAGCAGGCGCAGGGTTTGCGTACGTTCCGCCAGTTTGATCAGAACCACCCGAATATCGTTGGCCATGGCCAGCAGCATTTTACGCAGGTCTTCAATGTGTTGCTGTTCGTCATCGCTTTCGCCCTGATAGCGTTGTTCATTGAGTGCCCGTATATATTCGATGCGGGTGCAGCCTTCCACCATATGTTCGATGTCCGAACCAAATTGCTGATTCAGGGTCTGTTTCCAGTCATCCTGGAAATTTGCGATACTGCGTAGAATACAGGCGCATAAGGTATCGCTGTCCAGATTCAGACTGGCCAGTATTGAGGCGCTGCCCAGTGCATGTTGCAGCAATGGATGTTCGGCCGGGGTGAATTGCTGTCTATACAGGGGCTGTACTAACTGACAGGCCCGTTCGATTTGCTGCAACTGGTCTGTGGAATAGTATGCCGACAGCTCGGCCAGCCAGACCGGAATGTTGGGTGTTTCAGTATTGGCCAGATCAAATAATTGGTGCGAAACAGAAACCATGGTGATACCTTATGTAAACTGCTGCCGTGTCAGCTTTGTTGATGCATCAATGATGCGACACAATCGGGTAAAAGATTATCAGCAGATGCCGTATGCATAGTGCATGATAAGCATTTCGCGGGTGATAGACAAATAGAGTCTGGTGAGTATGTTATTAATACGTTTTGTTGCATTTTTTTTGCTGTGTGTTTGCTCGGGCGTACTTATGCCGGGTATGGCCGTCGCGGCTACCGCCAGCTGGCAGGCACCAGATGCGCTCAAGGCGTTATTGGATGAGCATTTACCATTAGCCGAGCCCTGGAGCGATGATGAAACCGAACAAGCGATACGCTTGCGTCAGTTGCGTCATGAATTGAATCCGTTGTTGGCTTCGCAGGGCTACTTTTCGCCCCAGTTGCAGGTGCAACAAGTGCAGGGTAACTTGTTGCTGCAGGTAAAACCCGGGCCACGGGCAATGGTAGCGCAGGTGCACCTGGTGTTTAATGGGGATCTGGCGGTGGCAGCGGCCGAGCAGCAGCAGCGTGTCCAACAGTTACGCCAGGACTGGTCGTTGCAGCCGGGTATGCCTTTTGTGTCGGCCGACTGGGAGCAGGCCAAGGACAGTTTATTGCTGCAGCTGCTGCGGCATCATTATGCAGCGGCGCGTATTGACTATAGCCAGGCCAATGTGAATCCGCTGACGCGTCAGGTGATTTTGACGCTGGTGGTCAATTCCGGGCCGGCATTTAAATTTGGTGAACTGCAGCTAAGCGGTTTGCGTGGTTATAGCAGCGAATGGGTAGATCGTTTTGTTGAGTTTAAGGCGGGAGAGGCCTATCGGCGCGATAAGCTGTTTGTTTTCCAGGCACAGCTGCAAAGTATGCCGCAGTTTCGTTCGGTGCGCGTCTATGTGCAGCCGCAGCTGCGTGAAGATATTTCCTATCACGAATTAACTGAGGCCCCAGCGGTCGAGGTATTGCCGGTGTATGTGGAAATTGAGGAAATGAAGCCGCGCCAGGCCTCTATCGGTCTGGGCTATAGCACCAATAACGGGGTCAGAAGTGAGCTGGGCTATGGTGATCATCGTTTCTTAGGGCGACCGTGGAATCTGAAATCCGAGTTGCGCCTGGAGCAGAATCGGCAGCAGTTTTTCGCCAATATTGATACCTTGCCGAATAATAAAGACTATATTCTTTCCTGGGGGGCGAATGCCGAAGCGACGTCGGTAGAGTCGTTGGAGACCGCGCAGTATAAGTTGAGTATTGCGCGTAGTCGCACCTTGAATAAGATAGAACGCCGTGTCGGGATTCACTGGCAACAGGAAAATATCTGGCCACAGGGTGGCAATAAACAGCGTAATCAGGCATTGGTGCTGGACTGGCAGTGGCGTCAGCTGGCGGTGAATGACAGCTTTAATCCGGCCTCTGGTTATGTGATGGAGTTCCGGCTGGGTGGGGGGCTGGAGAGTATGTTGTCCGATCAGGATTTCTTGCGCAGTTATGCCCGTTATCAGTTCTGGTGGCCGTTGAGCGAGCGCGATATTGTCAGTGCGCGCACCGAAGCCGGTTTTACCCAGGCAGCAACACGTGTAGGCATTCCGCAGGAATATCTGTTTCGTGTCGGGGGTACCCAGTCGGTGCGTGGTTATGCTTACCAGAGTCTGGGGGAGCGGGATGGCGATGCGGTAGTGGGGGCGCGCAGTATGGGGGTGGTGAGTGTGGAATATACCCATTGGTTGGAAAATGGTTGGGGTGGTGCTGTTTTTGTCGATGCGGGTGATGCCGCGGACAGTTGGGCACAGCTGAGCTGGCGCCATGGCTATGGGCTGGGAGTGCGCTGGCGCAGCCCGGTTGGGCCATTGGCATTGGATGTGGCCAAGGGTGACCCGGACAATTCGGCTCATCTGCATTTTGCGATTGCGGTGGCATTCTGATGATGACTGCACTGCAAAAATCGGGCGCAGGGCGTGTGTTGAAATGGCTGCTGGCCTGTGTGTCGGCGCTATTGCTGGTTGTGCTGCTGACGGGCTGGTGGTTATTGGCGAGCAGCAGTGGCCTGCGCTGGCTGGCAGAACAGATCAGTGATGCCAGCAAACAGCAGCTGCAGTTTGAACAGCTGGATGGCCGGCTATGGGATCAGATCAGTATTGGTCGGGTAACGTTTGATAATGGGCAGCAGCGGCTGAGCATTCGACAATTGCAATTGGATTGGCAGTTGTCAGCATTATGGGATCGCACGATTCATATTCATGATTTGCAATTGGCCGAGCTGCAACTGGTTTCTCCCGCCAGTGATAAACCGCCGACACTGCCGGAGTCCTTACGCTTGCCGGTAACTTTGCAGCTGGATAGACTGGCAATTGAGCGTGTTGAGCTACTGTCGGCGGCAGGGCAGCCACCGCAGCTGGTGCTGCAAGCGGTGGCACTGGCGTTGCGAGCCGATCAGCAGCAGCTACAGCTGATCTCGGCCAGTGCGACAAGTGACTATGGGCGTGTGCAGTTGCAGGGCCGGTTGGCTACCGATGCCCCGTTTGCATTGCAGGCCGAGGGCAGTGCTACGACACAGCAGCGGCTTGGTGATATGGGTATGCAGACGGTTCAGTTGCAGTTGGCGGCCAACGGTGACTTGCAACAGCTACAAGTTGCACTGCAAGCGCGTGTGGCTACGTTGCATGCCGAGGCGACGGTGCAGCTAGCGCCGCTACAGCCCTTTCCGTTGCAGCAGCTACAGGCCCAGCTAAACGGGCTGAATCCGCATGATTTTGTGGCAGCGGCACCGAATGCCTTATTGACCTTGAATGCGCAATTGCGTGGTAACCCGGATCGCTCATTGCAGGGGCAATTGGAATTGTATAATCAGCAGCCCGGTCGCTGGGATCAACAACAGCTGCCGTTACAATCGATGGTAACTCAGGCCTATTTGTCACCACAACGACTGGAGTTTGAACAATTGCAATTGCTGCTGCCCGCTGGCGGCACAATTCAGGGCCAGCTGAGTTGGGCATTAGCCCGCCAACAGGGGCAGGCCTCGCTGGAAATACAACAGCTTGATCCGGCGGCGCTGGATGGCAGGGCGCAGAGTATGTTGCTGGATGGCAACTTAAGCTTAAGCGGTGATGCTCAGCGGCAACAGGGTGAACTGGTGCTGAGTGATGGTCGGCTTAACTTGAGTGGCCGCTTTGAATATGCCGATAGCCTGTTGCTGTTGCCCGAGGTGCGGCTATCTCGTGAGCCAATGCAGCTGTATGGCAGTGGGCGCTATCGGCTGGATCAGCAGCAGCCGTTTGAGTTTAGCGGGCAATTGCAGCACCTGGATATTAATCTGTTTGTGAAACAGTCTCCGGTCACCGACTTGAATAGTGAGCTGGTGTTGCAAGGGCAGTTACAACCCCAGCCTCAAGGACGGTTGCAATTAACCATTCAGCCCAGTCGTATTGAGCAGCATAGGGTAAACGGCAAGGCCGATATTGCGTTTAACGGTCGACAGCAGGGGGATGCCGAGCTGGAGCTGTATCTGGGAGATAATCGTTTACAGGCCAAGGGCTCTTTGCAAGGTGAGCAGCGTAAGCTGGATGCCCGGCTGCAGGCTAAAGACCTGTCGCAGATTGGTTATGGTTTGGCAGGGACGTTGAATGCGACCGCCAGCGTTGACAATCAGGACTGGAAATTCACGGCAGATGCCGCGCAGTTGCAATTGCCGGGAGGTAACCACCTGGCCGATTTGCAGCTCAAGGCGGATTGGTTGCAGCAGCGCTTACAATTGGATTTGCAGGCCAATGGCTATCAGCGGCAAGGCGAGCCATTGCTACAGCAGGCCAGCATGCAGATTGATGGTCCTTTGGATAAGCACCGTATTCAGGCCAGTTTGCAGCGTGCCAAGGATCAGCAGTTGCAATTGTTGGCGCAGGGTGGCTTGCAGCACTGGCGAGGCAATTGGCAGCAGGCACGTTGGCAAGGACAGTTACAACAGTTACAGTTAACCGGACCCATTGCGCTACAGCTATTGTCACCGTTGGAAATGAGCCTGCAACGTGAACGTGTGCAGTTAGGGCCGGCAGATTTTGCGCTGGCAGGTGGCAGCTTGCAGTTAGCTATGTTGAGCTGGAGTCCCGAGCAATGGCAGACCCAGGGCGCATTCAGTGGTTTGGGCTTGCGCGCGGCGGTTGGACTGAAGCCGGACCTGGAAACGCTGGCACAGCAACAAACGCTGCTGTTTGGCGGAGACTGGTCGCTGCGTGGCGGGCGTGAGTTAAACGGTAAGTTACAGATTCGCCATCAGCAGGGGGACTGGATATTGCCGGGTACCCAGCCGTTGGCCCTGGGATTAACCCAGTTGCAACTGGATGCGGTGGTGGATGATGGTGCGCTGACCACCGAGTTGTTGGCGGTGGGGGATTATATGGGGGTTTTACAAGCCTCGGCGCGGGTGCCGTTGCAGCGCCAAGGGGTGCTATGGGGGCTGGCTGAGGATGCACCGCTACAGGGTAAGCTGGAATATGCGATTGGTGATCTTGCCTGGTTGGGGCCGGTGATTCACAGCAATATTAAAACCAATGGCGGCATTCGCTTGCAGGCCGAGCTGGGCGGCCGACTGAATAAACCGCAGCTTGAGGGTGAACTGGTCTCCGAACGTTTGTCGCTGGCGTTGCTGGATCAAAATGTGCAGTTACAGCAGGGCGTGTTGCAGCTAAGGATTGATAATAGTGCCTTACATATTGATAAACTGGCGTTTCAGGCACCGCTGCATGATCCGCCCAAGGATGAACTGTTAGGGCAAGTGAGTTTGCCGGCGAGTAGTGGCACACTGTCGGCATCGGGCTATATTGCGTTAAACGGGGAGCAGGCAGATTTACAGTTTAGTGCCAGTCATTTACCGTTAACTCAGACCGCAGAACGCTGGATGATAGTTTCCGGTCAGGGGCAGGCGGTATTACGTGATAAAAAGCTACAACTGCAGGGCAAGGTGATGGCCGATGCCGGCTTGATTACCTATCAGGAAAACAGTAGTCGGCCACAACTGGCCGATGATGTGGTGTTGACTGGTGCCGAGCGGGAACGGACACGCTCGCAACCGGTGGATGTGGTGTTGCAGCTGGATTTAGGCGAGCACTTTTATCTGCGTGCGGCGGGGTTGCGTTCGCGCTTGTCTGGACAGTTGGATTTAAAAGGCAGTCCGGGGCGGCAGTTGCAGGCAACCGGTATGATCTTTACACAGGATGCCATATTTGAAGCTTATGGCCAGCGTTTGACGGTAGAGCGCGGTATTGTCAATTTCCAGGGGCCATTGTATGACCCCGGGCTGAATGTACTGGCGCTGCGCAAAAATCTGGAGGTAGAAGCCGGGGTGGAAGTGACCGGCACCGCCCAGCACCCGGAGATTCGGCTGGTTTCTACGCCCAATGTGCCGGATGCCGACAAATTGTCCTGGATAGTCTTGGGGCGGGTTCCCGATACGGCCGGCCTGGACTCGGCGTTATTGATTGCGGCTGCCGGCAGCATTCTTGGGCAGGGGGGGGGCGGCGTAACCTCGCAGTTGAAAACCACCCTGGGTATCGATGAGCTGTCTTTGCGTCAGGCCGATAGCAATGATTCGCAGGCCGATGATGGCGATATGCTGAGTCGGCAGATTGTGACGATTGGCAAGCGTTTATCGGCCCGGGCTTTTTTAAGCTATGAACAAGGGGTGACCGCTGCGGCCGGGGTAACCAAGCTGACCTATAGCCTGACACCGGAGGTACAGCTGGTGACGCAGGCTGGTCAGGATAATGCGATTGATGTGTTTTATCGGTTCCGCTTCGAGTAAACTGTTAACCTGACTAAATAGTAAGGGTAATTGCGCTGCAACGGCAGTCGTGGACGAATCAAATGGCGGTAATCCCGAAAAAAAACAAGAGCTGGTTAACGTTGTATCTGCTGTTGCTGGCGTTGCATTTGGTTAGCGTATTAACCAGCCTGTATCTGAATCAGCAGATTGTTACTATCTATCAGCAAGCCGTGGAAAGACATGCGATATGGGCCGGCTATGAACAGCAAATTATCAAGCTGGATGTGCTGGCCTTACAGGCCAATCAGTCGGGTAATGCGTTGTTTAACTCGGAGAACCTGGCCTTGGAGCAACCGCGTTATCAGCAGGCCAGAGAGGATTTTGTGCGGCATTTACGGGAGTTGCTGCAAAATCTGCAGCAGAATCGTCAAACCTGGATACCGCCCTTATTCGTTCCGCTGCAATCGACTGAACAGGAATTTAGCCGCTTTGACGGCCATGTGCAGGCGTTGTTTGATGCCTATAGGACCGGCCAGCTACCGCAGGCGGCGCGCTATATGGGGCAGATGGAGCATAGTTATGCGTTGATTTCCGGGTATTTGTCGCAGCTGGCCTTGCAGGTGGTGCAGCGGCAGCAGGCGGATTTGCAGCAACAATTGCTATTGGCGGAAAGGCTGCGACTTTATGAATGGTTGATTGCCGGCTTTATTGTGTTGACGCTGGTGGGTGTGTTGTTTTACGGGCGCAGACTATGGCGGCGTTCTCAGCAGGAAATGAAAGAAGCCGCTTATAAGGCCCAGGAGCTGGAGGCGCTGTTTGATGCCGCGCTGGATGCCATTTTTGTGATTGATCAACAGGGTGTGGTGTTACGTACTAACCGGATAGTAACGCAGTTGTTGGGCTATAGCGGTGAGCAGCTGCTGGGGCAGAATATTAAGTGTATTATTCCTCCCGGCGAGCATAGAGAGCAGCATGATGCGTATTTGCAGCGCTATTTGCAGTCTGCCCGTAGTCTGGTGATTGGGCAGACGCGTGAGGTGGAAGCCTTGCACCAGGATGGTCATATCATTCCGGTCATGTTGAGCGTAAATGAGATTCAGCTGGGCGAGATGGGGGAGCAGCGTGCCTTTGTCGGGATATTGCATGATATCTCCAAGCGTAAGCAGGCCGAACAACAACTGAAAGATTATGCCCAGGCACAGCAGGCCGCACGTCAGCAGGCGGAGCAGGCCACTCGTATGAAGTCACATTTTGTGGCGAATATGAGCCATGAAATTCGCACCCCTATGAATGCGATTCTCGGCTTGACCGAGCTGTGTATGCGTAAAACCCAGCTGGATGCGCAGCAGCTGGATTATTTGACCAAGGTCAGCCAGTCCAGCAAATCGTTACTCAAAATTATTAATGATATTCTGGATTTCTCTAAAATTGAGGCGGGCAAACTGGAAATCGAACAGGTAGCATTTACCCTGTCACAGGTATTGTCCAACCTGAATGCTCTATTTGCCGAGTCGTTACGTGAAAAATCATTGGAGCTGGTATTTTCCCGTCACCTGAGTGTGCCGGACAGACTGATAGGTGATCCCGGGCGTTTGGGACAGGTGCTGACCAATCTGTTGAGTAATGCGCTTAAGTTCACCGAACAGGGGCAGGTGATTCTTGAAGTTGACTATCTGTATCAAACCGAGCAACAAAGTCGTTTGTTGTTTACGGTGACCGATAGTGGTATCGGTATGACGCAGACACAACAGCAGAAGCTGTTTCATTCCTTTTCACAGGCCGATAGTTCTACCAGCCGCAAGTATGGTGGTACCGGCCTGGGGCTGGCGATTGCCAGTCGACTGGTGGAGTTAATGCAAGGTGAGCTGACGGTAAGCAGTGAGCCGGGGGAAGGGAGCTGCTTTCGTTTTAGCTGTGTGGTCGGCTTGCAGCCGGAATCGGCATCACCGGTGCTTAAGCCCGAACAATATTTACAGAATTTACGCGTGTTGCTGGTTGACGATAATGCCGTGGTGCTGGAAATTTTGCAGGAATATCTTTGTGCTTTAGGCTGTGAAGTGATCTTGGCGGATAATGCGGAGCAGGCCTGGCAGCATTTTCTGAATGCTGCCGAAGAGGTTGAGCTGGTGATCAGCGATTGGTATATGCCAGGAAATAATGGATTGCAGTTGGCGGAAAAACTCTATCGGCAGCGGCAGCGTCCCTGTCCCCAGCTGTTGTTGATTTCCGAGTTTTCTGCCGATGATATGGATCGTATTCAGCAGTTACCCTGGGTAGATGCCTGTTTATATAAACCGGTTACCCCGGATGCCTTACATAAAATACTGAATACCCTGTTTGCTCCTGCCGTATCGGGGAATATGCCAGCGGCGGATCTGCGGCAATTTCCGGCGAAGTCGGTATTGGCGGGGGCGCATATTCTGCTGGTGGAAGATAATGAAATTAATCAGCAGGTGGCTCAGGAATTATTGCAGGATCTTGGAATCGTGGTCTCGGTTGCCGTAAATGGTTTACAGGCCGTGAATACACTGCAAAGCGCAGTGCATTTTGACGCGGTGTTAATGGATGTACAAATGCCGGTGATGGATGGTTACCAGGCCACGCAGCAAATTCGCAGCGATCCGCGTTTTGAACGTCTGCCGATTATCGCGATGACGGCCAATGCGATGGTGGCCGATAAAACGGCGGCCGAAAAGGCCGGTATGAATGCCCATATCAGTAAGCCCATTTTACCGGCGACGCTGTATGCGACGCTGGTTGAATTGATAGAGCCGCGGTGTGTGCAGGCTGATAGTGTGGCTGCAGCTAGGGATAATATGTCCGGCTCGGATGAGGTGTTGATACCGCCGTTACCGGGGGTGGATATACAGGTTGGCTTGTTACATACCGGTGGTAAAGCGGCGTTTTATTTGTTGCAGCTGGAGAAATTCCAGCGGCAGCAGCAAGGATTTGTCGCGGCGTTGCAACAGGCGTTGCAGCAGCAGGATTTATCCACCGCGCAACGGCTGGTACATACGCTTAAGGGGGTGAGCGGGACGCTGGGTATGCAGGCATTGCAGCAGCTGGCAAAACAGTTTGAGCAGTCGCTCAAGCAGGGTGAGCCGGATGATGAATTGCAGTCCCGTTTGTGTGCGTTATTGAGCGAATTGTTACGGCAACTGGCGCAATTTCAGCAACAAACGCAAGAGTCCTCTCGGCCGCTGGCCAAAAAAGAGGAGCAGGGGCCGTTATTTGAGCAGTTGCAGCAGCTGTTGGCGGTATATGATAGTCAGGCGCAGGATCTGTTGAGTCGGATTGTGGAACAACAGGCGGAGCCGGTGGATGTGTTGTTGCTGCAAGCCCTGGAGTGTTTGCAGAACTATGATTTTGATCATGCTGCTCAGTTAGTGCAGCGCTATTTGCGAAATTAGAGACGCAGACTGGCCAGTGCCTCGATATTCGCGGGTGCTTGCAGTTCGGTTTTTAGTTCTTCTGCAGAGCGGCGAATTTTCTGGATATCCTGATAAATAAAGCGTTGTTGTTGCAGTTTTTCATCGGCCAGCAGTGTCAGACAGTGCTGATAAATTTGCTCTATCAGCGCAAGCAGTTGTTGATGCCAGGAGTGAAACTCCGGGCGTTGCTCACTGGCAATGTTGTCATTGCCCAGAAAGTTCTCCAGGGTGGGCAACAGTTGGCCGCTGTACTCATCAATTTGTTGCAGCAGTTGGGTGTCCAGCGTCAATTGTTTATCTCGAATGGTTTCCAAGGCGATATCACAAAAGCCAGCCATATGATGAATTGGCGTGCGCAGTCGAAAGCGCAGCATACGGAAAAACTGTTCCCGCTCTCTTGGCGAACTAAACTGAGGGCTGTCTGATTGTTTATCCATGGTGTTTACGCTTTCATTGTTGGGGTTCCAACTGTTGCTGTATGGCATGTAAGATCTGTTGATAATCATCGCTATGTTTATTCAACCAGCCGTTAACCCGGGTTTTTAGTGCGGGGGATTGTTGCTCCTGGTTATCCGTTGAACTGAGTATCAGTATCGGAATGTGGTTGTAGGGGGGCGGTAACTGGCGCAAACGTCGGGCAAATTCCGAACCGTCCATTACCGGCATCATTATATCCAGCAGGATTAAATCCGGGGGGTGGCGTTGCACTTGATTTAATGCCTGCAGACCGTCTTCTGCTTCATCTATTATCAGCATATCCTGTTCCAGATGAAAGCGCATCAGGTTACGCAGTAATGGGTCATCATCAACGACCAGCACGCGTTGTGGGCGTGCCAGCGGTTGCTCACTTAGTAGCTGCGTGACCTGTTGCAGCAGGCGTTGTGTTTGCAACGGTTTATTCAAATAGGCGGCTGCCCCCAGTTTTTCTGCCAGTTCCTGTTGTCGGGATAAGGTCTGCATAATGACCGGCACCTTGCGTAGCGTGCTGTGGTTGCGTAGCGATAATAAAATCGACCAGCCATCAATGTTGGGCATCAGTACATCAAGAATCAGCAGTTGCGGTTGATAGTGTTCGGCCTGGGCGATGGCTTGGCGCCCATCGCTACAGATGCGTACCTGATAGCCCGCCGCAGTTAAACAGTCTAGCGTTTGTTGCGCGGCGCCAGGATCATTATCTATGATTAAAATACGGGCCGTTGTCTGTTGCTGAGGTTGTTGTTCTGCGGTAGGCTGGGCACTGATCAGTGGCAGTGTGATGCTAAAGCAGCTGCCTTCACCGGGCCGACTGTCCAGCGCTATCAGGCCATTGAGCATGTCGCAAAAATGCTGACAGATGGTCAGTCCCAGACCGCTGCCACCATAGCTGCGGGTGGTGGAGGAGTCTCCCTGTTGGAACGGAAGAAATAATTGCGGCTGTTTATCTTCAGCAATACCGATACCGTTATCTTTAACCTTGAGTTGCAGTTGTGGGCTGGGACTGCGTTGCATATCGATAATCAGCTGAATTTCACCATCCTGACAGAATTTACAGGCATTACTTAACAGGTTAAGCAGAATCTGGCGCAGCTTGCCCGGATCGGAATAAATAATATCGATGGGGCAGTGGTTGATAATCTGAAAGTGATTTTGCTGTTGGGCCACCATAGGGCGTATGGTGTTATCTAATTCTTTGGTCAGTTGTTGCAGCGAGAAATTTTCTAATTCCAGCTCCATCTTTCCGGCTTCGATTTTAGCAAAATCCAGAATGCCGTTAATCAGTGCCAGCAGATGTTTGCCGGCTGCGTGAATGCAGCGGGTGTCGTGGCGTATTTCATCGGGACCGGCATGGCCCAATCCCTCATCTATCATTTCGCTGTAACCAATAATCGCATTTAGCGGGGTGCGTAATTCATGGCTCATTTTTGCCAGAAACTCACTTTTGGCGCGATTGGCCTGCTCGGCCTCATGCTGTGCCTGGTTTGCCTGAGCGATTAACTGATGCAATTGCTGATTCAGTTGTTGCAGCTCACGGGTGCGATCGTCCACCAGTTGCTGCAGATGAATATTTTGTTCAAATAAACTATAGGCCTGACTCTGGTTGCCGGAGCCAAATTCCACTCTGTCCATCAATACACGGTTAATGGTGCGCTCGGCGGCCAGCTCCTGTTGCAGTTGTGCCAGTTGTTGCTGCTGGGGGGTGGGGATATTCATGTGCTATCTCCCAGCGCAATACCGGTTAATGTCTGGCTGGTGTGAATGCCATTCAGTTGTTCGCCATAACAATTAAAACCAAAGATGGGAACATCGGCCAGTAGCCGGCTGGCCTGCGGGAGAAGTTTTTGCTGTTCCAGCTCAAGCCGGCGTAAGATACAGTCGCAGCCCAGTATCAGCTGCAAGCCCGGTAGCAGCTGTTTTAAACGGTCGATATGTTGTTGCAGGTTATCCAGCAAAGATTGTGGTCGGCCTATGCGCAGCACCAGACCGTCATCAATGGCGCAATAGAGCTGCAGGCTGTTGTCCGGATTAAGTCGTTGAATGGCACGCAGGAAATAATCGTTGCCTATGCGCAGCATCAAGGGGTGTTGCGCGAAAATCTGTGGGGTCAGTTGTTCTGGCCGAATATTAATAGCCTGAGCGTAGGCCTGGGCCGCCGGACGCGCATTTAGCTGATGAATACAGCGTCCTTCACTGCCGGTGACCACCAGACGGATATCTGTGGTTTCAAAATGCTGGGTCTGGAAGGTGGTAAATGGCAGCGAGGTTTCAAACAGGGTATAACAGGCGGCATTGCTGATAAATTGCCCATCCCAATAGATAGCACATTTCTTGAATTGCAGATTGTCGGCTGCCGAGCCACCGGCCAGTGGGATATTGGGCAGCATCTGGTTTAATCCGGCCACAATTTGTTCTTCGCGCTGCGGCAGTGCATCTATCAGCAGCAGGCCAAAATATTGCTGACGTCGCTGACCGGTATGCAGTCGGCTGTCGGCGGGCAGTGTGTTGATCAGCTGTTGCGCCGCTTCGTAGTCAAAACCATCCAGGTTGCGTATCAGCCTGGGATAGGGGTGCAGGGCGCTGGAACGTATGCTCATGCCTATCAGCGTGTTCTGCTGATAGCCGGCCGAGGTGATTTCTCCGGCAGAGCTGCAGCCTATAGCGGGGCAATTAAAGCTTTTTTTTATCTGTTGTGCGACCGTGGTCAGGTCGTATTGACTTGAACAGAAAAAGATGACCAGTTGCATACCTTCCTGACTGATTGCCTCGGCCAGCTGTTTAACGGCCTGGCGGCTATCCTGGGTATGGATGCTGGCGGTTTTTATTTGCAATTGGCTGCTCATTTTGGCGCTCGCTAGGCGGGTAAATTAAGCAGGCGGTTGATGGTGGACAGCAGCTGGTTAAAGTCTACCGGTTTGGTCTCATAGGCATCGCAACCTGCCTGCAATGCCTTATTTCTGTCCTGTTCCATGGCATGGGCACTAAGCCCGATAATCGGGATATTGTTACAATCCGGATTGCGGCGAATTTCGCGGGTGGCTTGCCAGCCGTCCAGGCCGGGCAGACTCATATCCATCAGGATAATATCCGGTGATTCGCTGGCTGCCATATAGATGGCCTGGTGGCCGTCCTGGGCAATACAGACGTCAAATGCCTGGCGTTGCAGACGTCGGCTGAGCATATCCAGGTTCATTTCATTATCTTCAACCAGCAGTACGCGCATAATGGTGCCCCCCTAATTTTGAATGAGCTGCGGTGGCTTATTGTAGCCTGTATGCAATGCGGATGCTGACAGAATATCCGTTACAATTGACCTTTTATGCAACTGAATGATTAAGTGATGAATTCCATTCTAGTATTTGATATAGAAACCATTCCCGATGTGGCCGGCTTGCGCAGCCTGCATGCCATTGATGACAGCATGTCCGATATGGAGTTGGCTGAGATGGCCTTTCAACTGCGACGCCAAAAAACCGGCAGTGACTTTTTACCGTATCATCTGCAGCGGGTGGTGGCGATTTCGTGTGTGCTGCGCCAGGGTGAACAATTCCGGGTCTGGTCGCTGGGCAGCGAACAGGAAGATGAGGCCAGTATTATCCAGCGATTTTTTGATGGTGTGGAAAAATATACGCCACAACTGGTGTCCTGGAATGGTGGCGGTTTTGATCTGCCGGTATTGCACTATCGCGGGCTGATACATGGGGTGCAGTGCCCCCGTTATTGGGAGATGGGGGAAGAGGACCGGGAATTTAAATGGAATAATTACATCAGTCGTTACCATTCCCGCCATCTGGATTTGATGGACCTGCTGGCCATGTATACCGGCCGTGCCAATGCGCCGCTGGATGAACTGGCCAAGTTGATGGGTTTCCCAGGCAAACTGGGCATGGATGGCAGCAAGGTTTGGGAGACCTATCAGCAGGGACGGTTAAGTGAAATTCGTGATTATTGTGAAACCGATGTGGTTAATACCTATCTGGTCTTTATGCGTTTCCAGATGATGCGTGGCGCATTAACGCCAGCGCAATTTGAGCTGGAGTGCCAGCAAATACGTTCCGAGCTGGCTGCGCTGGATAAGCCGCATTGGCAAGAGTATTTAGCCGCCTGGCCCGCTTCGTTATGAAATACCGGAGGCTGTGGTTAACCTTCAGCTGGCTGTTGGTGGTGCTGGTGGTGTATTTATCGCTGGACCCCAGCCCCCCGGACCCGTTGTCAGGATGGCTGGATAGCGATAAATTAAAACATATGCTGGCTTATGGAACATTAGCCGTATGTTTTACTCAGTTATATGATTCGTTGCCAGGACGGGGGTTGGTTGCTTGTGGTCTGATCGCTATGGGGGTTGCTATGGAGTATTTGCAACAACTGGGTGGCCAGCGCACCTTTGATTATGCCGATATGCTGGCCAATGCGCTGGGAGTGTTGCTGGGCTGGGCGCTGATGCGTTCTCCGCTGGAGAATTTATTTATCGTGTGTGAAACACAATTGAGTAGGATTTATGACAACAGAAAATAACGTAATTATTGAGTCACTGGATCAGGAAGGGCGCGGTATTGCGCATAAAGACGGTAAGGTGATTTTTATTGAAGGAGCATTAACCGGGGAGCGCGTCAGCTATAAAACGTTTAAGCGTAAACCTTCTTATGAAATGGCTCAGGTCGAAAGTATTGCCGGTGAGTCGCCGATGCGGGTCAAACCCAAGTGTCAGCATTTTGGTATGTGTGGCGGCTGCTCTATGCAGCATCTGGATGCCAGCGCGCAGGTGGCGGTGAAACAGCGGATTCTGGAAGACGATCTGACGCATATTGGCAAGGTCAAACCGGAGGTGATATTAGCGCCTATTTATGGTGATACCTGGGGTTATCGCCAGCGTGCACGGATTTCGGTGCGCTATGTGGTGAAAAAAGGCAAAACGCTGGTCGGTTTTCATGAAAAGCGTAGCAGTTTTGTCACCGATATGCAGCATTGTGAAGTTCTGGCGCCGAAAATTGCAGCCTTGCTACCGGCGTTGGCAGATACCATTGATCAGCTCACCATTCGTGATCGTTTACCGCAGGTTGAGGTGGCGGTAGGCGATCATGTCGATGTGCTGGTGTTGCGGATTATGTCGCCGTTGAGCGAAGAAGATCAGCAGTTGCTGCGTGATTTTGCCGACCGCTATCAGATTCAGTTCTGGTTGCAGCCCAAGGGGCCGGATACGCTGTATCCATTTCATCCGCTGGATGCACCGCCGTTGTCTTACAGCATGCCGGAATTTGATGTGGTGATGCCGTTTGCGCCCAGTGAGTTTACCCAAGTGAACAGTGGCTTGAATCGGGTTATGGTCAGTAGGGCAATGCGTTTGCTGGAGCCGCGGCCGGATGAGCGTATTGGTGATTTTTTCTGTGGGTTGGGCAATTTTACCCTGCCTATTGCACGCAGCGGTGCTCAGGTAGTGGGTATTGAAGGCAGTGAGGCCTTGGTAAAACGTGCCCAGCAAAGTGCAGCGGCTAACGGCCTGTCGGAAAATACCGCATTTGCGGCGATGAATCTGTTTGAAATGACACCGGAAAAATATGCGGAGTTTGGTTATTTTGATAAATTGCTGATCGATCCGCCGCGTGATGGTGCGCTAGAACTGGTGAAATCGCTGGCAGGTGAGCATGCCCCCAGGCGTATCGTGTATGTCTCGTGTAAACCCTCGACCCTGGCGCGCGACGCACAGATACTGGTGAATGAGCAGGGTTATAAATTAAAAGCGGCCGGGGTAATGAATATGTTCCCGCATACTTCGCACGTAGAATCAATTGCCGTGTTTGAACGAGAGCCGACGCGAGAGGATGAATAGCGCCAGCAACGTAAAGGCAACTTAATCAATAGCCTGGCAACCTCACTAATGGTCAACTGCGGAATCTAGGGTTAACCGGCTAAGTAGCTGGCAGCCTTTTGGGCGGGCAAAAAAACAGCTTTGGGTAAGCAATGGCGTTACCGAGAGCTGTTGTGTTTAGCTTATGGGGCCGTATAGCCCGCCAGTGATTTTCTGCAGTATGTTGGCCATATCAAGTGCCGAGTTGCCTGGCTTTGGGAGGTGTATCTCCCCTAGGCCGCATCGGCTGGTTGAGTCTGGATTGACGCTGTGGCTGACGCAGCCCCCAGTATTCGGCATTTAGCCTTGAATGCTGGAGGGCGTTGCTCAGCGGCAAGCGGCCAGGGAGGGGGGGTTATGCTTTGGCCGTATAAAGTCTGGCGAGCAGTTGTTCGGTATCTTCCCAGCCGATACAACCATCGGTGATGCTTTTGCCAAAGACTTCGGCCTTGCCGCAGACCAGTTTCTGGTTGCCTTCTTCAATAAAGCTTTCAACCATGACACCAAAGATAGATTTGCTGCCGTTAGCGATCTGTTGGCAGACATCATCGCAAACGAGCAGTTGTCGTTTAAATTCCTTGTTGCTGTTGGCGTGGCTGAAATCAATCATTAATTTATTGTTGACACCGGCCTTGTTGAGTTCTTCTACCGCCTGGGCAACGCTTGCGGCATCGTAGTTAGGCGCTACACCACCGCGTAAGATGATATGGCAGTCTTTGTTGCCGGTGGTTTCGACGATGGCGGAGTGCCCAAATTTGGTTACCGACAAAAAGTGATGTGAGCTGCTGGCGGAACGGATAGCATCTATGGCGATTCTGACATTGCCATTGGTGGCATTTTTAAAGCCAACCGGGCAGGACAGGCCGGATGCCAGCTCTCTATGTACCTGGGATTCCGTAGTTCTGGCGCCAATGGCCCCCCAGCACATTAAATCAGCTACGTATTGAGGGGTGATCATATCCAGATATTCCCCGGCGGTAGGCAGGCCTTTTTGGTTAATATCTACCAGTAATTCTCGTGCCAGTTTCAAACCCTCATTAATCTGGTAGCTATCGTCCAGCATAGGGTCATTGATTAACCCTTTCCAGCCTACGGTGGTGCGTGGTTTTTCAAAATACACCCGCATCACAATTTCTAAGCGGTCTTTATATTTGTCTCTTAGTTTGACTAAGCGGTCGGCATAGTTTCTTGCCGCTTGGGGATCATGAATTGAGCAAGGACCGATAATAACCAGTAAACGGGAATCTTTGTTGTGCAGGATGTCATGGATGGCATTCCGTGCTTGAAAAACGGTGTTATTGGCCGTCTCACCTGCCGGGTATTTTTCCAGCAAGGCGATTGGCGGAAGCAGTTCCTTAATCTTGGTTACTCTTAGGTCATCTACTTTGTGAGTCATGGCTTGTATTCTTTATCTATTAGTTTCAATTTAAATGCTTACGGCCTGAGTGTAACGGATTCCGGGGGAATGTGTGTAAGCGAGCGCAGGATATTCGCGATTTTGTGTTATTCAGGCCCTGTTTTTTTTGTTCAGTCGTTCCGGCTAATGGGGGGGGGTAGGTTATCGCATAAAATGCCTGGCGCCAATTTAAGTAATAAATCGGCTATTTTACCCGATACAGACCCATTAAGCTGGGGGCTGAGCGGTTTGCCGGGGGCGGGGCGGTGCTCATGTCTATCAAGGACTGCTAGGGGCGCTTTGGCTGGCGACCGAATCGATTCAGCGGGTGAAATAGTGGGGCAGCAGGGAATGGCCGCCCGAGGACGTATTCTGTGGTGGCTAGGCAAACCGGCGGCCGGAGCCGTCGGTGTGTTGTGATTATTCGGCCAGTGTTTGTGCCAGTTGCTGTTTGAGATGGTCGAAAGATAACGACTTGTCCGAATCGGCTTGCCAGCTGTTGAGTGTCACCTGGTTATTGCTTGCGGTTGGTGATGGCTTTTCAGTGCTTGGATTTTCCCAACGGGCCAGTCCATGATTGCGATTGTCTTCCCAATTGGCCAAGTTAGACTCAGGCGGTGTTGGCATGTCGGTGTTGGCATAGGCATGGCCGCTGCTGAGCAGTGCCAGTGCGCATAGATAAATCATTCGATTCATAAGCTCTCCTTGATAGCGATTTTGCTGCGCATAGAAAATGATGCTCTATGTCGTATATTACTCCTATGCGACGATAAATAAAGGATTTTTTGCTTGTTTGACATTGAGGGTGAAAATAGTGCGCCATGGTGATTGTCTTTGGCGGCATTGCTCAGTAGAATCGTTGGGTTAAGTTTGGGGCCTTGGCTCTATATAGCCTGAGAAGGATGGGGTGGGTGGAAATAAAAAAACCGCAATGGGATCAGAGTGAAGATATTGTGTCGCTGTTTTCGATGATTCAGCGTCGGCGTAGCCGCCTGGTCGGGCAGTTCTATGAAGGAAGTAATACTTTTTCCTGTCGTGTGCTCTATGTAAATAATGAGGTGGTGCTGTTGACCGAGAGCTGTAGCCCGGTGATGGCCGAGCGTATTCTGGCCGCAGAGAAGCTGTACTTTAGCGCCACCTTTCAACGGACGCCGATGCAGTTTGAGGTGCCGGGTATGGTAGCTTGTGAATACCAGGGGATGGCGGCATTTAAAATGCCGTTGCCGGAAAGTGTGGAGTTCGGGCGCCGCCGGCAGTTTGAGCGACTGCGTGAAGATACCGCCAGATCACATTGTCGCTTAGCGGATGTTCGCGGCAGTGAAATCAAGGCCAAACTGCTGGACCTGAGTGTGGCGGGAATGGGATTGCAGCCTGACGGCGTCAGTGAAGGCATTCAGGTCGGTGATATTATTGATGATGTGCGGCTGGAGCTGCCACCGGTGGCCAGCCTGTCGTTACAGATTCGTATCTGCAGTCAGTTGTCGGCCGTCGGTGATAACCGTGTCCGCCTGGGGGCCGAGTTTATGAATCTGCCACAAAGCAGCTATGAGGATATCCAACAGTATTTACGGGTGCGTATCGGTTAACCGCAGGGAGTTACAGCTTCCCTTGTTGTTTGAACAGCCAGCTTTGCCAGGGAAAAATACGGCGTTGCTCGACAAAATACTGTTGCAGTCGCTTTTGTTGGGTATATTCGCCCAGCATCAGGGCACCGCTTAAGCGTCCCTGGGTTACCGCGATTACGCGATAATGATGATTATCGTGATAAACATAGTGTTTGATATGATGGGCAGATGCCGGAATGTTCACATCTCCCAGACTGAGTAGCGGCAGTCCGGCCAGTTGCCGCTGGCAGGCAACCGTGCTGCCCAGGTAACGTTTATTCTGCTGGGCGATAATATCTGCCAGCATGTCGGCCTGCTCCAGACAGGGGGCGAGCAGGCTGGTTATCTTGCCCTGATATTCGGCGCATTCACCTATGGCATAAATATGGGGATTGGACGTCTGCAGCTGCTGATTGATGCAGATGCCGCGCTGGGTGGTTAAGCGTATCTGTTGTGCCAGTTCAATATTCGGCCGTATGCCAGCCGAGATAATCACGCTGTCACAGCGTATTTTGCGTCCCGAACGTAAGGTAATGCCACTAACTTGATGTTCACCCTCAATTTCCGTTATATCCTGTTGCTGGAAAATCTGTATACCGGCCATTTTTAGTTGTTGTTGTATCAGTTGGCTGGCGGTATGGTCCAGCAACTCGGGTAGCAGGCGGTTAGAGACTGCGATCAGGGTGACGCGGGTTGAGCTGCGTTGCAGGGCCAATGCGGTTTCTATCGCCGGCAGGTCGGCACCCATGACTACCGCATGCCGGCTTTGCTGGCGCCATGCGTTTAGGCGCACGGCATCGTCCAGATTGCGCAGCACAAACACCCCCGACAGTCCGTTGCCTTCAATATCCGGTAGATAGGGCGAGGATCCGGTGGCAAAAATCAGTCGGCTGTAAGGCTGCTGCAGCTTATTGGCATCGGTAATATTCTGGCGGGTGGGATTGATGCTCAGCACCGGGATATCGCGATGCTCAATCCCGCGGGGCAATGGCTGGAGGTTTAACTGCTGTTGCCAGTAGTCACCGCAGCCGGGTATATCGGTTAATTGCTGTGGATGGTACAGCCTATGCAATGACGAGCCATAGACTATAATCGGCTGCGAGGGCAGTAGCTGCTTAAGGCGACGTGCGGTATGCATACCTATGATGCCAGCGCCAATGATAACAATGGGTGGGGATGGGTTCTGGTCGGACAATACCAGTGTATGAGCCATGACGATCTCCTGTGACAATGATGTAAGCCTGGCGGTAACATGAGTCTTCATGTCGCAAAGTGGTGGTGCCATACTCTGCGGTAAGCCGGCTTGCATTCATGCAGCCAAATAGAGTGTGCCAAGGCGGTAAACTTATCGGTATATAAGGTATCATACCAAATATCTTCCGTTGTCGGAGTGGCTCATGAATAATCCGCAATTGTCTGCCCAGGACCAGAAGGTTCTGGATGCGTTGATGCAAAAGGTGAGTAACGAGGCTGATCATTTTATTGGCTACCCCTGTAATCAGGATTTTGATTATTCGCCGTTATTTCCGCTGTTATCCTATGCGATCAATAATGTCGGTGATCCATTTGTGTCTAGCAACTATCATGTTAACAGCCACGAGCTGGAACGCGAGGTGCTGGCCGACTTTGCCCGATTGACTCATGCCGGGGACAATTACTGGGGCTATGTCACCAATGGTGGCACCGAGGGTAATATGTATGGGCTGTATCTGGCACGCGAGTTGTATCCGGAGTGTGTGGTCTATTATTCGCAGGATACACATTACAGTATTGCCAAGGTGGTCAAGCTGTTAAAGATACGCAATATCATGATTCGCTCGTTACCCAACGGTGAAATTGATTATGAAGATTTATGCGAAACCATTCGTATCAATCGTCATCTGACTCCGATAGTGGTCGCCAATATCGGCACCACCATGAAGGGCGCAATAGATAATGTTGACAGGATTCATCAGGTCTTTCAGCAATTGGCTTTGCCGGCACACTATGTTCATTGTGATGCTGCATTAAGCGGCATGATTCTACCGTTTGTGGAAGATGGCCCGCATTTTGGTTTTGAGTCCGGGGTGGACAGCATCGCTATCAGTGGTCATAAGTTTATTGGTTCCCCGATTCCTTGTGGGATTGCACTGGCACAGAAACAGAATGTAGACCGGATTGCTAGAGCCATTGAATATGTCGGTACTCTGGATACCACGTTAACCGGCTCGCGTAATGGGATTACCCCGGTGTTTCTATGGTATGCGCTACGTATTCACGGTGAGGATTATTTTCGAGAGGTCATTCAGCGTTGTTATCGACTAGCCGATTATGCGATTGAACAGCTGAATACCTTAGGGTGTCACGCCTGGCGTAATCCATTCTCTATTACCGTGGTGTTTGATTATCCCTCGCTGCAGCTGGTGCAAAAATGGCAGCTGGCCTCGTATCAGGATATTGCCCATATTATTGTAATGCCGCATATTAATGAGCGTTGGATAGATCGCTTTATTGCAGACCTGAAACTGGAAAGGAAGGGCAATGAAACAGCTTAGTCTGGTGGTGGCACAGATACCTCCGATGTTGACCCGGGTAAGCCGCCTGATGGCGGATCATAATATCAATATTGATGATATTGAAGCCGAAAGTGTGGGTGAGATGGGGGTGATAGTAATGTCGGTGGATCGTTATGACTTGGCATTGCAGGTGTTGCGGGATGCGGGTTTAAAGGCGATCAGTGAAGAAAGTCTGCTGGTGCGATTGAATGACGCGCCGGGTGCCTTGGCGCGTTTGTCACAGCGTTTTCAGCAGGCCGATATTCCGATTCGTGGTCTGCATATCGTCCGGCGTGAGGGTGGCGATTCGCTGGTAGCTATCAGCGTGCAGCGCAGTGAACAGGTATTGCAGCTGTTGGGAGATCAGCTGGTGGCATAAAATTTTTGGCACAGCCGAATTACGCGGTAAGATGCTTTACTCATTATGCGTGGAGTGTTATCTGCCATGAAAATCCTGCATCGCCTGTTGCTGTTAATGATATTGACCACATTGATTACCATCAGTACCGGGATGGCGATCAGCAGCTATGTTTTTCGCGATGCCTTACAACGTACGGCACATGATGAGCTGCAAGCCGTGCTGCAGACCCGCTTTAATGTGGTTGACCGTTATTTGAATCGACTGTCCCGAGAGCTGGAGGTGGTGGCTTCTTCGCAGCATACCGCCGAACATATGCCGCAGTTGACGGAAAGCTTTGCGCGTCTGGAGCCGTCGGTTTTGCGACAAACACCGCAAGGTCAGCAGATCGCAAACGATGACAATCTGCGTGGCTATCAGCAGGCTGAGCAGGTATTGCGTCAGTATCTGACCACCCATGCCCGCAGTTATGACTGGGATGATGTGTATCTGATTGATCCTCTGGGCAATGTAATTTTCAGCTTGCAGCGCGATCAGGATTTTGCCACGAATCTGCATAGGGGGCCGTGGCAAGATTCAGGGTTGGCCCAGGCGGCGCGGCCGCTATTGCAGCATAGGCTTGCGGGTAGCATGAGTTTTGCCGATTTTGCACCCTATCAACCGAAACAGCATAAAAAGACGGCGTTTCTGGCGCGGTCATTAGTTGATCCATCAAACGGGAAGTGGTTGGGAGTGGTGGTATTAGAGCTGCCATTATTGCATGTAGAGGCCTTGCTGGCCGATAAAACCGGGCTGGGAGAGTCCGGCGTGAGCTTTTTAATTGGTGCCGACCAGCATTTGCTGACACAGAGCATGTTTGGTCAGACCGATTTTATCGATAGTAAGCTCGATAGCGATGGGGTGCGCCGAGTGATGGCCGGTGAGAGTGGAATCGTATATGAGCGGGATTTTGACGGTGTGGAGGTGTATGAAGTCTTTCGCCCGTTACAGCCGTTTGCCGGTCAGGTGCTGCAACATAGTGAGCAGACGCATTGGGGGCTGTTGGTTAAAATTAATAGGCAAGAGGTAATGGCCGAGTTCTATACCATGCAGCGTCTGATTCTGATCAGTGCGCTAGTATTGATTCTGCTGGCCGTTATTGTTGCGTCATGGGGGGCGCGCACGATCACCCGGCCAATTTTACGCTTGCAGGATGCGTTGACCCGCTTATCGGCGCGTGAAAGTGTTACCGTGCCTGGCTTGGAGCGTAGTGATGAGATTGGTGCCATGGCCTCGGCGGCCGAGGTGTTCAGAAAAATGGTGGTACAGGTTGAACACGATCATTGGCTGGCCGAAAATGTGAGCGCACTGAATAGTGCGGTGTCGGCGGAAAACAGGTTGGAACGAGCGGCTAATCAGGTGTTACGCCAGTTGTGTGAGCTACTTAAGGTGCCGGTAGGGGCGATTTATCTGTTGCAGCAGGAGGTTTACCAGCGGGTTGGCAGTCATGGGTTGGCTAGGCGTAATCAGTTGGATGACAGCTTTGCGCCGGGTGCCGGCGTGGTCGGTCAGTGTGCCTCGGATGGTCAGGCAGTGGTGTTATCCCCGGTGCCTCAAGGTTTGACGATTATCAGTACCGGGCTGGTCGAGTTTCCACCGCAGGAGCTGGTATTGTATCCGATTGAGCATAAGGCCCAGGTGTTGGCCGTATTGGAGCTGGCCTGTACGCAGAGTCTGACGCCAGCGCAGCATGAGTTATTGCATACGCTGGTCGGACGCTTGGGTCTGTATTTGAGTAATCTGCAAACCGCCGAGCATAACCTGGCTTTGCTGAACGAGACTAGGCGCCAGTCTCAGGCATTGGATCAGCAAAAAACCGTCCTGGAGAAGCGTAATCTTGAGTTGACCCAGCTGTCGGAAGAGCTGCGTTCGCAGGCGGAAGAAATGAAGGTGCAGAATGAGGAGCTGAAGGCCAGCCAGGAAGAATTGAAGGCGAACGAAGAGGAGCTGCGTGCCCAGCAGGATGAGTTGCAGCATAAGAACCAGTTGTTACAGCACACTATGCAGCAGGCGAAACAAAAAGCGGAACAGCTGAGTCAGGTGAATCGTTATAAGTCAGAGTTTTTGGCCAATATGTCGCATGAATTGCGTACCCCATTGAATAGTCTGTTGATACTGTCTCGCTATCTGACTGAGAATGAAACCGGCAACCTGACGACGGAACAGGTGGAGTCGGCCAGTGTGATCAGTGAAAGCGGGGCGCAATTACTGACGTTAATTAACGATATTCTGGATCTGTCCAAGATTGAGGCGGGTAAACTGGAGGTGGTCAAGGAACGTTTTGAACTGGGAGAGCTGGTTACCTATCTGCAACGTATTTTCCTGCCGCAGGCGGAGAAAAAGCAATTGCAACTGCAGTTAGATCCGCAGCTGGATACGGCCACAGTGGTGTATAGCGATAGGCAGCGGCTGATCCAGATTTTATCCAATCTCGTGTCGAATGCGATCAAGTTTACCGAACGTGGCAAGGTGGAAGTCATACTGCAGGCCAGGGATAGGGATTTGTTGATTGAGGTTATCGATAGCGGCGTTGGTATCGAGCAGAATAAACTGGATCATATTTTTGGGGTGTTCCAGCAGTTGGATGGTTCTATCAGTCGCAAATATGGCGGGTCCGGGCTGGGACTGTCTATCAGTCGCCAGCTGGCCCAGTTGCTCAATGGTGAAGTTACGGTGCATAGTGAGCCGGGTAAGGGCAGTCGCTTCTGTTTGTGTTTGCAACAGGTGCTGGCGGCGGCCAATCCGGCAGCGGAGAAGTTATCTGTATCCCCTCCCGAAGTGGTGTCGCAGGGGACGACCGAATGGTTGCCAGCGGCCGGCGGACAGAAACTGTTGATGGTGGTCGAGGATGACACTTCGTTGTCCGCTATTTTACAGCGTATGATTGCCTCACTTGGATTGCAGGCGCTATGTGTGGAAACTGCGGAGCAGGCATTGCTGGCACTGGAGGAACAGCATCCTTTGGGTTTGTTACTGGATCTAGGGCTGCCGGGGATGAATGGGTTGGAGCTGTTGGATAGACTGAAAACCCAGTTGCCAACCGCCGATTTACCGATTTATGTGATGTCTGGATCGGAAGATGATGGCGCATCGGTGCGTCATGGTGCGCTGGGTTTTTTGAAAAAACCGGTAACGCGTTACGCTATTTCCGAGGCGGTACAGCAGATGAAAGCGCATCAGCAAACCCAGAAGCGGGTATTGATGATTGATGGTGATGCACAAAGCGTACAGCATGTCGGTCAGCTGTTGGCGGATGCGCAGCTGATGATTTGCCCGGTCAATAATGGTGAGCAGGCGCTGGCACGCCTGAAATCCGAGCATTATGATGCCTTGATTCTTGAGCTGGATCTGGAGGATATGGACTGGCATGAATGGATGCAGCAGGCGCAGATGTTGGCGTTGCTGCCGCCGGTGATCGTTTATTCCAGCCTGGTGTTAACGGAAAGCGAGGCGGGGGAGTTAACACAGCTGGCCGAGAGCTTTGTGACTAAGGGGAGTAATACTCAGCGCTTATGCGATGAGGTTATGCGGGCGGTGCATTTACAACGAGAATCGGATCAAGCCGCAAGCTCGCCTTTACAACTCAGTGATAAGAAACTGTTGGTCGTGGATGATGATGCGCGTAATTTATTTGCCTTGAGCAAAGTATTGCGCAGCAAAGGCTATCAGGTTGAGTCGGTGTCGGACAGTGTGTTAGTGATGGATAAACTGCGCCAGGGCGGCTTTGATCTGTTGCTTACCGATATTATGATGCCGGAATTGGATGGCTATGCGCTGATTAAACAATTGCGTGATGGTGGCTTTGCCGAACTGCCGGTGATCGCGATTACTGCCAAGTCTATGCAGGGGGATGAGCAGTTGTGTCTGGATGCCGGTGCATCGGCTTATCTGTCCAAGCCGGTGGATATGAATAAACTGTTGCAATGGATTGAGGCATTGTAGTCGTGGCGCTACTTAAGTGGAAAAATCACCAGATTGAAGATGTGGAAGTTGATCTGTTATTGCAGGCCTTGAAACAGCGCTATGGTTATGATTTTAGCGGTTATGCCCGTGCCTCGTTAAAGCGCCGTTTGCGCTCGTTGGCGGCCGATTTTGAAATTCCACGCTTGTCGGAACTGGTGCCTGCCTTGCTGTATAACGAGGAACTGGCTGGCTCGGTGATTAACAGCATTACCGTACCCACCTCTGATTTTTTTCGTGACCCGGAGGTATGGTCGTTGTTGTCGCAGCAGCTGCTGTCTCAGCTATCCAGTTTTCCCTGGATTAATATCTGGCAGGTGGGGTGCGGTCTGGGAGAAGAGGCTTATAGCTTGTCCATTCTGATGCATGAGGCTGGGCTGGCCGGACGTATGCGAATCTTCAGCAGTGATATCAATACGGAATTTTTACGGCTGGCTGCTCAGGGGGGCTGGTTGCAGCACCGCTTTGAACGTTGGCAGAAAAATTACCAGCAGGCCGGTGGCCGCCAGGATTTTTCCCGCTATTTTGAGTTTCATGCCAACCGAGTGACGATTAAACCCGAGTTTACCCGAGGTATCGCATTTGTTGAGCATAATCTGGTGGCGGATGAGGTATTCAAAGAGGTGCAGTGGGTATTATGTCGTAATGTTTTAATTTACTTTAATAGGCCGCTGCAGCAGCGGGTGGTTGCCTTATTGGCCCGCAGTCTGGAACGTGGTGGATATTTACAGCTGGGATGTTCGGAAACGCTGGATGACGGGTTGTTGCATGCCAATGGGTTAACCTTGTTGCCTATGGCAGGCGCGTTATATGGTAAGCAAAGATGAGGTGGCTGAATGTATAAAATGCTGGTGATAGGCGGTTCGGCAGGAAGCTTTGAGGTCGTCAAGAAGATTTTGCACTCTTTTCCTGAGCATTATCCGTTGCCGGTCGCGGTGGTTTTGCATTTGGCGGCGGATTATCACAGTCATCTGGCACAGCTATTGCAACCATTTTGTTGTTTGCCGGTGGCAGATGTGTGCGATAAGCAGGAGATACAGGCGGGATGTGTTTATCTGGCGCCGACAGATTATCATTTGTTGATAGAGAAAAATACGCGGCCACCCTTGCATTTTTCGTTGTCGGTGGATGAGCCGGTGAGATCGGTACGTCCCAGTATTGACGTGCTGTTTCAGACCGCGGCGGAGGTTTACGAATCCGAATTAATTGCGGTATTGTTAAGCGGAGCCAATTCCGATGGGGCGGCGGGTATGACAAGTGTTAAGCGGCTGGGAGGACTGACCATAGTACAGGCTCCCGAAACGAGTGAATTTTCGCGTATGCCGGAAGCGGCGTTGCTGGCGACAGAGGTTGATTATGTGGTGGCGGTGGATGAGCTGATCCGTCTGTTAAGGGCGGTTGATAGCCCAGCGTATGCAATCACAAAAACGGGTGCGTAATATGAAATTTCAATTGTCCCAAGGCCTGGTGCTGGAATATGTCGCTTGATTCGGCCAGAATTCTGGTGGTGGATGATAATCCGCACAATCATATGGCGATACGCGCCGTGTTACGAGGGGTGGATGCCAGTCTGGATGAAGCGGGCAATGGTTTTGATGCCTTGTCGCTGGCCTTGGCGCATGAATATGCATTGATCTTACTGGATGTGCAAATGCCGGAAATGGATGGTTTTGAGGTGTGTGAACAGTTGCGGGCCGATGCTCGCACAGTGGATATCCCGGTCATTTTTTTGACGGCGGCTTTTAAAGAAACGGCAGACCGTATGCGGGCTTATGTGGCCGGAGCCACCGATTATCTGACCAAACCGATTGACGATCATATTCTCAAGGCCAAGGTGCTGGTGTTTCTGAAACTGTATGAGCAGCAGCATACGCTTAAATCTCGTAATCAGGAGCTGCTGCAAAGTAACCAGGAGCTGGAACAGTTTGCCTATATTGCCTCGCACGATCTGCGGCAGCCGCTGCGTATGATGAATAGCTATGTGCAGCTGCTGGAACGTCGGCTTGATGATAAACTGAACGAAGAGACCCGGATGATGATGGGGTTTGTGCGGGACGGGGCGGCGCGTATGGATCAGATGTTGATGTCATTGCTGGAATATTCGCGTATTGGTCGCAGTGGTGAGCCTATGGAACTGTGTGATGTTAGTCTGCTGTTGGAGCAGGTGTTGGCCGATCTAGCATTGCCGATCAAGGAGCGTGAGGCTGACATTCAGTTGCCCAAGGCGCTGCCGTGGTTATGGGTCAGTTGTCACGAGTTTTCCCGGCTGCTGCAAAATCTGATCAGCAATGCCTTGAAGTTTTGTCCCGCCCAGGTCAGGCCGCAGATCCAGATAAACGTGCAGGAGCATGCGCAATATTGGCAGTTTGCGGTGCGTGACAATGGTATCGGTATTCCGCAGGAGCAGCATGGCCGTTTATTCCAGATGTTTCAGCGGCTGCATACGCGTGAACAATATGATGGTACCGGTATCGGTTTGGCTCTAGCGCGTAAAATTGTGCAGCGGCATGGTGGCGAAATCTGGGTCAGCTCACCCGGAGAAGGGCGAGGCACGTGTTTTGAATTTACGGTAAGCAAAAAAGGGAGCGAGCATGAGCCGTGATAAATTATGTGTTTTGCTGATCGAAGATGAGCCGGCTTATGTGCAATTGGTGCAGATTGTGATTATGGAGCAACAGTTACCGATAGAGTTGCATCATGTCGCCAATGCAATGGAAGCATTGGAGTTTTTGCATAACGAGGCGAATTATCATAGCGCTCCTCGTCCGGATTTATTGCTGTCGGATCTGAATATGCCGCGTATCGATGGGTTGACTTTACTGCAGCGCTTGAAAAGCAAAGCGGAGCTTTGCCAGATACCGGTGGTGATTTTTACCAGCTCCGAGCGGGAGCAGGATATCAATGACAGTTATCGCTTGCAGGCTGCCGGTTATATTGTGAAGCCTACCGATCTGGATGAATTTTGCCGGGTGTTGACCAGTCTGGTCAACTATTGGATGAACGTGGTGACACTACCGCGCTATCGTCCCAATAAGGTGTAAAAGCATGGATTATGCTATGCCCGAGATGCCGGTGGTGCTGGTGATAGAGGATGAGGCCGGCGATGCGGCCTTGATTCATTATCAGTTGCAAGAGGAGACCGATAACCGGTTTCAGGTGCATCAGGCGGCTTCTTTGCGGGAGGCTGCAGCCTGGCTGGAACAGACGGCGCTGTTGCCGGATGTGGTATTGCTGGACTTAAACCTGCCGGATTTCGCGGCTACGTTTTTCCCATGATTTTCGGCATCACCCGCCGCTGATTTAGACATATTCCGCACCTGCAAATCTTCAATACATACCAGCGCGTGGTTTTGGCTGATGGTGTGACTGGTTTTGTGCAGGTAATCGCGGCGGGCGTTGCTGATTTGGGTGTGGATTGCTTGGACTTTGGCTTTCGCCTTTTTCCAGTTACGACGGTATTTCACTTTGCGACTTAAGGCTTGTTGCGCTTTGCGTAGCGCGTCTTGATGCTGTTTGAAACTATTGAGCGGCTCGAAATATTCGCCATTGCTCAAGGTGGCAAAGCGGATGATGCCCATGTCGATACCGACATCGCTGCCGCTTTGTGGGCGAGGCGTTTCGACTTCAAGCTCAGTTTGAATCGACATCATCCATTTGCCATGACGGTATGACACGGTGACGTTTTTCACGCTGCCCAATACTTCACGATGGTTTCGGTAACGTATCCAGCCTAATTTGGGTAGGAAAATTCGGTGGTTAGCTTGCTCAAGTTTGCCGCCTTGCGGAAAGCGAAAAGCATCATGCTGACCACGTTTTTTAACGCGGGGAAAATCGGCACGTTTGGCAAAAAAATTGTCATATGCCCGACCAAGGTCTTTTAAGCTTTGCTGCAACGCTTGAGATGGTGTGTCACGGAGCCAATGGTCGATTTGCTTCCATTCGGTAAGTTGTGCGCATAACTCGGCATAATTCAGCTTAGCCTCGCCAGCAGCATAGCGTGTTTGCTGCAAATCCAACGCCTTGTTGTAGACAAAACGACACGAACCCGCGAAACAGCGCAAATCGTGCTGTTGCTTGCCAGTTGGCATCAATTCGTATTGGTAGGCTTGCAGTCTTAACATGCTTAAATCATACTTCGGTCTATGAATGATAACAATGATATTAGACACGGAAAACATTGCACTTTTATAAGGACGGCTACGCCGTCCGCGCTATCCATCCCCGCCCTAAACGACGAGGCTTTTCGCGCAAATCGGGTAAATTACACGGATATTAACAACGAATGCGTTATTCGCCAATTACCGCCGCCAGATTAGCCTGGCAGGACGGGCAGCCATTAAGTCTTAGTCATGACGATATTTATTTTTCACGACAGGATGGGCTGGCCGAAACCGAGCATGTGTTTTTGCAGGGCAATGATTTAGCCCGGCGCTGGCAATCGTCGGCGATGGATTTTACCCTTGCCGAAACCGGCTTTGGCAGCGGCTTGAACTTTCTGGCGGCGGTGCGTTTATGGCTGCAAACCCGGGAGCAGGGGGTGTTGCACTATATTTCCTGTGAGCTGGCGCCTTTAAGTGCCCAAGATTTGCACCAAGCCTTACAGTCCTGGCCGCAATTGCAGCCCTATAGTGATGAACTGTTGCAGCATTATCCGCCGCTAAGCTTTGGTTTTCATCAACGCACGCTGTTCCAGGGGCGGGTGAGCCTGACGTTACTATTTGGTGATGCCAACCAGCTGTTGCCGGAACTGCATGCCTCGGTGAATGCCTGGTTTCTGGATGGCTTTGCCCCGGATAAGAATGCGGATTTATGGCAGCCTGATTTATGTCGGCAGCTAGCCCGTTTGAGTGCGCCGGCATGTACCTTGGCGACCTTTAGTGTGGCCGGGGTGGTCAAGCGGGCATTAAAACAGGCCGGTTTTATACTCAGTAAACGTCCAGGATTTGGGCGTAAGCGTGAAATGTTGACTGCCTGTTTACCCGAGTCGGTAGCGTCGGTATCGGCACAACCCTGGTTTGATCCTTGTCGGTCGTCACCGCAGGCACGTCGAGCCGTGGTGATTGGTGGCGGGCTGGCCGGTTGTTTTACCGCGGCGGCACTGATTAAACGTGGCTGGCAGGTGACCTTGATTGAACAGCACAGCGAGATTGCATCGGGGGCTTCCGGTAATCTGGCCGGGGTGGTGATGCCGCGTTTAACCGCCGATATGGATGTGGCCGGTCAGTTCTATTTATCCGCTTTTTTGCACAGCTGTCACTGGTTGCAACAGCTCGCCGGTGATAACTGGCAGCCCAGCGGTGTGCTGCAGTTATTGGCCGATAAAGCGCGGCAGCGTTTGTTGGATTTACACTTGCCAAAATCGTTGCTGCAGGGGTTTGGGGTGGCCGATGGCCCGCGTCTGGCCGGGTGCGAGTTACCCGGTGATGGGGTGTATTATCCGTCAGCAGGTTGGATATCGCCGCCCCGTTTATGTCGGCAGTTAGTTGCCAATAGCGGTTGTGAACTGCGTCTGGGCCAGCAGGTGCTGGCATTGCAGCAGCACGCGCAGGGCTGGTTGTTACAATTGAATAATCAGTCTACATTGCATGCAGAAACGGTGATTATTGCCAATGGTTATCAGGCGGCCAAACTGTTGCCGCAATGCGATTGGCCGCTGCGTCAGACCCGTGGTCAGCTGGTGTATCTGCAACAGCAGGCCGAGCATTTTGCATTAATGCGGCCGGTCTGTTACGAGGGTTATTGTCTGCCGGCCTATCAGGGCAAGCATGTGCTGGGGGCCAGTTATTCGGTGGATAATCTGAGCGAGGAATATTGTGCCGAGGATGAGGCCAGGATGCGTGAAAAACTACGGGCGGTATTGCCGCAGGCCGAGGCGTTGGCGACGGCCGGTGGGCGCGTGGCGTATCGTAGCGCGACACGTGACTATTTGCCGATTATCGGTGGGGTGCCGGATATGGACTTTTATCGCCGCCATTACCAGGATCTATGCCATGGGCGTGCCGCCGCAGATTATCCGACGGCGCACTATTTGCCCGGATTATATGTCTCCATTGGCCATGGTTCACGCGGCCTGGTGTCCTGCCCCATGGCGGCTGAGCTGCTGGCCGCGCAATTGAATGCTGAGCCGCTGCCTTTGCCCCAGCCGGTGTTAAGGGCATTACATCCGGCCCGCTTTCTGGTACGCTCGCTACGCTATCAGGCCAAATAACGGAATATTGTTGAATCATGACGGGGGAGATCGCGATGCAGGACAGAAAACAGTTGATTCGTAGTGAATTAAGCCGGGTGGATGGTGTGACTCCGGAGCGAGGGGGCGCCAAGCATAAGAAAATGGCCGCTAATCCCTTTTTATTTTATCGGGGCAGCGCTCAGCTGTTTTATGCCGATCTTGCTGCGGGCACACTGCAACTGCCAGCGGCAGTAACAGATCTGCCGTTAACTGCGGTGATGGGGGATTGCCATACCTCTAACTTTGGTTTGATGACCGAAGAGGGGGCGCATGGTGATAGAGTGATTTTTGCCCCGAATGATTTCGACGATGCCTGTATGGGGCATGCCGGCTGGGACTTGCTGCGCTATAGCGTTAGCCTGTTGTTGTGTGCCGATTATTGTGAGGGGGTAAGCCGGGGGCGTTATCCGCATGAGGATGGCTTGAGCGGCAAGGCGCATATTACTAAAGAGCAAGCGATAGCGGCTATTCAGAATTTTTTACAGGCGTATCATAAGACCTGCCGTAAGGCAGCTAAAGATGATGTGCTGTATCAGTTTGCGCTGGATCAGGTAGATAGTGATCATGTGTTAAGCAAACTGTTTGCTAAGGCACATGCCCGGGCGGCGGATGGTAAAGATTTTCAGCTGAAAAGCACGCTGGCCAAAGCGGTGGATTTACGTCAGAAACCGTTACAGTTTATTGAGCGTCCCGAGCGCTTCAGGCGTTTGGCGGCGCTGGAATCCAGTCGCTTACGCAAGGCATTTGCCCCCTATATGAGTGACAGTATTCTGGATATTGTCGAGCGTTTGAATGCCGGCACCGGATCGGTAAATATGAAGCGTTACTATGTGTTGGTTGGCCCGGAACAGATTACTTGTGAGCGCGATTTTGCGTTATGTCATATTGTTGAGGTAAAACAACAGCGTGCTGCAGCAGCACTGCATTATTTTCCCGAACTGAGCCAGATTAACCGCTTGAATCCGGCACATTTAACCGTTGCTTGTCAGCGCCGTATGCAACGTGCGCCCGATCTGGTGCTGGATGAACTGGAATGGCGTAAGGTGCATTGGTTGATTCGTTCGCGCCATCATGCGCGTGTAGGGGTTGACCCGGAGAATATCGGCCTGGGGAAAAGGGCGGTGAAAAGTGGGCTGAGCCAATACGCCAAGGCGTGTGGACAGGTGTTGGCCTTGGCACATTGCCGTGGCGACCGGCGCTCGAATAATTTTGAACAGGCGGTCTCCAGCGTCTTGTTGGAACAAATTCCGGCAATGATTGAAACTAGTCTGGCTTATGCCGGTCAGGTACAACAGGACTGCGCCATGTTGCAGCAAATGCTTCAGGCTGGAGCCGAGAAGAATAACTAACCAGGAAGTTGTAGCATGATTCTTAGTCATAAAGATGACAGTGCCCGTTATGTCGGGTTGCATCCCTTATTTGAACAGGCGTTTAAATTTATTGCCGAAACCGATTTACATACCCATCCTACCGGGCGCTTCCCATTGCTGGATGATAAGCTGATTGCGATTGTGGCACACGAGCAAGGGCGCACCTACGAACAAGCCCCGCTGGAGTGCCATCGCCGTTATATTGATATTCAGCTGGTGATTGAAGGCGTGGAACAGATGGGGTGGCGCCCGTTGCATGACTGCCATACACCGACGGCCGATTATGATCAGGATAAAGACCTGATGTTCTTTGAGGATGGCGTCTTATCCTGGCAGCTGGTGCCGGCAGACTATTTTTGTATCTTTTTTCCGGAAGATGCCCATGCTCCGCTGGTCAGTGACCGGCAGGTGCGTAAACTGATTTTAAAGGTCGCGGTGTAGTCTGGGTAAGATAGTGACTCACCGCGAGCCTTGGCGTAAGCGGGGGGTTATCCCAGAAACAACTTATAGGCCGGGTTGTCGCTTTCATCCCAGTAACGGTAGCCCTGGCTGTCCAAAAATTGCTGCATTGCCTGTTTGTCATGATTAGGGACTTGCATGCCCACTAGTACCCGACCATAGTCGCCGCCATGGTTACGATAATGGAACAGACTGATATTCCAGTTGTGGTTCATACTGTCCAAAAAGTTCATTAATGCGCCAGGGCGTTCCTGAAACTCAAAGCGGAACAGGATTTCATCCTGGATGTTGGGGGCATGGCCTCCCACCAGATGGCGCAAATGCAGTTTGGCCATTTCGTTATCGGTTAAATCCAAGGCGGTTAACTGATGTTGGGTCAGACTGTCAATGACCTCATTTAATTCCTCACGTTTGCCGATTTGAATGCCGACAAAAACCTTGGCTTGTTTGGGATCATCATAGCGATAATTAAACTCGCTAATACTGCGTTTACCTAATAGATTACAGAACTTGCGGAAGCTGCCAGGCGTTTCCGGAATGGTGACCGCCAGTATGCCTTCTCGTTGTTCGCCAAACTCGGCGCGCTCTGCGACAAAGCGCAGCCGGTCGAAATTCATATTGGCACCACTGGTAATCGCGACCAGGTTTTTATCGTGCAGATTATTTTTGGCCGCATATTTTTTGGCACCGGCAATGGCCAGCGCGCCGGCCGGTTCCAGAATCGAACGGGTGTCTTCAAACACATCTTTCAGTGCCGCACAGACTTCATCGGTATCGACCAGTATGACTTCATCTACCAGTTGCTGGCAGAGGCGGAAGGTTTCTTCGCCCACCTGTTTGACCGCCACACCATCGGCAAACAGTCCGACATGCGGCAGAATTTCACGTTTGCCGCTTTTCAGCGATCTGTCCATGGCATCGGCATCGTGTGGCTCTACCCCGATAATTTTGATGTCGGGGCGTAGTTGTTTGATATAGGCGGCTACCCCGGAAATCAGACCACCACCGCCGATAGCCGCAAATACCGCCTCAATTTCACCGGTATGCTGGCGCAGGATTTCCATGCCTATGGTGCCCTGGCCGGCGATCACATCGGGGTCATCGTAGGGATGAATAAAGGTCATCTGTTGTTGCTGCACCAGTTCCATGGCGTGTTGATAGGCGTCCGAGTAGGAGTCACCAAACAGCACTACCTTGCCGCCGCGTGCGCTGACCGCATTGATTTTTATCTGTGGCGTGGTGGTCGGCATCACGATGATGGCTTCACAACCCAGCTTTTTGGCGGATAGGGCTACGCCCTGGGCATGATTGCCGGCCGAGGCGGCGATCACACCGCGTTGTAGCTGTTGCGGGGTAAGTTGTGCCATTTTGTTATAGGCACCGCGTAGTTTGAATGAAAACACGGGTTGCATGTCTTCGCGTTTTAGCAGAATATTATTGGCTATACGCCGGGATAGGGCCGGCGCGATTTCCAGCGGTGTTTCTATTGCGACATCATAGACGCGGGCATTTAAGATACGTTTTAGATAACTGTCCATTTGTTTACTGATAACTGTGCTGATAATACCGCACAGGGTAGCATAATGTTATCGAATCATCAGCTGCCGCAGGGAAGGTCAAAAAGATATAGGCATTCTATATACTTTATATATAGATAATTTTATATATTTTCCCCTGCTGGTCTGTCGGGTATATTGGCTGTTTTGCAGCATTTCCGTCGGCAAAATGCCGCTTCTGTTGATAGCGTCAGAATCTCTGATTTTAATGACTTTGCGCCTGAGGTAATGGACAAGCTGCGTTGTGATTCATGATTAAGCAGTGAAAATATTACCTTTATTATCCCATAAGCCTCTCATTAGCGCCGTTATTGCCTCGGCGCTGGTATTTGTTATTACCCTGGGTTTACAGTGGGTAGCTGTACAGCAGGATAGCCAGCACCAGCGGGCACATATTGCCAATCACCTTGACGCCATTGCCAAGCATCTTGAGGGTGAGTTGGATGGCTTGCAGCTGGTCGCTCAGACCTTGGCCTTGTTGCCATCGGGCGATGAGAAGGCGATGTTGTTGTCCAATAGTCTGCAGTCACTCTATCCGTACATAGATCACTGGCAGCAACATAGCTTGAGCAGTTGTTGCGGTGTGGATTGTGAAACCGTGTTTGCCTCCGGTTCCCGATTGTCGGATACACAGATGCAGCTGCTGGGCCGTATGCGTGAACCGGGTGAACTTTTGGTTAGCCCGGTAGGAGGACGTCATGCCGAATTCCTGTTGCCTTATCGCAGCAATCAGGTGGCCGCCGGTTGTGTCGATGGCTTGTTAACCGGCCGGATCAATCTGCAGCAGTTATTTGTTCACCAGGACTGGAAATATGCCGATGGGTTAATTGCGGTGGCGGTGACGGATGCCGAGCACAGATTGTTGTTTGGTGATGCGCAGTTACTTGGTCAGGACACCGTTTCGGCACCGTTATCTATCGCCGGTTGGCATTTGCTGGCTTATCCGTGGCATGGATGGCAGGCCGACTGGTTGAGCTTTATTGCCTGGTCTGCGGTATTGAGTCTGCTGGGGGGGCTGCTGGCGGGGCAGGTGTTGGCCTTATTGCATAAACGTGCCGGTTACAAGGCCAGATTGCAGCAACAGGCGCGAGCTATGCAGCTGCATAGTGATGAGTTGCAGCGTCATAATGCGGTGCTGGAGATGATAGGTCAGCGTGCCGATTTACGTCAGACCATGCAGTTAATCAGCTGTCAGATTGAAGCGCTGCATCCTAGCTGGTTATGCTCCATTATGTTGTTAAACAGCGATGATAATAAGTTATGGCTGGCGGCTGGCAGTCGTTTGCCCGAGTTTTATCAGCAAATGATCAATGGCAAGAATATTGCTCAGGATATGCCACCCTGTGCTCTGGCTGCCTGGTATGGCGAGCGTATGGTGGTCACCGATATTCAACAACATCCTGCCTGGCGAAATTATCGTTTGCCCGCGATGCAGGCCAGACTGGGTGCCTGCTGGTCGGAGCCGATTTGTGATCATCAGGGGATGTTGTTGGGCGTGATGGCGTTATATCAGCATGGCCCGGCGCATCCTGATGAGAATGCGTTGGCGGTGGTGAGCGATTATTTGCCGCTGATTGCTCTGGCAACGCACTGCTATCGGACCGAAGAAAGTCTGTTGTTGCATGATGCGGCCTTGGATGCTGCCGCTCAGGCGATTGCGATTATGGATAGAGAGGAATGTCTGATTTGGGCTAATCAGGCCTATTGCCAGTTGATGGCGGCACATTTTGAGCAGCTGCATGGCAAGCGTTGTGCCAGTTTGAAGCGTGTAGCAAGAGAACGCCCGGCGGATTATCAGCGGTTAAGAGAGACCATTCTTAGTGGGCAGGTATGGCATGCCGAATTGATTAGCAGTCGTATCGACGGTGGTGAGTTTTGTAATGAAATGAGTATTACGCCCATTGTCAGGTCGGAGCAGCCGGTGCAGCATTTTATTATGATTAAACGTGATATCACGTTGCGCAAGCAACAGGAGAATAAGCTCAAAGATATGGCGTTTAACGATCCATTGACCGGGCTTCCCAATCGGCGCCTGTTATTGGAAAAGCTGCTGCAGGTACGTCGGGTTGAAGGGATGTATGCGGGCCTGATGTTTATTGATCTGGATAACTTCAAACCGTTAAACGATAACCATGGACATGATACCGGGGACCGTTTGCTGATCGAGGTGGGGCAACGTTTAACCGCCTGTGTGACGGATAGCGATACCGTCGCCCGATTGGGGGGGGATGAGTTTGCGGTGTTATTGAGCGGGCTGGGGGTGCGTCAGCAACTGGCCAAAGAGAAAGTCATTCAGCTCGGGGAGCAGATTAGAAAGCATATTGCACAACCCTATCATCTCACCATGCTGGATAGTAGTGGGCAGGGTACCGAGATTGAGCATGTGTGCAGTTGTAGTATCGGTCTGACCTTATTTAATAGTAACCAGTTGACGGCGGGTGAGTTATTAAAGCATGCCGATACGGCGATGTATCAGGCCAAACAATGCGGGCGTAATCAGGTGGCATTTTATCAGCTGGATGATGAAGACCAGACCCAGCTGCTGTGATCAAGCAGTCGCTGAAATGGGGCTTCCAGTGGTGCGCGTATGCGTAGCAGCCGCTTGCTGACGGGATGAATACATTCCAGTTGGCTGGCGCTAAGCAGCAGCTGATGACAGTTTAATCGTTGGCGGGCCAATTGATTCTGTTTGCCGTCACCATGGGTGGTGTCGCCCAGTATAGGATGGAAAATATGTTTCATATGGCGGCGTAACTGATGTTTGCGTCCGGTTTGTGGCGTTAACTGCAGTAATGAGAAACGGGCCGAGCGATAGCGTCCCACCGCATAGGGCAGTTCTATGCTCGCCAGTCGGGTGTAATCGGTAATGGCGGCTTGAGGGGCTTTATCCTGCCGGGCTTTACGGTCGGTCATTTTATCCAGTTGTTCCTGCAGCGGGTAATCAATATGCTGCGAGGCCGGGGTATAACCGCGTACAATGGCCAGATAGTGTTTACGCAGGCCGTTAGCGTGACAAAACTGCAGGTTCATCTGGCGGGCAATGTCACTATCTAACGCAAATAACAGTACCCCGGCGGTCGGTTTGTCCAGTCTATGTAACGGAAAAACATGCTGGCCGATCTGATCGCGTAGCAACTGCATGGCAAAGCGGGTTTCATGACGATCGATTTTGCTGCGATGTACCAGCAGGCCGGAGGGTTTGTGAATGGCGATCAGGCAGGGATCTCGATAAAGAATATTAAGCGTGTTCACACGTTGTCCATCAAATATAATGCCATATTCTAACCGCATGGCTTTACCGGCGGGGTAAATCGGGTTATTTTGCGGTTGACCGTGTGTCCGCAGCTCGTGGTCGGCTAACGAAGGAGAAAGCATGCCGAATTCTGCAAATCGTTTGAAATCCTTCTGGAACTGGGAGCGTAAGGTGATTTTGTGCGTGTTCCTCGGGATTATCTGTTCTATTATGATTTTAATTACCAGCAGCTATCTGCTGGTCTCTCAGAATCAAACCATGCAGCAGACCATTTCACATTCGCAACAGCGACTGGGGCTGGTGACCAATACCCGGGTGGCGGTACTGCGGCTGGAATATACCAAGGCGCAATTGATTGCCGAACAGGATGCGACGTCTATTCGCCAGACGGCGGTTGCGACCATTCGCGAGTTATCCATTCTGGATGAAAATATTCAACGTCTGGCCGAGCAGGTTAAACATCCGCTGGTGGCTGAATTGCAGCAGCTGGTTGCCCAGATCCGGCCAAAGCAGATGCAGGTGATTTCGGCGGCCAGGGACAATCAGGATCTGGCGGCGTTACGTTATGCGGCAGAAGTTAAAGAGGATTTACAAAAAATTAACCAGTTCTCGGAGCAGCTATTGGTGGATGAACGTCAACAGCTGGTTGTTGATACCGCAAGTACCGTAGAGCAAAGTTATCTGCGGACCTGGGGGTTGGCCGGGGTGTCGGTGGTATCCATCTTTATTTGTGTGTTGGCCGGATTATGGGTGACACGAAATACCCTGAAACAACTGGGCGGTGACCCCGGCTATGTGGCGGATATTCTGCGTAAGGTAGCTGCTGGTGATATGTCGGTTGAGGTGAAAACGACTGCCGAAGACTCCAGCAGTATGCTGGCCAATATCAAATTAATGATTAATCAGTTGTCGGCGGTGATTTATCAGGTGTGTGTGGCCAGTGAGAACCTGTCCAAGGCCTCGGAGCAGGTGAATATGACGGCGGGATTTTTATCTCAGGCGTCGAATTTGCAGGCGGCCAGTGCCGAAAAAACCAGCACTTCGCTGGAGCAGGTGACCTCATCGATTAACAGCAATACCGAGAATGCACAGACGGCCGAGACCACGGCTGCCGAGGCGGCACAGCGTGCCACGGCGGGTGAACAGGCGGTGCGTCAGACATTGGAAGCCATGTTGAATATTTCCGAGCGTATCCAGATTGTGGATGAAATTGCCTATCAAACCAATCTGCTGGCATTGAATGCGGCGGTGGAAGCGGCCAGAGCTGGCAGCCATGGGGCGGGCTTTGCCGTGGTCGCACAGGAAGTGAGGCGTCTGGCCGAGCGTAGTCAGGCTGCATCCCAGGTGATTGGTGATGTCTCGGCACAGAGTGTGGATCTGGCGAAAAATACCGCGCAGATGCTGGAGGAAATGTTGCCGGAAATTACTAAAACTCTGGAACTGGCGCGTGCGGTGGCGAATTCCTGTCAGCAGCAGGGGGCGGGCGTGGTGCAGGTAACGACTGCGATGGAAGATGTCAGTCAGATTGCGCAACAGAATAAAGCCAGCAGTGAAAATCTGGCGGCCACGGCACGCACCTTGGCACAGAATTCGGAACAATTACAGCAGGCGGTGGCATTCTTCAAAATGCGAGCGGATTAGGCGGCCACTTCATCTAATCTTAATCTTTTGTTAATGTGATGATGATGGCATAGACGTTATTATCCTAAGATGTTTAGAATCCGGTTGTTAATTTGTTTGTCGTTATTGCTGGCGTTGATGTTATTCCTGGCGGGTACGCTGTATTGGAGTATGCAACGCACCGAGCATCATATGCTGCGTAGCCAGCTGGCGAATCAGGCGGCGATGTCGTTTACCGACCTGTCTCAAAGTGCGTATCGTTATTTTAAAGAACTGACCGATAAAATTGCGATTAATCGCAGTAATGAGACCGATATTGAGGAGTTGCAACAGGCCGAAGCGCAGTTATGGCAAGCATTGGGCCGTGCCAGGGATGCGGTGACTGCCGAGGTCGGGCATTTTGCGGTGGACGGTATGACCCCGTTGGAAGAATCCCGCGAACTGGATGAACTGGCACTGCTGATTGAGCTGGAGGCCGTTTTGAAACAGGCAAAATGGGAGCTGGAGCGGGTGCGTATTTTGCAAAGCTTTGATGACCAGAAGGCTTTGCAAGCGGCATTAAACCAAGTGTTGAATAAAACTATTGACCAGCAGTTTAAACCTATGATTGATCTGGCGATCAGTGATGAGCTGGAAGAGGTGGTCGAAGCCAGTGCGCGTGCCGATGAGGTGATGGCGAGCTTGCAGCGGCTGGCACTGCTTTGTGCTTTGCTGGCGGCACTGCTGGCCGGATTGATGGGCTGGTGGCTATGGCGCAGTTTTAATCGACCGGTACAGGCATTGCTGAACGGAGTTAAGCAGGTAACCCAGGGTAACCTGCAGCACCAGACGCAAATTGAGGGGCGTAATGAATTCAGTTATCTGGCGCATAAATTTAACCAGATGACTCAGCGTCTGGATAAGCAGCATCAGGATTTATTGCAGACCCGAAATGCACTGGAGGATCAGGTCTGGGAGCGTACCCAGGCGCTGGAACAGGCAAATAAACGCCTGCAGCAGCTGGATAAGGCCAAACGACGCTTTTTCGCTGATATCAGTCATGAGTTGCGTACCCCGCTGGCAGCGATTCGTGGTGAGGCCGAGGTCACCATGCGCGGCAAGAGTAAGCCTGAAGTTGAGTATCGCCAGGCATTGCAGTGTATTGTGGAACTTTCCGGGCAGCTGGCGACGCTGGTGGATGATTTGTTATCCATGGCCCGAACCAATTCGGCGAATATTAAATTTGATATGGCTCCCTTGGAGTGTAATGCCCTGATCGAAAGAATTGCCCAGGAGGCGGCCAGTCTGGTGAGAGAAAAATCATTGGATCTGGTATTGCAGTTGCCGCCACGCCCCTTGAAAATAATGGGCGACGAGGCCCGGTTGCGTCAGTTGTTGCTTATTTTATTAGATAATGCCTGTCGTTATACCCGGGTGGCCGGTAGTGAAATTGTGATCAGGCTTATTACCTTGGGCCATCGCTTGCAACTGAGTGTCAGCAGTCATAGTCAGTATCTTTCCGAGGATGAATGCTGCAAAGTATTTGAACGTCATTATCGTGGTGCGCAGGCCAGGGCTAATGTGCCCGAAGGCAGCGGTCTGGGGCTGGCGCTGGCGAAAGAAATTTGTGAAGCCCATCATGGCTCGATTGCCATGGAAAGTGAGCCGGATGGTGAAACCTGTATCCGCATAACCCTGCCTTTATTGAGTGTTGCATGAATATTTTAATGATTGAAGATGATTCCCGTATTTCTCAGTTTGTTAAACGTGGCCTGGAAGCCGAAGGTTATCTAATGGAAGTTGCTGCAACGGGTAAACAGGGACTGGCGTTGGCGATGCATCCCGACTATGATCTGTTATTGCTGGATCTTATGTTGCCCGATATGAGTGGCCAGGATATCTGTCGGCGCTTGCGCGCCAAAGGAAATCTAGTGCCTATTCTGATGCTGACGGCGATGGACGCGCTGGAGGATAAGGTGGAAGGCCTGGGTATCGGTGCCGACGACTATCTGACCAAACCGTTTTCTTTTGATGAGTTGTTGGCCCGAATACAGGCCATGTTGCGTCGCCACCAGCAAGGTTTTAATCAATCCGGCAACGTGCTGGAAGTCGCTGACCTGAAAGTGGATATGGACAGCCATCAGGTATTTCGAAGCGGTCGCTTAATCGAACTGACTCCCAAAGAATATAATTTGCTGCTATGTCTGATGAGCTCTCCCGGCAAGGTGTTTAGTCGTACCCGAATATTAGATAAGGTCTGGGGGGTGAGTGCCGACCCGCTTACCAATGTGGTGGAAGTATATGTGCGCAACCTGCGCAAAAAGATTGATGCCGAAAATCCGCAGTCGCTGATCAAAACCGTGCGTGGTTTTGGCTATAAGCTGGATGTTGGCAGCGATTTCTAATCGGCACCACTGCCATCAAATGTCTACGCTAAGCTGAGTTCGGATGGTGGCAATATCAGGCGGATAGCCCCAGCCATTGGCGCGATACGGACCAGCGACGTAACAGCCATTTTTCCAGCAGCCAGATGATAAGCAGCGATATTGCCAGCAATGGCAGGCATATTGCCAGTAGCAGGGTGATTATCACAATGCCCTTGCCGGTCCTGACATCTACCGGCGGTGGTGCGCCCAGCCCCGCCGTGGGTCTGCGTTGCAGCCATAAGCATAAGCCACTGATGGAGATCAGCACCAGCCCCAGGCTGGTCAATACGCCCAAAGCTACATTCAAGCCACCAAATAACTGTCCCTCATGTGCGGCGACTCCTATACCGATAATTTGATCAATTAGCGGTCTGTCTGAGAAATGCTGTATTCGTATGATTTCGCCAGTGTCACCGTTCAGCCAGGCATTGCTGCGCAGCGGCCGATTCGCATGACGTGAAACGGCTTTCCATTGACCTGGCTGCATTTTATCAATGGAGAGTAATACCGGGGCAGCCAATTGCAGCTGTGTTGCTTGCTGTAGTGCTTGTTGGTTGAGCTTGGGCTGCAGGCTTGCTTGTTGATAGGCGTGTTGTGTTGCCTGGCGTTCGGCACTGCGCCCGGTTGACCAGTCTTGAGTGATGGCGGGACTATGCCATTGGCGCAGTTCTTTAAATACGCCTCCCCATACCAGCGCCCAGGGTAAGCCACTGATTAACAAGAACAGCGCCAATCCTGCAAGCCAGATGCCGGTAACCGCATGTAGCTCCCGCCACACCATGCGTTTACCTTGCCTGAGTCGCGGGTAAAGCACGCCAGCTAAGCCGCGGCGATTGCGTGGCCACCATAAATACACTCCGCTGATAAGCAATACAATTGCCCAGCAAGCGGCTAATTCAACGATCACCGAGCCAACCTTGCCCGCCATTAGTTCGCCATGAAAACTGCGCACCTGACGAATAAATAAATCGTCGCTAACGGCAATATCCATCACTTCCAGAGTGTAAGGGTGGATAGCCAGCTGTTTACGTTCGCCGTGTTCAATAATATGGATAATAACGGCCTGATCTGGCGATTCTGGTAGTTGATAGCTACTGAACTTTGCCTTTGGTTGTGCTGCCAGCGCCGCATCAATTTGTTGTTGTGCGGTGCTGCGCGGGGGGGATGTGTCCAGTTGCTGATAGGCTTGTTGATTCCAGGCATCAATCTGGGGTTTAAATAAATAAATTGCCCCGGAAATAGACAAGGTAATGATTAACGGAATACAAAACAAGCCAGCATAAAAGTGCCAGCGCCATATCTGGCAATACATTGCTTTGGGGTTTAATTGCATATTATTTGCTCATGCGTTGACTGGCAGCACGATGGATTTATGGTGTCTGCCAGCGTTACTTTGTCTTAGATAGCCTACAGGTCGTAAGCGCCACTCAGGAAAAATGTGCGGCGTGGCCAGGGATGTGCGACATAAGACAGTTCATTGGTCAGGTTATCAATGCCGGCGCTGAGCGAGAAATGCTGATCTACCTGATAATGTGTTTTCAAGCCCAGTCGAGTGTAGCTGTCTTGGGCAGCATAAACCTGGTCTTGATTATCGCTGTTATCCAGTTGTCCGAAGCTGTTGCTGGCATATTGCATACTGCCGGAGATCTGCCATTTTGCGTCTAAATGCCAGCTTGCCAGCACATTGCTACGCCATTTGGGCATGCGAGGGAAGGTATTGCCGACAATGCTGGGATCCGCCGTATTGGCAACAATCTCAGCATCGGTATAGGCCAGGTTAAAGCGTAAATCCAGTGGGCTGCTAAATACGCGCTCAATATTGGCAATCAGCTCCAGCCCGGTGGTTTGTACTTCATCAACGGGAATAAAGGTGCGCAATGAGCCGCCACCATCTAACAAGGTGGTTTGCGATTCAATCACGTCATGGATATTGTCACGGAACAGATTGGCGCGTAAATATCCATTGTCCAGTGTTCGCGCTATCATCAGGTTGTGATGCAGGCCGTTTTCCGGCTTTAAGCCCGGATTGGCAAGGCTGCGACTTTGATAGGCGCGATACTGACTATAGAGTTCTTCGACAATCGGGAAACGATAAGCTTTGGCTAAGGAGTAGCGGATTACCCAGTCTTCATCCGGCAGATAGCCAAATGATAATTTAGGTGAAACCTTGTCTTGTTTGCGCGCAGGCGTGTGTACCAGATCCAGTTGCGGGGTCGCTGGGTCATCGCTGGCATAATAGCCGTTTTTACTTTGCCATGTCTCATAACGCAGACCAACGCTGCTGTCCCACTGTTCGCCCATTAACCAACCCAGTTGAGCAAATACCGCGCTGATACGGGTTTCGCCACCACTGCTGCCAGATAAGCTGTTCTTAGTTTGCGCGGCGTAATTATTCGAAGCATAAACGTGGCGGTTTAGCTCATAGGCTTCGTGACTTAGCCCGCTGGTCAGACTGACAGTTTTCAGTGCGCCCAACTGATCCAGTTTCCATTTGGCACTCAGTGTGCGCCAGCCGGTATCACCATAATCGGTAATTTGCCCGGTGTTATTAAACGCCGGGTCGGCAGGGTTTGTTGAGGAGGCAATACTGCGGTTTTTTAGTACATCAAACCGGTTGGCATTTAATTCCAGATGCGAACCCGCCGCCAGCTCTCCCTTGATGCGTAATCCCAGATTCAGGCTGTTACGTTCCAGCGCATTTTCCCCCAGGCTGCTGCCCTTAATGGTAAAACTTTGTTCGTTCTGACTAACCGTGCCATTCCAGACAGGATTGCCCGCGGCATCGGTGATATAGGTGTTACCAATATTGTAGGAAGACCTGTCTTCGTACGCCACATTCAGTAAGGCAAACCAACGGTTAGTAAAGTCATAGCCCAGCTTCATTTTATAGTTATCGGTCTGGCTTTCGACTTTGCCGTTATCGCCAAACACCATTTTTTGTACACCTTTGGAATCATTCCTTAGCAGCCCACCTTGTGCTGTCGGTGCGGCATCGCTGGCCAGGGTATTGAAATAATAACTTTGCTGTTGTGCCTCGTTATCCAGGTGATTGTAGGAAAAATATAGGCTTAAATCCCCGATTTTGTCGCCATAAGAAGCAAAGCCCTTAAAGCCATTCAGGCGTTCGTCCGCTTTGTAGGCTGAAAAATCCTGTGACATCAGCGTAGCGTCGATATGCACTTCACGTTTTTGTGGGATCTTGGTTTCCATCAACACCACGCCACCCATGGCATTGCCGCTGTATTCAGCAGAAAACGGGCCGTAAACCACGCTGGCCTCAGCAATTTCACTGGCCGAAACCATGGTCCAGCGTGGCGCACCATTCCAACGTGATTCTAAAAAATAATGTAGTGGTACACCATCGGCAAACACCATAGAACGTGAGGTCTGAAACATATTGGATCCGCGTATGCCCAAGGTGCCGTTCGAGTCACCAATAAAACGACGCCGTATCACAATAGATGGCTCATACTTGACCGCATCTTCGGTGGTTACCATATTAATCGCTGCCATATTGTCAGGCTTTAGCGTACTGACCGGGCTGGTGTAACCCACTTGCTGGCTGGCCTGTTGTTCACCCCAGACCACAACCTCGTTTAATTGGGTTGTTTGATTTGCATACACTGCATTGCTGCACGCGGCGGCGGTACACAGCAAGATGATTCTTTTAATGAGCATTGACCCCTCCTGACTCCTGAATAAGCCGGGAATCGTAGCGTTTATCTCATCAGATGAGAATGTGACATAGTGTCGCAGCCCTGAGAGGCAATAATATCCATAGTGGTAGAGGCGAACTGGTGCTTAGGGATCCGTTAAATCGCCCACTGTAATCTTAACTGAATAAATTCGGGGTCTGGCCGATAGTCATTGCCGCGACTATCTTCGGCCTGGCTATGAAGATAATTCAGCATTACCCGGGTATTTTTCAGTGGATACCAGTTAACTCCCAGCGTGGTATTGTGCTGTTTCCCCCCTTTTATTATGTCCCCATTTAAATTCAGCAGACTGTAGCGTGCAGCGATTTCCCAGGCCTGTTGTTTGCTTTGCTGAGCGACTTCACCAAAAGCACCGGAGCGGGCGGAATAACGACTGCGTTTGCCGTGGAGCAGATAACTGACCGTGATGTAGCCGCCATCAAACTGTTCGCTGGAATAGTGGCGGCTGCGGTCTACATGGGTGCGGATATATTCGGCCTGAGCCAGCAAGTTATGATATTCGATGCCGATTTCCAGCCCCGCGGTGACATAGTCATCTACATGGCGGATACGCCGGGTATCAACCAGGCGGTTATTTGCCAGGCGGGATTCGGGATAACGACGAAAACGCAGCTGATTATCGGCCTCCGGTTGTCTGGCCGAGGTGGATAGCCCCAGGTGCAGCACCTGATCAGGCTGTTTAATCGGGGCATAGCTTGCCCGGGCGGTAATGCCCCGGCCTTTTTCCGATTCAATCTGATTATCTTCTTCCAGATGACTTTCCCAGAATACGCCGGCACTGATACCCCAGTTGCGGCCCCAATGGTTGGCGGCAAAGCCCAGATTAATACTGGGGACAAAGGTGTTGGCCAGTGAACGTTCCATAAATGGAATACGGTTAGAGCTGGTGGCACTTTCCAGACTGAATGGTTCCAGAAACTGGCCTAGACTGAACTGCCAGTTGTCTATGCCGCGATAGCGCAGCCATAGTGATTGATAGCGACGGTTTTCGTTGGCCAGATCGTAATCCAGACTTAAGCGCCAGTCTTTAGCAAAATCTGCTCGCATGGACAGGCGGGCGCGACGGACCTCAAGATTATTGTCCAGATCGACATGCGCACCATCTTTGAGTGTATGGTCTAGATGGAAGCGGGCGCCGACACGCACCTTGACCGGTGGCGAGCTGCTTTTAAGGGTCAGGCCATCATGTAGATCCAGATCGGCGTCGATTTCGGCAGCATCAGCGATTATTGGAGCGCAGGTGAATAAGGCGGTGTAAATCAGCAGCGTTTTTTGGAGTGTCATCATAAATCGTTTCAGGCAGCCTGTTGGCTGGCATTCGGGGTAAATAAGAAGGTAAATACCTGGCTGGCCATATTGCCTTGTGCCACACTGCGGGTGAAACTGTGATCCGCGGTGGGCAGGGTGATAAATTGATAGCGGGTAGATAGACCGTGTGTTGTTGCCGCCTGTTGCATGCAGCGTATCCAGCGTTGGCCGCGTTCCAGGCGTGAGCGTCCCTGATGAAGGGTCAGCCATTCGCTTTGACGCAATGCGGCATCGGGCTGATTATCTGCCGCTCCCACCATCACACAGGCTGGAATACGCAGAAACTGATGCGGCTGGAAACGGAGCCCGGGCAGTTTGTGATGGCTACCGCAGCCGTAGGGAAAGCGTTGCTGGCTATCCGGCAGGGTATACCAGCCGGCGGCACCTATAACCATGGCGGCGACCTGTTGTGGATAGGCCATGGCATAGCGATGAACAAACTGGCCGCCGCCGGAATAGCCGAACAGATACAACGGTTGCTGGGCGATGTCGGTCAGCTGGTGGAGTTCATCAAGGATTTGTTGCAATATCAGATCGGCACGCAGTCCGCTCAGGCCCAGACGCTGATAGCCGGGAAAACGATGCTTATCAAATAATGGTGCGACCAAGGCCACGCCATGCTGTTCGGCATAGTCTGCAAACAGACGGATCTGACGGCGTGCATTGCGCGAGATACCATGTACACAGACCATCAGCCTGGTGGGAGGTGCGCTCGAGCGAGGTAAATATAAATAATAGCTTTGTTGCGTATCGGCCTGTAGACGGCGTTTTAAAACTTGGCCATGGCGCAGCGTTGGGCGGAAGCGTTGAGAACAGGACAATAGTGTGCAATCGGACGGATTCATAGGGATTCCTCAGGCAACGGCGCGTAATGATTTTGACTGGAACAGTTCGGCGGTTGGGCCTGGCTGTTGTAACAATTGTTGCGGCGGGCCGCTTTCAATCAGGCGCCCCTGGGCTATATGCCAGACCTGGTCGGCCTGCATCACCCAGTCCAGACGGTGGGTGATAAGTAAAATGGTGCCCGCATACTGTTGAATTACCTGACGTAACGCCAGTGCCGAGGTCGGGTCCAGGTTGGCATCGACTTCATCCAGCAGTAATAAGCGAGGGTTGCCGAGCAGCGCTCGGGCCAGGCCCAGGCGTTGGCGTTGGCCCAGCGATAGATTGCCACCGCTTTCGGTGACCCGACTGGCGTTTCCTCGAGGTAACTGTGCCAGTAATTGGGGGATGCCGCATAGCTCGGCTACCTGTTGCAGTTGTTTGTCGCTGGCACCGGGCAGTCGATAGCGCAGATTTTTCTCCACGCTGCCACGCATGAGTGGTAGATCCGGGGTCATCATACTGACCGCCTGGCGTAGTGAGCGCTGTTCGATACTATCCAGCGGGATGCCGTCCAGCTTGACCTGGCCGTGATCAGGATCCAGCAATCGGGCTGCCAGCGACATCAGTGTCGATTTACCGGCACCGTTGGGGCCGACCAGTGCAATGACCTGGCCGGGGTGGGCGGTGGCATTCAGTGTCTGCAGATGACTAGTGATAGCGACATTAATAAACTCCAGCTTGCCGGGGCCGGCCGGTAATTTAATGGCTGCTTGAGCCGAGTTACCTGGTGCCGGTAGTGTGGGCAGTTGCAGAAAATCGGTGATTTTTTCACGTGAGACTATGGCCGCATGCCAGTATTCCTGCACCCGCCCCAGGTCGCGCAAGGCCGGGGTCAGCAGTCCGATAATGCTCATTGCTGCTACTATGGTGCCGGCGGTCACGCCCTGTTGTTGTACCAGTAATACGCCGATAATCAGTGCGCAACCACTGGCCATAGCGGTAACCATTTCCACCATACCACGGAAAGCACCAATGGCCCGTGCCTTGGCCACCATGGCCTCAACCAGTCTATGGCTTTGTTTTTTCAGGCGGCGACGTTCGCGACGGATCTGACCATAGGCCTGTACCGCAGTCATGGCGGTAATTTTTTCATTGATATTGGCGGCCAGATAATAACGGCTGCGACGCGCTTCACGTACCGTGTTTTGCAACCAGCCGCCCATTAGCAGAGCGCCGATTGCCCCTGCCGCCAGAATGGTGCCAACGACTATGGCCAGCATAGGGCTGAGCAAGGCCAGAGCGGTCAAGGTGATGGCACAGGTTAACGCGGCCACACTTAAGCGGGCAACGCCCAGACTGATCCAGTTTTTCAGTGCGCTCAGATCGCCGATGAAGCGTAATACCACGCCACCCCGGCTGCGTTGTTGCAGGGTGCGACAGGAGAGTTGGCTCATATGTAGAAACAACTTATTACGAATATCATGGGTATAAGACTGGCCCATTTTTTCGGCATCAATATGCTCCCGCAGGCGTAGCAGCGCAATGGCGGCTGCACAGCAGAACAACCCCAGGGCATACCCGCCCAGGGTGTTGTTGGCTAGGCTGTTGGCATGCATAAACTCATCGAATATTGCTTTAATAAACCAGGCACTGGCAATCAATGCCCCGGCCTGAAGCAGGCCGTTGGCAATTAATGCCGCCAGCAGCCGGCGGCGTTGCGGGTTAAGAACCTTTATCGGCATGGGGGTCACTTAGCTGACCTTGGCTTGTTTAGCCACCCATTCGACACCGCTTTCAAACAGTTGAATAATGATGTCGGATGAGGCCAGCTGGTTAAGTCCCAGAACCGGCAGGTCGGTGGCCAGCTGGGCTTCCCTGGCAGCCAGTGGTGAGGCGCTGACACAGCCGCTTAAGGCTACCAGCGGCAGCTTGTGTTGTTTCAGCCATTCGGCACCGCCACTGGCACCCATGGCATCACCGGCGGCAAATAATAGCGCATCAATATTTTTCTGGAAGGCTTTGGAGCGCAGTAAGGCATTGGTTTCCTGCTGATACAGACCATCGGCAATTTCCAGCACCACGGCTTCGGCACCGGCCTGTTGCAGATGGGCGATTAATTGTGTTTGTATCTGTTCCAGCTGTGAGATGTCCGCCTTATAGGTGGAGGCCAGACCGGTGTCGGTAAAGTCCAGCACTGCGCAGGCGCCGGCATCTTTCATCAGCCAGCGATCGCCACCGGCACCGGTACCGGTAATTTTGGCGGCACCGACTTTCAGGCCGGCACGCGCCATGCCCTTGATCAGATACGCAGCCGAGGTGGTTTTGCCGGCATTCATGGAGGTGCCAGCCACGGCAATCACAAACGGACGTGGTTTGTGGCAACTTGCCGCCGCTAACGCATAGTTGGCGATGTTGAGTGCTTTGCCGTTGTTATCACCCAGCAGTCCCAGTGGCTGAATTTCGGTGGCCTGGCGCGTTTTACCATGTTTGCTCAGACTGCGTGAGGCGATACCGCCGGCGGCGACCAGGTGGCAGTGGTTCAGGTCGGCAGGTATTTCGGCTTCAAATTGATCGGGGGCATAGCGATTGCCGTAACAGACAATAATTTCATCACCCTCAAACAGAATTGCTTTGCGACCATTCTGCAGTTCAATGCGACGGTGATGACCCAGTTTGTTGACCCGGGCCAGCAGCAAGTCACCACTGCGTGGTGTGGCATTTTCTGTGATTAGGCAATGCACATCGTGCATATTGAGCATGCGTGTGTTGTAAGCGGCTTTGGCGGCGCTCAGGCGTTGTGCCAGCGGGGAAAAGGGGTGAATGCTTGAGGCGGTATTATTTACTGCAGTTGTCATGGGGCTCTCCTGAAACGTGTTTAATTAAGTGTCAAATTACGCTTGCCATTAAACCGCAGTGCTATGAAAGCCAGCTGTCAGGAAAGATTAAAATTAGATAAAGTTATGGTGATTGGAAAATAAACAGCCTGCCGGTTATGGGCAGGCCTGGGGGGATAGGGGGGTTATTGTGAGTTAACGCTAATGCTGGTCAGTATGGCGATGCCGTCTTCGCTGTCTTGTACCGCGTGGTAGGAAACCTGCATCCCCTTGCTTAACGGTATGGTGCGATAGGGGTATTGTGCGGCTTTGACCGTGGTGGTGGCGGTTAACATAAATATGCGGCTGTCTATGCGTATCAGGTTACTGTTGATAGAGGTAATGGTGCCGCTGCCTTGCAGTGTGGCGGCATATTCCCGGTTTTGTTGCGGTTGTTGTTTAAGTGCTGGCGGTGCATCAAATACCGGTACCACGGCGCTGGCCGGTAGTGGCAGTGTGACTGTCGCCAGCAGCAGCCATAAGTTGGGGTTAGCTTTCATCCTATTCTCCTGTCAGCGAATGATTTCCCGCCAGTTCATGCGTTTGGGCAGTGGATAGGCGGCCAGATCGGCGCTTTCTACCACCTGGGTGTCATTATCCAGGGTGATATCAAACTGAACTTCCTTCAGTGTACCGTCACGCCTATAGACCGAGGTGACGGTAATGGCATTAATCAGTCCATTTTCATATTTTTGCGAGGTGATGCCCATTTCTGGTACCAGTCCTCCGGATAGATAATTGACATAATTGCTGTAACTGACGCCGCCTAAGGTGCAGGGCACGGTGCTGGGGATGAATGTCGGGAAGGCAACAATGCCGTTGACCAGTTTGATATCACGAATCATACGTTCGCCGCCACTGGCATCATTTAAATCGATATACCAGCCATTTTTGCTGTCAAAATCTACCTCATGACTGGTGGCGCGACGGTATTCGGTGGTTTTCCCAGCGTTAGTTTCGCTAAAAAAATCCAGCCTTTGAGGTTGCAGTTTATCCCGGGTAAAATCGTCAGGTCCCGGCAATCCGCTATCGGCATTGCCCTTGTCTATCAGGGCGTAGATGCTTTGTTGATGTTTGGTCGGAATATCTTCGTCCGACAGGTATTGGCCGGTTCCCAGATAGAGGAAGCGAACATCCTGGCCATCCATATGTACCGTGGTAACCTGCATGCCGCCGGTGACCGGCTGGCGGTAGGCTCCGGCATCATCCGGATTGTCGGGGTCATAGCGGTCTTTTAATGCGGCCATTTTACTGACCTGCCAGTTGGCGTGATCACCATTGGTCAGATCAAAGCGCCATACCTGGCCATGCAGATCTGCACCATAAATATAATCGGTTACCGGGTCCAGTGTGTCTGGCATATAGGCGACGGCAGGTACCAGTCCACAGGAAAGTTGCAGGCCGTCTTTACAACCACTGGCGGTTAACTGCTGCAACAGGTCGCCGGTTTTCGGATCGAGAAAGAACAGATGGCCCAGACCGTCACCATTGGTATCCGAACCATTGTTGTAACCAGAAGTTACTACCACTACCCAGCCCAGTGCCTTTGTCTTGATAATTAAGGGTTTGCCAAAGCTGTAGCCGACCTGTTTGATCACCCGTTCTCGGGTGGTGACATTGCGGATGCTGTTGGGGAATTCCCATAATACCTTGGCGGCGACATCGCTGTCGGTCTGTACCTCGGGTTCGGTGATATCCAGGGCATAAAAGCCGCGCCCCCCTTTACCCAGGCCTCCGACCAGCAGGGTGTGCCAGTCGGAATCGGCGGCACCATAGTTTGCCGGGTTGCTCACTCCCTTGTAGTTGAAATCAACATCGGCGACCACCGGGGTGGCATCCAGATACATTTTATGAATAAAACGACCGCGAACCGACAAGCTGGGCAGCTCTTCCAGTAGCAGATTGGGCACATAGCCCCATAGTTCCTGACCGTCACGCGGGTCCTGGACACTGGCTGCCGGATCGGTGACCGCACGGAAGGCATGCAGGAAACCATCATTTGCCGGTTGATACAGCATATTGATACGCTCTTGATAGTCTTCGACAAATTCTTTATAGCCCGGATTTTTGTCCGGATTATAGTTGGCCGCCGGTGCGCGCACGACAACCGGCGAGGCATTGATAATATCGCCCAGCAGACTGTCACGTTTGCGATAACGGGCATTTTCTTCGTTGCTTGCGCCGCGCAGATAATCCAGCATAGCCTGTTGATTTTTCAGCAGCGCTTGCTGCAGTGAGGTCAGGTTGGCCAGGTTGCGAAAGGCAATACCCAGGTCCGGGCCGGAAATGCCGGCGGTTGAGGAGGCGGTTGCCAGCCGGCGGTTGCCCAGATTGGAGCGTATGGGTTTGCTGCCTCCGGTCATCAGCGGATACTGTAGATTCAATTCTTCGTCGGCACTCCAGAATGGATGGTCGGTGTCGGTAACCGCGGTATCGATATTTTTGGGATAGGCAAAGATATTGCCGCTCCAGTTGCTGGAGTCATAATTGGTGGCATAGGAGGCCTGTATCACCTCGTCCTCGAATACCACATCGTCCTGTACCGTCAGTGCGCTGGCGGAACCGCTGCGGCGCTGAATATTTTCCATAATGCGCAGCAGTGCATCACGAAAACCATCGGCATGGGTGCCTTTAAAGGCGGTGGGATAGCCGCCGCCGGCATAGGCCAGTGCATCCATCACCGAGAGTGCATGATTATTGGTCACGCTGTCGGCCATGGCAATTACAAACGAGAGCACTTCACGGTCTGTCTGGCCATCGCTATCGGCATCGATAGTTCTCAGGCGTTCAATCGCGGCGACCGCATCGGTGGCCGCTTTCTTTAGCTGACCGCTTTGGCAGCCGTTAATATTTTCGTCCCAGATACAGTCGTGCGTCCGTTCGGTGGTGCTATAGGGACGGCCGTTATTGTCGGCGCTGGGCATGCCGTCGGTGACCAGCAGGGCATAATGATTTTGACAGCTGTAGCGTTTGTTTGCATCGGTGGCCAGCCAGTCTTCGGCATAGTAGTTATAGACGGTTTCCAGGGTGCCGCTGATAGGTGTCAGCCGGGCGGCATTTTTTAGATCGGGCGCATTGTTGCGAGCATCGAAAGATTCCGGGGTCAGGCTGGTTTTAATTTTACCCAGATGGCCCAGGCCGCCCTTGTCCAGGGTATTATTGACCACCCCTTTGCCGGTAATGTCGCCGGTATAGCCCCAGCCCCTGGGTAAGAATAACAGTCGGGTGTAACCTGAGTTGGGGATAAAGCCGGCATCGGTAGCTTCCAGGCGGAAGGCATCCAGGTCATTGCTGAAGGGCGGATTAAAGTTGCGTAATGGTTTGTTTAAATGGCTGTTGTCGCGGCTGGCCCAGGGGCTGTAATACGGATAATCGCTGCCCGCCTCGGTGATAATGCTTCCCAGCGGCTCTTCATCGGCCGGCTGAGTCGCGGTGCGGTTGCGGCTGATCGGTGCCCAGATGCCGCCATAGGCGGGAGTACGGTTATAACGGCCGAAATACAGCACATCTTGTATGCCTAGGTCATCCGAGGAGCGCTCAAAGGTAATATATTTGAAGCGGCGTAATGAGGCATCTCCTTCCCATGCTTCGCGCCATTCCGGGTTTTTGACACAGCGCAGTCCACTGCTGCATTTTTTCATGCCGTCACTATCGGTAAACAGTGTGCCAGAGGTACAACCGGGGGTAAACGGCAGGCCAAGCTGATAAGAGTCCGCTTGATAGCCGTTACAGCTGGCACTGAAGTTCATGCTGAACTCATCCCCCATCAGATAGGCATAGGTAGTATTCAGTTTGCGGGTGGCCAGATCAACCTCAAAACTGGTTAAGCCCCAGTTAATTGCACCGGCAAATTCATCCATTACCGAGCGCATGGAATTTCTGGCCAGGTTGCTGCGGGTTTGCAGCCCGGGCGCATCCGGGTCGTTACTGTCATTGGTGGCGGTAATCAGAATATTGTCTATACCAAACGATTCATCCATACCGCCTTGCGAATTTGGATGGCGGAAGGTCAGCACCATATCCCGGGTGGTGGTCTGAATATTGGCTAACTGCAGGGTAACGGTTTTATACCTATCCCTGAAGTGGTTGTTATAGCCCATTTTTTTAGCGGTGGGACCGCCGGTGTTATTGTTATCGAAGCGCATATCCACGCTTTTATGATACATATATCTATGGGTGTATTTAATTCTGGGGTCATCAACCACCTGCTGTGGCGTGGGCCATGTTCGGTAAAAATAATCATTAAACAATCGCTTATCATTCATGGTCATCTGAAACCTATCTTCGGCGTAAGAGATGCCGTTATCCCAAAAGGTTTCCAGCCGGCCGCCATCGATACTGTCCCAGAGCAATAAAGTAAAGGTGATAAACAGTTCCTGATGGGGAGGCACATTTTTCAGCGTCAGCGTGGTGGCTTCGGCAAACTGGGTGCATGTGCCCAGACCGTCCCAGCTATACGGCTGCATCTGACAGTTGCGAGGCGTTGCAGCGCTGGCATTGCGCCAATGCCAACGCCCCATACCGTAATCGAAAAAATCGGCGGTACTTTCTATTTGGCCAGCGCCGCTCCATTCGGCGGCACAGCCGGGACAGTTTTCAAACCGGCCCTGTCCATACCAGTTGTTGGGTTCGGATGCGGTTTTGTAGGCATTGAAGTCTTCAAAGTCTTCAAAGTAGCTCCAGACGGCGGAACGGTCCTGAGACACAAAACCGGCCGTTGGGGTGCCATCCATATAGGCATCCATGGATTGGGAGTTATCCAGTACCAGCATTACATTCGGGCTGATATTGGCCTCCAGGGTGATAGGTGTGTCGTTGATCTTGAGGCGGCTGGCTCCATCATAAAATTCGATTTCCGAGGTACACATCAGTACCTTGCTATAAAAACCGCGCGGTGGATGTTCCAGCCTATCCTGGTTGCGATACATTTTGATGGCAATTTTATTGGTGGCTTTCATATCGCTTAGATCAAATTCATACCATTCACGGGTAAACCTGACCTCTTCGGCCTTGGTTAGGTCTATGCTTTTGGTTTCCCCTTCAATGGTGATGTCTACCTTGATCGCTTTGGCTAGATGGCTGAGACAAAGATAGCAGTCCGGCATATCGATACGCAGGGTTTTAAAGTCTCTAACCTTGTTGAAATAAAAGGTGATATCTGGATCTCTCCCGGTCCAGCAGACATGTGGTTTGCTATCGGTATAGTCTGCACGCAGATTCATGGCTGGATCGGCAATACCATCGGTCAGATCACCCACCCCTTCGCTGAGTTGGCTGTAGTTGGACTCTTTATCACCCAGACCGTTGTAGCTGTTGTCAAAAAAGTTGGTACTGCCCCAGCGAATGCCGTTGGGCATATCATAGCGGTAGGGGTGGATCTTGGCGGCTTCGGCCATTATCGGCAGCAGCATCAGCAGTATCAGTAGTAAGCGAGACCAGATATTCATGCGTTTCTCCTGAATTCTTAGCGTCTATAAACAACCTGTACCCAGCCACTGGAAAAACGCGGGCCGGATACTTTGACGGTAATACGGTAATTGACGGCACCATCCATACCGGCAACGCATTGCTGGTGTGCGGCCTGTACCAGCTTGGCATCACAGAGTCTATCAATCACATAGTGTATGCTGAAGGCATCGGGCAGGGACGGCGGATTCGTCAGCTGATAAGCGTTATTCCAGTCTATCTCGGGCACACCACGCGGATTGGTGGCCAGCATGCGTCGAAAATAGCGGTTGCCACTTGCCAGATCGTCGTATTGATTTAACCATAAGCTGTCTTTGGAGCGCAGAAAGGTGGTGGCGTCTTCGATGGCGATTTCTGCGGCCTGTACCGTGGCCTGGCGATAGGCAAAATTACCTGCCAGCAAGGTGGCGGTGTCCATGGAGCGCATCAGCGCAATACCGGCCAGGGTCATGGTGGTCAGCGCCACCAGGGCAATAAATAGCGAAACGCCGCGTTGTTGTGAGCGATTTAGGGGCTGGCCATGGCGTGTCATGGTATGAGCCCCAGGACGTTACGCATAGGGATAACCGTGCGGTAGATACTGTAGCGGTAGTATGACCAGTCATTACCCACGGTTGCCGCCAGATTCAGTTTGGGCGGCGTATCATTGGGATCGTTGGGGTCATCTGGCCAGGCGCAGGGGCCATTGGTCCAGCCTTGGGCGCTACAGGCTTCGGTAACCGGTGAGGCCGCTCGCCTGGGGTTAATCGCAACCAATACCATACGCACGGCTTTAATCTGAGAGACTTTTTCGCTATCACCGTCTACCTGACTTGGCTCCCAGCCAGCCAAGGCATCTACCCAGTGACTGACCGCGGTGGAGCCACTGTTGGCGGCAACGCCATATTGCAACTGCAATGCCACAATGTTGCCAGCAATCGGTTCGCCTTGATTTAGGGTTAACGGGCTGGCGATATCCGGTTTGCTGTTATGAAAGCCCGGTACGGGGTAGACCTCGCGTCGCAATTGCCAGGATTTTTGGACAATGCCGCTGCTGTTATTCATAGGCACCAGCCGGTACATATGGTAAAGAATGCCACGACCCAGACTATAGGTCAGTGCCCCCCGGGTAAAGTTGCCGGAGAGGGGGGCTGCCAGGGTCAGCTTCACCCGGTTGCCATCGTCCATGGTTTCCATACTCTCGATACGGGCCTGTTCACAGTCATCAAAGTCATCCTGATTAATAATCACTATGCGTTCACCGCTGCCAAAGCCTTTATCACGATTGATATACACAATCTGTTTGTCGGCCGGATCTACCGTGTCGGTCAGATGTGCGGGCAAGGCGCCGGAGAAATTCGGGCTGTCACTGTGTGGAATCACAAAATAATCCGAATAATAGTCACGGCTGCCACTACCCTGATCACCATCGCGGATGATTAATGGATAATTGCGGGAGCAACCGGCCATTTGTGGATAGTTAAAGTGCTCGCCAGCACTCTGTATGGCCCGCTCCAGCAGTAATGCGCCCATCATGCCGGCCTCTTGCGAGTTGGCGCCGGCCAGGGTGTTGCTGCTTTGTGCCTGAAAAACACTTGAGGTTTTCATTACAATCAGTACCGCCAGCATGCCCACGGTGACACCCACCATCAGTTCCACCAGGCCAAAGCCGCGTTGTCGGCGGCGTTGAGCGGGTGCGCAGGGCAAATCAGTTATCCGCAATCTGGGTAACCACGGTAAAGTTATGGCACTCATCATCATCTTCCGCTTGAGGGGATTTCCAGCCTACCGAAACGGCAGCAATCTTACTGTCCTCATCGAGCGATACCGTGATATTGCATTTGTCGGCATTGGGTAGCCGTTGTTCCACCTCCTGACGCCAAAGGGTATAGACCTGACCACTGGGCAGGTATTTGCTGGAAAACCCGGCTTCGCTGATATCATCGATACGAATTTTACCAATCAGCTGATTGACCAAAAATGCGGCATCTGCCCGGATTTTTCCCTGCATCATGGCATTCATTGCGGTGACCTGCAGTGCTACTAGCGCCAGAATGCCGATAGAAAAAATCAATACCGACACCATGGCTTCAATCAGTACCGAACCTCGTTGTGATTTTGGTTTTAACGGCAGTTTCATGGCTTTGGCTTACAGTAAAGGAGGTAGGTCTATCACCTGGTTATCCTGGCACTTTTTGTAATCTTGTGTGGATGAGGGTTGGCACATGCGTATTTGTCCTCCTGTCGCGATATCGATACGCAGCTCACGACTGGATTGCGTATCCATGACCTTGGGGTGTATATCAAAAATAATACGTCGCATGGTTGGGGGCGCGGGTACGCCGCGATTGGGCACCACGCGTCCAAAGCCATCGAAAGTGGTGATGAATGCGGGGGTGGTGATCATTACGTCGGCGTTAAATGGCCCGCTCATCAGCGTGGGGTCGGGAACGAGCCTGGCCTTTAGTTCTTGGGCCTGTATCTGATCAACCGCGGTGGCAGTGGCGACAACCTCAATTTTCCACAGCAATGGCTGGTCGGGGGCCAACAGACGAAAGGAGACGCGCTCATTGCGTTTAATCGCTTCGGCACGTGCCTGTTGTAAACCGTTTAATACCGATTCGGCTACGGTTTGGATACGGCTGTTATTAATCCATACATTGAAGTTGGGGGCCGCAAGGCTGACCAGAATGGCCAGCACTGCCAGTGCAATTAACAGCTCAACTAAGGTAAATCCCTGTTCCATATGTTGATCACCCATAATTTGACCTTCAAGTTGAAGGAAATAACTGCCTATTTGATTGATCTTTCGCATGTGGTTGTTTGATGTTTTATCACGCAACGGTTTTGGGGGGGGTAAGTGCAAAACAGCGACAAATGTCGCCATTTAATCACCATGCCGAACACTCCTGAAGGTAGGGGATTTATGGTATGAAGACCAGTCCCGGCTGATAAAAGGAAAGAACTTGGTGTTTAGTGGTTATCGGGTCAAACAATTGATGTGCAATATAAATTTAGTGAATTGCCGATGAGCGGGGCCGTTGTTTGGGGGCTGATTGCAGGTTATCAGCCCCTTCCCTTTGGGGGTGGGCGGGTTGGGTTATTCCGGGAGTGTGGCGGCGGTGGTATGCTGGCGGGTAGACGAGGGGATATTTTTTATTCCGACCTGATACCAGTCCATTTTGCGGGTTAGCAGCATGACCGCAGTCAGGGTAATAAACATCAGCAATGCCCCCAGCAGCAGCGCATTATCTTCGGAATGCAGTACCCCATAGAGTACGGCATACATCAGTGCGATGCCACTGGAAAACAGCATGGCCGGACGGGGGCTGTTTAATACACCGGCCAGATAAACCCCGATTAATACAATACAGGCGGCGGCCGAGCTGATATAGGCCCAGACAAAGCTGATACGTTCCGACAGGCTGATCATTAATAAAAAGAACATCGCCATGGCCAGCCCTACCAGTAAATACTGCATGGGATGGATACGCAATTCGCGCAGTATTTCGAACATAAAAAATGCGGTAAATACCAGCACCACAAACAGTACGCCATATTTGACTGCACGTTCCGAGAGTGAATAAATATTAATCGGTTCAATAAATTCAACCGAGAATTCGTTGCTAGCACCCTGTGATTGATTGTGATTGCGCGCCAGATCACTGATCAGCCAGTTGGCCTGAAAACCTTGTGCGCTGATCTCATGTGTTTTGGGTAGATAGCTGCCACCAAATGACGGGTGTGGCCAGGAGGAGGTTAAACTGACCTCGGTTCGTTTGCTGCCGGGGACAAAGGCCAGTTTGCGCATACCTTGCAGATCCAGTGCAAAGCTAAATTTGAAATGATGCGGGGTTGTCGGGTCAAGAGCGGCCAAGCCGGCATGAATGCCGTTACCCTTGATATTTCCTTGCAGGCCGGGTTCAAATGTCAGGCTCTGTTCGTTCAGTTGCAACTGTGGCACATTGTGAATGCCACGGGCATCGCTGAGTTGCATTACAAAATAGGCGGCAAGCGGTAGCATATCCTGCGGATTATATGCGCTGCCATAGGCTGCGGGAACCTGGAAACCACCTTGTAGCGTCTGTTGCAGATTATATAAATGTGCCTGGTAAATGCCACGCTGACGGGTTTCGACATCGCTATGGCCGTTGATCTGCAGTTGTCGAGCATTCAGCACTACCTCTTTAATTGCACTTAACCGAGTTTTATATTGCGGCTTGCCGGCCTGGTCCTTGATGGTTTCGTGCAGGCGAACGCGATATTGCAGTACCAGCCACGGGCCGCTGAGGCGTTGACTGCCCGAGGCATGGCGGGCGATATCTTGTTGTACCTGCTGTTGCAGTTGTTGGCGCTCACTGATTTTGGACGCAATCATGCCCAGTGGAATTAACAGTACCAGCGCCAGTACGGCCAGGGTGATGATTTTGATAAACAGGCTGTTTTTAAGCATGGTGTTCTCCTCGCGTGACATTGGTTACAGCCTAACGCAGGTTTGTGAAGAGAATATGCGATACGACTTCACACAGACTTCATCGTGCTCAGGTGGCAGAGGATTGGACTGAGGCGGTTAGCTTGAGGAGGACATTGTTTGCCTATATGACAGCGATGTATCTGATTGCTGTGGGGGGGGGATAATCGTTGGTGCTATGGTGGTAGTTGCTGTAGCGGGGGACGTTAGGGGAGGGCATAACAAAGGCGGGCATTGATGCCCGCCTGTGATGTTGTGTCTCAGCCCTTAGGATTAGCTGGTGCGGGCTTGGGGCCTGCGGCTATTGCCATGAGTCGCTGGTTTCGCGGCGGGGCGTGGTTGGGCCGGTGTTGCTGTCGCGGTATGCCCGGCGATCTGCTTGCGGGGCAGTGTTTTTTGTATCAGCTTTTCAATGGCTTTTAGTTGTTTATTCTCGTCCGAGCCTACCAGTGACAAGGCTTCACCGTTGGCACCGGCTCGGCCGGTACGACCAATGCGATGCACATAATCTTCGGCCACATTGGGTAGCTCGAAGTTGATGACATGAGGCAGCTGGTTGATATCAATACCCCTGGCGGCAATATCGGTAGCTACCAGTACGCGGATTTCTCCGGATTTGAAATGGGTTAATGCCCGAGTGCGTGCGCCCTGGCTTTTATTGCCATGAATGGCGGCGGCGGTGATGCCGGATTTTTCCAGCTGGGTGGTCAGTCGGTTTGCGCCATGTTTGGTGCGGGTAAATACCAGTACCTGTTGCCATTGCTGTTCGCTAATTAAGCCGCATAACAAGCGACTTTTTTGCGTTTGTTCTACCTCAATAACGCTTTGTTTGACGGTTTGCGCGGTGGTATTACGCGGGCTGACCTCAATTTGAATCGGGTCATGTAGCAGGCTGCCGGCCAGCTTTTTGATGGAATCCGAAAATGTGGCGGAAAACAGCAGATTCTGTCGCCGCTTGGGCAGCAGGGCGAGGATTTTGCGTATGTCACGGATAAATCCCATATCCAGCATACGGTCGGCTTCATCCAGTATCAATGTTTCCAGTTGCGAAAAGCGAATCACATTTTGCTGACACAGATCTAGCAGGCGCCCTGGGGTGGCCACCAGAATATCGGTGCCCCGGCGCAGTAATTTGATTTGCGGTTGAATGCTGACACCGCCAAAAACCACACAGGAGCGCAGCGGCAGATGCTTGCCGTAGATGGTGATGTTGTCGCTGACCTGTGCGGCCAGTTCACGGGTAGGCACCAGTATCAGTGCGCGTACCTTATTCGGGTGTGCCGCTTCTCCATCGGATAGATTGTGTAATAGCGGCAGGGTAAAGGCAGCGGTTTTGCCGGTGCCGGTTTGTGCCGCGGCCATGACATCGCGGCGCGATAAGATGGCGGGAATGGCTTGTTGTTGAATCGGTGACGGCGTGTCATAGCCCTTGCTTTCAACGGCACGCAGCAGACTGTGTGATAAACCTAGATCGGAGAAATTCATAGATATACTTTCAATGGGTCAGACAATCTGATCCACTTGAAAGGATGGTGTCTGACAAAATTAATGTGTCAGCACAAGCTGCTGACGTGATGCGAGACTAGTGCTGGCCGGTCAGCTGATTCAACTGCGGTTCTTCAAGATAGCACCATTCGCCTTCGTTTAGCTGCAGGCTGTCCAGGGTGAGCTGGCCGATTTGTGGTCGATGCAGCGCTTCACAATGGTTGCCCGCAGCGACTAGCATACGCTTAACCTGGTGGTACTTGCCCTGTTTTAGAATGATTTCCAGCTGATGACTGCCAATTTGTCGGCAGCTTACCGCCGCCAATGGTTGTGGCTCGTCATGCAGTTTGACGCCGGTTAACAGTTGTTCTACCAGTGTGGCAGAAACCGGTTCGAAAGTGGTGGCAATATAGATTTTAGGTACATGGTGTTTGGGTGAGCTTTGTCGATGAATAAAGTCGCCGTCATCAGACAGTAGCAACAGACCGGTAGTATCCAGATCCAGTCGGCCTACGGGCTGTACCTTGCGTAGATCCAGTGGTTCGGGTAGCAGGCTGATCACGCTGGGGTGGCTGCCTTTACGTGTACATTCAAAACCTACAGGTTTGTTTAAAGCCAGATAGACCTTTTCGCGGTAACGCCAGGCGTCGCCAAAAACACACAGTTCCAGATTGTCCAGTGAGACACTGGCGTTAATATCGGTGATGGTTTCTCCACCAATACTGACATGACCTTGTTTGATGAGCGCGGTACACCATTTGCGGGTACCAAACCCTTGTGATTGCAATACGCGGCGTAGCAGAAGGCTTTTCATAATCAGTTATCCACAATAAAACTGCCTCAGGCAGGTTAATAATGCGGCGGATACAGCTTATGAGGTAGATACGCAGCATAAAAAATACGCCTGCAAGCAGGCGTATTTTGGAGTCTAACGATTCAGTAATTACAGAACCGTAATGTCTTCAGCTTGAGGGCCTTTGGCGCCTTGAGTTACTGAAAAACTTACTTTTTGACCTTCGACCAGAGTCTTAAAGCCAGAGCCGCTGTTGATTGCGCGGAAATGTGCAAAAACGTCAGGGCCTGATTCTTGCTCGATAAAGCCAAAGCCTTTTGCATCGTTAAACCATTTAACCGTACCAGTTGTTGTCGTAGACATAGGAAATTCCTGTAAAAAAATAAATAAAGTGCCTTAATAAACTATCAAGGTGCTGAATAGCAAAAAAGGACCTCTACTTACGAACCACAGGAAAAACCAGAGAAAAATAAGACAAACATTCTTTTGAGCTGTCGGCAATGTAACACAAATTAAATTTAAAGCAAGCGATTTTTGATTTTTTTTGTGGATAGGGAGAATTATGTGGATTGGGTGGCGCACGGTTTTGCCCGCTCAGGCTGATAAATTAACCAGGGGGCGCGGTTAATTGTTGTGGGGCTGTCGGTTTGTATTTGCTTATGGTGTATCCGCACGGGTGGACTTTATTGCTGGACAAGTATTTCCAAGGTCAGGTCATAGCTAGCCAGGATAGTTATTGGTCCATTCAATTCCTAACCGAAAACTATCCAAAGCAACGTTATGCTGTGTTGAGCATTTGACAAGATGCTTTTCTGTTGTTTAGTAACTGCATTTGTTTGGTATACCTCTTGTTCTTTATCATCAAAACATGGGGAGGATAAATGCATTGACAAAAAATATGCATAAAGGAGGAGAGATGAGGAAAACGGGTGTTATTTCTATGGTATCTATGCTGTCGGCTACGCTAATGAGCTTTACTGCAACAACCGCCCAGGCAACTGTGGTGGAGCCATATACTATTCAGGAGGTCTTAAAGCTACGTCAAAATAAATTTCCTGTCGCGGGTGACCTTAAATTAAAGTTTTGGCAAAAAGAGGACGATGTCGAGGTTGTTGACTGGGAGGTGCAGGGTACCAGCGGTGGTTTGCCCATGCCAGACAGCCAAAACCGTGGTTCACAGCCAGGCAAGTACAATACTACCGTGAATAAACTGCATTCATCTTCATCCCCAGATGCAGATAATGGTAACCATGCCGTCGATCTGGCTTGGGATGACCTGGATTTGGCTGAGGGCAGTGAAGTCGATATCAAGTTTAAATGGACGTTGACGGAATATAATGTCAAACATAAGGCCTGGGAGTGGAGCAAAAAAGAGGATCATACCGTCATAGAGAAGGGTGGGGCAAAGGTTGGTGTGACCGTTGATGATCCAAAACCCGAGCCAGATCCTGTACCTGGTGATAAAAAGCAATGGATTCATACCGTCAATATTTTGAACCTTGATTCCTGGGATGAGATAGATCCAATGTCAATATTGATACATGATCTTAAATACTGGGCTATGCCTGATAATACCCCTTTGGATATCGCCGTTTTAGCAAATTGGAGTACCTGGTCTGATCCATTCCCGGATATTTTACTGTCTCCCGGTGATAGTTTTACCTTTGACGTGATAACGCCTAATCGTAATAGCCGTATCTTGGGGGATTATTCAGGGTTTGATCCTGCCGTTAGTCCACAGGCTCAAGCTGACGAATGGTTGCTGCAAGATACCTGGGATCATACGGCCCCAATACCGGAACCTTCCTTCTTTATGATGTTGCTTGCCGGGCTGGTGCCGTTATTCTTGCGAAAACGCTATCAAGATCACGCTAAATCCAACAGAGCCTAAAGCAATCTATTGAAGTTTTCAATCCGAGTCAGCTGCTGTCTGACTCTCCATCTAATGTGGGGCAAGGGGAGCGGGCACGCTCGGTTGGATGCGTCTGCTGGCAATCAATGATTAATGTCTTGGGGGCACAGGCTAGCCCGACATCTTGAGGCTTATTGCTATATGTCGGGTTACGCGGCATCACATCATTAATGCGTGATGCCGCGTTTTTTCCCAGGTTAAGTGAATCTTTGCTTCTACTCCACCATCAGGATGATTGCTTAAAGTCACCTCCCAGCCATGCAGTTGCACCACCTGTTTAACAAATGGCAGGCCCAGACCGGTACTTTTGCGTTGGCTGTTGGGGCGGTTGAGGGAGTAGAAACGCTCGAATAAATGGGGCAGGGCGTAGTCGGGGATGCCCGCGCCGTGGTCGCGGATGATCAGTTGTTGTTGCTGTAACGTAAAAGTGATTTCGCTGTGTGCCGGGGAGAAGTCTATGGCGTTATCCAGCAGATTGCTGAGTGCCTGACGTAATAGAAAGGCTTCGCCGCTGATTTGGATCTTTGCCGGTAACTGGTTATGGCATTGCAGCTGGCGTTGTTGCAGCTGCGGTGCATGGTCGGCGATTACGGTGTCTATCAGTTGCTGCAGGCCCAGTGTTTCTGGGTTTTCCAGGGTGGTACGGTGCTCGACCTTGGCAAGTAGCAGCAGTTTGTCCAGCATATCCTGCAGTCGGCGGCTTTGTTCGCGGATATTGCCGACAAAGGTATGCCGGGTGTCGCGTGGCATATCTTCATCCAGTAGCTCGGCTGCGCCACGCAGCGCGGTGAGTGGACTTTTCATTTCATGAATCAGATGGTGGACATAGTTCTCTATATATTCGCGGCCATCCAGCTTTTCTCGCATCTCGGCCAGTGCCAGCGCCAGTTCATCCAGTTCCTTGCTGCGAGTGCGGGGTAGGCGGCTATGTTGGCCCAGGCTGACGTCGCGGGCATAGCGGCGTAAGCGGCCAATGGCACGGGTCAGCCGCCAGGTGATTAACAGCCCGACCAGCAGTGAGCTGCCCAGCAGCCAGAAGCCGGCCTGTTCAATACGCTGGATGCTGCGGTCGATAAACGGTTGTACGGTGCTGGTGGGTTTGCCCACCGTGAGCACGCCGAGCAATTGCTTGTGTTGCAAAATGGGGGCGGCGACATACATCACGCCGCTGTGTGGATTGTTTTTATCCTGCAGGCTGCTGCGTACCCCGTATTCACCACGCAGCGTCAGATAGACATCATTCCAGTGCGAGTAATCCTGGCCCAGGGCGCGGTCTTGTGAATCATAGATGACGATGCCATGCCGGTCGGTAATATACACACGCAGATCCAGTGATTGTTTTTCAAATCCCCAGATATGGGCTTGTGGATTGCGGCTGCGATAGCGTTGAAACGCCCGGGCAAAGGCCTGGGTATTAATTTGCGCTTGTTGATCGGGATGCGCCAGTTCGGCCAGTAAATGTGCGGTGTCGACCAGGATTTCTTCCATGGTCTGGCGTACGCCGGGTTTGACCTCATCGACAAACACATCCATCACAAACCAGCCGGCCAGACCGACAATCATAAAAAAGCCCAGCAGCAAACGCAGGGTAATGCTCATTCACAACTTTCGTTACGAATGCTGTAACCCAGGCCGCGATGGGTGGTGATAGCGTCTATATCTGCGCGCACCACTTTTAATTTGGCGCGCAGGGTTTTGATATGGGTATCTACCGTTCTGTCCGAGGTGTCCAGTGCATCGGCCCATATCGCATCCATTAACGCGGCGCGTGAAAACACATGCTCGGGGTGATCAAGCAGATATTTCAACAGCAGGTATTCGTAGCGGGTCAGTTCCAACAGGCTATTGCAGAAACGAATACGTGCGGTGGCGTCATCCAGCTCAAACCAGTATTGCTGGCCAGCTTCATTGTCGCAAGGCGTCAGCCGACGCAAAATAGCGCGTACCCGGGCCACCACTTCACGTGGAGAAAACGGTTTGCTGACATAATCATCGGCGCCCAGCTCCAGTCCAACAACTCGGTCTATCTCATCCGAGCGTGCGGTAAGAAACAGAATCGGCACATTGCAAAAACGCCGTATTTCGCGACAGACATCAAAACCACTGATATCCGGCAGCCCCACATCCAGAATGACTAACGCGTGCTGTTGTTGCTGCAGTTGCTCAATACCTTGCTGACCCAGTGTGCAATGGTGGCAGCTAAACCCTTCCGATTGCAGGGCATATTGCAACACATCGGCAATCGCGGTTTCGTCTTCTATGATGAGGATGGAGGTGGCCATATCGTGTCCGAATAGAAAGTCGGGATAAATATAGCAGAATAGTGTGGCAGCTTGGGGCAGGCGTGTAAAAATCGAGATTCAAATTCAACACGCCATTCCCCAGGCTGCGTAACACATTAGGCCGCAGCTATAGCCTGTGTTTTAAACGCCTGTTCTTTCTTTTTAAACAATAGCAGATAGCCCATGTCTAGGATAAACGCGGTCACACCCAGCGAGTGCAGGAAGTGATTGTCCGGGTAGTGCATAAACATAAACACGGTATTGGCCGCGGTGCCGAAACTGCGTAGCCAGGCGAAATGAAATGAAAAGCCATCCATGGACTTGGCATTGAGCAGCACAATCGGACACAGTATCGACAGCGTGAGCTGGGCGATATAGGCGGTATTGGCACCTATAGGCATATCGTAGCCCTGAGCAATAAACAGATAATAGATTACGATCCAGCCCACCAGTGCGGCACAGCACAAGGGTTTGAAGTATTCCCGCACCCACGGTGTGTACACCTGTTTATGCCCATATTTGAGAAGTAAATAGAAGATGTAAATATCCAGGAAGAACCAGGCCCGGTAGGTCCACACCATAAACCAGCCGGTATCGGTAGTGTAGGCCCAGGACCAGACGGCTTCCCAGGCAAAGTTGCCGGCACCGGCAAAGGCAGCCATTTCCATGAATTTATACTGGCGTGCCTCTTTGATCAGGATGATATAGGCCATGACCCACATCAAACAGCCGCCGGCAAAGAACAGCATTTCCAGGCCGGTATAGGGTACACAGTTAACGTCCACCCAGTTGAAAATGTGGGATGGGTCGTTGATCAGGTCGGTACTTGGGCAAATGGTTTTGCAGGCCTCATCCCGTGCATACCATGGGGTATCGGCCGAACATAGTGGCATGTCACTCATGCTGGCCTCCTTATTTTTGGGTCAAAGACGGAGGGATGCGAAAGGGCTGGCTGTCGCCTTTGGTCCAGTGGCGCTCCAGCCCGTCCATAAATTCCAGACTGAGTTTCTCAATGACATTCTGGATAATGCTGGGTGAGTCATCAAATAAATCTTCGCTGACATCAAATACCTCACGTGCCAGCCCGAGTAGATGCGAGGTCCAGTTGGCTTGGGGTAATGCCAGATAATCGTGGGCCATGGTTTTGCCCAGCAGATAATACATCAGTGAGATCACCAGACCATCGGCAAACTTGCCTGGGATCAGTCCTTCCAGAAATTCCACATGGCATTGGGCCAGTTTGATGCCAGCATCGGTACGCCTGAAGTTGCGTGCGGCAATGCGTTGCCATAGCTGGTTGGCACTTTCAATGGTGTCTGGAATAATGCCGGCCTCAATACCTAGCAGGTGGGCGGTGACCTTCCAGGTATGGAAATAGGCCTCCTGTTCTTCGGGGGTAACTTCCACATCCAGTTTGGCGACGGCATTCAGTGCTACCGTAGAAAAGGCGAGCAAGGTGCCGGCCAGTTCTTCCTGATTAATTGGAGCGCCCCATTCGGCTTTTGCGGGCCAAACATCGGGTGAGCGTTTAGCATAATAGCGAATGGCCGCGTGCATTAAGCGGACTTTCTGGATGGTGCGTATCCCTTGACCATCGGCTAGCAGCCCCGCGGGTTGCATCACATCCAGAATGAATTTCAAGGTTTCACCGGCGCGTCGTTCAAAATGATTATCAAACTGGCCGGTAGCCATTAATATCTGAGCACCGCCCAGGCCGCCGGCATATAGCGAAGGCAGCGAGCCGCAGAGCAAAACCACGCCAAATAGCGGCCCTCGGGCCGAGAAAAACTGTTCGGCCCGTTTGATTTTTTCCGGGTCGGCCCAGTCGGGCAGTTGATGGGTCTGATGCAGATAATCCTGTATTACCGGCGGCAGCGTGTCTGGTATTGGCTGATCATTGGTCATCAGCACATTCAAAATCTGGTTAACCTGAGTTAGTTCGCCGGATTGTTCCAGCTGCTGAATCACATTATCCGCCAATTGATCGCCGCTGTTTTTAAAGCGGTCAAGTAAAGCATCGTCCCACGTCATTACGCATTTCTCCTCTAAATGAGTCGGTAAGGTGTCGCTTAGGCTGTGTTGATGTAAGGTAGTACGCCCCTGCTGAGCCGGATGTTTTTTATTATTGGCTGAGGCGCTATTGTTGAGGCAGAGCGTGCCGGGGTCAATAACCGTTGGCAGGTGTTCGGATGGAAGGTGGAAAAATGGGAGTCAGGTGTAAATTGAGTGATTTACACCTGAGTATGGGATTAAATCCAGTCTTGTGGAACCAGGTATTTGCTATATAGCTCGGCTTCGGGGGTGCCGGCCTCGGGTTGCCAGTTATAGCGCCATTTTACCAGCGGCGGCATGGACATCAGTATGGACTCGGTGCGGCCATTGGATTGCAGACCAAAAATGGTGCCACGGTCCTGTACCAGATTGAATTCCACATAGCGCCCCCGGCGATAGAGCTGGAAATCACGTTCACGTTCACCATAGTCGCTGTCAATGCGGCGCTCAAGAATGGGCACATAGGCTTTTAGAAAACTGTCACCAACGCTGCGTTGTAGCGCAAATGAGCGTTCAAATCCAGCCTGGTTGACATCATCAAAAAAGATGCCGCCGATACCACGTTGTTCCTGGCGATGTTTGATGTGAAAGTACTCATCACACCATTTTTTATATTTAGGGTATAGCTCATCACCAAAGGGGTGCAGTGAGTCTTTGCATGTTTGATGGAAATGCTTGGCATCTTCCTCAAAACCATAATAAGGGGTCAGATCCATACCGCCGCCAAACCAGAATACCGGCGTTTCACCGTCCTTTGTCGCAACGAACATACGTACATTCAGGTGAGTGGTAGGGGCATAGGGATTGCGAGGGTGAATCACCAGTGAAACTCCCATGGCTTCCCAGCGGCGACCGGCCAGCTCGGGGCGGTGTGCGGTGGCCGAGGGTGGCATTTTATCGCCTTTGACGTGAGAAAATGCCACGCCACCGCGTTCCAGTACATTACCTTCTTCGATCAGGCAGCTGCGACCGCCGCCGCCTTCCGGGCGTTCCCAGCTGTCACGGATAAAAGATTGGCCGTCGACTTTTTCCAGGCCAGCAACGATTTGATCTTGCAGGGTGTATAGATAGTCGCGTACTGCGGCGACGTTAATTTCACTCATATGCTCTCCTAGCGGCGAATAATTTTTTCATCCCCCCAACGGCGGATGGTAGAGGGTTTTTTGTGTTTTCCAGTGCGTCCCGGTACTACCAGTACCTGCTGGCCAAATTGACGCACACAGTCGGCATAGCGAGTAATGGCACGCTTGCCGCTGAGATTGGCGCTGGTGGAAACCAGTGCCATGCCGGTGTATCGGCATAATGCCTTGGCGCTGGGAAATGCCGTCAGCCGTATGGCCAGTAACGGATGCTTCCCGGTCAGCCAGCGTGGTGTGTTATGGTGTGCCGGCATCAGATAGGTGGTTGCCTGTGTGCCCGCATTGAGCAGTCGTTGCTGATCTTGTTTATTCAGCGGCTGAATCAGATGACGCAGCTGTTGATAACTGGCGGCAATCAGAATCAATCCCTTAGACTGAGGGCGACGTTTCAGCCGCAACAGGCGTTTGACCGCCTTGGCATTCATCGGGTCGCACCCCAGTCCGTAGCAGGACTCGGTGGGGTAGGCGATTATCCCGCCGCGCCGCAGGTGGGCGCGCAGGGTTGCGTATGGAATGCCGGGTCTGTACACGCGGCTTATTTTTTCAGGGCTCGGAAACCGATATCGCGGCGCAGCTGGCGTCCATCAAACTGGATCTGATCGGCCAGTTGGTAGGCGCGTTGCTGGGCCATGCGTATACTGTCACCCAGTGCGGTGACACATAATACGCGTCCGCCGCTGGTGACTACCTTGCCGTCTTCGTTGAAGGCGGTACCGGCATGAAAGACATGCGCATCATCCAGTTTAGCGCCCAGCCCGCTGATTTCATCCCCCTTGCGTGGGGTCTCCGGATAATTGGCTGCGGCCAGTACGACTCCCATGGCGGTACGTCGATCCCAATCGGTTTCGGCCTTGTCCAATGTGCCATTGACCGCATGTTCCAGCAGTTCCACCAGATCGCTTTTTAAACGCAGCATGATAGGCTGAGTTTCCGGGTCACCCATACGGCAGTTGAATTCCAATACCTTGATTTTACCGTCCGGGCTAAGCATCAGGCCGGCATATAAAAAGCCGGTAAAGTCATTGCCTTCCTGTTTCATGCCTTTAACCACCGGTTGTATCACTTCTCGTAATACCTTGACATGCACGTCCGGGGTAACGATAGGGGCAGGGGAATACGCGCCCATGCCACCGGTGTTGGGTCCCTGGTCACCGTCTTTCAGACGTTTATGGTCCTGGCTGCTGGCCAGTGGCAGAATATTGCTGCCGTCAACCATGACGATAAAGCTGGCCTCTTCGCCTTGCAAAAACTCTTCAATTACCACGCGTGCACCGGCATCGCCAAAGGTATTGTCGGATAGCATCATATCCACCGCATCATGCGCTTCTTGCAGTGACATGGCGACTACCACCCCTTTGCCTGCGGCCAGTCCATCGGCCTTGATCACAATCGGCGCACCCTTGCGTTCAATATAGTCATGCGCCTGGGCGGCGTCGCTGAAGGTCTGATATTCCGCGGTGGGGATGTTGTGTCTGGCCATAAAGGCCTTGGCAAAATCCTTGGAGCTTTCCAGTTGGGCTGCCGCCTGGCTGGGGCCGAAGATTTTCAGGCCCGCCTTGCGGAAACGGTCAACCACCCCGGCGGCCAAGGGGGCCTCCGGGCCGACCACGGTTAATGCTATTTGCTGTTGTTGTGCAAAATCCAGCAGACCGTCAATATCGCTGATGGCGATATTTTCCAGTTTATCTTCGCGTGCACTGCCCGCGTTACCCGGGGCAACAAATACCTTGGTTGTTTTATCACTTTGTGCCAGCCGCCAGGCCAGCGCATGTTCGCGGCCACCGCCACCAATTACCAGAATTTCCATAAATACCTCTAACTTGCGATTTAATGTCTGAAGTGACGGTAGCCGGTGAATACCATGGCAATACCATGTTCATCAGCAGCGTCAATCACTTCCTGGTCACGCATTGAGCCTCCGGGCTGGATAACGGCTTGGGCACCGGCTTCGGCCAGTACATCGACACCATCGCGGAAGGGGAAGAAGGCATCGGAAGCAACTACCGATCCTTGTAGCGATAACTCGGCATTTTTTGCCTTGATTGCGGCAATGCGGGTGCTGTCTACACGGCTCATCTGGCCAGCGCCTACGCCCACGGTCTGGCCGTTTTTGCAAAATACAATCGCATTGGATTTGACGTATTTAGCGACCCGCCAGGCGAATAGCAAGTCGGTGAGTTGTGCGGCATCGGGCTGGACTTTGGTGACGACTTTCAGCTGGTCGGCCTGTACATTCAATATGTCCGGAGTTTGTACCAGCAGGCCGCCACCTACGCGTTTCAGGTCAAAGCGGTTAGCGGCATCCGATAACGGTACGGTTAATACGCGAATGTTTTTCTTGGCAGCAAAAATCTCCAGGGCTTGGCTGGTATAGCCGGGGGCAATCAGCACTTCGACAAACTGGTTCATCAGCGTCTTGGCGGTATCGGCATCGACTTCACGGTTGAATGCGATAATGCCGCCAAAGGCCGAGGTGCTGTCGGTAGCAAAGGCCAGCTGATAGGCGGCTAATGGCTGGTCGGCTACGGCCACACCACAAGGGTTGGCATGCTTAACGATGACACAGGCGCATTGGTCAAAGGTCTTGACCAGTTCCCAGGCCGCATCGGAGTCGGCGATATTGTTGTAGGATAATTCTTTGCCCTGATGCTGGGCATAGTTGGAAATACTACCCTCAAGCGTCACCAGGTCTTTATAGAATGCGGCTTTTTGATGGGGATTTTCACCATAGCGCATCTCTTGCACCTTGGCGAAGTTCTGGTTGAACTGGGCCGGGAAGTCGGCCTTGTCACCGTTGTCGTCTATACAGGTCAGATAGTTGCTGATCGCGCTGTCGTAGGCGGCGGTATGTGAGAAGGCTTTTTTCGCCAGATTGAATGTGGTCTGACTGGATACCTCACCCTGGTTTTGTTGCATTTCGTCCAAAACGCTGCCGTAGTCGGTCGGATCGGTAACGATGGCAACATGCGCGTGGTTTTTCGCTGCGGCGCGTACCATGGTGGGGCCGCCGATATCGATATTTTCAATCGCATCTTCCAGTGTGCAATCGGATTTGGCGACGGTGGCGGCAAATGGATACAGATTAACTACCACCAGATCAATAGTGGGGATATGGTGTTGTTCCAGGGTGGCAACATGCTCTGCCAGGTCGCGACGGGCCAGAATGCCGGCATGTACCTTGGGCTGCAGGGTTTTTACCCGCCCATCCAGCATTTCAGGAAAACCGGTATAGTCGGCGACTTCGGTAACCGGGATGTTGTTTGTTGCCAGTAGCTTTGCGGTACCGCCGGTAGAAAGAATGTTAACGCCTTGCTGATGCAGGCCTTGAGCAAATTCCAGAATGCCGGTTTTATCCGACACACTAATCAGTGCTTGTTTAATTACTGCCATGAATATTCCAGTGGTTAGTTAAAGTTGATGTTTCTGCATTTTTTTGCGCAGGGTGTTGCGGTTAATCCCCAGGATTTCCGCCGCTTGGGTCTGATTACCCTGAGCCTGCTTTAATATGGTTTCCAACAGGGGTTTTTCAACACAATCCATGACCATATCATAAATATCACTGCGTGGTTTTTCACCGCCCAGATGGTCGAAATAGTCCTGCAGAGCATGGCGCACATATTGCGCCATCTCGTTTTCATCTATCACGCGATTGCCCATGCCTCACGTTTCTCCGTAATTATTTGGTTAATGCAGGAAAAACTCGTTTACTGCATCCATTTGTGCTTCGGGTGTATCTAACTGATTCATACGATGACGGAAACTGGCGGATCCGTCCTGTCCTTTGGTGTACCAGGAGATATGTTTGCGTGCGATACGCACCCCGGTATATTCACCATAAAACTGGTAGAGTTCCTCAATATGAGCCACCAGAATTTGACGAATCTCGGCCTTGTCCGGGGAGGGCAGGTGTTCACCTGTGCGTAGATAATGATCTATCTCCCGGAACAGCCAGGGACGCCCTTGAGCCGCTCGTCCTATCATTATGGCATCCACACCCGTGGTTTCCAGTACATACTGCGCTTTTTCCGGTGTTGTGATGTCACCGTTGGCAATGATTGGAATGTGAACGCTGTTTTTGACGGCGCTGATTGTCTCATATTCGGCATCGCCGGTATAGCCGCAGGCACGGGTTCGGCCATGAATGGCCAGTGCCTGAATACCTGCCGATTCGGCAATCCGGGCAATTGCTACCGCATTGCGTGACGGCTTATCCCAGCCGGTACGAATTTTCAAGGTAACCGGTACGTTCACCGCGTTAACCACCGACTCCAGCAGCTTGCCAACCAGCAGTTCATCGCGTAGTAAGGCCGAACCGGCCATTACATTGCAGATTTTTTTTGCTGGACAGCCCATGTTGATATCAATAATCTGTGCGCCGTGATCAACATTGTGTTTGGCACCCTGGACCAGCATGTCGGGATCAGCACCGACAATCTGTACCGAAATGGGCTCGACTTCGCCATCATGGTTGGCGCGGCGACGGGTTTTTACCGAGCCGTACAGCAATGAATTTGAGGCGACCATTTCGCTGACTGCCATGCCGGCACCTAGGCGCTTGCATAGTTGACGAAAAGGTCTGTCCGTCACGCCGGCCATAGGCGCGACGATCAGATTGTTTTTAAGAGTATAAGGTCCTATTTGCATGATGATTTTTTTTACATCCAGATGGGAGCGAATTATAAAGCAAACCGTTAACCCATGATATGATTCCCTGTTATGAATTTTGACATTGTTATTGTTGGCGGCGGACTGGTAGGTGCCAGTCTGGCTGCAGCCCTGGCTCCCACGGGGCTGTCGGTCGCGTTGTTGGAGTCGCGCCGGGGCCCCGAACTGTTGCCACCTTCCCGGACAGAAGATCAGTGGGATACCCGGATTTATGCCATCAGTCCCGGTGGTCGTCGCTTGTTAACCGAGGTGGGCGCCTGGCAGCATATGGAGCCATGGCGGGTAACCCGGGTGGAGGCGATGGAGATTTATGGTGATCGTCATGCCGAGCTGGAGTTTAATGCTCAGCAGGTTGCCGCTTCCGAGCTGGCCTGTATTGTAGAGAATGGCGTGATGCATCAGGCATTGTGGCAGGTGCTGCGTGAGCAGAAAAATCTGACCATTCTGGAGCAGGCACAATGTTCACACCTGGAAATACGGCCGGAGGCGGCACATTTGAGGTTGGAAGATGGGCGCGCTATTCAGGCTAAACTGGTGATCGGTGCCGATGGGCGCAATTCCTGGGTACGCAACCAGGCGGGTATCAGTGCGGCCCCCGTCGACTATCAACAGCATGGTCTGGTGGCAAATTTTGCGGTTGACCGAGCGCATCATAATATTGCTTATGAATGGTTTCAGCCGGACGATATTCTGGCATTTTTGCCGTTATCCGGTAATCGGGTGTCTATTGTCTGGACCGTTTCACCGCAACGTTCGGCCGAATTGCTGGCCATGTCCGAGGCCGAATTAACCGCACAGGTGGAGCAGGCTTCGCTATGTCGCCTGGGGCGTATGCGTCTGCTGGGCCCGGCGGCAGCCTTTCCACTGCGTATGCTGGTGTTGCCGCGTATTGCTCAGGCCCGGGTCGCGCTGGTCGGTGATGCGGCTCATAATATGCATCCGCTGGCCGGACAAGGGGTAAATATGGGATTTCGCGATGTGCAGCAACTGGTACAGTTGCTTGCCAACCGCGGCTTACAGACCGATTGTGGTGATGCGCATTTGATGCGTCGCTATGATAGAAAACGAAAAGAGGATATTTATTCCGGTCAGGCGGTCACATATGGGTTAAAGCATTTATTTAACAACCATCAGCCTGTGATCAGGCAACTGCGAAATATCGGGCTGAATGCCACTAATCATATTGCACCGATCAAGAAGTTTCTGATTGCTCGGGCAGTTCATTAACAGGAAAAATGATGAAAAAATTATTATGTCTGGCATTGTGTGCCGTATTGCCTACCGCTTATGCCGGTGAAAAAGAAATTCGTGAATCATTGAAAAAAAATTTCCCCGCGATTGAAGCGATTGATGAGGTGAATAAAACGCCATATGCCGGTCTGTATGAGGTGGTGGTAGATAAAAATATTATTTATACCGATGAACAAGGGGCTTTTCTGTTTCAGGGCGGCATTATTGAGGCAGATACTCGCCGCAATATTACCCAGCAACGGTTACAGAAAATTCGTGCGATTAAGTTTGAAGACCTGCCGTTGGAGCTAGCGACTAAAAAGGTTACCGGTACCGGGGAAAAGGTCTTGGTGCAGTTTACCGATCCTAATTGTGGCTTTTGTCGTAAGTTGGAGCGTGAGGTATTCCCGAATATTGAAAATATGACCTTATACAGCTTTTTGGTATCTTTCCAGCCCGGTGCGGAAAAAGTGGTGAATCATGTGTTATGTGCCCAAAACCCGGTGCAGGCCTGGGATGATCTGATGCTGAACGGTAAAAAGCCTGCCGAGCAAAGTTGTGACAATGATGCGTTGAAAATTCAGGAGCTGGCCGCTAAGCTGGGAGTAAGAGCAACGCCGACCTTGGTTTTCCAGGATGGTGCGATACAGCCGGGTTATCTGCCGACACCGGCGCTGGAACAACGCTTTGAGCAGCAGAAGAAAACCGTAGAATAGCTTTCGCTTGCTTTGAAAGACGGTGGCCGTGGCGGTGGCTGGTCTATGCTGTCGGTAGCTGCTCGGAGACGGTTGCCACCCGTATCGGCTTGCCTAAGCGATAGCCTTGGAAGGTTTCGCAGCCATGCTGGCGTAAATATTGGTATTGCGCCTGGTTTTCCACACCTTCGGCCACGATATGAATTTTTAAACTGGCGGCTAGTTGTAAGATGGCCCGAATCATGCGTGAATTTTGTGGATTATGGTTAATGTCCTGGACGAAACAGCGATCAATTTTTAGTTGGTCAATGGGCAGTTCTTTCAGGCAGGATAAAGACGCATAACCGCGACCAAAGTTGTCCAAAGACAGGGTGATACCCAGCTGTTTAAGTTGCTGCATGGTCTTAATCATATGCGTCATATCATACAGCAGGGTGGTCTCCGCCAATTCCAATACCAGCAATGCCGGGTTAATCTGCTGTTGTCTGAGTTGCTGCTCAATGTTGTGGATAAACTGGTCATTGCAAAGTTCTTTGGCGCAGATGTTAATCGATAAATATAAATGCCGTGTGGCCGGGTTATGTTGCCAGCAGGCCAGTTGTTGGCAGGCGCGCTGAATGACTTGTTGGCCAATCATAATAATCAAACCGTTTTCTTTGGCGATATCCAGAAACTGTTCCGGAGCCAGCAGGCCAAGCTGTGGGTGTTGCCAGCGAATCAGCAGTTCATAAGCAATGATTTGGTTGTCCAGGTTGGTCAGTGGCTGGTATAAATATTGCAATTGCTGCTTGGCAATGGCCTGATGCAAATCGGCATCCAGACGGGCGCGCAACTCCAGACGTTGCTGCATTTGTGGATCAAAGAAGTGTATCTGGTTGCGGCCACTCTGTTTTGACTGGTACATGGCGGTATCGGCATATTTGAGTATGCTTTCCGGAGATTGTTGCCGGTCATAAAACAAACAGGCGCCAATGCTGGGGCTGCTATGGTGGCATTGTTGGTCGAGCTGATAGGGGCGGGCCAGTTCATGGCGGATTTTCTCCGCAACCAGGCTGACTTGGTGGCTGGCCTGTTCGATCTCATGGCCGCAGCGCTCTATTAAGACTACAAACTCATCGCCGCCAAAGCGGGCCACCGTATCGCTGGTTCGTACCTGATTTTTTAAACGCTGGGCCACCTGTTGCAGCAGTATATCGCCATACTCATGTCCTAATGAGTCATTCAGTCGTTTGAAGTTATCCATATCCAGAAATAACAGGGCGCCATATTGATGGTTGCGTTCGGAGGCTTTGACCGCCATTTTTAATCTATCCAATAACAAGCGTCGATTCGGCAGGCCGGTTAATGAATCAAAGAAGGCAAGGTTGTAAATTTCGGCTTCCTGTTGTTTTTGTTGACTGATATCGCGGTATATTGCCACATATTCGGAGACCTGCTGCTGTTCGTTACGTACCGCGGTGATTACCAGGCTGCAGGGAAATACCTGCTTATTTTTACGTGCATTCCAGATTTCACCACGCCATTCTCCTTGCTGCAGTAAGGACTGCCACATGGCGTGATAAAAACTGGAGTCCTGTCTGTTTGAGCGGAAGATGCGCGGGTTCTGTCCTTGCAGTTCATATAGTTCATAGCCGAAGGTATGCAGCAGTGATTGATTGGCACGAATGATATTGGCCTGATTGTCGGTGATCAATATGCCTTCGTGGGTTTCAAAGGTGACCGCCGCAATACGCAGTAATTCGGCCGATTGATGTTGTCGGGTAATATCCTGGATGGCTCCAATGCTATAAATTGCTTGCTGGCGTTTATCTAAATGGGTAATGCATTGACTATGTATCCATTTGACAATATTGCCGGCCAATTGCAGGCGATATTTGATTTCCAGCGGTTGGCCGCTGATTTGTGATCTGCGATATGCCTGTATGATGCGTGTGCGATCTTGTGGATGTATGCGTGATGTCAGCGTGGTAAAGTCCGGCCGACTGCCCGGTGACAGGTTGAGTATGCTGAGTAATTCGGCCGAGCATTCTAGGTGGTTAGTATGATGATCCAGTTTCCAGCAGCCAATATTGCCCAGTTGTTGTGCTTCGCTCAACAGCGCCTGTTGTTGCTGCAGTTGCTGACTGGTTTGCTGGTAATGCGCAATCATCTGGTTTAATTGCTTATTGCTTTGTTGCAGTTCATCGGTCTGTTGAGTAATGATGTTCTGTTGCTGTTGATGCACTTCTTGTAATTGTGCCGACATATGATTAAATGAAGTGATCAGTCGGGAAATTTCATCGTTGTCGTTATCCTGAATATATTGCTGCAGTTTACCGTTGGCAATTTGATCGGCTTGTTCGGCAAGGCGGCGCAGTCGTTGTACCTGAGAGTGACCCAGCAGCCAGACCAGCAGGCAGCCCAGGGTGGCGGTAAGTAGTAGCGTAATGAATACTTGCTGTTTTTGTTGCTGTATAGGAATAAACGCTTCGCTGATATGCATTTTGACTACCATACCCAGACGTGTTTCCGGCAGATAGCGCCAGGCGGCGATGACCGGAATGGCGGCGTAATCCAGCGCGATGCCACTGCCCTGCTCTGCCTTCAGGGCGTATTGCATAGGAACGGCCAATGTTTGTTGATGGACGATACGTTGCATGGCCGCTTGTGGGTCGTGGCGCAAGGGGGCGACAAATAATACGCTGTTGGCCTCATGCAACATGGCCAAAGGGGTTTCCCCGGTATTTCCCAGGCCAATATTATCGTTGATGATTTGCATGATACGGTGCGAGGAAAGCTGATAGGCGGCGACACCGATTAATTTGCCGTGATCCAGCAACGGCAGGGTAATATAACTGTTTAATCTTTGCGGGTTGGGGGTCAGGTCTGAAATATGTGGACTGAGCGTGTGACGGCTGATTCGGAAGGCCTGTCTCAGGTTGTTGTGTGAGGCGTTTTGCAATTGCTGACCAACTTGGTTGGGGTGGCGCTGGTTGAAAATAATGTGTTCGTCCAGATTGATTAATAAAATATTGTGAAAATGGGCATTGTCGCTGTTGCCGACATATAGCTGCAAGGTTTCACGCAACGGCCGACTGGCGCGCTTGAACTGTAGCGACTTGGGGCCATATTGGTTGAGAGCCTGTTCCAGTGCTAATAAGCTTGGCTGGTCGCTAATCTGACGGTTAAGTAATATCGCGTCATTGCTGCGTTCATGCAGAAAAATGCGGATTTGCAGTTGCTTTTTTTCGGCAATAGCAGATAAATGCTGCAGAATACTTTGTTGTAGCTGGCTTTCGCTTTGTTGCAGGCTGAAATAGCCAAGCAAGGTCAGCGGCAGCAGGCCGGCCACAAGAAAACCACCAATCAGTCGGGAGACCAGCGATTTGGGTGGCTGTATCATGGCCTGGCTCCAATGGACTGCAGTAAGCTGAGGTGGCCGTTAGGGTGTATGGCATGAGGTAGTGCCCGAATCAAGCCGAATTGAGACTGCTTATCTACTTGTAAAATATAGTTATGCCGCCATAAATGCCAGCTATCGGGGTCAACCGCCGTTTCTCCGGCGATACCGGGCAGTGTCTGCAGCGCCAGTGTCTGTTTTAGCTGGCTGATATCCTGGTGTGGTAGTGGGGTGTTGAGGGCGGCTATCCATAACTGCAGTCCCTGATAGGCGCCTATGCTGGTTGGACTCAGCTTGGGGATATGACCGAAATGTTGCTGTAGCTGACTGATAAAGCGCTGATTGGCCAGCAGGTTTAGGTTTTTGAAGTAGCTGGTCGATTTAAAATGACCGATGGCCGATGGTGCATCCGCTTGTTGCAACATGTCGTCTGTCAGTTGTTGCGAAAAAACAGTCAGTTGCGGCGAGGCTTGCAGTTGTGCGCTTTGCATTGCCTGTAGAAAGGCGATTAACTGTTCTCCTTGCAGGTTGTTGATCAGGGTTAGCGGCTGCTGCTGTTGCAGTTGTTGAATAATCGGTTGAAAGGCGCGTTGCTCCGGCGGCAGAATATGGCTGTGCAGCAGTCTGGCCCCTTGAGCCTGTAACAAGACCTCCGTCATTTGTCGCAGGTAATTTGATTGTGTATCATCATTATGCAGCAGCAGAAAATTTTGATGGCTTTCCAACGCGAAAAACAGCCCCGGAATCCCGGTCTGGTTAAAGGTGGGGGCGGTGTATAAGGTATGTTTGAGTTGCTCTCCCGGTGGCTGTGCAAACGGGTCTAGCAACAGTTGCTGATGCTGTTGATTGGCCTGTTGTAAGGTTTGCTGACAGCGGTCATTGTCGGTCATGTACAGCAGCTTTACCTTATGTTGCTGTATCAGTTGATGACCCAGTTGAGCGCAGTGTTCAGGATTCGCCGGATAATCCAGGCGTACAATGCTTAACCGCGGCACAAATCCCGGCTTGTCACGGTTATATTGTTCAACGCTGAAGCGCAGTATCAGATACAGCTGTTGAGCGGTTTCTCCGGCCCGATCGGGAGAATAAACAATACCGATGCGATAGTTGTCTGCTGCCGCTATCGGCGGTTCGTGATGCAGCCAGAAGCCTGCCAGCGATGACAACATCAGCAACAATACGATGATAATGGACCGACCTGGATAGTTGATTTTTTTCATGTCAGCAAGTCCATGTTAAGACTAAGGGTGCATGGACTAATATTACCTGCTGAATGGATGGATAGCAAAAAAATATTGGCGTTAAGGGAGGTCGCTACTCCTTGTTGCTAACCTGGTGTCAACACGGCCAATGGTTTGATTATGTGAGGGCGGCGAGATGGCTTTGGCGGGGCATGCCCTGCCGTTTGGTATGATTTGAGGTGCGGGTGTGCTCCCTGCCAAAAGTGCTTTGGCAGGGGGGCTTGCGTCAACAGAGCCTAATTGGCTTTGGGGCTGCTGCCATTCGGGAACAGTACCCACATCTGTCCACGTTGTTTCATGCGACCGGCCATTTGGCCGGCCTGTTCGCCAAATCCCCAGAAAAAGTCGGCACGTACCGCGCCTTTAATGGCGCCACCGGTGTCCTGAGCAACGACCAGACGGTTAAGCGGGTCTGGACTGTTGGGGTAGGTGGTGGCCAGGAATACCGGCGCACCTAAGGGAATGGTGCGAGGGTCAACGGCAATGCTGTATTGTTCGGTCAGCGGTACGCCTAAGGCTCCCAGTGGGGCCGACAGTCGGTCGGGAAGTTCGTGGAAAAATACAAAGCTGGGGTTGCTGTTAAGCAGCTGCTCTACCTTGTCGGGGTTTTCCTCGGTCCAGCGTTTGATCCCCTGCATAGAGGCTTGGGAGAGCTTGAGTTCTCCCATCTCTACCAGCTTGCGCCCAATGGAGACATACGGATGACCATTCTGGTTGGCATAGCCTACCTTGACCAGCGAACCATCCGGCAGCTCTATACGTCCCGACCCCTGAATTTGCAGGAAGAATAATTCGATACGATCATCTACCCAGAATAATTCTCTGCCATCCAGGCTGCCTTGACCTTGTGCCAGGGCTTCCCGGGGGTAATAGGGAACGATTCGATTGCCTTCAATGCGTCCGCGCAGACGCATATTCTTCAGTTGTGGATAGAGACTGCCCAGTTCTATGTCGTACATATCATTGGGAACGCCATATAGCGGGTAGCGGTAACGTGATGTTTTTACCCGACTGCCCTGCAGACGGGGTTCGTAATAGCCGGTCACCAGCCCTTGTGAGCTGCCGTCGGAATTAAACACTTTATACGGTGTGAAATGGCTTTCAAAGAAACGGCGCAGGGCTTTATCATCGGGAAGCTCCAGCTGCTGTGCCCGATGGCAGACCTGCAGCCAGTCGGCTTTATGTTGCAGTTTATTGCAGCTTTGTAAAAAGGCCTGATGTACCGGCTGCATGGCTGTGGTCGACCATTCCGGCAACATTTCCCATTTGCTGACCATAAATGAACCAATGCCGGCCTGTGGTTTTTCGGGTTCAGGCTGTTTGCTGGTGTCTGCCGGCTGTGTGGGCGGCAAGGTTTCCGCTTCCTTGCTGGATTTAATAAAGGGCAAGTCCGGCATTTGCGGTACCGAGCCACAGCCGGATAACAATGCCGGCAGGGTACAGCTGAGGATAACAGCGAGGGTAAGTTTTAAATTGGGCATGATTAATGCAGAACTCTTGGGATACTTAAGACAAATTGTGGAATTTCAATATCAAACTGGTCACCATTTTCGGTTTGCATCTGGTAGCTGCCGCGCATGGTGCCAACCTGGGTATTTAAAATGGTGCCGCTGGAGTATTCATAACTCTGATCGGGCTGCAACATCGGTTGTTCGCCTACCACCCCGGCACCTTTGACCTCCTGCACCTGATGATTGCCGTCGGTGATAATCCAATGACGGCTGATCAGGCGTGCGGCAATCGGGCCATTATTTTTAATGGTGATGGTATAGGTGAAAACATAGCGCTCGTCATTTTCATCGGACTGATCGGATAAAAACTTGACGCGGGTTTTGATAATAAAGTCTGGTTGTTGCTTTTCCATTATTCTATTGCTTTACAAACTCAACAGTCGTTTATAGCGTAGTTAAATACTTACATCAAGATAATATCGTATTGTTCCTGGGTATAAAGTGTTTCTACCTGCATGGAAATCGGCTTGTCAATAAAGTCGGACAGCTGTGCCAGGGTTTGCGATTCTTCGTCCAGAAACAGGTCTATTACCTGTTGCGAGGCCAGAATACGATATTCTCTGGCATCGAACTGGCGTGCTTCACGCACAATTTCACGTACGATTTCATAACACACCGTTTGTGCGGTTTTGACTTCACCGCGGCCATCGCAGGTAGGGCAGCCCTCACACAGAATATGTGCCAGACTTTCCCGGGTACGTTTGCGTGTCATTTCTACCAGCCCCAGTGGAGAGAAGTTGCTGACGCTAACCCGGGTATGATCTCTATCCAGTGCTTTTTTGAATTCACTCAATACCGCATCTCTATGTTCCTGACTTTCCATATCGATAAAGTCACAGATAATAATACCGCCCAGATTGCGCAAGCGTAACTGACGCGCGATAACCTGAGCTGCCTCGAGATTGGTTTTGAAAATGGTGTCGTCAAAATTGCGCAGGCCGACAAAACCGCCGGTATTCACATCTATGGTGGTCAATGCCTCGGTCTGGTCAATCACCAGATTGCCACCGGATTTCAGACTGACGCGTTTGGATAATGCACTTTCAATCGCATCTTCTACCCCATAACGATCAAATAATGGGCGCGCTCCCTGATACAGCTCCAGGTATTCCAGCGCTGGCTGGTTATAGGCTTGGGAGAACTCATACATTTTTTGGTAGGTAGTGCGCGAATCGACCAGTATGCGAGGGGATTCCTGCGGTACAAAGTCGCGTAACACGCGCAGACTGAGATCCAGCTCCTGATACAGCAGCTGGGGGGCGCTTGCGCTTTTGACTTTTTCCAGCAGGTTTTGCCATAACTTATCCAGGTAGCGAATATCGGAAGCAAATTCGGGATTGGACGCCGATTCGGCAACGGTGCGGATAATATAGCCGCCCTGATGATCTTCCGGCAGTGCTTGCAGCAGTTTGCTGCGTAACTGGTCGCGATGTTCGGTGGTTTCAATACGTTGCGAAATACCGATATGCGCTTCCTGGGGCAGATAAACCAGTAGTCGTCCGGCGATGCTGATCTGGGTTGAGAGTCTGGCACCTTTGGTGCCTATAGGTTCCTTGATAACCTGTACCAGGATATTCTGTCCTTCAAACAGAATTCGCTCTATCGGTTTGGGGTCATCATTGCTATGACTGTTTTCCCAGATGTCGGCCACATGCAAAAAGGCGGTGCGCTCAAGACCGATATCGATAAAAGCGCATTGCATGCCTGGCAGTACCCGTTTGACCTTGCCCAGATAAATGTTGCTGACAATGCCACAGTTGTTGCAGCGCTCAATATACAGGTCCTGCACCACGCCCAGTTGCATAACGGCAACCCGGGTTTCCTGTGGTGTGACATTGATCAGAATTTCTTCACTCATTATTATGGTTATGGTAATGGATAATTAAATTTACGTAGTAGTCTGCCGGTTTCAAATAACGGCAGACCCATGACGCCAGAATAGCTGCCGTTGATATGTTCGACAAACAGACTGGCCATTCCCTGAATGGCGTAAGCCCCGGCCTTACCGATATATTCGTTGCTTTGCAGATAGGCTTGAATGCGGGTTTCATTCAGGCGAATAAATTTGACATCGGTGGTCACCAGCTCCAGTTCACTATGACTGCCATCCGCAATAGCAACCGCGGTCATTACCTGATGTTCCTTGCCGCTGAAGGTGCGCAGCATTTGTGCGGCATGTTCGGCGCTGCAGGGTTTGCCAAAGATATGATCATCCAGAATCACCGCGGTGTCCGCAGCCAGCAAGGGTAATGCCGGCAGCTGGCGCTGTTCAATCAGTTGTCGGCCGGCTTGTGCCTTGGCTAGGGTGACACGTTTGACATAATCAACCGGGTGTTCGTTGGCCAGCGGGGTTTCATCAACATCATTGCTGCGTAACGGGTCCGAGCGCATCAGTAACGGCTCAAAACTGACTCCGATCTGTTGCAGCAATTCCTGTCGGCGGGGACTTTGGGAGGCGAGATAGATTCGTGAAGGATTCTGGCTCATATGACTCCTAGGCTCGATGATAGGGGTGATTGTTGATCAGACTCCAAGCTCGATATAGCTGCTCTGCCAGCAATACTCTGACCATAGGATGCGGTAGGGTAAGTTTGGATAGTGCCAGGGTATCTCGGGCCTGCTGCTTGATATTGGGGTGCAGTCCATCGGCACCTCCGATAATTAATGCCACATCCTGGCCGGAGTGCATCCAGTGTGTCATCTTTTCGGCCAGTTGTAGTGTGGTGGCTTGTTTGCCGTGTTCGTCCAGAATAACCGGCAGACTGCTAGCCGGTAGCGCCGCCTGAATACGCTGTGCTTCGGCGGCCATCATTTGTTCCGCGGTTTTGCCTGTTGTGCGGGACTCGGGTTTGATTTCACTCAGCTCAATGCGGACATCTTTGGGCATACGCTTGGCGTATTCCTCAAAACCGGTCTTGATCCAGCCCGGCATTTTGTTGCCGACCGCAATGATCTGCAGTTTCATGGGGCTTTGTGCGACTCGCGAGCGGTGCAGGCTTTATCCCACAGCTCTTCCAGATTGTAATAACTGCGCACGGCAGGCTGCATTACATGGACCAGGACTTCGCCCAGGTCAACCAGTATCCATTCACCGCTTTCTTCACCTTCACGGCCGACAATTTCTTCACCATTTTCTTTGAGTACCTTGGCTACATTGTCGGCCAGGGCCTTGGTCTGGCGGGTAGACTGGGCGCTGGCAATAATCATGCGCTCAAATAATGCGCTGCGTTCGCTGGTGTCTATTACCGTGATATCGCTGGCTTTGACGTTTTCCAGGGCGTTGACCGCCAGTTGTACTTTTTGTTCTGTTGTTAGCATAGTTGGTATAGCTTATGTTGTTCAATATAGTTAATTACTGCTTCAGGCAGCAAATAACGTATGCTGCGTTGAGCGTTACAGCGACCACGAATCAGCGTAGAGGAAATCTCCAGCTGAGGAATGGTCATCTCACAAATAAAACCCGCAGGCTGTTGTGACAGTTGTTCCGTCTGACAGCGATGCCGGTTGAAAAGTTGCTTCAGTGTGTCGGGGGCCTGTTCCATATGTTCGGCCAGCAGATACCCCGGACGACAGCCGACGATAATATGTGTCAGCTGCAATAATTGTTGCCACTGGTGCCAGCTGGTGAGATGCAGAAAAGCATCGCTACCCAGAATCAGACACAATGGCCGGGAGTCTCCCAGTTGCTGTCGTAATGCGTTCAGGCTTTCCACGGTGTAACAGGGGGTTGCCTTGTTAACTTCACGCGCATCCAGCATAAAGCCTGGGTGACCGGCAATCGCTGCTTGTACCATTGCGCTGCGATGGCCAGCAGGTGTACGCGGCTGACTGCGATGTGGCGGTGTGCCGCTAGGCATAAAACGAATATGATCCATGGCCACCTGCTCCAGCAGCTCTTCTGCCAGACGCAGGTGCCCGAAATGAATCGGATCAAAGGTCCCGCCAAAAATGCCTACAGGCGCAACTGCCACGGTTTTACAGTACCAGACGACGCAGGTCGGTTAACACTTTTGCCAGATAGCTGGTAAAGCGCGCCGCTGCGGCACCATCAATCACACGGTGATCGTAAGATAATGACAGTGGCAGCATCAGACGAGGAACGAATTCACCCTCCTGATAAACCGGAGTCATTTTGGCGCGGGATACCCCCAGAATGGCGACTTCCGGTGCATTGATGATAGGGGTGAAGGCGGTACCACCTATACCCCCCAGGCTGGAAATGGTAAAGCAGCCACCCTGCATGTCGGCGGCGGTGATTTTTTTCTCACGCGCCCGGCTGCTGACTTCGACCAGCTCCTGGGCCAGTTCGACCAAGCCTTTTTTATCGACATCACGGAATACCGGCACCATCAGGCCGTCGGGAGTATCAACCGCGACACCGATGTGATAGTACTGTTTCAATACCAGGTTTTCGCCGCTGTTATCCAGTGAGGCATTGAATTCCGGGAATTTTTGCAGTGCCGCGACCGCTGCTTTCATCATAAAGGCCAGCGGAGTGATTTTAATGCCCTGCTTGGCGTATTCGCCGTTCAGTTGTTTGCGGAACGCCTCCATCTCACTGATATCGGCTTCATCAAACTGGGTGACATGCGGGATATTAACCCAGTTGCGATGCAGATTGGCTCCCGAGATTTTTTTGATACGCGATAACGGTTTGCTTTCGATTTCACCAAATTGAGAGAAATCGATTTGAGGCATCTCCATCACCTGCAGGCCGTTGCCACCAGCCGAAGAGGGCTGGCTTAGACGGGCTTTAACAAACTGACGTACATCTTCCTTGGTGATACGGCCTTTCTGGCCGCTGCCCTGTATCTTGCTCAGATCAGCCCCCAGCTCACGCGCAAAGCGGCGGATTGCCGGGCTGGCATGGGCCTTGCCGCCGCTTTTGGCGGGAGCCGTTGTCGCCGCTGTCGGTGTCGGTGTCGGTGTCGCCGGGGCGGCACTGGGTGCCGGTGTTGCCGTTTGTGCCTGTGGTGCCGGCTCAGGCTTTGCTTCGGTTGCGCTCGGAGTCTCGGTGCTGGCACTGACTTCCAGGGTGAGAATTGCATCACCTTGAGAGATTTTATCGCCAACCTTAACAGAGACTTCTTTAACGATACCCGCCATATCCGATGGCACGTCCATGGTTGCCTTGTCGGTTTCCAGGGTGATCAGATTGTCATCTACGGCGATTTCATCACCGACACTGACCAGCACTTCAATAACTTCTACACCACTAAAACTGCCGATATCCGGCACGATTACTTGTTTAATTTCTGCCACAATATTCTCCGTTGACCTTAAACCGTCGTTGGGTTGGGTTTTTCCGGGTTGATGCCGTATTTAGCAATTGCCTGCGCAACAACATCCTGTTTGATGGTGCCTTCGTCGGCCAGGGTTTTCAGTGCGGCGACGGCGACGTAGTAACGGTTAACCTCGAAGAACTCACGCAAGTGCTTGCGGGTATCCGAGCGTCCGAAACCATCGGTACCCAGTACCTTGTACGGTTTAGGGATAAAGCTGCTTATTTGATCGGCATAGCTGCGCATATAGTCGGTTGCCGCGATCACCGGGCCTACGCTGTCGGCCAGCATTTTCTCTACATGGCTGACTTTCGCGGTCTGATCCGGGTGCAGCATATTCCAGCGCTCACAATCAATGCCGTCACGGCGCAGTTCGTTAAAGCTGGTGACGCTCCAGATGTCGGCGGCTACGCCAAAGTCTTGTTCCAATAGTTCTGCTGCGGCGATAACTTCACGCAAGATAGTGCCGCTGCCGAGTAATTGCACCTTGGGTTCTTTGTCGGAACCTTTGCTGAACTGATACATCCCTTTGATGATGTCCTGCTCGGCACCTTCCGGCATTTCCGGATGGGCATAGTTTTCATTCATCACGGTAATGTAATAGAACACATTTTCCTGTTCTACATACATACGACGCAGACCATCCTGAACAATCACCGCCAGCTCATAGGCAAAGCTGGGGTCGTAAGAAACGCAGCTAGGGATGGTGGCGGCTTGCAGGTGGCTGTGACCATCCTGATGCTGCAGTCCCTCGCCGTTCAAGGTGGTACGACCGGCGGTGCCGCCGATCAGGAAACCGCGCGCCAGCATATCGCCAGCCGCCCAGGCCAGATCACCGACACGCTGGAAACCGAACATGGAGTAGTAAATATAGAACGGAATGGTGGCGATACCATGATTGGCATAAGAGGTGGCCGCGGCAATCCATGAGGACATGGCACCGGCTTCGTTAATCCCTTCCTGTAGAATCTGACCGGATTTGTCTTCTTTGTAGAACATTAACTGGTCGGCATCCTGAGGGCTATACAGCTGGCCCACCTGTGAGAAAATACCAATCTGACGGAACAGACCTTCCATCCCAAAGGTGCGCGACTCATCCGGCACAATAGGCACAATCTTTTTGCCGATTTCTTTATTTTTAATCAGTGCGGTCAGAATGCGTACAAACGCCATGGTCGTCGAAATTTCACGCTCGCCGGTGCCTTTCAATAAGGCGCTGAAGCTGTCCAGCGCAGGAATAGCTAAGGCTTCCTCATTGGGTACCCGGGCAGGGATAGTGCCCATTTCTTCACGACGCGACTGCAGATATTTCATTTCCAGGCTGTCATCGGCCGGACGATAGAAACTCAGGTTGTTTACCTGTTCGTCGCTTAATGGCAGGCGGAAACGGTCACGGAATTTCATCAGTGACTCTATATCCATTTTTTTCTGCTGGTGGGTAGGGTTTTGGGCTTCACCTGAAGCACCCATGCCATAGCCTTTAACGGTTTTGGCCAGAATGACGGTGGGTTGACCGTTTGTTTTGACGGCTTCGGCATAGGCGGCATACACCTTGTGTGGATCGTGGCCGCCACGGTTAAGGCGCCAGATTTCCTGGTCGGACATATCGGCAACCATTTCCAGCAGCTCCGGATATTTGCCAAAGAAGTGTTCGCGTACATAGGCGCCGTCTTTGGATTTATAGGTCTGATATTCACCGTCAACCACTTCCATCATGCGTTTTTGTAACAGGCCGTTATGATCTTTCGCCAGCAGTCTGTCCCAATGACCACCCCAGACAATTTTAATCACATTCCAGCCGGCACCACGGAACAGGCCTTCCAGTTCCTGAATAATCTTACCGTTACCACGCACCGGTCCATCCAGGCGTTGCAGATTGCAATTCACCACAAAAATCAGGTTGTCCAGTTTCTCGCGGCCAGCCATGGTGATCGCGCCCAGTGATTCTGGTTCGTCGGTTTCACCATCACCCAGGAAGGCCCAGACCTTGCGGCCGGAGGTTTCGCGAATACCGCGCAGTTCCAGATAGCGCATAAAGCGCGCCTGGTAAATGGCCATCAACGGTCCCAGACCCATGGAAACGGTAGAGAACTGCCAGAAGTCCGGCATTAACCAGGGGTGTGGATAGGATGACAGGCCACCGCCTGCGGCTTCCTGGCGAAATTTAAACATTTGCTCTTCGGGAATGCGGCCTTCCAGATAGGCACGGGCATACATGCCGGGTGCAGAATGTCCCTGGAAAAAGACCAGATCGCTGTCGCGGCCTTCTTTTCTTCCCTGGAAGAAATGATTGTAGCCAACATCGTACAGCGTAGCCGCCGAGGCAAAGCTGGCGATATGGCCGCCCAGTTCGGAGGATTCACGGTTGGCATTCAGAATGATGGCCATAGCGTTCCAGCGCGTCAGCGCGCGGATACGGTGTTCCATCTCAAAGTTGCCATTAGAGCGTTCTTCTTTATCCAGTGGAATACTGTTGATATACGGCGTGGTAGCGCTGAAGGCGATTTCGGCTCCGCCACCATGCGCACGATCAATCAGCCGTTCCAGCAGGTAACGCGCACGATCGGGACCTTCGACTTCCAGCACTGACTCCAGTGCTTCAATCCATTCCAGCGTTTCCTGTGGATCATAATCAGGTAAAGATGACATAGTTTCTCTCTTAACAAAATTAATACTTGGTTATTGCTGCTGACAGTCAATAACCTGCTGTTCGGTAACAATCTGGTCGACGCGTATATCCGTCGACTCTTCCGGGATGTGAGGCACCAGTTGCATGGAATAGGCGGCCGCAGCCAGCCAGGGGCGCTTGTTCAGGCGGGCTAATAATTTGTCGTAAAAGCCTCCGCCGTAGCCCAGTCGAGCACCATTGCGGGAAAATGCCACTCCCGGCAAAAGCACGAATTCTACCTCATTTAATGCGTTTAGCTGACGACAATCTGTAATTTTTGGTTCGGGTATGCCCCAGGCGCCGGTCTCGAGTTGGGATTCAAGGTCTTGAATTTCATATAAATCCAGCTGCTTGGTTTGCGTGTTGACCCGGGGCAGAATCAGTCGTTTGCGGTCTGCAAGCACGCGCGCTATCCATAAACGACTGATCAGCTCGCTGCCAAAGTTCATATAACCCAAAATGCACTGCGATTGGCGGTAAGTTGAGAGTTGTGTCAGCCGTTGGCTGATTTGCTGACTGAGTTGTTGGTGCATATCGGCGGGCAGTTGATTGCGCTGCTCGAGTATGCGCCGGCGCAGGGCGTGTTTTTGCGGGATTAAATCCATGTCAGACGGCTAATTGTTGAATGATATGATTTACGTAGCCGGGTATCCGGCTGCCCGGTGCCCAGCCCAGCAAAAAACGATAGAAGTCGGCCCAGGCCAGTGGATACAGTTGGCGCCATTCCTGTTGCAATGCCTCAACATCGCAATCAATCTGATAATGCTTGATCGCCAGTTGCAGTTGCTCAAAATAATAATGCAGCAATTCTTCTGCCCAGCAGGCTAGCTGCTCCGGGTGCAGGCTGCTGTCTAGCAGATAGACCACATCTTTGATACCGCAACCGTTGCCTACATATTGAAAATCCACCGCGGCGACCTTGGATTGTTGCGCCGAAAAACAAAAATTGTCGGGCTTGGCATCGCCATGTACCAGGGTCTGGTAGCGTGCATTTTGTAGGGCGATATCAATCGGACGGGCCAGTTGCCTGAGTTTGGGGTGGGTTAACTGACGGAATTCATCCGGGCGTGTGGCCAGATGCCAGTAGCAGCCGGTTTTCCACAGGCCATTGACCGGCTGTGTTAAAAAACGGGCATGAAAATAGGCCAGCCATTGCAGGCAGCCTCGGATGTCTGCTTGGTTAAGCTGGCTTTTGCGCAGAGTGAAACCGGCATTGTCCAGATCTTCCAGCAATAAACAGGGTTGTTGTGGGTTGTCATCCAGCCAGTAACATGCGGCAATACGACAGTGTTGATCGCAAAGATGTGCATAGGCTTTATACCAGTGCGCCTCCACCTGATAGGAGCGGACCTTGCGTTTATGCGAGCGCTGTTGTGCATTCTTGCCTCGAATACAGGGAAGCTGAATGTGTTTCAGAATCAGACTGGGATAGAGGCCTTTTGTCAGTTGCAGCCGAACAATTTCGCCGTAGCCGCCCCAAAGTGTTTGTAGCGGCTGCTGGCGAATGCTCGATGTGCCACAGACGGCAGATATTTGCCGGCCAAATTCCATATGTTGTATCAAGGCAGCTCGGCAATATTTTGTTTTACCTGTACTACATAAGCGTTGTAGATATCAGGATTTTCGACGGCGTGTTTTTCAAATATTTGTAATGCCGCCTGGTACGCTTTGCGGGCCTGCTCAAACTTCTGGCGATCAAAATTCAGTGCGCCCAGATTGTTATAGGTAATGCCGACATCCGGCTCAAAGTGCTCGGGATGTTTGGCTGCCATATGTTGCCAGGTCTGCAGCGCCTGTTGATAAAAGTCGGCGGCCAGTTCAAATTTGGCCTGCATATGGTAGAGCATGCCGATATTATTCAGCGTGTCACCAATGTCCGGGCGCATGCTGTCCGGGTGTTGCTGCTGATAGCGTTGGGCTAGGGCAAGGGCTTTGAAATAATAACGTTCGGCCAGATCCAGGCGGCCGTTGTCCTGGTAAAAGCTGGCATTGCTGAACCAGGTGCGGAAATTATTGGCGCTGATCAGGTCGGCTTTTTTATAGGCAACGATGGCTCCGGTAAAGTCAAACGCCTGGGCCAGGAAATTGCCGCGCAGGCGCAGTGCCTGGCTGATTTCCAGGCGTTGCTGTCGGCTTTCGGCTTCGATATCGCTTTCCTGAAGCACCATGGCCATCAGATCTTCTTCTATCAGTGTGTCTGTGGCCGCTTGCAAATCCCCCGTCAGATAAAGTTTTACTGCCTGTTGGAATTCGGGCAGGCCTTCGTTGGGGCCAAGTTCGGCCAGCATGCTGGCCAGATGGCTTGCCTGTGCCAGCGATTCCTGATGTTCGGCTTCCAGGCGTTGCTGTTGTTCTTCGGTGAGCTCCGCGTTTTGTTTTTTATCTGCGGCATAGGCCTGATAACGTTGTTCGACAATTTTATGAAATTTTTCCTGGTAATAGTTCTTGCGAGCGCTGATTAATTGCTCTTCTGGCACCATTACGTAGGTCTGGGGCGTTGCGCTTTGGTTGAGTGTGGCCTGCAGTTCCAGGTTGTTAATCACACTCCAGCTGGGGTGGAAAATTTTCAGTTCAATGCGGTCGCCCGGGTTTTTTTCTGCAAAGTGCAGGCTGAATTGGCCATCTTGATCGCTGGTGGTGGATTCGCTGCCCTCGGCAGATACGGTGACGCTTGCCAGTGATTCACCATTGGCACCGTGTTGTTTCAGTTCACCGTTGAAGTCTGCTGCTGCCATGGTTAATGCTGGCAAGGTCAATAACAGGGCTGCGCATAACATGGCAGGGCGCCGCAACAGGGCAGGGGGAGTGACTGTATAAGCAGACATAATCGTTTTCCTTGGGGGTAAGTTAACTGGTGAATATAATAGCGAGCGTTTATTGGCTCAGAAATAGCATGGATTGTCAGCGGGCAAAATAGTTCTATGGACGGTAATCTGGGTTGCGGTGACGCAAGGGGGTCACCGCAGGAAATCAGATATCCATGGTGAGTATGATTTTTCCCAGCATGCTGCCTTCTGCCAGTAACTGATGGGCCTGAGCGGCATAGTCCAGTGGCAGCTGGTGGGATACCAGTACACTCAGTTCGCCGGACTCTATCAGGCTGGCGGACCATTCCAGTATTTCTCGCTGTTTAACGCGTAAATAATGTGCTTTCAGCAGCTGAGGGGTGAGCATCAGTTCAAAGCACAGTGATAAGTTGCGTTGACGTGCCAGTTGCACCGCGTCAATATTGATGGCGGTAGCCAATACGCTGACTAGGCAGCCACCGATACGAGTGGCCTGCATGGAGCGTAAAAACGTATCGCCGCCGGCGGTGTCGAATACTACGTCCACCCCCTTGCCGTGGGTCCATTCCAGTGTTTGTTGCACAAAGTCTTCGCGTTTGTAACGAATGATTTTGTCGGCTTCCAGACCTTGTGCCAGTGCTGCCTGGCGGTCGGTGTTAACCGTGACCGCGACTTTGGCGCCCAGATGTTTGGCCAGTTGTACCGCGATATGTCCTACACCGCCAGCGGCGCCGTGAATCAGTATGGTTTGATCTTTATTTAACTGGGCTTTATCGATCAGTGCTTCCCAGACGGTGAGCAATACCAGGGGCAGGGCGGCACTTTCCTGCAGATCGATGTTGCTGGGAGGCGCGGCGGCATAATCCTGATGCAGCGTGGTGTATTCGGCATAGCAGCCCGGCTCATCTCCCAGACCACCATTACAGAAATATACCGTATCACCTACCTTGAAACGGCTGACCTCATCGCCTGTTTTTACCACGGTGCCAGCCCCATCGCATCCCAGTATCAAGGGGAACTTTTTCGGAAAATAGACTGGTTTCTGACGAATTTTGGTGTCTACCGGGTTAACCCCGGCCGCGGCCAGCTTAACCAGAATGTGTTGTGGGCTGGGCAGGCTGGGAGACGGCATTTCTTGAAGTTTGAGAACTTCGGGGCCGCCCGCTGCGGCCATGACAATAGCTTTCATTGGTTGACTGTGCTTAAAACTGGAAGTGTAGCAGATAGCGTGTGCGGCTGGGATATAGGGTTATGATAAACTCGGTGTTTTCGGTTTGAGAGTGGATGGGTTATGTCTGGCAATAGTTTTGGGACGTTGTTTCGGGTCACTTCATTTGGTGAGTCGCATGGTAAGGCAATTGGTTGTATTGTAGATGGCTGCCCGCCGGGGATGGAGCTGTCCGAGGCAGATATTCAGCTTGACCTGGATAGACGCAAACCGGGAACCTCGCGTCATGTGACTCAGCGCCGGGAATCGGATACGGTGGAGATATTATCTGGCATATTTGAGGGTAAGACTACCGGTACGCCGATTGCATTGTTGATTCGTAATGAAGATCAGCGCAGTAAGGATTACAGCAAGATTGCTGAGACTTTCCGTCCCGGTCATGCGGATTATGCCTACTGGCAAAAATACGGTGTGCGTGATTATCGGGGCGGTGGTCGTTCTTCGGCGCGTGAAACCGCGGCCAGAGTCGCGGCCGGAGCGATTGCAAAAAAATGGCTGGCGCAGCGTTATGGGGTACAGATAAAAGGCTGTCTGTCTCAGTTGGGCGAGCTTTCAATCCCGTTTGTAAGCTGGGATGAGGTGGCGCAGAATCCATTTTTTGCCGCAAATGCGGATATTGTGCCGGAGTTGGAAAGTTATATGGACAGCTTGCGCAAATCGGGGGACTCGATTGGAGCCAGGCTGCAGGTTGTTGCGCAGCATGTGCCGGTCGGGCTGGGTGAGCCGATTTTTGATCGGCTGGATGCGGATATTGCCTATGCCTTGATGTGTATCAATGCGGTCAAAGGGGTGGAGGTCGGTGCCGGTTTTGGCTGTGTGACTCAGCGAGGCAGTGAGCATGGTGATGAGCTGACACCGGAGGGTTTTTTGTCGAATCATGCCGGTGGGGTGTTGGGCGGAATTTCAACCGGTCAGGATATCGTGGCCAGCCTGGCGATTAAACCCACGTCTAGTATCCGTCTGCCGCGTCGCTCGATTAATATTCACGGTGAGCCGGTGATGGTGGAAACCCATGGACGCCATGACCCGTGTGTGGGTATTCGGGCCACCCCGATTGCCGAGGCGATGCTGGCCTTAACGCTGATCGATCATGTGTTAAGGCATAGGGCGCAAAATGCCGATGTGGTCTGTAGTACGCCGCAAATTGCGGGACAATGTGATATTTGACGGCAATAAAAAAGCCTCAACATGGTTGAGGCTTTGCGCTTGAGCATTTTTTCTTAGTAGCTGGTAAACAGTTGCTTTACCGTCCAGATAGAAAAAACAGCGGCGGCGATGAATGTGCCAACTGCACAGATTGTTGCAATAATATCCATATATTGTCCCCCAATAATGTAACCAGATTTACCTAAACAACTGAAAAGCAAGTCGGTATCCTAGCATAATTTTTTGCGTAGGTAAGGGGTTTTAGGTAATATCTGGCAGATATTTTTCGGGTGTCTGATATTTGTCAACTTTTTGTTGCAGTATGCGGGGGGCTTTATCCCGTTTTCTGGCATGATGACACCTTGCTGAACAATCCATAATTTAAGAGTTAGTGTGACCAATAAAACTAAAGATCAACACGGCAAGAAAGTCTATATCAAGACTTATGGTTGCCAGATGAATGAATACGATTCAGACAAAATGTCGGATGTGTTGCGTGCCTGTGATGGGATGACGCCTACGGACAATCCGGAAGATGCAGATGTGATTTTGTTGAATACCTGTTCGATTCGCGAAAAGGCCGAAGATAAGGTGTATTCGGAACTGGGACGTATGCGCCCGTTAAAACTGAAAAAACCCGGATTGCAGATCGGTGTCGGTGGTTGTGTTGCCAGTCAGGAAGGGGAGGCGATTGTTAAGCGTTCACCCTTTGTCGATGTGGTATTCGGACCGCAGACCTTGCACCGGCTGCCGCATCTGCTGAAGTCCAGTCGTGACAGTGGACGTGCGCAGGTAGATATCAGTTTTCCGGAAATTGAAAAATTTGATCATCTGCCCAAGCCGCAAACCACCGCCGGCTCAGCCTTTGTGTCCATTATGGAAGGTTGCAGCAAATACTGTACATTCTGTGTGGTGCCTTATACGCGTGGTGAGGAGGTGTCCCGGCCATTGGAAGATGTCGAGCGTGAGGTAGGGCAGTTGGTCGAGCAGGGGGTGAAAGAAATTACCCTGCTGGGGCAGAATGTTAATGCCTATCGTGGTGAAACCGAGGATGGTGATCTGGTCGATCTGGCGTATCTGATTCAGCAGTTATCGGAAATTGATGAAATTCAGCGTATTCGCTATACCACGTCGCATCCCAAGGAGATGACCCAGCGCCTGATCGATGTGTATGCCAGCAATCCTAAGCTGGTTGGTCATCTGCATCTGCCGGTGCAGTCTGGTTCGGATCGTATTCTGACCGCGATGAAGCGTGGCCATACCGCTCTGGAATATAAGTCGATTATTCGCAAGTTACGCGCGGCACGCCCGGATATCAGTATTTCTTCCGACTTTATTGTTGGCTTTCCGGGTGAAACCGATGCGGATTTTGATGCCACCATGAAGTTGATTGAGGATGTGGGCTTTGATACCAGTTATAGCTTTATTTATAGTCCGCGCCCGGGTACGCCGGCCTCGGAGCTAGCCGATGAGACACCTCAGGAGGTGAAGTCCAGGCGCTTATATCGCTTGCAGGCCAGAATTGCCGACTTCGAAGGGCAGATTTCACAGGATATGTTACATACCACGCAGCGTGTGCTGATTGAGGGTGTGTCCAGAAAAGATGCCGCAGAACTGGCGGGACGTACCGAAAATAATCGTATTGTGAATTTTCCGGGAGATGCCTCGTTAATTGGGCGCTTTGTTGAGGTGAAGGTGGTAGATGTGTTCCGCCACAGTTTACGTGGTGAGTTGCTGCGTTGAGAAAGCAACAGCAAAATCCTGCGCGTCAAGCTATTCAATTTGCGCTTGAGCCGGTAGATAATCTGCGACTGGCCAATTTATGCGGCGTGCTTGATGAGCATCTGCGCCAGATCGAGATGGCGCTGGAGGTGGAGATCGGCAGGCGCGGTGAGCATTTTACCGTGCGTGGCGAGCAGGCGGCCTTGGCGCGTAAGGTATTGAGCGATTTTTATCACAAGCCCCAACATGAGGTGACGCTTGAACGCTTGCAGTTGGCGCTGATCGAGGTGCAAAAATGCTCGGATATTGATCAACTGTCGGATGCGGAGGTGCCGGTATTGAAAACCCGCAAGGCGGAAATTCGTGGTAGAACGCCACGTCAGAGCCGTTATTTGCAGGCAATTGCCGAGCATGATATTACCTTTGGTGTTGGCCCTGCGGGTACCGGTAAAACCTATCTGGCGGCAGCCTGTGCGGTGGATGCCTTGCAGCGTGATGCGGTCAGGCGTCTGGTGCTGGTCAGGCCGGCGGTGGAAGCCGGAGAAAAACTGGGTTTTTTGCCGGGCGATCTGACTCAGAAGGTTGATCCCTATCTTAGACCGTTATACGACGGGCTGTATGATCTGATGGGGGCGGAAAAAGTGACCCGGGCATTTGAGCGCAATATGATTGAAATTGCGCCGCTGGCGTATATGCGTGGTCGTACCTTGAATCATTCGTTTATTATTCTGGATGAGGCGCAAAATACCACGCCGGAACAGATGAAAATGTTTCTGACTCGTATTGGCTTTGGTAGTAAAGCGGTAATTACCGGTGATGTGACACAGATTGATCTGGCCAAAGGGCAAAAGAGTGGTCTGATTGAGGCCCGCAAGGTATTGCAGGAGGTGCGTGGTATTGCATTTTGTGAATTCCTGGCCGAAGATGTGGTACGTCATCCCCTGGTTCAGAAAATCGTTAGCGCATATGAACGTTATGACAACTGATTATCAATTATCACTGGAGCTGCAGTTGGCGGCGGATGTCGATAATCTTCCCGAGCGTGCATTATGGTGTCGCTGGTTTCAGGTCGCATTGCAGCAGGATCTGCAGCTTACTTTGCGTATCGTCGACTTGGAGGAAGGGCGGCAGTTAAATCATGATTTTCGTGGCAAGGATTACGCAACGAATGTACTGACTTTTGTCTATGACGATCTGCCCTTGCTGGATGATGGGCCGTCGTGCTTGGCGGGAGATGTGGTGATTTGTGCGCCAGTTATTGAGCGTGAGGCGCAGCAACAGCACAAAAGCTTGCTGGCACATTATGCGCATATGGCGCTGCATGCCGCCTTGCATCTGCAAGGCTATGATCATCAGACCGATGAGCAGGCCGAGCAGATGGAAGCGCTGGAAAGCCGGCTGATGTTAGAATTAAATTTCTCCGATCCTTATCAACTATCAACAAATACGCATGGATGAACCTGAAAGTAAACCCAGTCTGTTAGAACGCATTTCCAATATGCTGCTGCGAGAGCCGGAAGACCGTGAGCAGTTAGTCGAGCTGTTGCATTCGGCTTATGAGCGCAACTTGCTTGATGCTTATTCCTTATCGATGATGGAGGGGGCGATTCAGGTTGCCGACCGTCAGGTTCGTGAGATCATGGTGCCGCGGGCGCAGATGGATGTGATTGATATCACCTTGCCGCCGGAGCAGTTTATTGGTTTTATTATTGAAACGGCCCATTCCCGCTTTCCGGTGATTGATGGGGATAAAGATAATATTATCGGTATTTTGCTGGCCAAGGATATGTTGCGTTATTACACCGGTGAGGAACTGGATGTGCGCGATATGCTGCGGCCGGTAGTGTTTGTGCCGGAATCCAAGCGCTTAAATGTGCTGTTGCGCGAGTTTCGCAGTAATCGTAATCATATCGCCGTGGTGGTGGATGAGTATGGCGGAGTTTCCGGCATGGTGACGATTGAGGATGTACTGGAGCAGATTGTCGGCGAAATCGAAGATGAATACGATTTTGATGATGAGGAAAGCAATATTATTCCCGATGGTAATGGTCAATATCGGATTAAGGCCTCTACGCCTATAGAAGACCTGAATCTGGCCCTGGGGGTATCATTCAGTACGGAAGAGTGCGATACCGTTGGTGGGCTGGTGTTACAGGCCGCGGAATGTCTGCCCAAGCGGGGTGAGCAGATTGAAATTGATGAGCTGATCTTTACCGTGATGCATGCCGATAGTCGGCGTTTATATTCATTGCAGGTGAAATGGGTAGAGGCGAATGCGCCGCAGGTGGCACAGGCATAAAAAATGCGCCATACGGCGCATTTTTTTATGTTGCTTGATTGCTGACCTGGACTAACTGTTCAAGTTTGCGGCGAGCGCTGCCGTCCATGATTACTTTGTGCGCACGGGAAATGCCATCTTCCAGGCTGTTGCTCAGTCCGGCGGTGTAGATGGCGGCCCCGGCATTTAATAGCACAATGTGCTGTGGCGGTCCTTGATGGCCATTCAGTACATCCAGTAACATGGCCTGAGCCTGTTCGACGTTGGATACCTTAAGCGTTTCCAGTGGCGAAGGGGGGAATCCAAAAGTTTGTGGTGAGATGCGATATTCATGGATTTCACCGGCTTTCAGTTCGGCAATATACGTTTCCGTTGAAATCGAGATTTCGTCCATACCATCGGCACCGTGAACGACCATCACATGTTCGCTGCCCAGTTGTTTCAGTACCTGGGCGATTTTTCCGGTCAGGCTTTGATCAAATACTCCCAGCACCTGGCGGTTGGCACCCGCAGGATTGGTTAAGGGGCCCAGCAGGTTGAACAGGGTGCGCACGCCGAGTTCACGGCGAACCGGTGCCGCATGCTTCATCGCGCTGTGATGGTTGGGGGCAAACATAAAGCCAATGCCTGTCTGGTTGACGCAAGCGGCGACCTGGTCGGCATTCAGGCTGACATTGACGCCAAGTTTTTCCAGTACGTCGGCACTGCCGCAGGTGCTGGAAACCGAGCGGCCACCATGTTTGGCCACCCGGGCGCCAGCGGCGGCGGCGACCAGCGCACTGGCGGTAGATATGTTAAAGGTCTGTATGCCATCACCGCCGGTGCCGCAGGTGTCAATCAGATAATCCGTCTGTTGCAGTGTGACTTTGCTGGAAAGCTGGCGCATTACCGTGGCTGCTGCGGCTATTTCATTGACGCTTTCACCTTTCATGCGTAAAGCGACCAATACGGCAGCGATTTGAGCCGGCGTCAGTTCGCCAGCCATGACCTGATGCATCAAGGTGTTCATTTCGTCAAAAGACAGATCCTGCTGTTGCAGCAGCTGATTCAGGGTGTGTTTAAAGCTCATTATTGTTTGCCATCCAGAAAATTCTTCAGCATCTCGTGACCGTGCTCGGTCAGTATGGATTCGGGGTGAAATTGCACGCCGTGTATCGCGAGTTCTTTATGGCGTACCCCCATGATTTCACCATCCTCGGTCCAGGCGGTTATTTCCAGGCAGTCCGGTAGCGTGTCATGCTCAATCACCAGCGAGTGATAGCGTGTGGCGGTAAACGGGTTGGGCAGGCCGCTGAAGACGCTGTTGTCTTTGTGTTGTACCTCGGAGGTTTTGCCATGCATCAGTGTTTTTGCATGAATGATATTGCCGCCAAAAGCCTGGCCTATGCTTTGATGTCCCAGGCAAACACCAAGGATGGGGAGTTTGTCGGCAAAATGTTTGATTGCCGCTACCGAAACACCAGCTTCATTGGGGGTGCAGGGGCCGGGTGAAATGACCAGTTGATCGGGGGCCAGTTGTGCAATTTGTTCTATAGAGATTTCATCATTGCGATATACCTGTACATTGGCGCCCAGTTCGGCAAAATACTGCACCAGGTTGTAAGTAAAAGAATCGTAATTGTCTATCATCAGCAACATAATGGTTCCGTTCTAAGTTGCGCGGGTTGAGAGATGGGGTTGAAGACCCTTGAGGGGGTATTATCCAGTTTGAAATAGGGGGCTTCAAGCATTGTTTGATTGAGCAGCCCGGATTATTTTTATATTATCCGATGTTTAGATAGTTAACGCGAGTTATTTCGCGAGTGTAAGGTTGCTTATGATATTCGCTTTGTCGGTTATTGGTGCTTATTTGTTAGGGTCTATCTCTTTTGCCCTGGTCAGTAGTAAGATTTTTGGGCTGCCGGATCCACGCAGCTACGGTTCGGGTAATCCGGGGGCGACCAATGTGTTGCGAACCGGCAAGAAAAAAGCGGCGGCACTCACCTTGTTTGGTGATGCAGCCAAGGGCTGGTTGGCCGTTTTTCTGGCAATGACCTGGCTGCCAGATAATGAGCTGTTAATTGCCGCGGTTGCTCTGGCGGCTTTTATCGGGCATCTGTTTCCTGTGTTTATGCGTTTTAAAGGTGGTAAGGGGGTGGCAACGGCTCTGGGGGTGTTGCTGGCGCTGAATCCCTGGCTGGGGCTGGCGGCGCTGGTGACCTGGTTGTTGATGGCGCTGGTGTTTAGGCTGTCATCGCTGGCGGCATTAACGGCGGCGGCCAGCGTGCCGTTGTTTGCCTGGTTGCTGACATTGCCGCCGTCATGGATAGTGATGTCTGCACTCATGAGTCTGTTGCTGATCTGGCGCCATAAGTCCAATATTCAAAATCTGCTGGCGGGCAAAGAAACGAAAATTGGCAAAAAAAGCGCCAGTTAGGTCTGTAGTTCCGCTAAGGGCCAGCGGGGGCGTACACTGAATTGATAGTTGTGTTGACCTTGCTGGCGAGCAAAGCGCAGCGATCCCGCATACGCAATCATTGCGCCATTGTCGGTGCAGTAGGCTAATTCGGGATAAAAAACTTTCCCGCCTTGGTGGCTGATGGTTTGTGTGAGTTGTTGGCGTAGCAGCAGGTTGGCGCCAACCCCGCCGGCAACCACCAGTTGGTTTAATCCGGTCTGTTTTAAGGCTCTTATGGATTTCTTACATAACACATCAACGATGGCCTCCTGGGTGGCGTAGGCTAAATCTGCCTTTGCTTGTTCGGTCATCTCATGTTGTTGCGATAATGTGAGTACTGCGGTTTTAAGTCCGCTAAAACTAAAGTCCAGGTTGTTATTCTTGAGCATTGGGCGGGGGAGTTTAAAGATATTCGGGCGTCCGTTTTTTGCCAGCCTGGCCAGTTCGGGGCCGCCGGGGTAATTCAAGCCTAATAATTTTGCAGTTTTATCAAAGGCCTCTCCGGCAGCGTCATCCAGAGATTCACCTAATAACAGGTAATCACCGATATCGTTCACTTGCATTAATTGGGTATGGCCGCCGGAGACCAGTAGTGCGATAAATGGGAATTGAGGTTTTGCTTCCGATAATAACGGAGAGAGTAAGTGGCCTTCCATATGATGTATCGCAATCGTTGGAATCGCTAATGAAAAGGCCAGCGCGTTGGCCACGCTGGCGCCTACTAATAATGCCCCGCTCAATCCGGGGCCTTGGGTATAGGCAATGCCGTTAATTTGTTGCAGCGCTATATTGGCTTGGCTGCATACCTGGCGAACCAGTGGGATGACCCGGTGAGCATGATCGCGTGAGGCCAGCTCGGGGACGACACCGCCATATTCATTATGTAGTGCAATTTGAGAGTGAATGGCATGGCTAAGCAGTCCTTGTTCGGAGTGATAGAGCGCGATGCCTGTTTCGTCGCAGGAGGATTCGATACCTAGGGTGATATGATTTTGCATGTGTTTTTAAAAATATTGAAAAATAGTGTTGACACCTGAAGCGTGGGATATATAATGCGCCCCTCTTCACCGGCAACGGCGCTAGATTGTACAGCGAAGTTGGCGATGAAGAGAAGGTCGCAAAAAAGATGTTGACAAGAGATTGTAGATATTTATAATGCGCCCTCTCTGAAGCGAGGCGTTACTAAGAAGTTAGGGTGCTGAGTTGAAGAGGAAAGAGGAAGAAAAAAGGTGTTGACAAAGGCTTTTAAGTCTGTAAAATGCGCTCCTCGTTACCGCAACCCAAGGTTGCGCAGCTCTTTAAAAGATTGAATGAATAACCGATGAGTGTAGGTATTCGGCTTGCTGGCAATTAGATGATTTAGGTCATTTAATTCTCAAAAAATAAAATAGCAGTATACTTACACAAATCAAACATGCAAGTGATTTGCTTTGAGTAAGGACCGAGTCGAAAGACTTAAGACAGAGATTAAACATAAGAGTTTGATCCTGGCTCAGATTGAACGCTGGCGGCATGCTTTACACATGCAAGTCGAACGGTAACAGCAGAGCTTGCTCTGGCTGACGAGTGGCGGACGGGTGAGTAATGTGTCGGAACATGCCCGGTAGTGGGGGATAACATAGCGAAAGTTATGCTAATACCGCATATGCCCTTAGGGGGAAAGGTGGGGATCTTAGGACCTGCCGCTATCGGAGTGGCCGACATCGGATTAGCTAGTAGGTGAGGTAAAGGCTCACCTAGGCGACGATCCGTAGCTGGTCTGAGAGGATGATCAGCCACACTGGGACTGAGACACGGCCCAGACTCCTACGGGAGGCAGCAGTGGGGAATTTTGGACAATGGGGGCAACCCTGATCCAGCCATGCCGCGTGAGTGAAGAAGGCCTTCGGGTTGTAAAGCTCTTTCAGGTGAGAAGAAAAGCTTAACGTTAATAGCGTTGAGTGCTGACGGTATCATCAGAAGAAGCACCGGCTAACTACGTGCCAGCAGCCGCGGTAATACGTAGGGTGCGAGCGTTAATCGGAATTACTGGGCGTAAAGCGTGCGCAGGCGGTTTGATAAGACAGATGTGAAATCCCCGAGCTCAACTTGGGAACTGCATTTGTGACTGTCAGACTAGAGTATAGCAGAGGGGGGTAGAATTCCACGTGTAGCAGTGAAATGCGTAGATATGTGGAGGAATACCGATGGCGAAGGCAGCCCCCTGGGTTAATACTGACGCTCATGTACGAAAGCGTGGGGAGCGAACAGGATTAGATACCCTGGTAGTCCACGCCCTAAACGATGTCAACTAGTTGTTGGAGGTATTAGACTTCTTTAGTAACGTAGCTAACGCGAGAAGTTGACCGCCTGGGGAGTACGGTCGCAAGATTAAAACTCAAAGGAATTGACGGGGACCCGCACAAGCGGTGGATTATGTGGATTAATTCGATGCAACGCGAAAAACCTTACCTACCCTTGACATGTCGAGAACTTTCCAGAGATGGATTGGTGCCTTCGGGAACTCGAACACAGGTGCTGCATGGCTGTCGTCAGCTCGTGTCGTGAGATGTTGGGTTAAGTCCCGCAACGAGCGCAACCCTTGTCATTAATTGCCATCATTTAGTTGGGCACTTTAATGAGACTGCCGGTGATAAACCGGAGGAAGGTGGGGATGACGTCAAGTCCTCATGGCCCTTATGGGTAGGGCTTCACACGTAATACAATGGCGCGTACAGAGGGTTGCCAAGCCGCAAGGTGGAGCTAATCTCAGAAAGCGCGTCGTAGTCCGGATTGTACTCTGCAACTCGAGTACATGAAGTCGGAATCGCTAGTAATCGCGGATCAGAATGTCGCGGTGAATACGTTCCCGGGTCTTGTACACACCGCCCGTCACACCATGGGAGTGGAATCTGCCAGAAGTAGTTAGTCTAACCGTCGGGGGGAGCCGTACCACGGTGGGTTTCATGACTGGGGTGAAGTCGTAACAAGGTAGCCGTATCGGAAGGTGCGGCTGGATCACCTCCTTTCTAGAGACGTTGGGAGTCGAGTGCCTACACTCATCGGTTATTTAGTTAGATAGTTTATATCTAACGCACAGGACTGGGTCTGTAGCTCAGCTGGTTAGAGCACCGTGTTGATAACGCGGGGGTCGATGGTTCGAGTCCATCTAGACCCACCAGAAATTCAGTAGGTAGTTAGGAGTGCATGGTAGTTGGTATGCGCTTTTGGTGGTCTGTTGATAGAAGCGAACGGGGGGTTTAGCTCAGCTGGGAGAGCACCTGCTTTGCAAGCAGGGGGTCAACGGTTCGATCCCGTTAACCTCCACCATTCACTTGGTACTTGGTCCTGAGAATATTATTCATTCTTGAGAAGTGCTTGAGAGTTGAAACTTAAGTGTTTAGCGATGTAGATTGTTAAGTATTTATGTTTCACCTTTTAGGTGTTGATCTTTAAAAATTTGGAAGAAGTAAGAATTGATTCATGGTTGAATGAGTTGCTGTTTGTTTTTAATTAAGCGAACGGTTAATGAATTTAACGTAATCTAAAGAGTTTTTGATTGTAGAATTTATGAATTGTAAGATTTATAGGTTTTTTACAAGCGACTTAGAATTTGTACGGCATAGACCTTGACACCTCAGAATTCAAAAGGCTGAGGGCTTAATGTTATAGGGTCAAGTGAATAAGTGCATGTGGTGGATGCCTTGGCGATTACAGGCGATGAAAGACGTGCTAGTCTGCGATAAGCGACGGGGAGCTGACAAGAAGCTTTGATCCGTTGATTTCTGAATGGGGAAACCCGGCCTTTTAGGTCATCCCTTCCTGAATATATAGGGAAGTGGAAGCGAACTCAGTGAACTGAAACATCTAAGTAACTGAAGGAAAATAAATCAACCGAGATTCCGTAAGTAGTGGCGAGCGAACACGGAGCAGCCTGTATTTTTTAGCAGTCATATTAGCAGAATAATCTGGAAAGTTTGACCATAGTGGGTGATAGTCCCGTATGCGAAAATATGATTGTGGAACTAGGGATACAACAAGTAGGGCGGGGCACGAGAAACCTTGTCTGAATATGGGGGGACCATCCTCCAAGGCTAAATACTCGTAATCGACCGATAGTGAACTAGTACCGTGAGGGAAAGGCGAAAAGAACCCCGGAAGGGGAGTGAAATAGAACCTGAAACCGCATGCATACAAACAGTGGGAGCCGACTTGTTCGGTGACTGCGTACCTTTTGTATAATGGGTCAGCGACTTACATTCAGTAGCAAGCTTAACCGCATAGGGGAGGCGTAGCGAAAGCGAGTCTTAATAGGGCGTCTAGTTGCTGGGTGTAGACCCGAAACCAAGTGATCTATCCATGGCCAGGATGAAGGTGTGGTAACACATACTGGAGGTCCGAACCCACTAATGTTGAAAAATTAGGGGATGAGCTGTGGATAGGGGTGAAAGGCTAAACAAACTTGGAAATAGCTGGTTCTCTCCGAAAACTATTTAGGTAGTGCCTCATGTATCACTCTCGGGGGTAGAGCACTGTTATGGCTAGGGGCCTATTGCTGGTTACCAAACCATTGCAAACTCCGAATACCGAGAAGTGCGAGCATGGGAGACAGACAGCGGGTGCTAACGTCCGTTGTCGAGAGGGAAACAACCCAGACCGTCGATTAAGGTCCCCAAGACACAGTTAAGTGGTAAACGAAGTGGGAAGGCTAAAACAGTCAGGAGGTTGGCTTAGAAGCAGCCATCCTTTAAAGAAAGCGTAATAGCTCACTGATCGAGTCGTCCTGCGCGGAAGATGTAACGGGGCTCAAACTGTGCACCGAAATCACGGATATGTCTTAGACATATGGTAGGAGAGCGTTCTGTAAGCCTGCGAAGGTAACTTGAGAAGGTTGCTGGAGGTATCAGAAGTGCGAATGCTGACATGAGTAGCGATAAAGGGAGTGAAAGGCTCCCTCGCCGAAAGCCCCAGGTTTCCTGCGCAACGTTCATCGGCGCAGGGTGAGTCGGCCCCTAAGGCGAGGCAGAAATGCGTAGTCGATGGGAAACAGGTTAATATTCCTGTACCTCAATATAATGCGATGTGGGGACGGAGAAGGTTAGGCAATCCGGGTGTTGGATGTCCCGGTTCAAGCGTGTAGGCTGGTCTTTTAGGCAAATCCGGAAGACTAAGGCTGAGGCGTGATGACGATTGTCCATGTGACGAGAAGTTGTTGATACCAAGCTTCCAAGAAAAGCCACTAAGCTTCAGTTATATTGGGACCGTACCGCAAACCGACACAGGTGGGCAGGATGAGAATTCTAAGGCGCTTGAGAGAACTCGGGTGAAGGAACTCGGCAAATTAGCACCGTAACTTCGGGAGAAGGTGCGCCTCTATTAGGTGAAAAGACTTGCTCTTGGAGCCGAAGGAGGTTGCAGTGAAAAGGTGGCTGCGACTGTTTAATAAAAACACAGCACTCTGCTAACACGAAAGTGGACGTATAGAGTGTGACGCCTGCCCGGTGCTGGAAGATTAAATGATGGGGTGAGAGCTCTTGATTGAAGTCCCAGTAAACGGCGGCCGTAACTATAACGGTCCTAAGGTAGCGAAATTCCTTGTCGGGTAAGTTCCGACCTGCACGAATGGCGTAACGATGGCCACACTGTCTCCACCCGGGACTCAGCGAAGTTGAAATGGTTGTGAAGATGCAATCTACCCGCGGCTAGACGGAAAGACCCCATGAACCTTTACTGTAGCTTTGCATTGGACTCTGATAATGCTTGTGTAGGATAGCTGGGAGGCTTTGAAGCGTGGACGCTAGTTCACGTGGAGCCGACCTTGAAATACCAGCCTGGTGTTATTGGGGTTCTAACCTGGATCCATAATCTGGATTAGGGACCGTGCATGGTAGGCAGTTTGACTGGGGCGGTCTCCTCCCAAATTGTAACGGAGGAGTACGAAGGTATCCTAGGTACGGTCGGACATCGTACTGATAGTGCAATGGCAAAAGGATGCTTAACTGCGAGACTGACAAGTCGAGCAGGTACGAAAGTAGGTCATAGTGATCCGGTGGTTCTGTATGGAAGGGCCATCGCTCAACGGATAAAAGGTACTCTGGGGATAACAGGCTGATTCCTCCCAAGAGTTCATATCGACGGGGGAGTTTGGCACCTCGATGTCGGCTCATCACATCCTGGGGCTGTAGCCGGTCCCAAGGGTATGGCTGTTCGCCATTTAAAGTGGTACGTGAGCTGGGTTTAAAACGTCGTGAGACAGTTTGGTCCCTATCTGCCGTGGGCGTTGGAAATTTGAAGGGGGCTGCTCCTAGTACGAGAGGACCGGAGTGGACGAACCTCTGGTGTACCGGTTGTTTCGCCAGAAGCATTGCCGGGTAGCTAAGTTCGGAAGAGATAACCGCTGAAAGCATCTAAGCGGGAAACTCGCCTTAAGATTAGATTTCCCTGGGAGTTTAACTCCCCTAAAGGGTCGTTCGAGACCAGGACGTTGATAGGCTGGGTGTGGAAGTGCAGTAATGCATTAAGCTAACCAGTACTAATTGCCCGTGAGGCTTGATCCTATAACATTAAGTGGTCGAGTCGTGCAAAATTACTAAGTGCTTGTAAAAATACAACAAAACGTATAAACTACTTCTTCCAGATTACCGTTGAATGTGTAAACATTCAACAAACGAACGCAGTAATAAGCACATTGCTTATTACCACCAGTTCGTCTGACGACCATAGCAAGTTGGTCCCACTCCTTCCCATCCCGAACAGGACAGTGAAACGACTTCGCGCCGATGATAGTGTGGTTCGCCCATGTGAAAGTAGGTCATCGTCAGACTCATTACAATAAAAAGCCCTCAGAGTTCTCTGAGGGCTTTTTTATTTTATCCCTATCCTCCCTCTGCTGTTATCTGTACAATTTTTCAGGTTAATTATCTGAGGAATGGCTATGGACTATGATGTATTGATTGTTGGCTCCGGTCCTGCGGGGCAGCATGCGGCCTGGCAGGCAGCGAATATGGGTAAGCGCGCCGCGATTATTGAGCGTAAACCTAAAATTGGTGGCGTCGGGCTGCAGACCGGTACCATTCCCAGTAAAGCCATGCGTGAGGTGGCCTATCTGATGTCTCGTGCGGGTAGTCGTGGTATGCGTGAGGCATCATCGGATACCAATCGCCATGGCTTGTTGGAAAATGCGGTGAGAAACAAGGAAATGGTGATTGCCCAGCAGGAATCGGTGGTATTGCAGCGTTTGTTGCAGTCCGGTGTGGCCTTATTACCGGGTGAAGCCTCATTTATCGACGAGCATACATTGGGGATTACCGACAGCCAGGGAAAAACCAAACAATTATCGGCCGAAGTAATTGTGCTAGCGAGTGGTTCCAGACCTAGACGTCCCGCCGATATTCCATTTGATAAACGCGTTATTTTAGATTCCACCTCGGTGTTAAATTTACAACAATTACCTAGTCGCTTGCTGGTGGTGGGCGGTGGTGTGATTGCCTGTGAGTTTGTCTCTATTTTTGCGGCTCTGGGGGTGCAGGTATCGGTGGTTGATAGTCATGAGCGCTTATTGGCCTATTTAAGTGCCGATCTGGTACAGGTGCTGGAGCGAAGTTTCCTGGGAATGAATGTACAGTTTCATATGAATGAAAAAGTGACCGAGATTCGTAAGGAAAACTTTGGGGTGGTGACTTGTCTGGCCAGCGGACGTCAGCTGGTTTCGGATACGCTGTTGTATGCCATGGGGCGTGAACCGAATGCGGCCACGCTTAAATTAGAGCATGCCGGGGTAGCGCAAGATACCGGCTGGATTTCGGTAAATGAAAACTTCCAGACGAATAAATCCCATATTTATGCGATTGGTGATTTGATCGGCCGACCAGCGTTGGCATCGACCGGCATGGAGCAGGGCCGGGCGGCGGTATTGCATGCGTTCAGCAGCAAGAAACAGCCGATTGCCTCGAATCTGCCGATGGCAATTTATACCATTCCAGAGGTGTCTTATGTCGGTTTGACCGAGCGCGGTGTGCAGCAGCTGGAACGTGATTATGTGGTGGGTAAGGCCTATTTTAAGGATACCGCCAGGGGGCAGATTATCGGTGATTTACATGGTATTTTGAAGTTGATTGTCGATGTTGAAAGTCTGCAGTTACTGGGGGTACATATTGCCGGTGAGCATGCCAGTGAGCTGGTGCATATCGGCCAGTTGGTCATGAATATGAACGGCACCGTGCAGGATATTCTGAGTAATGTCTTTAATTATCCTACACTGGCCGAATGTTACAAAATGGCGGCGCTAGATTGCATGGTGCAGATTAATCGTCGCCAGTCAGCCGATTAAGGTTGTTGCTGTTGTTCACGCATATGCTGTTGGATTGCCTGTTTCAGGGTGGTTAATTGCTGTTTAACCTGCTGGCGGTGTGTAGACCCGATACGCAGCATAATGCGCTGTCCTATAGAGGATTGCTCCAGTTTGGGATCGGCAAACTGGTAAAATACCTTGGGGCGTACCAACGGGATAGGATCGGCTATTTCCGGGGTGGCTTGCAGATGGTCTATGACCTGCAAGACACGATCATTAAAGTAGCGATTGGGATAGCCTAGATTTTCATAAGCCTGCTGAAATAATGGATAGAGTTTTGCATAGCTATATGCTAGAGATTCTGGGTTAATATATTGAATAAACGTAATATATTTATCATATCGCCGATAGTTTTGTGGATGAATGAATAGTTTTCCGGATTGTTCCATTACCATAAACTGTGACTCGGCCGGATGCAGTGCGACGATATTTTTGGGTAACTGCCGGTTGGTTAGATTATCTACGGTGGTCACTATGCGGCGGATGATATTATCTGAGACGATTAGCGAACTCAGTTCCGGATTAAGCAGTCCGCTTAGGGTTGACAGCATAAACTCATCGCTCAATCCCAGTTCGGGTAATGGCGGTTCTCCCGGCTCGGGCTGGGGGGGCGCGATGACTTGTTTAACTTCGGGTGGCTGTACAATTGGTTTGCTGGTTTCCTGTATGACGACAGGCTCTGGCCCGGCAACGGTTTCAACAAGGGTCTCAGCCTGATTGAAATACCATGCGGCGGCGGCCGCAAGGATAATTACGCCGATAGTGGCGGCGATGGCGGTTTTATGCATGGGCTCCTCGGTAAGAAATAGTTGTTTGTTGACTATATTAGTACGCTTTACCGGGTTTGAATAGCGGTGCGAGGGGGATAACGAGTGATACACTGCCTGCCAGTGTGTATTGGGAGATTGTTGATGAAGCGTATTATTGTGATGTTGGCATTTTTGTTGAGTGCCTGTGGTGCAGAATTGAATGGCACCTATTCCGACCCGCTGGGAGTCACCAGTTATACCTTTCAGTCCAATGGCAAGGTATTGCGTTCCGCCATTGGGATGGAGGTAGAGCAGGATTATGCGCTGGAAGGGAATAAGATCAAGATCTATGCTAATGATGAAACCATGGTGCTGACCTTGAATGAAGATGGCAGTATCACCGGCCCATTGGGCATTCCCTTTAAAAAAGAGGGGGGCGTAGACGGGAAATAGTGGTTGTTTCGGCTTTCCCCCTGCCTTTCATCGCTGAAAGACAGTAAAATGCTCGTTTTGCAATTTACTGTGGTTAATACATGCTTACCTTTCAGCAGATTATTTTAAAGTTACAAGCCTATTGGGATCAGCAAGGATGTGCGGTGTTGCAGCCTTATGACATGGAAGTCGGGGCTGGTACGTCACATACGGCAACTTTTTTGCGCGCGTTAGGGCCGGAGCCATGGAAGGCGGCCTATGTTCAACCCTCGCGCCGCCCCAAAGATGGCCGCTATGGCAAGAACCCTAATCGTCTGCAGCACTATTACCAGTTCCAGGTAGTGTTAAAGCCAGCACCGGAAGATATTCTGGATTTATATCTGGGTTCCTTGGAAGCCCTGGGTTTCGATTTAAAGCAGAACGATATTCGCTTTGTGGAAGATGACTGGGAGAATCCGACCCTGGGTGCCTGGGGGTTGGGCTGGGAAGTCTGGCTGAATGGTATGGAAGTGACCCAGTTTACCTATTTTCAGCAGGTGGGTGGTATTAACTGTAAACCGATTACCGGTGAGATTACCTATGGCCTGGAACGTCTGGCAATGTATTTACAGGGAGTGGAAAATGTTTACGACCTGACCTGGACGCCGGGTATCAGTTATGGGGATGTCTATCATCAAAATGAGGTGGAACAGTCGGCCTATAACTTTGAACATAGTGATGTGGAATTTTTATTGACCGCCTTTAACAGCCATGAAAAACAGGCGAAACATTTAATGGAGCAACAGTTGGCCTTACCCGCTTATGAGCAAATTCTGAAAGCGGGTCATACCTTTAATTTATTGGATGCGCGTGGTGCAATTTCGGTGACCGAGCGCGCGGGATATATCGGGCGTATTCGGAATCTGGCCAGAGGTGTGGCGCAAAGTTATCTGGATAGCCGGGCCAGACTGGGCTTTCCTATGGCTCCAGAGGCATGGGCTAAAGAAGTGTTGCAACAGTTGGAAAAGAAGGTGGCGTAATGACGGTTCAGAATTTATTGGTTGAAATTTTTGTTGAGGAGCTGCCACCTAAGTCCTTAAAGAAGCTGGGGCAGAGTTTTGCTCAGGGTATCGTGGATGGGCTGAAAAAACGGGAACTGCTGGATAGCTCATCGGTGGCGACGGCCTATGCCTCGCCTCGTCGTCTGGCGGTGCATATGACCAAGGTCAAGGGCCAGGCGGCCGACAAGGCCGTGTCGCAACGTTTGATGCCGGTGAAGGTGGGACTGGATGCCGAGGCAAAGGCAACTCCTGCATTGCTGAAAAAGCTGTCGGCCCTAGGGATGGATGAGAGCGTGGTCCCTGCCTTAAAGCGCGTGGATGACGGCAAAAACGAAATGCTGTTTTATGATTTTATGCAAACCGGTATTGAGCTGGCGGCCGGCTTGCAGCAATCTTTGGATAAGGCGTTAACTCAGCTGCCGATTGCCAAGGTGATGACCTATCAGTTGGCCGATGGCTGGGAGAGCGTTAACTTTGTTCGACCGGCCCATGCCATGGTGGCATTACATGGCGAACAGGTGCTGGATATTCACGCCTTTGGTTTACGTTCGAGTAATATTACCTATGGCCATCGTTTTGAGGCGACACAATCCAAAATTGTATTGGCACATGCGGATAACTATGCGCAACAGCTGCGTGAGCAGGGCGCGGTAATTGCTAGTTTTAGTGAGCGACGCCACGAAATTCAGCGGCAGATTCAGCAACAGGCGGATAAAGCGGGCCTGAAGGCGATTGAAGATGACGATTTGCTGGACGAAGTGACCGCACTGGTTGAACGCCCGAATGTATTGCTGGGGACGTTTGAGTCGGAGTTTTTGCAGGTACCCTCGGAATGCCTGATTTTGACGATGAAGGCGAATCAGAAATATTTTCCGTTGTTAAACGCGGATGGTTCGTTAAGTAATCAGTTTTTAATTGTTTCTAATATTTCGCCTGCGGATTCCAGCTTGGTGGTGCAAGGCAATGAGCGGGTAGTGCGCCCGCGCCTGGCCGATGCCCAGTTTTTCTTTGAGCAGGATAAAAAGAAGACCCTGGCCGAGCGTGTGGCCGGCCTGGGTAAGGTGGTTTATCACAACAAACTGGGTTCCCAGGGGGAGCGTATTGCGCGGGTGAAAAGCATTGCCCAGGCCATTGCCGCCAAGCTGGCACAGGATGGGTTGGAGCAGAAGGCGGCCCAGGCGGCGGCGCTGGCCAAGGCCGATCTGTTAACCGATATGGTGGGTGAATTTCCGGAATTGCAAGGCATTATGGGACGTTATTATGCCTTGCATGATGGCTTGAGCGAGGAGGTTGCCCTGGCGATTGAGGATCACTATAAGCCACGCTTTGCTGGAGATGCGCTGCCGGGTAATAACGTGGGCTTGTGTGTTGCCCTGGCCGATAAGCTGGAAACCCTGGCCGGTTTATTTGGTATTGGTCAGATCCCCAGCGGCGATAAAGATCCGTTTGCCTTGCGTCGCCATGCCCTGGGGGTGATCCGTATGTTGATCGAGGCAAAGCTGCCGTTAGCGTTATCCGATTTGATTCAATCCGCTTTTGCCGGCTTTGATGCGACCAAAATTACGCTGCGGCAACAGGAACTGGAAGATTTTATGTTTGACCGTTTGGGCGGCTTGATGCGAGAGCAGGGCTATCGTGCCCAGGAAGTGGACGCGGTATTGTCATTGCGTCCTATGCAGCTGTCGTTGGTGCTAGGGCGTTTGCAGGCGGTGCGCGCCTTTGCCGAGCTGCCGGAGGCCGACGCGCTGGCGGCAGCTAACAAGCGGGTGGGCAATATCTTGAAAAAGTCGGAGGGCATCGCTGCCGAGGTTAAGTGTGAATTGCTGGTGGAAGCCGCCGAGCAGGCTCTGCATCAAAGTTTACAGCAGGTAGTGCCCGAGGTGGAACAGGCATTTGCCAAAGCGGATTTTAGCCGGGCATTGCAGCAATTGGCCGCATTGCGGCAGCCGGTGGATACCTTCTTTGATGGAGTGATGGTGAATGCAACAGATCCGGCCTTGCGTAATAATCGTCTGGCATTGTTGCAACAATTACACCAAGCGATGAATCAGGTGGCGGATATTTCTCGGTTGGCGGTGTGATATGAAACTGATTGTACTGGACCGTGATGGGGTGATTAATCAGGATTCTAACCTGTTTATCAAAAAGCCGGATGAGTGGCAGCCGATAGCGGGCAGTCTGGAGGCGATTGCCCGTCTTAATCAGGCGGATTATCGGGTGGTGGTGGCAACCAACCAATCCGGTATTGGTCGCGGCCTGTTTGATATGGCGATGCTGAATCAGATTCATGACAAAATGCATAAGAGTTGCGCCCATGTAGGGGCGCATATCGATGCGGTATTTTTCTGCCCACATATTCATGAAGACCGGTGCCAGTGCCGTAAACCTAAGAGTGGCATGCTGGAAGAGATTGCCGCACGTTATCATCTGAGCGATCTGAGTCAGGTGCCAGTGGTGGGGGACTCGTTGCGCGATCTGCAAAGTGGGATAGCGGTGAATGCAATCCCCTATCTGGTACTGACCGGCAAAGGCAGTAACACCCTGTCCGCAGGTAATCTGCCGGAAGGAACCCAGGTGTTTGCCGATCTGGCCAGTGTGGTTGATGCGCTGTTGGCTTAACGGTTGATACCGTGAATTACCCGCTTGATACCCGGCCGCCGCAGGCTGTCCGGGAATCCACTATGGCTTATGATAAACGTTTTATTATCGGATTAATCTGATGTTGTTTATGCGTTCTCTGATCTTTTTGCTGTTGCAGATTGTTATTACCCCTATATTTTCGTTGCTGGCACTGTTTACCTTTCCATGCAGCCGTATCACCCGTTATCGTTTTATTTCGTTATGGGCCAGAATCATGCTCAGACTGTTGCATCTGGTCTGTGGTATTCACCATCAGGTGAAGGGCCTGGAAAATATTCCCGAGCAGCCTTGTGTGGTGATGTGTAAACATCAGTCGGCCTGGGAAACGCTGGCGCTGCAGGTGATTTTTCCCCCGCAGGTGTGGGTGTTAAAGCGGGAGTTGTTATGGATTCCATTCTTTGGCTGGGCGTTGGCGCTGACCAGTCCGATTGCGATTAAACGCAGCGATGGCAAGGGGGCGGTCAAGCAGTTATTAAAACAGGGAAAACAGCGCTTAAAGGATGGTTTTTTTGTGGTGATCTATCCGGAAGGTACGCGGATTCCATATGGACAGCGCGGCAAATACAAAGTTGGTGGCGCGTTGCTGGCGGCCAGTGCCAAGGTGCCGGTGGTGCCGGTAGCGCATAATGCCGGCCGCTTATGGGGCCGACAGGCATTTACCAAGTGCCCCGGTCTGATTACCATGAGTATTGGTGAGTCTATTGCTACCCAGGGCTTAAAGGCGGAGCAGATTAATCGCCAGGCAGAAGCGTGGATAGAGGCCGAGGTTTTACAGTTGGACCAGCGCTTACAGGCAGCGGCCAGTGCGGCTAAACCGCAAGCCTGACCGTGACATTCAATCCACCCAGCGCTGAGCGATCCAGTTCCAGGCTGCCCTGATACAGTTCAACGATATCTTTTACAATAGCCAGCCCCAGGCCGGAGCCTGGGGTATTTTCATCGGCCCTGACACCTCGCTGGGTCAGTTGGTCCCGTTTGGCATCGCTGCAGCCAGGGCCGTCATCTTCAATTTGCACCCGCATACCCTGCCGATAGTCAATATGGCAGCGAATCGTTGAGTGCGACCATTTGCAGGCGTTATCCAGCAGATTTCCCAATAATTCCAGCATATCGTTGCGATCTGCATGGATGAGCTGATGGCAGTCCAGTTGCAGCTCAAAGTGCAGGGGCTTATCCTGATAGACGCGTTTTAATACATCAATTAACAATGGCAGTTCCTGTTCGGCATCGAACTGCTGGCCGGGTAAGCCGGCACCTGCCAGGCGTGCACGTTTTAACTCTCTATCCATTAAGTGCTGTATTTGCCGGGTGTATTGTTGCAATTGCTGTTGTATATCCTGCGGCAGTGTTTGCTGGCTGGGCAGTTGCATTAACAGATTTAACGGATGTTTGAGGCTATGTGCCAGGTTACCCATGGCATTGCGTGAGCGTTGCAGTCGTTGATGCAGCAGTTCCAGCAGCCGGTTGACCTCATTAACCAGTGGCTTGACCTCACTGGGCACCTGTAACGAAAGTTGTTTTTTTTCGCCGCTGGCCAGTGCTTCCAGTTCATCACTGAGTTGATTCAAAGAGCGGAATGAGCGTGTGATCAGCCAGCGTTGAGTCAGCAGCAGGATTAACAGCGCCAATGCACAAGCGGCGGCATACAGCATGCTGTAGTGTTGTACCGATTCGTGTATTGGGCTGATATCTTCGGCCACACTGATGTGTACCGTTTGCTGATTGAGCAGAAACTCACCTCTCCAGACCAGCAGCTGTTGGCGATCCGGGCCAGGAATATGGCTGCTGTTCGCGGCATTCAGCAGTTGATCCCATAAGGAGCGTGAGCGCAGTTGCTGGTCACCGATTTGAATCTGATAATAATGGCCGGAGAAAATACGCTGGTAAATATGTCCGACCTGAGAGTCCTTGAGTTGCCACCGGTTTGGTGAGGTGAGTTGTAAGGCCGCCAGCAGGGCTTCGCCATCATGCTCCAGGCGGGAATGAATCATCTTTTCGCTGATATGGGTGAAGGCATTGCTGCTCAGCCACCAGATCGATAACATGAGTAACGCCAGAGTCAGTCCCAGGTTGAGATTAAGACGGTTTTGCAGCGATGCCATTAAGCTGACTCATTAAATACATAGCCCTGACCGCGTCGGGTGGTAAACAGCTGCTTGCCGAATTTATTACGCAACCGATTGACATATACCTCAATCACGTTGCTGTCCTTGTCGGCATCCTCTTCATAGACATGATCGGTGAGCCGGCTTTTGGATAGCACCACGCCGGGGTGCAGCATAAAATAGTGTAGCAGGCGGTATTCGGTTGCGGTCAGTGCATAATGTTGACCATCGGCAGCGGTGGCGTGTTGTGTATTCTGATCCAGGGTGATTCCGGCCAGCTGCAGCAATGAGGAGGCTTCGCCATGGCTGCGGCGTAACAACGCATTAACCCGGGCGCCCAGCTCTTCTGGATGAAATGGCTTGCCCAGATAATCATCCGCTCCGGCTTTCAGGCCGTCTACCCGTTCATGCCAGGCATCGCGTGCGGTCAGTACCAGCACCGGCACCTTGTTGCCTCGGGCTCGCCAGTTCTGCAGTACCTGTAGACCGGGACGTTGTGGCAGTCCGAGATCGAGTACGATAAGATCATATAGCTGTTCATCCCCCAGATATTCGCCATCCACCCCGTTGTCCGCGGTGTCTACGGCATAGCCTTGTTGCTTTAACCGTTGGCGGATGCTGGTAGCGGTGTTGTGATCATCTTCAATCACCAGAATACGCATCTCAGTCCTCCTCTTGTTTTAATAGTTTGCCGTTGGCGGCATCGAACTTCAGTTCCCATACCCGGCCGTGATCATCCAGCATTTCCAGCTCGTAAATCAGCCGGCCATCTTCCTGTTCCAGCTCGACCTCCAGCAGGCGGCCCGTCTGGTAGTGACGGGCCTGCGTCAGTATCTGTTCCAGAGGCAGCACCTGGCCGCTTTGTTTTAGCGCCAGGGCCCTATCCTGATCATCGGCCTGAACTGCGGGGCTGATGATCAGCAATAGCAATATGCCGAGTAAAATTAGTCGTTCCACTGTCCGTATCCAGGAATATTGACCTGATACTCATTATACGAGCCTTTTTCAGCATCAATATGGCAGACTTCACAGCGACTGAAGGATTTTACCTGGGGATTCGCTTCAACCACACGGCGCGGCAGTTCATCGTGTTTGCGTTGAAAATAGCGTGTTTTGCTGATGCGCAATGGAATCTCCAGCGGAATTAATGAGCGCATTATCGCCCGTGAGCGTTTATAGCTGGAGTGATCGGCGGCATTGTCTATCAGGTAGCGGCTAAGTTGTTGCTGTGTTTCGTTATCCAGCTCGGCATTTTCATCAAAGTGATTGTCTAATGTTGCCATCAGTTTTTTCCAGGAACGTGCCGGGAGCAGACCGGGGGGATACGCCATATGGCATGATCCGCATTCACTGCTATATTGCGGGTTGGTAACGGGGGCGACATCCGGCCGTGCCGGGCTGAGGCGACGGGAAATATAGCCACTTCGTGGCGAGGCATGTTGCGCTGGCTGGCTCCAGCGGTAATGTTCATCATCGTCCCCATCATCATCACTAAAGGCGCTAGTGCTGAGTAACAGGCCAGAACTTAATAATGCGGCAAGTAGTAGTGAGGTCTTTTTCATAACCGTTGTCTCCATGGTTTTATAGTGATTTCAGATAAGACAGCAGATTGGCTTTTTCCTGGGGGGTGCATTCGCGCCCTACGGTCCATTTGCAGTTGCGCTTTAGCCATTTGTGAACTTTTTTGCTGCTGCTCAGCCGTTGTGGATTCACACTGGGTGCCATAGGCTCTATCCGTTTGTTGGTTCGTATATGTTTGCCGACCTTGCTTAAATCCAGCCCGTGACAGCTGGTACAACTGCGAGGCTTGCCGCCTTTGGGGGCTGGGTGTGTCTGTTGCCAGAATTGTTGGCCGGCCTGTGGGCTGGCGGGACCGCTTTGTTGCTCAAATTGCTGCTGCATCTGATCTGCGGTGCCAGCGGCCAGCGCCAGGTTGCTGCCGAATAACAGGGTAATAAGTAGTAAGCCGTATGGTTTCATGGTTAGTGCTCCTTGGTTAACGAATGAGGGGTGGAGTGTTCTTCGGGGGTAACGGGTTTACGACCGGTGAGCATGCTGCCGACCAGGTTTTCCTTGTGTAAAACACTGGAAAATACAACGCCGGAAATATGCAGCATGACTAGCAGCAGGGTTAAGTGTGCAAAAAACTCATGCCCTTCTTCCAGCCATTCGGCCTGTTGATGGCTAAGGTTGGCCGTTAAGCTTGTCAGCGGACCAGCAAACTCCATGGCGCCGTAGGTCAGCATGCCACTGCATACGGTCAGGCTCAGGCTGAGCAGCAGGGCGATGACCATCATGCCGCCGGCCGGGTTATGCCCCAGATAACGTTTGGCTTTACACCGGGCAATATCTTTCAGATAGTTCATGGTGTGTCGTGGGGAATAGATAAAGTCGCTAAAGCGGGCGTGTTTTGTGCCTATCAGTCCCCATAGCAGCCTGAATAGCAGCAGGCCGCCGATCAGATAGCCGGAGAACGCATGCAGGTCGATAAAGTCGTCTTCGGTCAGATAGGAAAAACAGAACAGTGCGACCAGGCTCCAGTGAAAAATTCGCACTAACGGGTCCCAGATTTTGAGTGATTGCTGGTTCATCATCAGCTCCTGATTGAAAGGTTGGGTTCAGCATAAGCGGCCCGCCTTAAACGAAACTTAAAATCAGAAACTACTGCTGGCCTGAATCCTGCTTATGAATTATCACTTTTCCCCGGGTGTCGGGCTGATAACTTCGGGGGTATACCGGCAACTGCCACAGGCGGTGACCGAGACCATTGATGGTAAGTTTTGTTTCAAGGAGATAACCAGATGAACGTAACCACTCGAAAATTCGCCTTTGCATTGACCTGTCTGACGCCGTTGGTGTTCGCTCAGTCGGCACTGGCCAGCTCGGTACCATTTGCCAGCAATACCTCGTTATTGCAGCAGGTGACGAATGCGGCGGCCACTTCGTCGGCAAGCAGCAATACGGGCAGTGTGACTGCCACTACCGCGACGACAGGCAGTACCACGACTGGCAGTACCACGACAGACAGTACCGCCTCTAGCATGCAGTCTTCAATGATGGGGAGTATGCAGTCCAGTATGATGGGCTCCATGCAGTCAACCATGATGTCCAAGATGATGCCCACCATGATGAGTAGCATGCAATCCTCGATGATGGGTTCCATGCAATCGACCATGATGTCCAAGATGCAGTCGGTTATGATGCCGAAAATGCAGGCGATTATCATGCCTAAGATGCAGGCCATTATTATGCCGAAAATGCAGCAGATGATGATGAGCAGTATGATGGGCGGTGGTGGCTCGACATCAAGCACAAGCGATTCATCGACGACAAGCGATTCTACTACCACCGGTGCGACAACAACTGGCGGCGGTTTTGATCCGGGCTCTATTGTTTCTCAGATTAGCGGTTCCATGGTGGATGAAGATTTTACCAAGAGTATTATGCAGCAGATAGAAAGCACGTTAATGAGTAGTCTTACCCTTTAAGCGGATATCTGCTCCCATGTTTAAAGCCATGCTATGCGTGGCTTTTTTTGTGTATTTTCCCGGTTTTGATAAAAAATCAACCGGCGGGACTCTCGAAATCAGGAACTTTGAAGCAGAGGAAGAAAGCACGGTAAAATAAAACATCGATTGCACACCGCAGCCAGGAGGGTGTTATGAGTAGCGAGCAGCAGGTGTTTTTTCATCTGGGTATTGCGCTGGCATTGGGGTTGTTGATCGGGATTGAGCGTGGCTGGCAAGAGCGCAGCGTCAAGGAGGGTGAGCGGGTTGCCGGGGTGCGTACCTTTGGTTTGATTGGTCTGCTGGGCGGGATCAGTGCATTATTGGCTCAGCAGTTTTATGCGGCTATCCTGGCGCTGGTTTTTATGGCATTGGCGATGCTGATGACCGCCGTTTATATCAGTCATCATAAGCGCCAGGATATGGGGATTACCAGCCTGGTGGCGAGTTTATTAACCTTTATGTATGGTGCGCTGGCGGTACTGGGTATGGTGCAGCAGGCCGCCGCGGCGGCGGTGGTGACGACCTTGCTGTTGAGCTATAAACCGTTATTGCATCATTGGCTGGATAAAATAGAGGCGCAGGAGCTAAAGGCCGGGCTGAAACTGTTGCTGATTTCGGTAGTGTTGTTGCCGGTGTTGCCGAATCAGGGTTATGGACCGTGGCAGGCATTGAATCCGTATACGATCTGGTGGATGGTGGTGATGATTGCCGCCATTTCTTTTGCCGGTTATGTGGCGATTAAACTGGCAGGTGCCAATAAAGGTGTATTGTTCACTGCGCTGTTTGGTGGGCTGGCCTCATCAACGGCGATTACCCTGAATTTTTCCCGCCTGGCGGCTAACAACCGTGAGGCGGCACCGATTTTGGCTATGGGAGTGTTATTAGCCTGCGGTACTATGGTGCCGCGTATTATGCTGGTGGCGGTGGTGTTTAGTCCGAGATTATTTGACTATTTATTATGGCCGGGAGTGGTGATGACATTGCTTATCTGTCTGCCGGCATTAGCCTATTGGCGTACGCAATCCCGGATGCCATTATCCAGCGAATCACTATTGAGTAATCCGTTAGAGCTCAAAACGGCATTGATCTTTGGTGCCTTGTTAACCTTGATCATGCTGTTGGGTCAGGCCTTGTATGCAGGCTTTGGGGATGCCGGGGTGATGATGTTGTCGGCGGTGTCGGGGGTGGCCGACGTGGATGCGGTCACGTTGTTGTTAGCGCAGATGAGTCAGCAGGAGCTGTCTGCCAGAGTGGCGGCCAGCGGTATTATTCTGGCAGCGGCGGTAAACAGTCTGGTTAAAGGTGGCATTTCGCTGTTTATCGGGGGTAAGGCCATAGGTTTCAGGGTGGCCTCGGTGTTATTGGGTAGTGGGGTGATAGGCGTGTTGGTGGTGTGGTGGCAATAAAACGATGAGTGGGTTATCGCCGGGGGGCGGCTGGCAGCATAGACAGGTATGGCGGCTGGCCATGCCTATGATTTTGTCGAATATTTCCATTCCGTTACTGGGACTGGTGGATACCGCGGTAGTGGGCCATCTGGAACATGCCTATTATCTGGGAGCAGTGGCTCTGGGAGCGTTGATTTTTTCCTTTGTTTTCTGGGCATTTGGCTTTTTGCGTATGGGTACCACCGGGCTGGTGGCTCAGGCGTATGGGCGTGAAGAATGGCAGTTGAGTTATGACTGGCTGCTACGAGGTGTATTGCTGGCGCTGTTGTTGGCGTTGCTGTTGATGCTGGCTCAGAGGTGGATGTTAGCGTTTGCGCTGTATTGGCTGCCAGGATCGGCACCGGTGGAGCATTATGCTGCGGAATATTTCTTGATACGCATTTGGAGTGCGCCAGCAAGCTTGATGAATTATGTGTTGATAGGCTGGTTTCTGGGAATGCAATATGCGCGAGGGCCGTTATATCTTTTGCTGGTGGTGAATATCAGTAATATTGTGCTGGATTTGTGGCTGGTGCTGGGGCTGGAAATGAGTGTGGCCGGTGTTGCCTGGGCATCCGTCGGTGCCGAATATCTGGGTATGGGTGTCGGTATCTGGCTGGTTAGGCGGCGTCTGGCGGGTATGCCATGCGGCTACTGCTGGCACCGTTTGCTCGATTGGCCGGCGCTGAAGCGTATGTTGGTGGTTAATCAGAATATTTTTATTCGCACACTGTGTCTGTTATTCAGTTTTGCTTTTTTTACCGCTCAGGGTGCGCGTCAGGGGGATGTGATTCTGGCGGCGAATGCACTGTTAATGAATTTTCAGACCTTTATGGCGTATGCGCTGGATGGCTTTGCACATGCTGCCGAGGCGCTGGTGGGTAAGGCCATAGGTCGCAAGAACAGGCAGGAGCTGGCAGCAGTGGTGCGTACTACCGGTTTATGGTCGTTGCTGATTGCCTTGCTTTTCAGTGTGTTGTATCTATTGGCCGGGCAGTGGATTGTTGGCTTACTGACCGATATTGAGCAGGTCTATACCGCCGCACTGCAATTTTTACCCTGGATGATACTGATGCCATGGGTGGCGGTATGGAGTTATTGGCTGGATGGTGTGTTTATCGGCGCGACACGCAGTGTACAAATGCGTAATACCATGCTGGTATCGAGCGGGTTGGTTTTTTTGCCGGCCTGGTATGTGTTGCAGCCGTGGGGTAACCATGGTTTGTGGGCGGCATTAATGATTTTTATGCTGGCCCGGGCATTAACCATGGGTTGGAGCTATCGCCGATCTACACCTTTTGTTTGATGGCCAGTACTGCCTGATTGCGCAGGGTGCGCAGCAAGGTAAGTTGCTGTTTGGAGATATGCAGGCTGTTGGGCTGCTTCATGTCGGCGTAAAACAGGCACATGGCTTTTTCCTTGATGGTAACCGGTAGCAGCAGGAAGCAGGGGGCATCTATGCGCTTTTTATACCAATCGGGGATGCTGTTAACAATATTGGCGGCCATGGTGTTCTCAATGGCAATATCATTGCCTTTGGAAATGGCTAGGTGGAAAACATCCGGGCTATAGCTCAGAGGAAATTTGAATAATGGCACAATGTTCTCAACGTCGGCACCCAGTCCGTAGCGCGCTGTCATGCGTTGTGCTTTACTGTCACGAGTCAGCAGTATGGTGCGGTTAAACTGCAGACCACGGTGAATAGACTCTAAGATCATAGGCAAAATATCATTTAAGGTGAAGTCGCCAATCAGGGTGTTGGTAATATCCTGAATACCGGCACCCAGAATATGTTCTGAGTCCGCGGCTTTACGATAGGCTTCCAGCTCTTCTTCTTTGCTTTTTAGGGTGCTGTCCAGTTTGGCAATGGTGCTGAGTTCGTGCTGATGTGCCTCATCTTCTGTGCTGACATCAGTGGTTTCCTGGCCATTCCAGACGCGGATTTTTTCCAGAAATGGGGTGTTGTCCAGTTTCATGCCCAGCAACTTGGCACGCTCGGTAAATTCATTCAATGCCACTTCCAGCGATTTGCTGAGTTTTTTGCTGCTCAGGTCAGACAGGCCAGCGCGGTATTTTTTGAGTAAGCGGGCAATGACCTGGTTTTTCTGTTCCGGGGCGCTGGTACGGGCCTCATCACAAACTTCATTGGCCAGATTGACCGCCAGGCTGAGTGTGGCTAATTCATCTTCGGGTTTGTGAATGTTATCCAGTTTGGCCATGCCGGTCTGTAAGCGGTTGGAAAAATGCCAGTGCTGAGCAACATCGCGTCCCAGTTCGTGGTAGTTAATACCCAGTACTTTTTTGGTGGCGCGATCTTCGTTCTCGCCTTGCTCGATAAGTCTTTGAATTTCCAGGCTTTCCTCAAAAAAGCAATAGCTGGTTAATAGTTTGCCCAGGTTGTAAAACATGGCGCATAGCATGACTTCTTCCGGGTCCTTGATGTCTCTGCCCACTGCCAGTTGCAGAGCAACAATACTGGCCAGAATCGCGGTACTGATTTCCTCTTTCAGTTGACTGGCCTGGGATTTATTTTGTAAAAACTCAATCAGAATTAATGAGGCGGCAATATTGCGTACACTCTCAAATCCGAGGATGGTGACCGCTTTGGAAATGGTGTTGACGGCACCGCCAAATTGCGCAAAAACGGCCGCATTGACCACTTTCAGCAGTTTGCTGGTCAGTGAAAAATCCTGCAGGATAATACTGGTTAGACGGCTGGTGCTGCTAGTTTCTGAGGAGACGATACGGTTGATCTCCGCAATGCTGGTGGAGATGGTAGGAAAGTCCTGCTTGCTTTGCATACGTCGGTGCAAAAAGCCTAACGTACTGTTGTCCTGAGGGCTGCCCTCGGGGTGTTGCTGGTTGTGTTTATTCAGATAAGCGTTCAGTGCTTCGCGCATGTCGGCGGCACTGGCATAACGTCGCTGGGGATCTTTGTCTACCGCTTTAAGGATAATGCTTTCCAGATGTTCATCCAGTAACTGATTTTCTGATGAGGGGGCATTAATGCGTTCATTGGCGGCGCGATGCAGCACTTCATACAGTCCTTTGCCCTGTACCGCATGTTTGCCGGTAACCATTTCGTAGAGCAGGGTGCCAACCGAGTAGATGTCGGCCAGGAAGGTGCCAGGTTGTCCCGCAATTAATTCGGGAGCAATATAGCGGGGTGTGCCACTCAGGGTGAAATCTTCGACCTGACCGATATCGCTGGTGAGCTGGGCCAGTCCAAAATCCATCACCATTGGGGTGCTTTTACTGTCTAGCAGCACATTGTCCGGCTTGATGTCCAGATGAATGATTTTGTGCTCATGGGCGCAACTGAGTGCGTCCAGTACGGCTCTGGCAATTTGTGCCGCCTGGGTCAGCGGCAGTTGCTTAAACTGCTTGATATAGGCGCCCAGTGTCTGTCCTTCGATATAGGCATAGACCAGATAGGGGATGTTTTCGTGTTCTCCAGCATCGTACAGGGTGACAATATTGGGGTGATTCAACTGACTGACCAGTTGGGCCTCATTCAGCAGCAGTTCGGCCTGGTGTTCCAGTTTGCGTAAGGTCTTAATGGCAACGGTGCGGTTTAATTGCGGGTCATGGGCCTGGTAGACCGTTCCTTGTCCTCCCGAACCCAGTTGTTTGATAATTTGGAAACGACCGATTGTGCTGCTGGCTGCCATAGTGTGCCCATTAATTAAATCTTATGCTGGCGGATATTGTATACCACCAGAGATGGGGGAACACCTTTGGCATGAGTTTTGAGGGCTTGAAACGGGGTGAATGCAGGAGTAAGCTGGTCAAACGGTTAACCGGGAGTATCTTGTTATGGAAGTCAATGCAGCCAGTGTTTCTGCTTTTCAGGCCGCTCAGACCGCCGATGCGGTGGGAACTGCGGTATTGAAAAAAGCGATGGATGTCAGCGCGCAAAGTGCGCAGGCATTAATTGAGGCAATACCTGCCGCGCCACAGTCCGGTAGCGCTAATCTGCCGGCGCATTTAGGGCAAAATATTAATACCACGGCCTGAAGGAGTTATTGAGCCAAGCGATGCTGCCTGTATTTGGCAGCGCGGCTGAAGCGGTCTGGAGATTCGATCAAAGATGCTAGGCACGGTAAAAATAACCGAGAAAGCAGAGCATCGCGTATCTGTGAGTATTTCTAGGAGCAGTGTTAACACCGCAGCGGGTTTTAAGGCGGCTTAACGCTTGCTGGCAAGTTCGCTGCTGATGCGATAAAAATGCTGTAGCCGTTGGCGGGCAATTTTACCGCTGTCTACGGCTTGTTTGATTGCGCAGTCGGGTTCGTGTTGGTGGCGACAATTGCTGAAGCGGCAATGGCCCAGCAGCGGGCGAAATTCGATAAATGCCTGTTCGATTTGCGGGTAGTCTAGGTGGTTTAGTCCAAAAGCCTGTACGCCAGGGCAGTCTATTATCTGTGTATTGTTGTCCAGCTGATAAAGTGTGCTGTGTGTGGTGGTGTGTTTGCCGGAGTCCAGCGCCGAGGACACTTCGCGGGTTCGGGTATTTGCCTCGGGGATCAGCTGATTGATAATGGTCGATTTCCCCATGCCCGATTGCCCGACCAGTACCGAGATATGTCCATGCAGTTGCTGCAATAACTGATCACATTGCTGTTTGGCTGAAAGCGGTAATATCTGGTAGCCGATCTGCTGAAAATACGCTAATCGCTGTTTTGTCTGTTCGGTTTCGCGTATCAGGTCGGTCTTGTTGAGCACAATAATCGGCGTAATATCCTGACTGTGAGCAGCGATCAGGCAGCGGCTGACCAGCTCTTCGTCAAACGAGGGGTTGCCAGCAACGACGATCAGTAGTTGATCTACATTGGCGGCAATCTGTTTCTGTCTATACATATCTGAGCGGTATAGCAGGCTGCGGCGTGTCTGAATTTTTTCAATTACGCCTTGTGGGTGGCTTTCATCGTTGCTGAGTTCGGGGACGGTTGGCTTGATGCTGACCCAGTCACCGCAGACCGCCTCGCGCTTCTTGCCGCGAGAGACGGATAAGAAAACCAGTCCGTCAGGTGTTTTTACCTGATAACTGCGCCCGAATGTGGCAATAACCTGTGCCTCTATATGTTTCATGAGTTGACCTTTGCGGGTAAGGATTGCAGGTGGTTGATGCGGATAAAGGCGGGTGGATGCGAATCGTAAATTTGTGAATATAAGGGATCGGGAGTCAGGGTTGAGGCATTGTCCTGATATAACGTTACCAGTGCGTTGATGAGCTCATCGGCAGAGGTCTGGCTGGCAGCATATGCATCGGCCTCAAACTCATGTTTTCTGGAATAGGCAGAAGAGATGGGCTGTAACAAAAAGGTGAAGCTTGGGCTGACCAGCATAAACAGCAGCAGTCCAACCGCGGTGCCGCCTTGTTCTACGCCTAATCCTTGGAAAAACCATTCGGTTGCAATGAGCTGGCCGAGTATCCATAGGAAAGCCAGGCTGAGGATAAAGCTGGCGATAATACGCTTGGTGACATGGTTGTGTTTGAAGTGGCCCAGCTCGTGCGCTAAAACCGCCTGAATCTGCTTGGCTGACAGGCGTTCGAGTAGGGTGTCGAAAAAAACGATACGTTTGTTTTTGCCAAAGCCGGTGAAGTAAGCATTGCCGTGCGCGCTACGCTTGGAGCCGTCCATGACAAATAATCCGTTGGAGGTAAAGCCGCAGCGTGTCAGCAGTTGTTCGATTTGCTGGCGGGTGTCATCGTCTTGCATGGGCTGAAATTTATTAAACAATGGGGCAATATAGTTTGGATAAATAAACAGTATGAGTAAATTAAAGCAGGTCCATACCAGCCATACCCAGCACCACCAATAGTCACCGGCATAATTCATCAGCCATAGCACGCCCATTAGCAAGGGAATGCCAAGTACTGCGCTAACGACTATGCCCTTGATGATGTCCTGAATAAAGAGCGCAGGCGTTATTTTGTTAAAGCCAAACCTTTCTTCAACAACAAAGGTTTGATAGATGGAAAAGGGCAGTTCCAGCAAAGATCCTATCACCAGTGTGGCAATAATCAGGCAGGCACCCTGCAGTAAGAGGTTGTCAAACAGCTGGTTGCTCAGCTGATAAATCAGTTGTATGCCTCCGCCCAGCGTGAGTCCGAGCAGTATGAGGCTGCCATAGATCAGGTTGATAATACTTAAGCGCGTTTTGCTTGATGTGTAGTCTGCGGCTTTTTGATGGTTTTCCAGTGTGACTTGTTGTTTAAATTCCGAGGGGACGGCTGTTCGGTATTTGGCGATGTGCTTCAGATGGCGCTGAGCCAGCCATGCTTTAAAGGCGGTGGTTGTGCCAAGGCAGAAAATAAAGATCCAGGTGAAAGTTGCGGCGTCCATAAATTAATTTTAGCAATTGATGAAATATGCCAGAATAAAAGGGCATAACTAAATAACAGAAAGTCATTATGGCACAAAATCAAAATTATCTGATTTGGATAGATATGGAAATGACCGGGTTGGAGCCGCAAACCGACCGGGTTATTGAGCTGGCGGCAGTGATTACCGATGCGAATCTGCAAACGATTGCCGAAGGGCCGGTGCTGGCGGTGCATCAGCCCGCGGTGGTTATGGATGCTATGGATAATTGGAATAAATCCACTCATGGTAAGTCGGGGTTGATTCAGCGTGTGGCGGAATCTTCGTTATCCGAGGCGGATGCGGAGCAGCAGATGCTGGAATTTATCAAGCAGCATCTGCCAGCCAGAACCTCGCCGATGTGCGGTAATTCAATCTGCCAGGATAGGCGTTTTATGGCAAAATGGATGCCCCGATTGGAGGCATATTTCCATTATCGTAATCTGGATGTGAGTACCTTAAAGGAGCTGGCCAGGCGTTGGCGACCAGAAATATTAAAGGGCGTAAAGAAGCAGGCAAAGCATGAGGCAATGGCTGATATTTATGAATCAATTGATGAGCTTAGGCATTATCGCGAGAACTTTATCAAGCTTGATTAATAACGGTTTTATAAAAAAGTTGCGTTGAGGTGTTGACAGGCTGGGTCTTGGTCTGGATAATGCGCACTTCTTTCAGGAGGGGTTCCCGAGCGGTCAAAGGGACCAGACTGTAAATCTGGCGGCTCTGCCTTCGAAGGTTCGAATCCTTCTCCCTCCACCAATTCTGAAGTCGTAGCAATAGTCTAGGATTTTGCGGGTGTAGCTCAATGGTAGAGCAGAAGCCTTCCAAGCTTAAGATGAGGGTTCGATTCCCTTCACCCGCTCCAGTGGTTTAGTTGCCCATGTGGCTCAGTGGTAGAGCACTCCCTTGGTAAGGGAGAGGTCGCGAGTTCGATTCTCGCCATGGGCACCAATAGTATTTGTGCTTGAGTTTAAATAGAGATAAGGATCGTCATGGCAAAAGAAAAGTTTGAACGTACCAAGCCACACGTTAACGTGGGTACAATTGGTCACGTTGATCACGGTAAGACTACATTGACTGCTGCGATTACCACTATTTTGACTAAGAAGTTTGGTGGTGAAGCTAAGGATTATGCGGCGATTGACTCTGCGCCTGAAGAGAAGGCGCGCGGTATTACCATTAATACCTCTCACGTTGAGTATGAGACAGAGACTCGTCACTATGCTCACGTTGACTGCCCGGGTCACGCTGACTATGTTAAGAATATGATTACTGGTGCCGCCCAGATGGATGGTGCGATTCTGGTATGTTCGGCTGCTGATGGTCCAATGCCTCAGACTCGTGAGCACATTCTGCTGGCGCGTCAGGTGGGTGTTCCTTACATCATCGTATTTATGAATAAATGCGACATGGTTGATGATGAGGAGTTGTTGGAGCTGGTTGAAATGGAATTGCGTGATCTGCTGAGCAGTTACGATTTTCCTGGTGATGATGTGCCTATCATCAAGGGTTCTGCCCTGAAAGCGCTGGAAGGCGATACTAGTGAGATCGGCGAGCAGGCGATTCTGGAGCTGGGTAAGGCCTTGGATGAGTATATTCCTGAGCCTGAGCGTGCGCTGGACGGTACATTCCTGATGCCGGTTGAGGATGTGTTCTCAATTTCTGGTCGTGGTACTGTGGTGACTGGTCGTATTGAGCGCGGTATTATTAAGGTGGGTGAAGAGATTGAGATCGTGGGTATCCGCGATACTCAGAAAACCACATGTACCGGCGTTGAGATGTTCCGTAAGCTGCTGGATCAGGGTCAGGCGGGTGACAACGTAGGTGTTCTGCTGCGTGGTACTAAGCGTGAAGACGTTGAGCGTGGTCAGGTTCTATCTAAGCCAGGTACGATTACGCCTCATACTAAATTTACTGCAGAAATTTATGTTCTGGGTAAAGATGAAGGTGGTCGTCATACACCATTCTTCCAGGGTTATCGTCCTCAGTTTTACTTCCGTACAACAGACGTAACGGGTGCGGTTGATCTGCCAGAGGGAACTGAAATGGTTATGCCAGGTGATAACGTAAGTATCACAGCGACACTGATCAATCCGATTGCGATGGAAGAAGGTTTGCGCTTCGCGATTCGCGAAGGTGGTCGTACCGTTGGTGCCGGTGTGGTCGCTAAAATTGTTGAGTAATTTCTAAAAGTTTACAGGCTAGTAGCTCAATTGGTAGAGTATCGGTCTCCAAAACCGAGGGTTGGGGGTTCGAGACCCTCCTAGCCTGCCAGTTTCTAAGTAAGGTTAAGAATGGCAGATAAATTAAAGCTTGTTGCGGCATTGCTGATGGTTGCGGCCGGTATTGCTGGTTTCTACTATCTGGGCGATGAGGCGGCGGCCGTTCTTAAGTTGCTTTCAGTGCTTGTTGGTGTGCTGCTGGGTGCCGCGATTGCGTGGACATCTGAACCGGGTAAGCGTTTCTTTGTGTTTTGGAAGGAATCGGTTGCTGAGGCGAAAAAAGTGGTTTGGCCAACAAGAAAAGAGGCTGTTCAAACAACCGGTATGGTGATAGCTTTTACCGTTGTTATGGCAGTTTTCTTGTGGATGGTGGATGCGGGTTTGATGTGGGTTGTTGATAATTTGATGGGGCGAGTAGACTGATGGGGATGAATTGGTATGTGGTCCACACCTACTCGCAATTTGAGAAGAGTGTTCAGCGAGCGTTAAACGAGCGCATTCAGCGTCAGGGCATGCAGGATAAGTTTGGTCAGATCCTGGTGCCGGTTGAAGAGGTTGTTGAGCTTAAGTCCGGTCAGAAAAGTATTTCTGAGCGTAAGTTTTTCCCTGGCTATGTGTTGGTAGAGATGGAAATGACCGACGAAAGCTGGCATCTGGTGAAAGATGTTCCTAAGGTTACTGGGTTTTTAGGTGGAACGGCTATGCGTCCGACACCTATCAGTGAACGCGAGGTTCAGCGTATTATGGATCAGATGCAGGCTGGTGTTGAGAAGCCCAAGCCTAAGGTGTTGTTTGAGGTTGGCGAGAGCCTGCGTGTTAAGGATGGTCCATTTGCCGACTTTAATGGCGTGGTGGAAGACGTTAACTACGATAAGAACAAGATTCGTGTGTCGGTGACCATTTTTGGTCGCTCTACGCCAGTAGAACTTGATTTCGGTCAGGTTGAAAAAGTTTAATTCTTATATTTGATGTGGGGGGCGTGTCCATGAGTATGGTCGCGTTTCCCTTTTTTGTTTGTCGGGGAGAGTTTGCTCGTTAGTACCCGTTTGATAGGAGAAAAAAATGGCTAAGAAAGTTATTGGCTATATAAAACTGCAGGTTCCTGCAGGTAAAGCAAACCCAAGTCCACCAATCGGTCCAGCGCTGGGTCAGCGTGGTCTGAATATTATGGAGTTTTGTAAAGCATTTAATGCCAAAACTCAAGGTGTTGAGCCGGGGCTGCCAATTCCTGTGGTAATTACCGCGTTTTCTGATAAGAGCTTCACCTTTATCATGAAAACTCCACCGGCTTCTATTTTGATCAAGAAGGCCGCGGGTATCCAGAAAGGTAGCAGTACTCCCCATGTAACTAAAGTGGGTCAGCTGAATCGTCAGCAACTGGAAGAAATTGCCACCACTAAAATGCCTGATTTGACCGCTGCCGATATGGATGCTGCGGTTAGAACAATTGCTGGTAGTGCCCGTAGTATGGGTATCACCGTGGAGGGAGTGTAATATGTCTAAGCGTCATAAGGAAGTTCTGGCGAAAGTTGATCGCAATAAAGCGTATGCAGTCGATGAGGCATTAAACCTGGTTAAAGAAACCGCGGTTGCTAAATTTGATGAGTCTGTTGATGTGTCGGTTAATCTGGGCATTGATGCACGTAAATCGGACCAGCTGGTGCGTGGCTCGGTTGTATTGCCTCGCGGTACCGGTAAAAGCGTACGTGTGGCAGTTTTTGCTCAAGGTGAAAAAGCCGAAGATGCAAAAGCCGCGGGTGCGGATATTGTGGGTTTTGATGAGCTGGCGGCAACCATTAAAGGTGGCACCATAGATTTTGATGTGCTGATTGCCAGTCCAGATGCGATGCGTCTAGTTGGTCAGCTGGGTCAGATTCTGGGTCCTCGTGGTTTGATGCCAAACCCGAAAGTGGGTACGGTTTCTGCTGATGTGGCTACCGCCGTGAAAAACGCTAAGGCCGGTCAGGTACAGTACCGCACCGACAAAAACGGTATTATTCATTGCCCTATCGGTCGTGCATCATTTGAACCGGTTGCATTGAAAGAAAATCTGAGTGCGTTGTTGGAAGCTTTGCAAAAAGCCAAGCCAGCTACCGCCAAAGGCGTATATATGAAAAAAGTCTCGATTTCCAGCACCATGGGTGCCGGTATTCGAGTGGATCAAAGCAGCTTGTCTGCTTGATCATGGTTGCGCGTAAGCGCAGCTTTTGGAATGTTTGCGTGACTGCAACGTCCAAGACCGTCGGTGCTTAGCTTAAATTCTTTGGAAGCCTGCGTATGATGGTGCGCTCACGAGTAAGGAAACTCCTAACTCATGGTCGCTGTTGTTAATATGAAATGTGAAAGCATTTCAGATAATGGAGGAAGACTTGAGTCTTAGTCTGCAAGAAAAAGAAGCTCTGGTTGCTGAGCTAGGCGAGCAGGTGGCAAAGTCGCAAACCATTGTTCTAGCTGAATACCGTGGTATCAACGTTACTGATATTACTGGACTTCGTGCTAAAGCTCGTGAGGCGGGTGTGTATTTACATGTAGTTAAAAATACACTGGCCCGTCGTGCGGTACAAGGTACTGAGTTTGAAGGTTTGGCTGAGCATATGAAAGGCCCACTTATCTATAGTATGAGTGAGGACGCGGTAGCGGCTGCTAAGGTGGTTGCTAACTTTGCTAAAGAAAATGACAAAATGGTGATTACCGCCGGTGCAATGTCAGGCAAAGTGATGTCTGTCGATGAAGTAAATGTACTGGCCGCTACACCAAGTCGCGACGAGTTGATTGCTACCTTGATGGCAACTATCAACGCGACAACTGCCAAATTTGTTCGCACACTTGCTGCTCTTCGCGATAAGAAGCAGGAAGAAGAAGCTGCGGCTTAATTATTTAATTGATTTAGGAGAAAAATATGTCTAACGCAGAATTGATCGATGCAATTGGTAAAATGACCGTTCTTGAACTGTCTGACCTGATCAAGGAAATGGAAGAAAAGTTCGATGTTTCGGCCGCTGCTGTTGCCGTTGCTGGTCCAGCTGCTGGCGCTGCCGGTGCTGCTGCTGCTGAGCAAACCGAATTTGACGTGGTTCTGACTGCTGTTGGTAGCAGCAAGGTTGGCGTGATTAAGGTTGTTCGCGCAATTACCGGTCTGGGCCTGAAAGAAGCTAAAGAAATGGTTGACGGTGCACCTAAGGCTATTAAAGAAGGTGTTACTAAGGCCGAAGCAGACGACATGCTGAAACAGTTGGAAGAAGCTGGTGCTACTGCTGAATTGAAGTAATTTTTATTGCTTTCCAAAAGGCTGGCGTATTACGTCAGCCTTTTGCCGCTTGTAAGAAGTCAGCGGATAAACTGCAGATTTTGGGTTTATTTCCTGTTGTTTACCCCCTGACTTTTACTTCGCTTGTGGAGATTATATGATCTACTCTTTTACTGAAAAAAAACGTATCCGTAAGAGTTTTGCTAAACGGGTTGGCGCATTACCGATTCCGTTTTTGTTGTCCACTCAACTTGAGTCTTACGCATCATTCCTGCAGAAAGATGATTCTGCAGAACAGCGTAATAATGCCGGCCTGCAGGCCGCATTTAACGAGATTTTTCCCATTGAAAGCCATACTAAAAATGCGCGCTTGGACTTTGTCAGCTATTTGCTGGGTGAGCCTTCGTTTGATGTGAAAGAGTGTCAACAGCGAGGCTTGACTTATGCTTCACCATTGCGTGCACGTGTACGCCTAACTCTGATGGATAAAGAGGCTTCCAAGCCCACGGTAAAAGAGGTGAAAGAGCAGGAAGTCTATATGGGTGAGATCCCGTTAATGACAAACTCCGGCTCATTTGTGATTAACGGTACCGAGCGTGTGATCGTTTCTCAGTTGCATCGTTCGCCAGGTGTTTTCTTTGAACACGATAAAGGTAAGACGCATTCATCGGGTAAATTGCTATATTCTGCTCGAATTATTCCTTACCGTGGTTCATGGTTAGACTTTGAGTTTGATGCCAAGGACTTCGTGTATTTCCGTATCGATAGACGTCGTAAAATGCCGGTGACTATTCTGATGCGCTCTTTGGGGTATAACAATGAAGAGATGCTGGAGATGTTCTATGACTTCGATAGCTTCCATTTGTCGACCAAAGGTATTCAGTTTGAGGTGGTACCGGAGCGTCTGCGCGGTGAGATTGCGCGTTTTGATATTCTGGATAACGAAGGTAATACTATCGTTGAGGCGGACAAGCGTATTACCGCACGTCATATTCGTCAGATTCAGAGTGCGAATATCACTCGTTTGGCGGTGATGGATGATTTCCTGGTTGGGCGTATTATTGCCAAGGATATTGTGGACACCGATACCGGCGAAATCGTTGCGTATGCCAATGAGGAAATTACCGAGTCGTTATTGCATAAAATGCAGACTCTGGGTATTACTCAGTTGAGCACCTTATATATTAATGATCTGGATCATGGCGCCTTTGTCTCACTGACCATGCGTAGTGATGAAACTATTGATGAATGGACCGCTAAGGTCGCTATTTATCGCATGATGCGTCCGGGTGAGCCACCTACCGAAGATGCGGTTGAGGCATTATTTAATGGCCTGTTCTTTAATGAAGACAGATATGATCTGTCGAATGTTGGCCGTATGAAGTTTAATCGTCGTGTGGGACGGGATGAGTTGACCGGCCTGATGACGTTGACCAATGAAGATATTGTAGGGGTCATCAAGATTCTGGTTGAGTTGCGTAATGGTCGCGGCGAAGTAGATGATATTGATCACCTGGGTAATCGTCGTGTGCGTGCCGTGGGTGAGTTGGCCGAAAATCAGTTTCGCACCGGTTTGGCTCGTGTTGAGCGGGCGGTTAAAGAGCGTTTGAGTCAGGCGGAGTCGGATAATCTGATGCCGCATGACTTGATTAATGCCAAGCCGATTTCGGCGGCGATTAAGGAGTTTTTCGGTTCCAGTCAGCTGTCTCAGTTTATGGATCAGACCAATCCGTTGTCGGAAGTTACGCATAAGCGCCGTATTTCGGCACTGGGTCCAGGGGGCTTGACACGTGAGCGTGCCGGTTTTGAGGTGCGTGACGTGCATCCCACTCACTATGGTCGCGTGTGCCCGATTGAGACACCGGAAGGTCCGAATATTGGCCTGATTAACTCGTTGGCCTTGTATGCAAGAACGAATAAATATGGCTTTATTGAAACGCCATATCGTCAGGTAAGTGAGTCTAAGATTACTCAAGACGTACAGTATCTGTCTGCGATTGAAGAAAGTAAATTTACCATTGCTCAGGCGAATGCCGATCTGGCTGAAGATGGTTCTTTCTCGGCAGAGATCGTTTCTGCGCGTTATAAAAATGAGTTTGTGCTGTCTGATCCGGATAAGCTGGAATTTATGGACGTATCACCGGCACAGGTGGTGTCGGTAGCGGCTTCGTTGATTCCGTTCCTGGAACATGATGATGCCAACCGTGCGTTGATGGGAGCCAACATGCAGCGTCAGGCCGTGCCGTGTCTGCGTGCTGAAAAATCTCTGGTAGGTACCGGGATTGAGCGTACCGTAGCGGTTGACTCGGGCACCACTGTGCGTGCCGATCGTGGTGGTCGTGTTGACTATGTAGATGCCAGCCGTATTGTGATTCGTGTGAATGATGATGAGGCGGCCGCCGGTGAGGTGGGGGTTGATATTTACAACCTGATCAAATATACCCGTTCAAATCAGAACACCAATATTAACCAGCGTCCGCTGGTTAGAGTCGGTGATTTGATTGCTGCCGGTGATGTGGTAGCCGATGGGGCTTCTACCGATATGGGTGAGCTGGCGCTGGGTCAGAATATGCTGGTCGCGTTTATGCCATGGAATGGCTATAACTACGAAGATTCGATCTTGATTTCCGAGCGTGTATTGAAGGAAGATCGCTATACCTCGATTCATATTGAAGAATTGACGGTTGCGGCACGTGATACCAAGCTGGGTTCGGAAGAAATCAGTCGTGATATTCCTAATCTGTCTGAGGCGCAATTAGGGCGTCTGGATGAGTGCGGTATTGTGCATATTGGTGCCGAAGTTGCCGTCGGTGATGTGTTGGTCGGTAAGGTGACACCTAAGGGTGAAACCCAGTTGACACCGGAAGAAAAACTGCTGCGTGCCATTTTTGGTGAGAAGGCTTCCGACGTAAAAGATACCAGTTTGCGTGTGCCTACTGGCAGTTCGGGTACGGTGATTGATGTTCAGGTGTTTACCCGTGAAGGTTTGCAGCGTGATAAACGTGCGCAACAGATTATTGACGATGAATTGCAGCGTTACAAGAAAGATCTGATGGATCAGATGCGTATTGTTGAGTCGGATCTGTTTGAGCGTCTGGAAAAGATACTGATAGGTAAAGAAGTTAATGGCGGTCCTAAGCGTTTAGCCAAGGGTAGTGCGTTAAATGCGGAATACCTGGCAGACCTGGAGCATTATCAGTGGTTTGATATTCGTGTGTCCGATGAGGAAGTGGCTGCTCAGCTGGAAAATGCCAAAGACAATCTGGCTCAGAAGCGTCTGGAATTTGATGCGGCCTATGAGTTGAAGAAGAAAAAACTGACTCAGGGTGATGAATTGCCGGCCGGTGTACAGAAGATGGTAAAAGTGTATATCGCGGTGAAACGTCGTCTGCAGCCGGGTGATAAAATGGCCGGTCGTCACGGTAACAAAGGTGTGGTGTCACGCATTGTGCCGGTGGAAGATATGCCCTATATGGCAGACGGTACACCGGTTGATGTGGTGTTGAACCCGCTGGGGGTACCATCGCGTATGAATATCGGACAGATTCTGGAGACGCACCTGGGTTGGGCCGCCAAAGGTCTGGGTAAGAAAATTGACCAGATGTTACGCGACCATGCCGAGGCCAATGAATTACGTGGATTCCTGGCAAAAATCTATAATTACAGCGGGCAGTCGGTAGATCTGGAGTCGTTTAGCGACACCGAGGTTATCGAGCTGGCGACTAATTTGAAAAAAGGTGTGCCGTTTGCGACGCCGGTGTTTGATGGTGCCGGTGAGGATGAGATTAAATATATGCTGGAATTGGCTGACTTGCCACGTAGCGGTCAGACGGCGTTGTTTGATGGTCGTACCGGTGAGGCCTTTGATCGTAAAGTGACCGTGGGCTATAAGCATATTCTGAAGCTGCATCACTTGGTTGACGATAAGATGCATGCCCGTTCAACCGGTCCATACAGTCTGGTTACTCAGCAGCCGCTGGGTGGTAAGGCGCAGTTTGGTGGCCAGCGTTTTGGTGAGATGGAGGTGTGGGCACTGGAAGCTTATGGTGCTTCATATACTCTGCAGGAAATGTTGACGGTGAAATCGGATGATGTCACCGGCCGTACCAAAGTGTATGAAAATATTGTCAAGGGCGATCATAAGATTGAGGCCGGTATGCCAGAATCATTTAATGTGGTGATGAAAGAAATTCGCTCTTTGGGTATCGATATCGATTTAGTCAATCGATAACTATCCCGTTGAAAGGCCGGTCGGCGTCGACCGGCTTTTAGATTACCCAGACTTTAGGAGTTCATAATGAAATCATTGCTGGATTTATTCAAGCAAGTAACACAAAAAGAAGAATTTGATGCGATTAAGATCAGCCTGGCCGCACCTGAAAAGGTGCGTTCCTGGTCTTATGGTGAGGTTAAAAAGCCTGAAACGATTAACTATCGTACCTTTAAGCCGGAGCGTGACGGTCTGTTCTGTGCGAAGATTTTTGGCCCGGTAAAAGATTATGAGTGTCTGTGCGGTAAGTACAAGCGCTTGAAGCACCGTGGTGTGATCTGTGAAAAATGTGGCGTTGAAGTAACGCTGTCAAAAGTGCGCCGTGAGCGTATGGGCCATATTGAACTGGCCAGCCCGGTTGCACATATCTGGTTTTTGAAGTCACTGCCATCGCGTCTGGGTATGGTGCTGGATATGACACTGCGTGATATTGAGCGCGTGTTGTATTTTGAAGCCTTTGTGGTGACCGAGCCGGGAATGACCCCGTTAAATCGTGGTGATTTGCTGACGGAAGATGATTATCTGGCAAAAACCGAAGAATACGGTGACGAATTTGATGCGTCTATGGGCGCGGAAGGTGTACGTGCGCTGTTAGAAACGCTGGATATCGCCAGTGAAATTGAAATTCTGCGCGCCGAATTAGATGCCACCGGTTCTGAAACCAAAATTAAGAAGCTGGCTAAGCGTTTAAAGGTTCTGGAAGCATTTAATACTTCGGGAATTAAGCCGGAATGGATGATTATGGATGTATTGCCGGTATTGCCACCGGAATTGCGTCCCTTGGTGCCTTTGGATGGTGGTCGTTTTGCGACTTCCGATTTGAATGACCTGTATCGCCGAGTGATTAACCGTAACAATCGTCTGCGTCGTCTGTTGGAGTTAAAGGCGCCGGACATTATTGTGCGTAATGAAAAGCGTATGCTGCAAGAGTCGGTTGATTCGCTGTTGGATAATGGTCGTCGCGGTAAGGCAATGACCGGTGCTAATAAGCGTCAGTTGAAATCTTTGGCCGATATGATTAAGGGTAAGGGCGGTCGTTTCCGTCAGAATCTGCTGGGTAAGCGGGTGGATTACTCGGGTCGTTCGGTGATTGTGGTGGGGCCGCAGCTGAAACTGCATCAATGTGGTCTGCCCAAGAAGATGGCGTTAGAGCTGTTTAAACCGTTTATTTTTAGCCGCCTGGAAGCGATGGGCCTGGCAACGACGATTAAGGCTTCCAAGCGTATGGTTGAGGCCGAAGATCCAGTTGTCTGGGATATTCTGGAAGAAGTCATTCGTGAACATCCGGTTATGCTGAATCGTGCGCCAACGCTGCACCGTCTGGGTATTCAGGCATTTGAGCCTATTTTGATTGAGGGTAAAGCGATTCAATTGCATCCTCTGGTGTGTTCTGCCTTTAATGCCGACTTCGATGGTGACCAAATGGCGGTTCACGTACCCTTGTCACTGGAAGCGCAGATGGAAGCGCGTACCTTGATGCTGGCATCGAATAATGTGTTGTCGCCAGCGAATGGTGAGCCAATTATTGTGCCGTCTCAGGATATCGTGCTGGGTCTGTATTATATGACACGTGAATACGTTGGCGCCAAAGGTGAAGGCTCGATGTTTGCGAACCTGTCTGAGGCAAGCCGTGCTTATGAGAGTCATGAGGTGGCATTGCAGGCAAAAGTGATAGTGCGTTTGCCTGAGGTGTATAAGGACGAGAATGGCGACAAGCAGACACGCTTGGTGCGTCATCAGACAACCATTGGGCGTGCCTTATTGTCTGAAGTAATCCCTGAAGGGCTGTCGTTTGATAATGTTAATAAAGCATTAAAGAAGAAAGAAATTTCCAAACTGATTAATGTCAGTTTCCGTCAGTGTGGCTTACGCGATACCGTGATTATGGCGGATAAACTGATGTATACCGGTTTCAGCTTTGCGACTCGGGCGGGTATTTCTATTGCGGTTAATGATATGTTAATGCCGCCGGAAAAAGATGAGCTGATTGGTAATGCCGAGAAAGAAGTGCAGGATATTCATCATCAGTATACCTCGGGTCTGGTGACCGATGGTGAGCGCTACAACAAGGTAGTGGATATCTGGGGTCGTACCGGTGATGTGGTGGCCAAGGCGATGATGGAGCAGCTGGGCAAGGAAGATGTGATTGATCAGCAGACCGGTAAGCCTCTGGAAAAGGATGGCAAGGTGGTACGTCAGGAGTCATTTAACTCTATTTATATGATGGCTGACTCCGGGGCGCGTGGTTCCGCGGCACAGATTCGTCAGTTGGCCGGTATGCGTGGTCTGATGGCCAAGCCGGATGGTTCGATTATTGAGACGCCGATTACCGCGAATTTCCGTGAGGGGCTGAACATGCTTCAGTACTTTATTTCTACTCACGGCGCACGTAAGGGTTTGGCCGATACCGCATTGAAAACAGCAAACTCGGGTTATCTGACACGTCGTCTGGTGGATGTGACCCAGGATCTGGTGGTGACCGAGGTGGATTGTGGTACCAGCAATGGTACCGCCATGAAGGCTATTATTGAGGGTGGTGAGGTTGTTGAGGCCTTGAGTGAGCGTATTTTGGGTCGGGTATTAAATAAAGACCTGGCCGATCCCGATAGCGGTGAGACCTTGTATGAAGCAGGGGTGTTGCTGGATGAGGCCGCAGCACAGAATATCGAAACCATTGGTGCCGATGAGGTGTTTGTTAGAACACCGCTAAACTGTGAAACCCGTTATGGTCTGTGTGCCAAGTGTTATGGCCGTGATCTTGGACGTGGTGGCCTGGTGAATGTGGGTGAGGCCGTCGGTGTGATTGCGGCGCAGTCGATTGGTGAGCCAGGTACTCAGTTGACCATGCGTACCTTCCACATTGGTGGGGCGGCGTCCCGAACCGTGGTTGCCAGCCAGGTTGAAAGTAAATCGGCCGGTGTGCTCAAGCGTAGTGATGGTATGCGCGTGGTGACCACCGAGCGGGGCGAGGATATTGTGGTGTCGCGTAGTGCCGAAGTGATTGTGGCCGATGATAACGGTCGTGAGCGCGAGCGTCATAAAGTGCCTTATGGTGCGTTGTTGGCTGGCAAGGTCGGTGATGCAATCAAGGCCGGTAAAATTCTGGCAACCTGGGATCCGCATACCCGTCCGGTGATTACCGAATATGCTGGTCGTGTGGTATTCCATAATGTGGAAGAAGGTGTCACCGTTGCCAAGCAGATTGATGATGTGACCGGTCTGTCTACTCTGGTAGTGATTGATCCTAAGCAGCGTTCCAGTGCGCAGGGTAAATCGGTATTGCGTCCCATGGTGCGTCTGATTGGCGAAAACGGCGACGAAGTGAAAATGGCTAACACCGATACCGCGGTGAGTGTGACCTTCCAGTCCGGTTCAATTATTACCGTAGAAGATGGTCAGCACATAGGTGCTGGTGACGTGCTGGCACGTATTCCTCAGGAAAGTAGTAAAACCCGTGATATTACCGGTGGTCTACCGCGTGTGGCCGAGCTGTTTGAAGCGCGTAGTCCTAAGGATGCGGGTATGTTGGCCGACTGTACTGGTACCATTTCGTTTGGTAAGGAAACCAAAGGCAAGCAGCGTCTGGTGATTACCGATATGGACGGGGAGACGCATGAGTTCCTGATTCCTAAGGACAAGCACGTGTTGGCTCACGACGGTCAGGTGGTGAATCGTGGTGAGATGATTGTGGATGGTCCGCCCGATCCGCACGATATTTTGCGTCTGTTGGGTATTGAGGAGTTAGCTCGATACATTACCGATGAGGTGCAGGAGGTTTACCGTCTGCAGGGCGTGAAGATTAGTGATAAGCATATCGAGGTGATTGTTCGTCAGATGTTGCGCCGTGTAGAAATTTCCGATGTGGGTGATAGTCGCTTTATTACCGGTGAGCAGGTAGAACGTGCCGAGATGTTGATCGAAAATGAGCGTATGATGGCCGAAGGTAAGCAGCCATCAAGCTATAACAATGTCTTGTTGGGTATTACTAAGGCCTCATTGTCTACCGACTCATTTATTTCTGCAGCATCGTTCCAGGAAACCACTCGTGTTCTGACCGAGGCGGCAATTATGGGTAAATACGATGATTTACGTGGCTTGAAAGAGAACGTGATCGTAGGTCGATTGATTCCTGCAGGTACCGGTCTGGCTTATCACCGTAACCGTCGTCAACAGCGAAATTCACTGTTGGGCGGTCTGGGAACAAAAGATGCTGCATTTTCAACGGATTTAGGTGGTTCTACTGCGGCGGCGGATGTTGACATGCCGGGTGTTTCCTGAGAGAATCCGTGATCTTTTTGGTGCTGCAGCCGTTCCGGCTGCAGCGTATTATTTTTAGCAGAATTTTTGGGATGGTTTACTAATGCCTACTATTAATCAGTTAATCCGCAAACCCCGGGTTAAGACAATTGAGAAAAGTAAGGTTCCTGCCTTGCAGGGATGTCCTCAGAAGCGTGGCGTATGTACACGTGTTTATACAACAACACCTAAAAAGCCAAACTCGGCGTTGCGTAAAGTGGCAAAAGTGCGCTTGACGAATGGTTTTGAGGTAATTAGCTATATTGGTGGTGAAGGTCACAATCTGCAGGAGCACTCAGTGGTGTTGCTGCGCGGCGGTCGTGTAAAAGATTTGCCTGGTGTGCGTTATCACATGGTTCGCGGTAGTTTGGATACGGCTGGTGTTAAAGATCGTAACCAGGCACGTTCTAAGTACGGTACCAAGCGCCCTAAGAAAGCTTAATAACAGACAAGATTTGAGGTAGATATGCCAAGACGTAGAGAAGTCCCCAAACGGGAAGTATTACCAGATCCAAAATTCGGAAACCAGGATCTGTCTAAGTTTGTAAATGTATTAATGACATCGGGTAAGAAGTCTGTTGCTGAGCGTATTTTATACGGCGCGTTGGCTCAGGTGGAAAAAAAGACCGGTAAAGATCCAATCGAAATATTTGATCTGGCGATTAGTAATGCCAAGCCACAGGTTGAGGTGAAAAGCCGTCGTGTGGGTGGTGCTAACTATCAGGTACCTGTTGAGGTTCGTCCATCTCGTAAAATGGCGCTGTCAATGCGTTGGTTGAAAGATGCAGCACGCAAGCGTGGTGAAAAATCTATGGATTTGCGTCTGGCCGGTGAGTTGATCGATGCTTCTGAGGGTCGCGGTGGTGCGGTTAAGAAGCGTGAAGAAGTGCATCGTATGGCTGAAGCAAATAAAGCCTTCTCGCATTTCAGGTTTTAATTTTAATTTAATAGGTTAGGTAATCATCGTGGCACGTAAAACTCCTATAGAACGATATCGTAATATTGGTATTAGCGCACATATTGACGCGGGTAAGACAACAACAACTGAGCGTGTGTTGTTTTACACAGGCATGAGTCATAAAATCGGTGAGGTCCATGATGGTGCGGCCACGATGGACTGGATGGAACAAGAGCAGGAACGTGGTATTACCATTACCTCTGCGGCAACGACTTGTTTCTGGAAAGGGATGGATGGTTCGCGTCCTGACCACAGAATTAATATTATTGATACCCCCGGTCACGTTGACTTTACCATTGAGGTAGAGCGTTCCATGCGTGTGCTGGATGGTGCATGTATGGTGTACTGTGCGGTGGGTGGGGTTCAGCCTCAGTCTGAGACCGTATGGCGTCAGGCCAATAAGTATGGTGTGCCGCGTATTGCATTTGTGAATAAGATGGACCGTCAGGGTGCGGACTTCTTTAAGGTTTATGAGCAGATGCGCACACGCCTGAAGGCTAATCCGGTGTTGATTCAAATACCTATCGGTGCTGAAGATGCATTTGAGGGTGTGGTTGACTTGGTCAAGATGAAGGCGGTCTACTGGGAAGAAGAGAACATGGGTACCAAGTTTGAGTACCGTGATATCCCAGCAGAGCTGCAGGATAAAGCCCAGGAATGGCATGCGCAGATGGTTGAGGTCGCCGCTGAGGCAACCGAGGAGCTGATGGATAAATACCTTGAAGAAGGGGATTTGTCGGAAGAAGAAATCATGCAGGCATTGCGTATGCGTACCATCGCCAATGAGATCGTGCCCATGGTTTGTGGTTCGGCCTTTAAAAATAAAGGTGTTCAGTCAATGCTGGATGCGGTGTTGGATTATCTGCCTTCACCTGTTGATATTCCTCCGGTTAAGGGTGTGATCGGTGAAGATACGCCTGCGGAACGTAAGGCTGACGATGAAGAGAAGTTCTCTGCATTGGCGTTTAAGATTATGACCGACCCATTTGTTGGGCAGCTGGTGTTTTTCCGGGTGTACTCGGGTACTTTGAATGCAGGCGATACGGTTTATAACTCGGTTAAAGAGCGAAAAGAGCGTATGGGCCGTATTCTGCTGATGCATGCTAATGATCGTGAAGAGATCAAAGAAGTGTGTGCTGGCGATATTGCTGCAGCGGTAGGCTTAAAGCAGGTGCATACCGGTGATACCTTGTGTTTGCAAGGTGATGAGATTGTGCTGGAACGCATGGTATTTCCTGAGCCGGTGATTCATGTTGCTGTTGAACCGAAAACTAAAGCTGACCAGGAAAAAATGGGTATTGCTTTAAATCGTTTAGCTCAGGAGGATCCTTCTTTCCGCGTTAAAACTGATGAAGAGTCAAATCAGACGATTATTTCAGGTATGGGTGAGCTGCATCTGGAGATTCTGGTTGATCGCATGAAGCGTGAGTTTAAAGTGGAGGCAAATGTAGGTGCGCCTCAGGTGGCATATCGTGAAGCGATTAAGTCCAAGGTTGAGGTTGAGCATAAATATGCCAAGCAGTCTGGTGGTCGCGGTCAGTATGGTCACGTTTGGTTGCGTATGGAGCCAAATGAGCCGGGTGCTGGCTTTGAGTTTGTGGACGAAATTAAAGGGGGTGTGGTTCCACGTGAATACATTCCTGCGGTTGAAAAAGGTTTGCGTGAAACCTTGCCTAGCGGTGTGTTGGCTGGTTATCCGGTAGAAGACGTAAAGGTCGCTCTGTTTGATGGCTCCTACCATGATGTGGATTCGAATGAGAACGCGTTTAAGATGGCTGCATCTATGGCGTTTAAAGAGGGTATGCGTAAGGCAAATCCTGTGCTGCTCGAGCCTATGATGGCGGTAGAAGTTGAGACGCCTGAAGAGTATACCGGTACCGTGATGGGTGACTTGTCGTCACGTCGTGGCATGGTTCAGGGTATGGAAGATGGTCCTGGCGGTGGCAAGGTTATTAAGGCGGAGGTTCCTTTGTCGGAAATGTTCGGTTATTCTACGTCATTGCGTTCGGCGACCCAGGGCAGGGCAACCTATTCTATGGAATTTAAGCATTATGCCGAAGCGCCTAAGAATGTGGCTGAAGCAATTATTAATCAAAAATAATCTTTATTTATAGGAGTTTATTAAATGGCAAAAGAAAAGTTTGAACGTACCAAGCCACACGTTAACGTGGGTACAATTGGTCACGTTGATCACGGTAAGACTACATTGACTGCTGCGATTACCACTATTTTGACTAAGAAGTTTGGTGGTGAAGCTAAGGATTATGCGGCGATTGACTCTGCGCCTGAAGAGAAGGCGCGTGGTATTACCATTAATACCTCTCACGTTGAGTATGAGACAGAGACTCGTCACTATGCTCACGTTGACTGCCCGGGTCACGCTGACTATGTTAAGAATATGATTACTGGTGCCGCCCAGATGGATGGTGCGATTCTGGTATGTTCGGCTGCTGATGGTCCAATGCCTCAGACTCGTGAGCACATTCTGCTGGCGCGTCAGGTGGGTGTTCCTTACATCATTGTATTTATGAATAAATGCGACATGGTTGATGATGAGGAGTTGTTGGAGCTGGTTGAAATGGAATTGCGTGATCTGCTGAGCAGTTACGATTTTCCTGGTGATGATGTGCCTATCATCAAGGGTTCTGCCCTGAAAGCGCTGGAAGGCGATACTAGTGAGATCGGCGAGCAGGCGATTCTGGAGCTGGGTAAGGCCTTGGATGAGTATATTCCTGAGCCTGAGCGTGCGCTGGACGGTACATTCCTGATGCCGGTTGAGGATGTGTTCTCAATTTCTGGTCGTGGTACTGTGGTGACTGGTCGTATTGAGCGCGGTATTATTAAGGTGGGTGAAGAGATTGAGATCGTGGGTATCCGCGATACTCAGAAAACCACATGTACCGGCGTTGAGATGTTCCGTAAGCTGCTGGATCAGGGTCAGGCGGGTGACAACGTAGGTGTTCTGCTGCGTGGTACTAAGCGTGAAGACGTTGAGCGTGGTCAGGTTCTATCTAAGCCAGGTACGATTACGCCTCATACTAAATTTACTGCAGAAATTTATGTTCTGGGTAAAGATGAAGGTGGTCGTCATACACCATTCTTCCAGGGTTATCGTCCTCAGTTTTACTTCCGTACAACAGACGTAACGGGTGCGGTTGATCTGCCAGAGGGAACTGAAATGGTTATGCCAGGTGATAACGTAAGTATCACAGCGACACTGATCAATCCGATTGCGATGGAAGAAGGTTTGCGCTTCGCGATTCGCGAAGGTGGTCGTACCGTTGGTGCCGGTGTGGTCGCTAAAATTGTTGAGTAATTTTGCGGCCTGATGGCCTTGCAAAATAAAAGATAGCGCGTATAATGCGCCTCTTTGCGTGACATGGCTTTGCTGTGTCACGCAATTGTTCTTTAATCGCCGGTGAAAGCCGTACAATAAGAGTTAATTATGCAAAATCAAAAAATTCGCATTCGTTTGAAAGCGTTTGATTATCGTCTGATTGATCAATCAGCGATGCAGATTGTAGAGACTGCTAAGCGTACAGGTGCTGTTGTAAAAGGTCCTGTTCCTTTGCCTACAAAAAAAGAGCGCTTCGATATCCTGCGCTCTCCGCACGTTAATAAGACTTCTCGTGATCAGTTGGAAATCAGAACGCATATGCGTTTGATGGATATCGTGGATCCAACAGATAAAACCGTTGATGCGTTGATGAAGCTGGATTTGTCTGCGGGTGTCGATGTTGAAATTAAGCTGCGTTAATTAAAAATTAGCGTTTTTATATTGGTCAGCCAATTGTAGTTGATCACTTAATAAGAAAGAGGAACAAAATGAGTTTAGGACTTGTCGGTCGTAAGATTGGCATGACCCGCATTTTTACAGACGAAGGTGCTTCGATTCCTGTAACCGTGCTGGAAGTGTCCAATAATAGAGTCGCTCAGCTGAAAACTCCTGAGGTGGATGGTTATTCCGCCGTTCAAGTGGTTTTTGGTTCTCGTCGTGCAACACGCGTAAACAAAGCTATGGCAGGTCATCTTGCCAAGCATGAAGTTGAAGCGGGCTCTGAAATCAAAGAATTTACAATAGATGCAGAAAAATTGGCTGAGTTTAAGCCAGGTGCAGCTATTAGTGTGGATATCTTTAGTGAAGGTCAGTTGGTGGATGTAACTGGTACCTCTAAAGGTAAGGGTTATGCCGGTACCATTAAGCGTTATGGCTTTGCTTCCGGGCGGGCATCGCACGGTAACTCTAAAGCGCATAATAAGCCTGGTTCTATTGGTATGGCTCAGGATCCAGGTCGTGTTTTCCCTGGTAAGCGTATGACGGGTCATATGGGTGATGATAAGAAAACCACTCAGAATCTGGAAGTTGTACGTATTGATGCAGAGCGTCAGCTGATTCTTGTTAAAGGTGCCGTGCCCGGTGCGACTAACGGAACAGTTGTGGTTCGTCCAGCAGTAAAGGCAGGTGAATAATGGAGCTGAAGGTAATAGATGGAAATGGGCAGGTTGCATCCAGCTTAAATGCGTCGGATGCGGTTTTTGCTCGTGAATATAACGAAGGTCTGGTTCATCAGCTGGTTACCGCGTATATGGCCAATTCCCGTTCTGCCAGTTCTAAGCAGAAAGATCGTAGTGAAGTGGCGCATAGTACGCATAAGCCATTTGCGCAAAAGGGTACAGGTCGTGCTCGTGCAGGTATGACGTCCAGCCCGATCTGGCGTTCTGGTGGTAAGGCATTCCCGAATACTGGTCTGGAAAACTATACACATAAAGTTAATCGTAAAATGTACCGTGCTGGTATGTCGTCGATTCTTTCCAAGCTGGTTTCTGATGATAAGCTGATTGTGGTTGATGAGTTGAAGGTTGATGCTCCGAAAACCAAGCAGTTTGCGCAGAAAATGAATGATCTTGGCCTTAAAGCGCAAAAGGTGATTTTCGTTGCTGAGGATATTGATGAAAATCTGTATCTGTCTTCTCGAAATATCGCTAATGTGCTGGTGGTTGAGCCGCATCAGGCGGATCCCGTAAGCCTGGTTGGTTGCGCTAAGGTCGTAATGACTAAGTCTGCCGTGGCCAAAATTGAGGAGATGTTCGCATGACAACCGCACAAATCAGTGATGAGCGTTTGCTGAAGGTTTTGCAGGCGCCACAAGTTTCTGAAAAGGCAACGCATATTGCCGATAAAAATGAGCAAGTCGTATTCAAGGTTGCGATTGATGCAACCAAGCCTGAGATTAAAGCTGCTGTAGAGAAGATGTTTAGCGTTCAGGTGCAGAGTGTTCAGACTGTTCGGGTAAAAGGTAAAGTTAAGCGTCGTGGCCTGGTTAAGGGTCGTCGTAGTGACTGGAAAAAGGCATTTGTATGTCTGGTTCCCGGTCAGGAAATTAATTTTGCTGAGACTGAGTAAGGATTTAAGTTATGGCATTGATTAAATTAAAACCAACTACTCCTGGTCAGCGTTCAACCGTTCGTGTGAAGACGCCCGGGCTGTTTAAAGGGCGTCCATTTGCTGGGTTGGTAGAAAAGCAGTCTAAAACGGCTGGTCGTAATAATACGGGGCGAATTACTACACGCCATATGGGTGGTGGTCATAAGCATCATTACCGTGTTGTTGATTTCAAACGCAATAAAGATGGTGTTGAGGCTAAGGTTGAACGTATTGAATACGATCCTAACCGTAGTGCGCATATTGCCTTGTTGTGCTATATCGATGGTGAGCGTCGCTATATCGTGGCTCCTAAGGGTGTTAAGGCCGGCGATACGTTGATCAGTGGTTCTGAAGCGCCGATTAAAGCGGGTAATGCTATGCCGTTGCGTAACATTCCTGTGGGCTCGACCATTCACTGTATCGAAATGAAGCCAGGTAAGGGTGCTCAGTTGGCACGCTCTGCTGGGACTTCGGTTCAGTTGTTGGCGCGTGAAGGAATTTATGCTCAGCTACGTTTGCGCTCCGGTGAGATTCGTAAGGTGCATGTTGACTGTAAGGCAACCCTGGGTGAAGTAAGTAACTCTGAGCATAGTCTGCGTTCTATTGGTAAGGCGGGTGCTAATCGCTGGAGAGGTATTAAGCCTACCGTTCGTGGTGTGGTAATGAATCCTGTAGATCACCCACATGGTGGTGGTGAGGGTCGTACCTCCGGTGGTCGTCATCCAGTAAGCCCATGGGGTACGCCGGCTAAAGGTTATCGTACTCGTCGTAACAAGCGCACAGATAACATGATTGTGCGTCGTCGCTTTAAAGCTTAAGGAGTAGTAATGGCACGTTCCGTTAAAAAAGGCCCATTCGTTGATAACCATCTTATTAAGAGAATTGAGAAGGTTAGAGCAACTAACGACAAGCGCCCGGTAAAAACATGGTCTCGTCGCTCTACAATTCTTCCTGAGTTTGTTGGGTTGACTATTGCTGTACACAACGGCAGGCAGCACGTTCCGGTATATATTTCCGAGAATATGGTAGGTCATAAATTGGGTGAGTTTTCATTAACTCGCACATTTAAAGGCCATGCTGCTGATAAAAAAGCAAAGAGATAGGAGTAACAAATGGCTGTTGCAGTAGCTAAAAACATTCGTCTGTCAGCGCAAAAAGGGCGCTTGGTAGCAGATCAGATTCGTGGCTTACCTGTTCAGCAAGCATTGAATATCTTGGCATTCAGTCCGAAAAAGGGCGCCGAGATTATCAAGAAGGCTTTGTTGTCAGCAGTTGCCAATGCCGAGCACAATGATGGTGTTGACATTGATGAATTGAAAATTTCAAAAATTTATGTTGATAAAGCAGGTTCTTTGCGCCGCTTCAGAGCGCGTGCCAAAGGTCGCGGTAATCGTATCGAGAAGCAAACCTGTCATATCACTGTCTGTGTCGAAAGCTAAGGATAATTATGGGACAAAAGATTCATCCAACTGGTTTTAGATTAGCAGTTCGCAAGGACTGGGATTCTAAATGGTTTGCGAACAGCGGTGATTTTTCAAAAGTATTGTTGAAAGATATCGAAGTTCGTCATTTTTTGAAAAAACGTCTGGCGAATGCCAGTGTGGCTAAGGTTGTTATTGAGCGCCCGGCAAAAAATGCGCGCGTAACAATTTACACTGCCCGTCCAGGTATCGTGATTGGTAAAAAAGGTGAAGATATTGATCGCCTGCGTACCGAATTGCGTAAGCTGATGGGATTGCAGACGGTTGACGTTGCAATTGAAGAAGTAAGAAAGCCTGAAGTTGATGCGCAATTGATCGCGGATAGCATTACTGCCCAATTAGAGAAACGTATTATGTTCCGTCGCGCTATGAAGCGTGCGATGCAGAATGCAATGCGTCTGGGTGCTAAGGGTATCAAGATTATGAGCTCAGGTCGTTTAAATGGTATCGAGATTGCTCGTTCAGAGTGGTATCGTGAAGGTCGTGTACCTTTGCATACACTGCGTGCTGATATTGATTATGCAACCTCTGAAGCGCATACAACCTACGGTATTATTGGTGTAAAAGTCTGGCTGTATAAAGGTGAAATGGGTGCCACTGGAGCTGCCCAGGTAGCTGCCGAGCCAGAGAAGAAATCAAAGAAGTCGGGAGCTAAACATGCTGCAGCCAGCTAGAAGGAAGTTTAGAAAAGAGCATAAAGGCCGTAATCGTGGTCTTGCAACTCGTGGCAATAAAGTAAGTTTTGGTGATTTTGGTCTGAAGGCGGTAAGTCGTGGTCGTATCACTGCAAGGCAAATTGAGGCGGCTCGTCGTGCAATGACTCGCCATATTAAGCGTGGTGGTCGTATCTGGATTCGGATTTTCCCAGATAAGCCGATTTCCAAGAAGCCTGCTGAAGTGCGTATGGGTAGTGGTAAGGGTAGTCCGGAATTTTATGTTGCTGAGATACAGCCGGGCAAAATGCTTTATGAAATGAACGGTGTTGACGAAGCGCTGGCTCGTGAGGCATTTCGTCTGGCAGCTGCAAAATTGCCGGTTTCTACTGTGTTCGTGACCAGACAAATAGGTTCATAATATGAAAGCAAGTGATTTGAAAGAAAAGTCTGTTGCTGAGCTGAATGACGAATTGCTGTCGTTGTTGAAAACTCAGTTTGGTTTGAGAATGCAGTATGCAACTCAGCAGCTGACAAACACAAGTGAGCTAAGAAAAGTCCGTCGTGACATTGCTCGTGTTAAAACTGTTTTGCAAGAAAAGGGTGCATAGTATGTCAGAACAAGCTAAAGCTGAAGCGCCGGCAAAAATGACCCGCACGTTGGTTGGTACTGTTGTTAGTGACAAAATGAATAAGACTGTCTCGGTACTGGTTGAGCGACGTGTTAAACATCCGCTGGTAGGTAAGATTATTCGTCTATCCAAGAAATATCATGCGCATGATGAAGATAATTCCTACAAGGTTGGTGATAATGTAGTGATTGAAGAGTGTGCTCCCATGGCTAAGACTAAAAGCTGGCGAGTTACTCGTTTAGTAGACGATTCAAAGTAAATCTAGTTTTTACTTGAATTTTTTGGAAAGCAGGCTATAATGGCCTGCTTTCCTTATTCAAGTTCTTCCCTGACGGGGTCCAAAACTAGTCGCTTTGCGAAATAAGTTGGAGATTAAAAAATGATTCAAATGCAAACCGTGCTGCAGGTTGGTGATAACACTGGTGCGCGCTCAGTACAATGTATTAAGGTGCTGGGTGGTTCCAGGAAGCGTTATGCTACTGTTGGCGATATTATTAAGGTTGCCGTAAAAGAGGCAGCTCCACGTGGTCGTGTAAAAAAAGGTGATGTTTGTAACGCTGTTGTTGTGCGTGTTGCAAAAGGTGTTCGCCGTAGTGATGGTTCTTTGCTGAAGTTCGATGGTAATGCTGCGGTATTGCTGAACGCCAAGCTTGAGCCTATGGGTACACGTATCTTTGGCCCGGTGACTCGTGAATTACGTAATGAAAAATTCATGAAAATCGTTTCACTTGCGCCAGAAGTTCTGTAACTAAGATTGGTCGATTTGTTATGAGCAAAATTAAAAGAAATGACGATGTAATCGTTATTGCCGGTAAAGACAAGGGTGCGCGGGGTAGTGTGCTGAAGGTTATCGGTGATCGCGTTGTGGTATCTGGTGTTAGAAAGGTTAAAAAGCATCAGAAGCCTAATCCTATTCAGGGTGTACAAGGCGGTATTGTTGAAATGGAAGCGCCTCTTCACGTTTCTAATATTGCTATATTTAACCCTACATCATCTAAAGCGGATCGAGTTGGTTATAAAGTGCTGGAAGACGGAAAAAAAGTCCGTGTTTTCAAGTCCAGCGGTGAATTGATTGATGCTTAAGGGGTGAAACATGGCACGTTTATATGATTTTTATAAGGAGCAGGTAGTTTCAGACTTGATGTCTAAGTTTGAATATAAGTCTGTAATGCAGGTTCCTCGTATCGAAAAGATCACACTGAATATGGGTGTGGGTGAAGCTGTGGCTGATAAAAAGGTCATGGAGAATGCTGTTGCTGATCTGGAAAAGATTTCAGGTCAGAAGCCGGTGGTAACGTTGGCGAGAAAATCCATTGCGGGTTTTAAGATTCGTGAAGGTTATCCGGTAGGTTGTAAAGTGACGCTGCGAAAAGAGCGTATGTATGAGTTCATGGATAGACTGGTTTCTGTGGCTATTCCTCGAATTCGTGACTTCCGCGGTATTTCTGGCAAGTGCTTTGATGGTCGCGGTAACTTCAATATGGGTGTTAAAGAGCAAATCATCTTTCCTGAGATTGAATATGAAAAGATTGATGCGCTGCGTGGTATGAATATTACGATTACAACCACTGCTAAAACAGATGAAGAAGCTAAAGCATTGTTGCTGGCTTTCAAACTTCCATTAAAGAAATAAAGGGTAAGAAATGGCAAGAAAAGCTGTTATTAACCGGAATATCAAGCGTCAGAAGACGGTTGAAAAGTACGCGGCTAAGCGTGCGGAACTAAAGGCGATTTTGTCTGACATGACAGTATCGGAAGAGGAACACGCAGCTGCCAGAGCTAAGCTGCAGGCGCTGCCGCGTGATTCAAGTCCGGTAAGATTGAGAAATCGTTGTGCGTTGACCGGTCGTCCGCGTGGTACATTCAAAAAATTTGGTCTGGCCAGAATTAAAATCCGCGAAGTTGCTATGCGCGGTGAAATTCCTGGTGTGGTTAAAGCAAGTTGGTAAGGAGATTGTTATGAGTATGAGTGATCCAATTTCCGATATGCTGACACGCATTAGAAATGCGCAAATGGCTGATAAAGAAACGGTATCAATGCCTTCTTCAAAAATAAAAGTCGCTATTGCAGTGGTTTTGAAAGATGAAGGTTATGTTGAGGATTATAGCGTTAAGGCCGGTGAAAAAGGCAAAGTTACTTTGGACGTTACGCTGAAGTATTATGCTGGTCGTCCTGTTATTGAGTCTCTGCGCCGCGTTAGTCGTCCAGGACTGCGTATCTATAAGCCATCGAATAATCTGCCAAAAGTAATGAACGGCCTGGGTATTGCGATTGTATCAACCTCAAAGGGTTTGATGACAGATCATAAGGCTCGTGCTGCTGGTATTGGTGGCGAGATTATTTGCGAAGTCGCATAAGGAATTAGTTATGTCCAGAATTGCAAAAAATCCAATAACTGTGCCTTCAGGAGTGCAAGTGAATGTTGCTTCGGGTGTGGTTGAAGTTAAAGGGCCGTTAGGCACAATGACTCAGCAGCTGCCTTCAGGGGTCGCGTTGCAGAGTGAGGGTGATCAACTGCTGTGTAAAGCCCTGGATGGTTCCAAGCAGGCAAATATGATGTCAGGAACCATTCGCGCACTGGTTGCGAACATGGTTCATGGCGTCAGCGTTGGCTTTGAACGTAAGCTGAAACTAGTAGGTGTGGGTTATCGTGCCCAGGCCTCGGGTGATAAATTGAACCTGAATCTTGGTTTCTCTCATCCGGTTGAGTATCAGCTGCCTGAGGGCGTTAAAGCTGAAACACCATCACAAATTGAAATTGTGATTAAGGGTGTAGATAAGCAAAAAGTTGGTCAGGTTGCTGCTGAAATTCGCGCTTACCGTGCTCCAGAGCCTTATAAAGGCAAAGGTGTGCGTTACAGTGACGAGACTGTGCTCCTGAAAGAAGCTAAGAAGAAATAATCGAGGCCGAAATGATGAATAAAAAAGTATCTCGTTTGCGCCGTGCCCGTAAAACCCGCGCACGCATCGCAGAAAAGAAATTGGTACGCCTGGCAGTACATCGTACAAACTCGCATATCTATGCTCAGATTATCTCTGAGTGCGGTGGTAAGATCCTGGCCAGTAGCTCAACGGTCGAGGCTGATGTTCGTAAAGACGTAGCTTCTGGTGGTAATGTTTCTGCTGCCGCTGCCGTTGGTAAGCGTATTGCCGAAAAAGCTAAAGACGCGGGTGTTACCAATGTTGTATTTGACCGCTCTGGTAATCGCTATCATGGTCGTATAAAAGCCTTGGCTGATGCGGCTCGTGAAAACGGTTTACAGTTTTAAGAGGAAAGAACAATGGCAAAACAACAATCTAGAAATCAGCAGCAAGATGCACGTGATGACGGTATGATCGAAAAAATGATCAGCGTTAACCGTGTGACTAAGGTGGTTAAGGGTGGTCGTATCATGGGCTTTGCTGCATTAACCGTTGTTGGTGATGGCGATGGTCGTGTAGCGATGGGGAAAGGTAAGTCGAAAGAGGTCCCTGTTGCCGTTCAGAAGGCGATGGAAGAAGCTCGTCGTAACCTGGTTAACATCAATCTTAAAGATGGTACTTTGCATCACACCGTGATTGGTCGCCATGGCGCGGCTAAGGTGTTAATGCAGCCTGCATCCGAAGGTACTGGTATTATTGCCGGTGGTGCGATGCGTGCGGTGTTTGAGGCAGTTGGTGTGCGTGACGTGCTGGCAAAATGTATTGGTTCCAGTAACCCATACAATGTGATTCGCGCGACCTTGAATGGTCTGCAGGCGTTGAATACTCCGGCAGAAGTGGCCGCCAAGCGTGGTAAAAGTGTTGAAGAAGTACTGGGGAAATAAGCAATGACTCAGAATAAAACTTTAAAAGTTACACAGATTCGCAGTTTGATCGGTACTAAACAATCCCATCGTGCCACTGTTAAGGGGCTGGGACTGCGTCGTATCAATCACACTGTTGAGCTGGAAGATACTCCCTGTGTGCGCGGTATGATTAATAAGGTATCCTACCTGGTTAAGTGTGAGGGTTAAAATGCAGTTAAATAATATCAAAGCAACCTCAGGTGCTAAACATGCCCGTCGCCGTGTTGGTCGCGGTATTGGTTCTGGTTTGGGCAAAACTGCGGGTCGTGGTCATAAAGGTCAGAAGTCACGTTCCGGTGGCTTCCACAAAGTTGGCTTTGAAGGTGGTCAGATGCCTATGCATCGTCGTCTGCCCAAGCGCGGTTTTGTTTCTATGACACGTGATGATTGTGATCAAGTGACGCTGTCGGAGCTGGACAAGCTACCTGTAGACGAAATCGATTTGCTGGCGCTGAAACAAGCGGGTGTGGTATCTGCCCGTGCGTTGACCGCAAAAGTTTTTCTGTCTGGCGAAATTACCAAGGCGGTTAAACTGCAAGGCATTAAGGTGACTAAAGGTGCTAAGGCTGCTATTGAAGCGGCTGGTGGCAGTGTTGCTGAATAGGGATAAACAGTGAATACAGCAGTCAAAGCCGGTGGGCAAAGTAAATATGGTGATCTGGCGAAACGTTTATGGTTTCTGCTAGGGGCCTTAATTGTGTTCCGAATTGGAGCGCATATTCCTGTGCCTGGAATTGACCCTGTAGAATTAGCTAAACTGTTTGACTCACAGCAAGATGGAGGCATGTTGGATATGTTCAACATGTTTTCCGGTGGTTCACTTGAGCGTTTTGCTATTTTTGCACTTGGTGTAATGCCTTATATTTCGGCATCTATTATTATGCAGTTGGCAGCTATTGCTGTGCCGACGGTAGAGCAATGGAAGAAGGAAGGTGAGGCAGGTCGCCGTAAGATTACACAATATACGCGTTATGGGACCGTTGTTCTGGCAACTTTCCAGTCTTTTGGTATTTCATTTGCATTAATGAATCAACCAAATCTGGTGCTTGATCCAGGTCCGCTGTTTCAGTTTACTACGGTGGTAACACTGGTGACAGGGGCGGTATTTCTGATGTGGCTGGGTGAGCAAATTACCGGATTGCGATAATCACACATCATGCGATGAGTGTCATCAATTTTCTTGCGATGAGTGTAATGAGCTTGATGTTTGTACAGGTTGCCTTAAGAATGTGTGCACAGACTGTTTGAGACGCGTTGATGGCTGCAACTGTGTGCTTTGCGAAGAATGCTATCGACTTGCTGTTTGCAGCGAGTGTAATGTGCAGGTGTGTAGCAAGTGCAAAGGCACGGTTAGGTGTGACTGTTGTGACAAGACGATTTGTAGCAAGCCTAGTTGTCGGGAACAAACAGAGCAATGCTTAGCTTGCGAAGCCACGTTTTGCCAGGAATGCAGGCTGGTGGAGTATTGTGCAAAGTGCGACGCCAATTTCTGCAAGCAACATAATCGCTTTGTTGATTGCAAAGCATGTGATTCACGTCACTGTCGTATGGGCGTGACAAGGGATGCCGTCTGTGCGGTGCAGCTTGTTACGAGGGCATTTGCCTCTGTGAGGGAACAGACGACCCGAAAGCCGGCGAACGAAACTCTCGTAAGGTAATATGGATGCGACTTTCCAGTCGCTGGGTCACTATCCTCCTTCGGTTGTCCTTTCACTTTTTTGATGCACTGAAAATGAAGGCACGCTCCAAGTTGTAAAGGCACCTGCTGCCGTTTCGGCTGCCACTCCGCATACAAGCAGTAGGAAGAAGAAACTCTCTTGGATCGCTTAAATACTTGTCGTCTGAGAGAGCGATGTGTAATAGAGAACTGGCAAAGGATGAATGGATGTCTACACCATGTACTTGGCTTGTCAGTATGTATATTCGTCCGAAGAAGATTGGGGTGGCGTCACGATACTCGCCTCCTATCCTCGTTCAGGCAATACCTTGCTACGAACGATGGTCGAACTCGTCACGGGTGTCGTTACAGGAGCTGATACACGTCCTGATCGATGCAATCTTGTTGGTGAAGGAGTCGCACAAGGCGTACGAGTAGTCAAAACACATTATCCAGAGAGCCAATGATATCTGTCAACATCTGCCAAAAGGCAATCATGTTGATAAGGAACCCATACGACGCCATTGATTCGTACTGGAACTTTAACTTTTTGCAAGCACTAGGAAGAACAAAAACTTTTGACAATCTTGCACTCAATGAAGTTGGAACGTGTATGCGATTTTATGTACTTGTACTCCTGGTGGCAGCATGTCGATATTCAGGTCCACTCGGGTGCGATTTGAAGGCGTGATTTGAATACAGAGCACGAAGCAAATGGCTCGTATTGTATCTTTCGTAACCGGTCAATCTGAACGTGACACTTTTGCAAGTTGAGAAATCGACGAAGGTGACCTGCGAAATAAGAGAACTCGTATCGACCGCGATCTGCAACAGGAGGCAAACCGTCCATCGGCAAGTCTTGCATAGAAACTCTAACAAATTGTTGCCGAGACTTCAACAAGTGATACGGCAGTACAAGCTTATCGAACGGACCACCATGTGACTCTCCCTCGAGCTTATACTTGGACTGTCTTGTATGGAACCGTTGATGATGCGACGGCCTTTGGAAGAATGGAATTGTGTCGTCGCTACCAGAGGAGATCTATCGATTCGATTGCTGCAAGACTTATAGGCCAGACTCGCCTGGTGAAGTGGAAAGAATGGCGACATCATCGACGAACGATACTGGAATCGCCCTTGGAACGTTTCCACAAAAAAAAAAAAAAAAAAAAAAAAAAAAAAAAAAAAAAAAAAAACTGAGTTTATCCTTCCGATTTTTGGTTCTATCGATTCTTATTCCAAGAAGTGACCTGTGGGATTCGACGTCGGATCCTACTGATGTTTTACTGTTTACTTCCAGTTCCTTTGCTACAACAAGTGCTTGACTGATTACGATCCTTACTGGAGCAGGCATTGCTTGGCATTTTCAGCTAGAAGAGCATGTGAGTCTACGGGCCGATATAAGATATTCTAACGCTATAGCGTCCAATCGCTCAATGCGGTCAATGCACATGTCCACCAACTGCCGGCTGGAGACTCTGCTTTCGCGAATCGCTTGCGCCATGGTGAGGGCCGAGTCATGGCAAGTACTTCTATGATGCTAAGTAGTTTTTAGACATGTGCAGTGATGTCGAGCAGGATTTCTTGTGGTAAAGCGGGGAAGCATATAATAAGTTGCATTATGCTGCGAAAGCAAAAACTGCTTTCTTCTGTTCGAAAGAACTTACCCAATTCATGCGACTCGACTTGTCGAACCGGACGCAACTTCACTTCAATAGCCACGAATCATGTTCCTTCAGACAAACACACTTTGACAAGAGTATCTGATACCGTAGCAGCATTGGCTCGTGTATCATAAGCCATATCATTCTAGCAAGCATACGGAACCACTTGATGGCAGCGAGTAGCTAGCTACAGCTAAGTAGCTACAATTAAGTAGACTTTACACGTATTACTAACATCTAACGTTCGCCGAAATGCACGATTCCTTCAATAAAGATTAGAATAAGGCAATATAATTGAAACGGCATCAAGTCATTCCAGTCCTTGACATTTTTAACTACGCTGCATCTTGACTGCCCCAACCGTCTGGCAGCAACCACAGATGAATTCATGGTTAAACCAGCTACGGTTACTGCAAGAGAAGACCTCTGAGTTGCATGGAGATAGTACCAGAAATCATTGATATTGTCAGGTAGAGATGAGGAAGAATAATGAGAGAATGAATGCATAATTCTCACATGATAAGAAAATGATTCATTGCTTACCAGTCACTACAAGACTAAAGAGCTGACACTGAATATTGCATACACCGAGCATCCATCGCATTCAATGGACGGACCACAGCAACAGCAAGGAAGGGGAGGAGCGCCACATTTAAAGCACATTGCGATATTCAGACAGCAAAGGCCAATCTTTCCGGAGCATCCTGCACAATCGCAATCGTTGTATATACCGCAATGCAAGCAGCATAAAGCACAACATAAAATTGTATTCTCTTCATCGACGGCGTCACCTGTAGAAAAGTAGGCATAGAATACAATGTATATTGATGATGAATGAAAGTAAAACGGAGTCACAAGATCCATACATGTTTCTTCTGACTCTCTTACCCCCTTTTCCCATTTTGAACAATAGAAAATTCAAATGTCAACTGAAGCAGCTGAGAAAGCGTAGCGAAAGCAGAGAGACGGAAAATATAATTGAGAGAAGGATTTTTTTAATGGTTATGCATAGGATTTCGGGAAGATCGCGAAGAACGCGCGCGCCAAGGACAAAATCTCTTCACTTTCAATGGCATCAAGACACAGGATACACAGGATAATCGAGTAGGTCCTAGTGGTGAATTCTCTTACCAGGATCCTTCTTAGCAATATAAAGGCAACAAATGGCATCAGGCGCACGCAACATATGCATAGGAAGTATGCATATGTGCTGTCACGCAATGTCGTGGTCTCTGTGTTCGTCCCTGTTCTTCGTATGGCAGGCGCGCGTTTCGAATGTTCCTTCAGATTGTTACTCAGAAATGATACATCATTTCTGGGGATACAAACCTGCGGACCATCTGTATTTTTTGAATCTGCGAATCTTGATTGGCGATTGGCGATCATCGATCATCGCTCATTATTACATTCGCTCATTGCATGCTCAGCGTTGTTGGCACAATTCAAACAAACAAAAACATTATCATCATGCCGAGAGACGACGCTGTAGACGAAGAGAACATTGTGCTGTGCTGTGCCCTTGGGTGCATTAATTGTGGTCACTACAAAGATGCTGTGAGTGATTGAATGAACTTGTGTTGTTGCTTGCAGCCATTTTGTTCGATATTCTCATTGATGCAACCTATTCTCACTTATAAATAGGATTGCTTCGGCTGTTCCGGCAAGATTGGCCTCTGTTGCCTCAATCTCCAAATGTGCTGCAAGCCATCGGCTCCATGTCTTCCTTGTGGATGCATTGGACCTCGTCTCGAAAACGATGGATGCTCTGTTTTCAACATTCAGTGTCAACTATGCAATGCAGTCGTGAGTGGAGCCATTCCGTGCAACAAGGAAGTGCCGGTTGCTCTTACCATTCTTGGTCTGACTATCTTCCCAAAGTGTGGCTGCTGTGTCAAGATTGGTGATATTACCGGCAAGGACGGTGACTATGTCAATTCCAGCCAGATGGAACGTTCTTAGGAGAGTTGTGATTGAATGAATGGATGTTGTGTGAGAAGGGTGGTGGTCAGCTTGTCGGGACGTTGGCGATTGGACAAGTCAAACCGGCCCACCGGTATTACTGTAGCTGTAGTAAAGTAAACAGAGTAACGACGATGCTTGTTCTCTACTTGTACTTTTCATTATCGATACCTTTACGTCGAAGAGCATCGGTCAAGTCGAACCGGAATATCGATGCAGCTGTAGTGAAGTAAACACTATAATATAAGTCGTACTTTTAGCAGTTTAAAGGTGTCGTTTCTTGGCTTTGCCACCGCCACGATTGGCACGATGCATGTCTACTTTTCGTTTTCGTCGTCTCTTTTCTTGCTCATGCTTCTTCATCTTGCGTACCGCCGATGCTTGCGGGTCCACTACTGCTTCGGTTGCAATCTGCTTCTTGCGAGCTTCTCGCTTTTCTCGAGCTCGCGACTTGACAGCTCCGTAGGCTTTCAAAAAGGTTTCCGACTCGCAATTCTCCTCGAGCAAATGAAGCACGTCCTTTGCCAAAGTAGCTTCTTGCGATTCTTCTACAAGCTGCTTTCGTCGCGATGACGAATTCTTGATGGATTCCATCATCTTGTCCGACTCGGTAATGGAACGGTGTAGAGGTTCGAGAACAAGTTCGAGGTATGGCAAGACAAGATTCTCGCCTCCGACAGACACAAAGGCAGCAAAACACTTGAAGATGTTCTCGCGACGCTTATTGCCCTTTGGCTTTGCAATATTGGACAATCGGGCCATGAGCCATGTAACTGGATTACGATCCTCGTCGTCGTCGTCGTCCAGCCTTGTGTCGGCATAACATAGCTCTCTGGAAAGTGATGCATGGCTTGAACGATCCAAACCAAGGATTTGATTGCCGTCGCCGTCAGTTCTTCATTCTGCTCATCTTCATCAAGATCTAAATGACTGCACAGGTTTCTTGCCACTTGATACAACATTCCTGGTCGGTCCACGAGAAAGAGAGACTTGTTGGATGCAAACGTTTCGGCTTCAAGTGAATTCAAAAGAGTCCCAATCATTCGAGAGGCAACACGCTTGATCCACGGGTGTGGATTCGCCAAGCACTCAACAATAGCCGCCCGAACATCCATGTTTGACTCCACAAGAGAGCCAAAGGAGGAATTGCAAAGCTTTTCAAAACACAAAACTGCAAAGTACTGAATCTCCCACTCGTCATTGTTGGAATGATCGTCGACAAATTCGTACAATCGAGCAATCAAGGAACTAGCAACATCTCCCTTTTTGAGAAAGTCAACTCGAGCGTCAATGAAGATTCCAAAGAGCTGTAGCGAGGTTCGTTTCAATGGACCAGTTCCCAAAGACCATCGCTCGGTGTAGTCGTAGAAGGATTGCACCACCTCCATGGAGGCTCGGTTCAAGAGTCGAGCCAAGCAGTCTGACAGTGCTTCGCAGCAAGCTTTGGAATGGAAGTCGTTTACAAACTGAAGGACGAAGTGGCAGAAAGAAGAGCTGTGAATGCGTCTCCAACAGCTCGACTGGAAGCTTCTCGATAATACTAGTGATCAGAGCAATCGCCGACAATCTTCCCTCCTCGTAGGTTGAAATGACGAGAACGGCTGAGGTGGAACCTAATGAAGAGGATAAGAGGGTGGAGGCTGTTAAAGAAGGTTAGTACTGGATTTTTAGAGGAGGCAGGTAAAATGAAGGAGGATGTTTCAGGTGTACTTCAGGAATGGAAGTGGAAAACAGGGAAGCGTACAAGGGAAAAGGCGGTTCATGATGGTTTTGTAGAAAGAGTTGGAGGTATGGTTGAAAATTTTGCTAGAAGTGTGGAAAGTTTATGTAGAAATGCAACGGAGAGAAGAATTGATTTGAAGAAAGGAATTGTTTGAGGAGGATAGATTAAAAAATATTATTATGATTTAAGATTTAGTATTAATATTATAAACTATATTTTAAAAACATTCTTATATAATATTACAACTTAATCCATCTTCTCTTTCATTCTCCTTCACAATCCTACTTAATATCCTTCCTCTAAACCCCATTTTTCCAATTCCAACATTATCTCTCAACTCCATCTCCATCTTCTCCCATCCTCTAACCAGAACCATTTCCCTCAAGCTTTCCAAATCTTCATATCCTGACTTTACAAATGAAGGATATAGGAACTCAAAGTCAAGGGCGAAGCCAGAGTTTTAAGTTAGAAGTGGGGAAATGAGAAGGAGGAGGAGAAGGGAAGAGGAAAGAGAGAGGAGAAGATGGGAGCGATGGTTTGAGTCGGTGATACCACAGTGAAGGAGATGTGTGGGAGTTATGGGGAGGAGAAGTCATTTGAGAGATCATTTGAGGGATATCGTCGAAACCTTCATTGATTAGATGTTTATGATATTCTGAAAGGTTAATACTGTCTAGAAATGTTTTAAGTTCATCATATTTTGTAATTTTTCTTCTTCATCTGGTTCTGTTAATTCAAATAAATTATTTAATGTTTTTTATTTGATTATTCTCAGATAAACTTGAATCACGATTTTTGAATTTCTATAACATAAGGTATTTCAACTTTAACTCCTTCCTTAAATCTTTTTCTCTCCTTCTCTTCTTCTACAATAAACAAATTATCTTCTCTACCTCTTTTCCCCCCTCTCCCTCTTCTTCTCCCTCCTTCCCCTCTATAGCTCTCTCAACTCCTTCCCCATTCCCCTTGCAACCTCCCACGGGGTTATTCCTTCATCATCTTCCAAATCACATAACCCTCCAAAAAGTAATAAAAGTCTAAGACAACTATAAGCTTCAAACTCCACCGCATAATGCATAGCTGTTTTACCTTGTAAAGTTTGAATATTAGGATTAGAAGAAGCTTGAAGTAAAATAAAAACAATTGTAACATGAGAACGAAATACTGCTTGAATTGTAATAATTGTTTCTCCTCTTTCATCCTGTACATTAACATCACACCTCTTCTAACTAATTCTTTAACTATATCCACTATTCCATTATCCACAGCTATATGTAAAGGTGTTTCTCCTCCTTTATCTTTATATCCGCATTTGCTCCAAAGTTTAAAAAGGATCGAACTGATTTTAAATCCTCTTGAAGAATCGCATGGATGAGAGGAATGGATGAAAAGGAATTGAGAAAGATGGGTTGGAGGAGAGATGAGAGATAAGAGAGGGGTAGTTTGAAGATGAGATAAGTGGGAAAAGAGGATAAGACATGAGATGAGATGATTAATTATATTACTGTTTAAAAATTATTTTATCAAATATGAAATGAAATAATTTTACTATTTTAATATTTCTTTCGCTTGATTATACGCAAGAAATTGAATTTTCATAATTTTTCCCCAAAACTCAACGCCGGTCCTTTCAACTCTTGCACTTGTCCAGCCTCAAATCCACTTCTCTTCTTCCTCCTTCTTTCTTTTTGTTTAATCAAATACAACCCATTCTCATCTTTCAACCTTTCTCCTCCCATCTCATCTTTCCTCCCTTTTCCTTCCTGACTTTTATTTAATTTCTTCTTTTTTCTATTCCTAAATGTTTTGTTCTTGTTTGAACTTGAAGGTCTGATATTTAAACTTTGGTTGAGAGAATTTAGTTTAGGAAAGTAAGGAGGAAAATAGAATGGTCTTTTTTCGTGTGAATGCGAATTTTACTTCTGGGAGAAATAGATATTACTTTAGGAGAATATATACGATTTTTTACACCTTCGTTATACCATTGTCCTCCTACACTATAATCAAAATATTTCTTCTCTATCCCCATATCCCTTCTTAATTGCTCTATGCATATCTCTGAACTCTCTATAAAGAATTTCAGGTGAATTAGCAATGCTTCTCGCTCTTTTCGTTTCTTCTTCATTTATAGTATTTGATTGATTAAAATAATATGAGGGTTCACAAGAAATAGCGTGGGTGTGAGGTTTATCATTGCTTTGGGAGGGTGGGGTAGAGAGGAGAGGGGGAGGGGAGGAGGAGAGGAGGAGGAGGAGGAGGGAGGAGGAGGAAGGAGGAGGAAGGAGGAGGAAGGAGGAGGAGAGGAGGAGGAGGAAGGAGGAGGAAGGAGGAGGAAGGAGGAAGGAGGAGGAGGAGGAGGGAGGAGGATGGAGGTATCATCTAGGCAGGATAGAGGTTCATTTTTGGATATAGTTGTTTTAGATCTAAGTCTTACATCGATATTCTCCTCAATAGGTAACTGTAAAGTGCCATAAAGCATCGGAAGAACACATTCCCATCTCCTCTCCCACCCTATTCCAATCTCCTTCATTCCTCCTAACACTTTCCATCAACTTAATAACTCTATCCCCTTCTCTTCTTCCTTCAATATTTTTATAAATTTCTTTCCTCTCAAAATCCTTCCAGAAAGAACAAGAGGATAATTCTGCTCACCATAACATTTAGCACAGAGAGTTATTATGGGATGAACATAGGCAAGTTTAGACAAGGATGACCACAGTAACCACACCAGATGGGTCTTAGCTGCCGACTGACGAAGACGAGGTTTGAGAGGTTGGAGGGAAGAGTAGAGAGGTTTAGGACGAGTTAGAGGATCCTTCAAAGTTAATCAACCCTGTTTTATCAAGGAAAGAATGCATACGTAAAAGGCACATGCATCTCCTGCTAACGCACGTCTACAAGCAGTAAATGTTAAATATTCCTCTGGATTTTTCTCTATAACACCTTATCATAAAATTTCTATAATGCTCAACCTCTTCATTCTTATGCATAGATCTTCCATCCAAAAAACTCAGGAAGACTATCTCGTTCGATTTTATGCACGGAAAATGGGACAAACATAGGTGAGGAAAGTGGAATTCTTGAAGAAGGAAATGATGATGGAGTTATTGGGAGAGGAGATGAATTTAGTATAAGAGGTGGAGGACGTTTGATTGTATCTTCTTCTTCTATTATTCGATAGCCATCTGATGTTTTCTCGAGTTTAAGTATGAAATCATCACTCCACATTTTAGGTGGATTATTATATCTAATCTAACTTCCTAACTAACTTATATAATAATTTTTCTACATATAGGAAGAATTATAACTTTCATATCCAATTTTTTTCCCATAATCTTCTAACATACTTTTTATTTCTTTCATGTTTACCTTTATCTTCACTTTCGAACGATTCGGATGTTTGTATTTCTTTTTAACAAAAAATTGGGAGATTGAGGAAAGAAGGAAGAGGGGATCGATCTATCCAGTTTTGAATTAGTTTTTGAAGATAAACGAGGTTAAGTTTTGTTTTAGGATAATATCTTTTTTTGTTTAAATCTCGTTGACGTTTAAAAATTTCACGTATTATTTCATTTTTTGTTTTTGATACTTTTCTTATCATAGAATTCGCATAAAATTAGGTTCCATAATCGAAGACGTTATACCTCTATCCTCTTCTCCAATCTCTTCTCTTTCTCTCCAATATCCAAGTGTAGACTTAGATCTCTCACTTCCTTTTCTTATCTCTCTTCCTATCCTTTCATATATCTCTTGTAAAACCCGAAAAGCATTTCCTTCATCATAAAACTGATCCTTCAATAATGGTAAAGAGAATTACCCCGAGGAGCTTCTTTGAAGAAACTATAATCACGTTTTTGAAGGAAGGTTTATGAGAGCGATGGCTGGAGTGACGGAAGGATCATGATATTTGGAAATACGATTGGTTAGTTTGTTTCCATGGGATGTAACATGCTGTGTTTTGGTTAGCTTTTGGTAAGTTTATGTGAGAGCTGGTCAAACATTTATTTTTTTATTTAACTAAACTTTATTTTATGTTTTCATTATGAATCGTTATTCACTATTTAAAAAATGAATTTGTTAAATCTTTCAGATTGTTTGAATATTCATCTTCTACTCCTACCTCTGTAAAAAACAAACTTATTCATAGAGCATATATACGTGCTACAAGCTCACGTGAGGCATCTATGAGACAGGGCAGAGTTCCTTGAGAAAATGATATAAAGAAAAGAAAGAAGCAGCTGAAAAAAAATGGGAAGAAAAAGATAATGAAAAGAAGGAAGAAAAGATAATATATTCAACAGTAAAGATAAACCCAAAACCAGACTTTCTCAATTGGATCTCATTCATTTATTAACTCTCAAAAAACAAAAAACCCAACTTCCTCCCAACGTTCCCTAGGTTTCTCTCTTCTTATTCTCCTTTCTGAAATATGGAGCAAGTTAAAATCAACAGATACCCCTGCAAATCTTATCTGGGAAGAAGTACAAAGTCTTGCAGCACATCCTGCCAAGCTGGTTATTGCGATGGAAAATTTTGGGGATGTACATGTTCGGGATTGGATATACGTATTTGGTAAATAGAAAGATGAGGCAAGTTGGAAGGTATTTGAGAGAGGTGAAGAAACCTATGGATGGTGTTTTTAGGGTTGTGTATAGATTGGTTATGGATGCATGGAGGATGTGGGTGGGGTATGGGTATTTAGATATCAGAGGAATAAGGAGAATGGGGAAGTTCAGAATAATGCTTCATTTTTATCTATTGTGACTAATATAGCCGATTGTTCTATGCTAGATGAGGAAGAAGAAGAGAAGCCTAAGGTAAAACGCGATATGTCTGTAGAAGTGCCAAGTTTGCCTTTAGCTGAGGTTTTTTTTAAGGAAAGGAAGAGAGGAAGAAAAAAAAATTTAAAAGTTTCAGATTCAAGAACAACTGTAAGTTCAACAAGGAAACCATTAAAATTGAAATTATCAAAAAATCATTCAAAACTATCTCACTTTCAATCCTCTCACGTTCCCCTCAATTTTTAACTCTCGTCCATGTTTCCGTAAGCGTTCTCTTTCCCAATTTCCATCCTCTATATCCATTTCAACAACCACCCCTACCCAAACTGAGCAGCCCAAAACAGGAAATATCAACATTAGAAACAAAGGTGACAACGGTTGAAATGAAAACGAAGGAGCTTGAATTATTCTTACGGAAACAGGACTGGGAGGAACGAAGAGAAGGGAAGAAGGAAGCGGAGAAAGACGGAGAGGTTTTTTTGAGAAATGGAATATGAAAGAGAAGTTAAGAGGAAGTGGGAGGAGGAATGTGAAGAGAAGGAAAGAAGAGGTGAGAAGGAGGAGAGAAGAAATTCAACAAGAGATTGAGGAAGAAGAAGAATAAAAGCTTTAAAAGACAAAGAGGAAAAAGATAAGCTTCAAGATGAACTTCAACGTAACTTAGAAAAATCTCGTCTTTTAAAACAAGAACCTCATACCCCCAAACCAGATAAAAGAAAGATTCGTGTTGAGTCAAAATATATCAAAGGAAGAAGACAAGCAGATGTAAATAGAATATTAAAAGAAGATGAAGCAACAAGACTACTTCAACGTGCAAATGAACTGAAATGGAAATATTATCAGCTTGTAAAGGAGAAAAGTGGAAAAAGGAAAAGTTAAGAATTTGATAATGAGGTAGATGTTAATTGGTGTAGGGAATAGATTGATAAGAAAGGTAGGAGGAGGGTATTATCTTCCTATAGCCATTTAACTTTTAATAAGAGGTCAGGATAACTCCGTTTTGCCCAGCGTTGTTCTCGCTTTCTTAGCTTTTTCATTCCATGGACTCAACGTCTAGGTCGTCCATGTCCTCGAATATAAACATGCGTTTGCCTTCTGCTAAAACTCCTGAGGGGGAAATATTGAAATTGTCTCTGGGGACAAATATACCTTTACCACAACAAACGTTGAGTTTGCGATTATTGGCTCGTTTTGTGAGGAATAACTATTTGGATAGAAATACGTCTTATCAGAGTAGAAATTTATCGTTTTTGAATGATCCGAGGTATAAGGAATTAAAGGAGAATGTAAATAAAAAATATTGATAATATAGGACCATTATTGAAGCTGCAGATATTTCATTTTGGCTTCGTACATTTTACAAAATAAAGAAATTTGAAATAAACTCATCAGACTTCGTCTCATTTTCAAATAGGCTCTCACAATCACAAATCAAAACGAATTTTTCTCAACGACAACTAATCAGTATAAACTTTGACCTTCACATCTTAAATCGTCCAAACTTCAGCATAAAATCTTCCCTAGGACAACTCCTACGTTCTGATGCGAACATCTTCAATATTTCAGAATTAAAACAGACATTAATCTCTGTACTTACGAGTAGGATTGTAGACAAAGAAATATAATAGCTAGTGTTCTTAATAAGTTACCTAGTATGCATTTGAATGAAGGAGATGTGGGAGAAGTTATATATTTGTTTAATTTAATTGCTAGAGCTGTACAGAAAAGAGATATTAATTATTTGAGTTGGAATGTTGCTGGTTTCTTGAATAAAAGTATTATTGAAAATATTGGTATGGCATCTGAAACTGATATTATAAAAATTTTAGAAATTGCTTTATTTGATCCAGTTAATTCTAGAATGCTTTTTAATGAAACTTTGAGATTGATATCAAAAGAAATGGATGAAAATCTTTTTACTGAAAAATTCTATATTAGCTTTACAGAAGTTTTAAACAAACTTCAAGAAAAAATATTTTTTTACAACATTAATGAAAAAACTATTCTATTAAACCGTATAGATGAATTTTTAAATAATCCAAAAGTAACCCTAAGACCAAACAGCCTAAATCAACTTTTCAAGAATCTTAGTCATCTAGTAAAACCATTCCCCAGTTTTTTAGAAGCTAGTTTAATATCTCAACTTAATGAATTATCTCATATTCAGGGTACATGGAAATCTGAAGCTTTGGCGACAGCAAATGAAGCTCGTATTCCTATTGGAAGCTTAGAAAAGGTAAAAGATAAAAAGATTCAACAATCACTAGGATGAAATTGAAAGCTTTGGGGAAGGAAGGCTTTTAGCCGTATATAATAATTTAAATTTAAAAAAGTTTGAGAATGAAGAAATACTAAAAAGAATACTTGATAAAATAGAAGAAAGGTAATAACAAGAAAGCTTGAATAAGGAAATAACCCGTGATACTTTGACTTTAATAAAGCATATTAAATTTATTAAAAAAATTAAATTTAAGAGAAGCACGACTAATAACCTAAAAAACTATTTCGAATCAGTAATTTATAAAAAGTTATTAGATGATATAATTTCACAATCATCCAACATTCAACCAAAGATTTATATCACACTTTTACTTGCATTCGCAGATATTCATTCTACTCCCGAAACTAAAGCTGAACTTGCCTCTAAGGCTGGTTTATCTTAAATTTGCTTGGATTGAGGAAATAATAAAAAATGAAGAAATGAGTCCTTCACAGATATTTCTTCTTTTCTCACGGATTCCTGATCAAATTCAATATAAGCATATAATAGATTTTGCATTAATGGTAATGGAAAGTCCTAATAGTTTTTATGAAATGGGTAAATTAGCGAAATGGCTCAATAGTATTCAGGAAATTGATAGGTATGATTCATTAATTTTAGTAGAAAAATTATAAAATTTTATAAAGATAATAACAGAATAAACTTGACTAAAAAATTTTACTAGAACTATAGTAAAAAAAATACAAGAAATTCCTCAAGACAAATATTTTTCTAACGGAGTAGACGAACTACTTGAGAATCTTTTTTGATATTGAAGAGATTCCGAGTGAGATGATTTTACAACGTTTTAACAACCGTCCTTTTAAAGGAGTCTATTCAATTCTTCAGCTTTTAAGTTTTGGACATTGGCTTAATAATAACAATGTGGAGGGTATGGACCTTGAAAGATGGATAGATATTCAAACTAGAGCAATTGAAATAATGAATGAGAAGAACCTGGTTCAAATAGCGACTATTATGGCTGATATTAATAATTTATCAGAAAGCTTATAGCAATGGCAT
>CALNXP010000006.1:0-82285 GCA_942490555.1 uncultured beta proteobacterium | reverse complement strand
CCGACGGTAACGATCCTGGCGTTGGTCATCTACAACCTGCGCACACGGGCGCAACGCATCGCCAATGCGCGCAAGTTCCAAGAGCAGGCGGAAGCGGCGTAATGGGCGTGGAATTGGCAGAACAACTCGCAGCCATCATCGACACGACGCCCGCAACAGTAGCCATATTGGCCGATTTTCGCGCCCGGCTTGCCCAAGGCGCGCTCGTAAAAGATGAAAATGAACAGAGCCATTTTTGCTGACAGTCACTGTTATGGATAATCCTCCGCACCCCTGTATCCGGCATTATGACATCTGGCACTTGCTGTCAACGGATGGCCGCGATTTCGAGGTCGATCCACGCGAATTCCACGAAACGAGATGGCTGAGTATTGCCGCTGCGCAAGATCGTCACCGATCCCAACAATCTGCTTGCCCTCGAAACAATACGCTAACCATTGCAAGAAACTATACCTCTTTATGAATAGAAACAACTGGCCTCAGGAAGTTGACCCGATATTGACGACGGGACTATCACAACTGTGGGTTCCGGTGGGGACGCCGGGCTTTGTAGGCATTCAAAAACGCAGCCGCAAAGAGGGCATGGACGCGCGCTTTGGCGCCGACGGTTGGCGCACCGGCTATTATGTGCGCGGCGAGATCGTGCCTAAGGCGGTTGCGATTCTGGAATATGAAGAGAGTTATCGCGTCTATCTGCGCCGTCAGCGGGAGTTGGTTGATTGGTTGATTAACATCGCGGGCAATGTCTACGATGACAACGTGACCAATGTCTTCGATCACGACTACGATCAGCCCCACACCCAGATGAATCACTATCAGGATATCTCCACCCGCCGGGTGATCGCCGAGCTTGTGGATGATCCCGCCTGGCCCCAGGTGACGGCAACGCAGGAGGAAGAAGTTGAACTCACCGATCTGAACGACGGGCAAGTACATCGCGCGCCGCGTGCCGCGCGGCTTTCGGGGCGATCATCTCGTGCAAATTCGCGAGCCGGACAGCGCCGGCTTTCCGCTCAACCCGGCGGTCGTACCTATCGAAGCCCGGCATTGATCATCACCAACCACGCGCGGACCATGGTTGGTATCTGAAGGAAGGCTGTCGTCATCTCTCTGTAGAAGCGTTCTGGCAGATGAGCAAAGTGATCGAAGTCCGCTACGACCGTTTTCTGGCGCTCGGCGCCCAGCGCGCGAATCCGGTGGAGGGGATTTGATAGAATCTGGATTGAGTGGATTAGGCGGACAAAACCGGATTTTTCTGGACAAAAAAACCCGTGGAAATCCGCTCAATCCGTTGGATCTGCGTTCTATCTCTCGTCGCATGCGCAATGCTCTCTTTGGCCTCGTCTGCCTTGATGTCTATGCCGATACTGGTGTGATTCGACCGGGCTGCGGAATATTACACAACGCCTATCACCTCCAGCAATTAGGCTGTGGCTCGCTTCATTGGTCACGCCATCAGCGTTCCCCACAGCGACCTATTCCTCGATTTCTTGCGCCGCAATCAAATTCCGACATTACCCAAAAATTTGATCGCAGAAGGCGAATCGGCCACTATCACCATTCACTATCAGCCGTCAGGCGAGACAAAATTCTCAATATCGGCAGGGTGTGTCAGGATGATTTTCGCTTGACCGCCGCCGGCGTTGCTCAGCAACGCCGAACACTTGCACACAGTCATCGTCCCCGGCGTCATTCCCGAAGCGACCCGTCTGCATCAAACAGGAAAACTGGCCAACACATTGGTCTCCGCCGACTTCCTCATGCTGGCCCATCTCAACGATGCAGAGTTCGCTGATCTGCTGCGCTGCGTTGATGTGGCCTTCGTTGGCATGCGCTGCCAACCGGACAATCCCAAAGTCGCCACAGTGCAACGGGCCATCACCGGCGCAGGGATATTGGGCGTTATGACCTTTGAAACGCAGGGAATCTTTGTGGTCAGTGGCCGCGGACGAAGGCAGCGCATCGAATTCCACCCCGTTGATCCCGTTGCAGTCCGTGGCAGCACCAATGGCTGTGGCGATGCCTTCATCGCCTACTTTTTGGCTTCGTATTGGCGCGATGGCAATTTAGATCGGGCGATCAAACAGGGCATGGTTGGCGGGGAAACGGGCGACTGAGTGGGAGTTGGCGTTGCCTAATGACGCGTATGAAGTATGAGTTCATTCACAGCACCAGTTCAAGGGTCTGAATTTGGGAGAGTTCATCATGATAACGCCGCTCAGATTCCCACAAATCCCGAGCATGTTGTACGTTCAGCCAAAGCTCAGGTGAATTCCCAGAGAAATCGATAGTCTCAACGCCATGATGGGCGTAATCGCACGCCGCTCACGCAGCAATTCATTCATCGTCTGGCGCGAGACTCTAAGGCGGCGATCGAGGTCGTGGTCAGCCCATAATCGGGCATAAAGTCTTCCCTTAACATTTCGCCGGGATGCGTCGGGGGGATTTCACGTACGATGTCGTTCTTCATAGGCATAGTTGAAATCCTGAATGATAAGCAGTTATCTCGACATCGTAGGCATCATCATCTTCGAACCGGAAGCAGATTTGCCATTGGGTGTTGATCGAAATTGAATACGGCAAATGATGTGCCCACGATCCCCGCAGCAGGCAGATTGTAAGAGCCGTAACGTGACAGTTGTCACTCCTCATAAAATCAATCGAAAGGACGACTTCATGCGCGACCTGCTCATCCATGATTGTCGGGTATTGACGTTCGACGAAGCAAACCAACCGGTGGTATTACAAAACCAGGATATCGCCATTGACGGCAACCGCATCGCCGCGATTCAACCGGTGCGCAACGAACACCGCCAGCGCGCGAAATTATTGACGCCAAGGGATGTTGGCCACGCCTGAAGCCATCAACACCCACGCCCATGTGCCCATGGTGATCTTGCGTGGGCTGGCCGAGGATGTGGCCATCGACCGCTGGTTTAACGAATTCATCTGGCCGCTGGAGAGCAACCTGACCGAAAATGATGTCTATTGGGGCATGCTGCTCGGGCTGGTGGAGATGATCGAGAGTGGTGTCACCACGGTCGCAGATCACTACTTTTTCATGGATCAAGCGGCCAAAGCAGTGGATGAAGCGGGCACGCGCGCGGCGCTTGGCTGGGCTGTCTTCGGTGATCGCGGCTACGATGCGCTGGCGGAGACGGCCGATTTCGTGGCGCGCTGGCAGGACGGCGCCAACGGGCGTATCACAACGTGGATGGCGCCTCACGCGCCCTATACCTGCGACGATGACTTTTTGCGCGCTGTGGTAGATCATGCCAAGAAACTCGGCGCCGGCATTCACATCCACGCGTCCGAGGAGATGGGACAGACGCGCGCCAGTCTGGAAAAACGCGGGATCACGCCAATCCAAGTGTTGGAAGCGACCGGCGTGCTGGACGTGCAGACCCTCATCGCGCATGGCTGTGGCATATTACCCAAAGATGTTGAGCTGTTGGCGCGCTATCGCGACCATGTGGGGGTTGCCCACGCGCCGAAGACCTATTTGAAGTTGGGCATGGGATTGACGCCGATCTCGGCATTGTGCAAGGCCGGCGTCCCCGTGGGGCTGGCCACCGACGGCGCGGTCAGCAACAACACACTCGACATTCTCGAAAGCCTGCGACTCATGGCGATGCTGCAAAAGCACGCGGCCCGCGACCCCGAAGTCATGACCATCCCGGAAGCGCTCGACATCGCCTTCAACGGCAGTGCGGCCGCGTTGGGCATGGCCGACAAACTGGGGCGTCTTGAGCCGGGCTATCTGGCCGATATCATCCTGCTCGACTTGAGCGGAACCCACTGCCAGCCGCTGCACTCGGTTACCGCTACGCTGGTCTACAACGCTCGCGGAAGCGACGTCCAGACCGTGATTGTTGACGGCAAAGTCATCATGCGCGACCGCAAACTGCTCACGTTGGACAAGAACGAAATCATCGCGTGCAACGAAAACATGCGTCGGCTTTCCCAACGTGTGCAAGCGGGGAAACGGATTCAGCTCTATAATCCGTGAAATGTGATGAGGTGATTTTGGCAGCGAGTTATGGGCCGAAGCGTTTACGGATTACCCAATATGCATTACGTTTCCGTCTTCACGCTTGATTAGTCCCATACTCACCGGCAACCGCTTCACTCCGCGCATAATTGGATGGGTGTGCCAACGCAGTTCGGCGGCGGGCGTGGTGAGGCGCAAATTGGGCAGCCTTGCCAGCAATGTATCCACGGCGATGCGTCCTTCCAGCCGGCCCAGCGGTGCGCCAAGACAGTAGTGGATGCCCATGCCAAAGCCGAGGTGGCGGTTGGGATCACGCAAGACGTCGAATTGGTCCGGTTGTAAAAACTGGGTCGGATCCCGGTTCGCTGCGGCCAGCACAAGGCTGACTGAGTCGCCCCGCCTCAATGTCTGACCGCGCAAGGTTAGATCTTGGGCCACAAAACGCATGGGGGCGCGCTCCACTGGGTTGCCATAGCGGATCATCTCTTCCACGGCCTCCGATGTTAGCGCGGGGGTTGCCCGTACTTTCTGCGCCTCGTCAGGATATTCGAGCAACGCCAACAGGCCATTGCCGATCAGGTTGACCGACGTCTCGTGGCCGACCACGATCAGCAGTAGCAACATGCTGAAAAGCTCTTCTTCACTCAGTCTGTCGCCGGCTTCCTCAACCTGCAAAAGCGATGAAATCAGATCATTGCGCGGCTCGACCCGACGTTCGGCAAAGATTGCCCGCAGGTAGCCGATGAAGTCTTCCATGGGGCGGCGTGATTTTTCCAGCTTACGCAGGGTGCGTTCGACGTTGGCGAGTCGGTGCGACCAAGGCGCTGCTCCAATGGCGAAATCGATCCCGGTCTTCCGGCGGGATGCCCAACATTTCGGCAATGACGATAATCGGCAGTGGAAAGGCGAAGTCCTCGATCAGATCCATTTCCCCGCCACCTGCAACCCGGTCGACAAGTCCAGTGGCGATATCCTGCACCCGGTCTGCGAGTTGCTCCACCATGCGCGTGGTGAACACCCGATTCACCAGCGCCCGCAGCCGAGTGTGATCCGGCTCGTCCATGTTGAGCATGTGATCGCTGAGCAGATGGAGCATGGGCGGCATCTCCGGCAGCGCAGCTTGCTCGGCGGGCGTCAGCGTGTGGCGGAAGTCTTTGACAAAGCGTTGATGGTCGCGCAGAATCATCGCTACGTCATCATAGCGAGTGATGTACCAAGTCGTGACGCCGTTGCGTTTGGTCCGCCCGTGGACCAGCGACTCCGCGCATGCGCGCATAGGTCGGGTAGGGATCGGCCTTAATTTGGGGCCAAAGAGGTTGAATTCGAATGGTCTGAAACGAGAGTTGAACATAGTCTGTCCATTGTAACCCAGGCGCGACTGAGTCGGGAATCGATGATTGATCGCCGATATGATGCGGAACTGTCCCACAAATTGTCGAGAGCGCCTGACAATGCTAGACTTATAGTCAGCAAGCGAACAATGGAAATGCGGCGGGGATGGATCGGAGCGACTCGTGGAATGCCATTTTGAAAATAAGCTGTCTACTCCCGCGCAATCGTCAGGCTGCACGCACGACAAAGTCTGTCACTACTCTGTTCTATTCAAACATCATTACTTCGATTGTCCATTGCAGAAGGAGTTATCATGGCAAAGTCAAAATCGCGGGCAAAACCAAAACATCGGACACAACCGCAAACAAAACCATCCCCAAAGACACCAGACAAAAGAACGCCTGTAAAGACACAAAAACCGCAGCGCGGTACACTGCTGACCATTGCGTTGGTATTGGTCATTCTCCACGGATTCTTTATGTTTGCCGTATACTGGGCGACCATGGGCAACATGGAAGCGAGAGCGCGCCTTGGACATTGGGCGTCATGGGCTTGGTGGCCTTCGCCAATGTCATCGCCGGCGTCGCTATGTGGTATTGGAAGAAGTGGGGGCATCTATCTCTACGCCGTCGCCACCGTGGCCAAGACCGTTGTCACGTTGGTCATGACCGGCAGTCTGATGATGGTCTTCGCCGGCCTTGCTGCCCATGATCATCGTCGGGTACATTCTCCTGCCGCACATGGAGCATTTCGACTGACGCGAGATAGTACGCGGAAGGGTTTCGATTGATGAACGTTTTTTCTGGGTTCCTCGCCTCCGTTCCATCGCTCAAATCGTTAGCACCAGACAGAATTCACGAAAAATCGTCTTCGCCATGGCGGGTAGTCTGCGTACACGTTCATTTAACCGGGCGCTGTTGGATGCAGCGGCAGAGTTAGCGCCCGACGACATGACCATGGACATTTTCGAAATTGGCGCGTTGCCGCATTTTAACCTCGACCAGGAAGCGGATGGAATGCCGGAGAGTGTGCAGGACTTGCACAAACGTATGGAAACGGCCCGATGCGCTGCTGGTCGCAACACCCGAGTACAACTGGTCGATCCCGGGCACGCTCAAGAACGCGATCGACTGGGCGTCACGGAGCACGGCCGATGGCAAACCGTCGCCGCTCAACAATCTGCCCATGGCCATCATCGGCGGTGCAGGGCGGCTGGGTGGCGTGCGCGCGCAGGATCACCTACGCCAGATCGTGCTCCACAATAATGTGCATGTGCTCAACCGCCCCCAGTACCAGCTTGGCGGCATTGGGCAATATTTTGACGATGATCTGAATCTGGTCGATGAGGGCGCCCGCGAACGGTTGGCCGCGGTGCTGTTAGCGCTGCGCAATGGACGACGACAGTTGAGTTGATTAGGGATCGGTGATTGACTAATACGACGATTGGGGCGTAGACATCAATGGGTGTGATCCGTTGATGTCTACGCCTCAATTTACTCCCCCAAAATCTTGCCATCCTCGCCCAGCGGCATCAACAGGGTTGCCCGCGTCATCCGCCCCGGAATACTCTCCACGGCCAGCGAGCCACCAGCGATGGCGACCATGGTGCTGTGCAGCGCCATGCCTTGCCCATCACCGTTCGTCCGCACCAGTCCGATACCGTCGTCTTCGATCACAACTTGCAATTGATCACGTGCAGCGCGCATGGTAACGGTTAGCGTTAGTTTGTCCTGGCCATTCTCTTTGCTCTCGACCGCGCGTCCGTGTTTGGCGGCGTTGCGGATCATCTCCCGGGCGGCATGATAGATTGTTTCGGCGGCCAACGAGGCTTAACCGTTGGCCGCATCACTAACGCCGGGGTCAGTATGCCCATGCCACATGATCAAATGCTCGTGCGAACTCAACGTCCACCATTTTGCGCAAAGCGTCGGCAATCCCGAGACGGGCGATATCGGGTGTAGTCGCCATTGGCAGCTCCCGCAAGAGGTCGGAGACTTCCTGATGGGCGCTGGAAAGCTGGGTCATGGTCGATTCGGTGGATTCACCCTGATCCAGCGAGATCATCGCCGTCTGGATCAGCGGCAGCACATCATCGTGAAGCACGCTGCGTCCGCTGATCCAGCAACTTGGGTGGCTGCCATCCGCTCGCGTTGCAGGCGCATCAACCGCTGCGAGGCGCGATGCTGTACCGCGGTGTCGAGGAGCCGTTCGCCGGTTGCGCGTGCGATCTCAATCTCTTCTTGGGAATAGAGGCCGCCACCCTGGCGCGGTCCCAACAGCAGAAAGCCGATGACGCCTCGCTCACTCCAAAGCGGAATCGCCCACTCCGCCCCGCCATATCTGGCTGGCTGGATGGCAATGATCAGCTCATCCCATTGCTGCCTGGATTGGACATCGACGCCAATTCTTGGCATAGATTTTCCGACAGGGTAGCTCAGGGGGCTGACAAACGCGGCAACAGGACCCGCAGGAATTAAATAGCCAACGCTGGTGTTTAACAGTGTCGTGCATAATGCCCGAAACGGACTTGACGTTCCTTCAACGCTTGTGGGGTTGGCGACCAAGTAGTCGTACCAGCGCGGGCTGGCAACAAAGGGCCGTACTTGCTGGATCGCTTGTTCGCGCTCCGCATATGCGCGCCAACTCAGCAAAGCAAAGAAGCTTGTCATCAACACCGCGGTCAGCAAGGCAGCATAGACCGGCTCCAGCCCCGAGAGCCAATACGCCACCCACGAGGAAGCCGTATCCCGTTGCCAAGATCAGCGCCCGGTTCCAGTGGCGAGCCATCCCGCGTCGCGGCAGCAGCCGCCCGGTGAAGAGTTCGTAGGCGGTGATAGCCTGCCCCAGCAACACTGCCAACAGCCCGACGAGGATGGAGATGACAAGATCAAAGCGGCTGAGCACCGTGCGGTCAGCTTGACGCAATACGTAGTAGCGCCCGATCCTTGTCTCACGTGGTCCACAGGAGCACAACCGCGAGCAAAATTCCCACCACAATCAGCAACAGAGACGCCGCAATCAGCCACGGTTTGGCCCGCCGGCGCGCCATTACTTCCACCATATTTGCCGTTGATCCAGGACGATAGAGCGCGTCCAACGAGAGCAGCACACAGAGCAGTACATAAGTCGGGAAAGCGATGACCACCAAGGGGATACCCAGTACCGAGTCATGAGCAGTATGCGTCCGGGATCAATGAGCTTGATCAAGCGATCATCGATTGGTAAATAGGGAAGCCCCAGCAGCGCTAAAGCGACAAGACCGCCAACAAGGATGAATCCCGTCAACCAGAGCCAAGGGGCGTGGCGTCGCCGGAGTGAGTTACCTTCCCCTGTGACCGGGTCGGCAGGCCAAAAGCCTGAACTCCAGAGAATTACCACATACCAGACATAGGGAAGAACCACGAGTGGCGTGGTGGCAACAGCCATCCATAATGTGTTGGTACGCGTTAGAATCAGGTTGTCACTGGCCCACAATGCCAAATGGCTGATGAAGAAGAGCGCGACCAATACAAAGCCGATGGCCGTCACCGTCAAGCCCAGCGTGCGCCGATCGGCGTTGAGCCAGAGTGTCATTCCCAGCCAGAGGAAGATAATGGTATTGAAGAGGGAGACCGCGATCAGCGCCCAGTTGACAAGCAGATCGACGGTCATAGATGGTTCACGCTCAATCCGGCCATGGTGTCCACTCATCCCGTTCATTGAGCACGTAGGGCGCACCCACTTCATCCCACTGAATCAGCCGCCCCGTCTGCACGATAAGCGCGGCGCGGGTGCGCGCGATCTTTTCGTCATTGGTTGTGCGCCGGATATCCCACGCTGTGTAGATCTGACCATTGTAACGCGCGAAATTGTGCGTTTGTCGCGAAAACCGAGCCGAGCTGCGATCTGCTCGTTGGTCATGCCCTGGGCCAGCAGGTGGGCCACCTCACGTTCATTCGGTTCAAGCAGGGCAAGGGGATCATTTTCATCCCGTTTTTTCACCGCATGTACGATCCGCAATCTCCGGATCGATAAAGCTACGCCCATCGATTGCGTCATGTAACAGCGGCGTCAACATGGCCAGCAGTAAATAGTTGGATTTGGAGACATAGGCAAAGTGGGTGAGGATGCCTGACTTGAGGAAATCTCGATAGTAATCGTCGGCGTCTTGAATCGAATAGAAGACCACCGGCTGGCGGGGAAATTCACGTCGAATGGCCACCGCGGCTTCGATCCCGTTCATGCGCCCGGCGAGGTGAACATCCATGAGCACGACGTCAACCGCCTGGGCCAGGCAAATGTCCAAGGCATCTTCGCCGCTGATACAGGAATCAACCACGCGCAGACCGTCAATAGCTGCAAAGCCTTTGCAAAGCGCGGGCCGCAATTTTTCATTGTCTTCGACGATGAGGAGATCCACCGACTCCCCCAATCTCAATTCATATCAGAACCGCCTCCCCGCATTGTGACCGCACTCGATAAACGTGTCAAGCACTCAAGTGCGCGCGAGTTGGCCCTTACGCGGTGACATCGGACCCATAGCGCATGCTATGATGGCGGTTAGATCAAGCCGGTTTTCACGAGGAACTTGATCTGCGCGATACAAGTTATTGATGTTATATCGAAAGGATTTCGATCATGGACATGAATAGCGCCATTATTTTGATGCTGATCACATTCATCATGGGGATGATGGTGGGCATTTCGATGGTCAAACCGAATCGTTCCAGCTAACCCTCGAAACGGGAGAAGAAATGGATCAATCGCACATCTTTACGCGCACGAAAATTGCACTTGCTTGTGTGCTGCCGGTCGCGCTCTTGGCCGCCCGCATCCTCTATACCGGACAAACCACCCACCTGCATCTGCTCTGGAATCTTTTCCTAGCGTGGCTGCCACTGTTCTTCGCCTATCTGGCGCTTACCGCGTATGGCGACAACGATCGATCATCACGCTGATCTTTACCCCGATCTTCGCGGCCGTCTGGCTACTCTTTCTGCCCAACGCCCCTTATCTTGTGACCGACCTCATCCACATGCCTTATCATCGTGGCACGTCCGCGCTCTATGATGCAGTGCTGCTCTTCGTCTTTGCCATGGGCGGGATCTTTCTGGGAACAGTCTCTTTGCGCTGGATGGCGGGTGCTGTTGCCGAGGAATGGGGCGGTCTGTGGGGTCAGGGCTTTGCGTTGGGCGTCATCGGGCTGACTGGCTTTGGAATTTACCTCGGGCGCTATTTGCGTTGGAACGAGTTGGGATGTTGTGACGAATCCGACGTCACTCGTGCGCGATATCTATCCCTTTTTCGTCCATCCATTTCAGAACTGGCAGGTATGGATTTTTTCCACACTTTTGCCATTGCTTTTGCGTTTGCCTATTGGCTGCTGCAAACAGCACCTGCAATCGAACAACCAGCGCCGAACAATAGCCAATTACAGCGACGCTTGAATCACCACAATCGCTTTGACCTTGTCCTATCCGATAACAAAAAACGTCGCATACTTTAACAGAAATTTTGCCTTTCGTTAACATACGCGCAGTAAACTACTCGTGACAGTCAATTGATCGGGAGCTCAGTTGACTGTCTGGACACCATTCCATCCTCTTGGTGTGCCCTCTAATTTCCTCTGGCGAGGCCCGTCCCATCCACGCATGAACAAACTTGGGGCGGGCCTTGCCTATTGGCGCAACCCCTGTGTGAACCGAAACGTCTTGATCGACAACGCCGTACGCTCGTCCTGCGCATGGCGCCATTTTTACATCCTCACGTCTCACTCAGTTTACTGCATTGACCCCAAACTCCAGCGTGTCCACTTCCCGGAACTCGCCTGTGACCATATAGACGACACGTTCGCAAATATTGATCACACGATCCGCAAAACGCTCAAGGTTATGCGCGGCCCAGAGCAAATAATTCGCCCGTTCCACATCGTTCGGATGCGCGATGAGCAGGGTCAACAGTTCCTGGTTGACGTGATTATAGAGCGCGTCCACTTTGTTATCCATGGTCGGGATATAATGTGCCAGATCGGCGTCACCGTTGATAAACGCTTCCATGGCTTGATCCAGCATGTCACACGCGATCTCCGCCATGTGCGGCAGATCGACCAGCGGTTTGATCGGCGGCTGACCATTCATATAGATCACAATGCGGCTGATGCCCTTGCCGTAGTCGGCTATCCGCTCCAGTTCGCCTGAAATTTCCAACACCGCGGCCAGCAAGCGCATATCGCGTCGCCATGGGTTGCTGAGTGGCGATCAATGTCAAACAGGTGTCTTCAATCGCGAAACGTTTGCGATTGATCTCGGTGTCAGCAGCGATAATCCCGTACGCTAAGGCTTCGTCCATATTTTTCATGGCATCGAGAGACTGTTTCACCGCCGTTGAGGCCATACTGGCAAACGGCAATAACTCATCGCGCAAATCCTGCAAATCTTGATGAAATTGCTCGCGCGGCATAAAAATTTCTTCACTTTCTGAAGTAGTCGTTTATTGATCAGGAAGCTTAATCGCGTGCGGTCAAGTAGTCAAGCACCTGTTCGCGAATCTCATCACGTACACGCCGGAAAACCATCATCTGTTCCGCTTCGGAGCCAGTGGCATCGGCCGGATCGTCAAACCCAATGTGCGCCCCGATCCCCCTGCCCCAACCAGAGGGGGCAATTCTCCTCGGCATCGCCACAGACGGTGATGGCCGGGGCCAAATCCATGTCCCGGAACTGGTCGGCCTGTTTGGAAACGCCATCCGAGATATCAATATCCAATTCCGCCATGGCTTTGACGGCCAATGGATGGACATACCCAGAAGGTTCCGTGCCAGCCGAGTAAGCTTGCCAACGCTCGCCAAGCTCGTGATTGATTAAGCCTTCCGCCATCTGACTACGGCAGGAATTGCCCGTGCAGAGAATGAGGACATTTTGCTTTGGCATAGGTTAGCTCTCCATACTGCGTAAATGGATTGTCGGTAACGGGTTGTCGCCCATCATCATTACAACTGAATGTCGGCTAGCCAAAGCGTCCAGTGATATAGTCTTCCGTTTCCTTGTTTTTCGGCATGGTGAAGAGTTGGGTAGTGGAACCGTATTCGGCCAAATTTCCGGTGCGAAAATCATCGACCATAAAGAAGGCCGTGTAATCGGAGATGCGCGCGGCCTGTTGCATGTTGTGGGTGACAATGATGATGGTGTACTGTTCAACCATCTCTTTCATCAGGTCTTCGATCGCAAGGGTGGCGATGGGATCCAGCGCCGAGCAGGGTTCGTCCATGAGGATGATCTCGGGCCGGGTGGCAATGGCGCGGGCGATGCAAAGACGCTGCTGCTGCCCGCCGGAAAGACCGTAGGCATTCTGTTGGGCTTATCCTTGACTTCATTCCAGAGCGCAGTGCCTCCGGCGGCTGCTCCACCAGTTCATCCATATCGCCCTTGTAGCCGTTGACCTTGGCCCCCCGATTCGCAGGGTAGCAATGTTGTCATAGATGGATTTGGGGAAGGGTTTGGCTTTTTGAAGACCATGTGATCCTATGCCGCGGCGCAGTGCGACAGGATCGACAAGTACTCGTCGTAGATATCCTCGATACTGAGAGAAAACCTCGCCTTCATGACCACGCCGCCCTGTCGATTAAATCGTTCATCCGGTTGAAGCAACGCAACACTGTGCTCTTGCTGGCGGATAAGCCCGATGAACGAAGTGATTTTTGCGCGACTCAATGCTGAGATTGACATCATTAACTGCATGGAAATTGCCGTAGTAAATATTCGTCACGCGCCGAGATCGCAACGGGGCTGGGAAGAGTCAATCTTGGTCGGGATTAGGACGTTTTTAAACTTGCATATGATGTCATGAATTGCTTAACTCCTGTGAAAGGTAATGCGTACTGCGTAAAACGTAGCTCGCAAAAAAGCGATCCTGCGTTCCGTACCTACGCATTACGCATTACAACTCTTTGCTAAACCGATTACGCAGATAGATGGCCGTTCCGTTCATCGCAAACATGAGCAGCAGCAGTACGATGCTGGCGGCCGCGGCAATGTGCTGGAATTCCGGCTGGGGACGAGTGGTCCACTGGAAAATCTGCATAGGGGAGCGTGGTGAACTTGGAGAAGAGCCCGTTCGGATCAACGGTGATGAACGTCGAAGCGCCCATGACCACCAGCGGTGCAGTCTCACCGATGGCGCGTGAGACCGCGAGGATCGTTCCTGTGAGGATGCCAGGCATTGCGCTGGGCAATACACGTGCGCACTACCTGCCAACGGGTTGCGCCCAGGCCGTAACTCGCCTGTCGTGAGATCTGGGCAGGCCCGGATCGCCTCTTGGGCGTTGATGATGATCACAGGCAAGACCAAGAGGCCCAGGTCAGACCAGCAGACAGAATCGTGCGCCCATTGGCGGTGGTGGGATCAACAACGCCGAAGAGCGCGCCGCTGGTGAATGGCTCCAGCAGACGCACAAAGATGGCCAGCCCAAACATACCATAGATGATCGAGGGCACGCCGGCCAGGTTGTTGATGTTGGTCTGGATGAGCCGGTTGACCAACTATCCTTGGCATATTCTTCCAGATAGATCGCCGCGCCGATGCCCACCGGCACTGAGAAAAGGATGACGATGAGAATCACCCAGAGTGTGCCCAGGGCGCGGTGCCGGATGCCGGCATACTCCGGCACGCTGGATTGAAGCCCCGGTCAGGAAATTTCGGTTGAGCCATGAATGCCACTGCACGTCCCGGCATCGGGATATTTCTCGAATGTCACCGCCTCGATCTCTTCACGCTCCAGCAGCAGGGGGGGGGGGGGGGGGGGGGGAACCATGTTCCAACTTGCGACCACCGCGGAGACCACAATGCGTTCGACGACCAGTTCATACATCTCCGCTTGTGACCGGTCCGCCAGCAGTTGTTCGCTTTCCGGCATCGAATCACGCCACTTGGACTCGTTGGCGATCAGGATGGATTGCAGCATGGTGCCATTGGCTCCGCCAACGGAAACGACTCAGCATGGGTTTTTTCGACGAAGAAATCGGTACCCATATCGGTGCTGGGAATGTGACGGGCAATCGGCTTTATTAGGCCAATCTGCGCACATCGCTCCAACGGTCGGCCGTGGAGAAAATCGCCTGCATCTCTGCCTGCGTGACGTCGCGCACAAAGTCATTTTCGCTGCTCACGACCACCGCGATAGCATCCGCACCGCGTATCTCAACCAGTACGCGCTTGGGGTTGACGCAGGCCGCAGTCTCTTGCCGCGCGATGGCGCGGCTCGAATCGGCAATCTCGGCGGTTTTGTCCACGCAGAGCGCGGCGTATCCACCCTTGGTTCCTGTGCTTTCGACCGTGACCGTCCCGTTGTGACCGGTCGCTGCGAACATCTCGGCAATGCGCACCGTCAACGGATAGACGGTGGAACTACCGGAGATCACAATGTCACCCACATCGCCCTCGGACACGGGGCCGCCGGTGGCGGTGCGCAAGGCCGTATCCTGTTTGGCGAGTTCATCATCGCTGATGGGGAAGTAGCCGACCTCTTCGATGACGTCGTTGACATGTTGTAAATGATCAAGGAAGGTGGTCGCGGGCTGTTTGGCCAGGATGCGCTCACCCGTGTAGAGATGAAGGCGGACGTGAGGAAGCGCGTAGCTGCCATCGGTGGCGGTCGCCTGATTAGGTGCAACGCCATCGATAGCCAAGGGCCGCAACCGGTCGGCCTGATCCTGATAGAACGCATAGCCAAAGAAACCGATCGCATAAGGGTCTGCGGCGATGGCATCGGCCAGTACGGATTCCGTGTCGTTTCGGAAGTCACCGTATTGGGCGCCGTCACCATCTGTTCTTCGATATACCTGCCGACCAATTGCCCAGGGTCGTTCTCGTTCTCTATCGCCACCAATCCAAAGGTTTGGTTGATAATATTGGCAATGAGGACAGCCAGGGCGATGATGGCGACGATCAGCGCAATCTGAAAGAGCGACAGCCACATCTGCCCGCGCTGGTGACGCTTCTGGATATGTTGCTGAAGCTCCTCACCCTCCGGCATGCCACTTGGTTTATTGTTGGACTCAGCTTGCATGGTCATAGAACCTTCATCCTCCATTGTACAGCGCGCCACGAGAGGAGTTTTTCATCAATCTCTGTGGCCCTCTGCGCAACCTCTGTGGCTCTCTGTGTAACTGCTTTTTGCTCTTCATAAAACCACGACATTGCTCTAATACTCCTCGCGGAACTTGCGCATGATCGAGCGGCTGACGATATTGAGGCATCAATGTCATGACAAAGAGCAACTTGGCCGGAGCAGAGAATGCTCTGGTAATCGATGGAGTTGTAACTCAGATCGCCGCCGCTGATGCGGTTGATATGGCCGGTGATGGTTTCTGCCGACTGGAATGGATTCCAGGTCCCGGGTTAGGTAGCGCCGGCGGCAATGGCTAATCATGGTCTCACCGACGGCGCGGGAGATGGCGACGGTAAGAAGGCTGCGGTTACGCCCCAGCGCCGCCGGGGCACCACACGCGTCACAACTTCGAGTCTCGTGCCGCCGAGGCCATATGCCGCTTCGCGCAAGGCCATTGGCACCGCCGCAGCGCATCCTCGGACATGGACCCTGGGGCAGTTGATCCCAGTTTTGTTGTGCCTGTTGTTCGACTTCGGCGCACAGCAGTTGCTGCTGCTCGCCATTGATAAATGGTTTGACGATTTGAGCGGTTTCGGTGCGCCATTGCCGTCCACGCGGGTTGGGCATCATCTGTTTAAAGCTTTGCCCGGCAATGTGCATTTGTGCCAGCATGCTGCCAATGGCGGCACATTGCTCATTATTCGGGTGCGTGGTTGAGCGGCCGCTTAAGCGGGTGACAATGCAGGCGGGTTTGTCATTCAATTGTCCCAGAAACTGCTCGTTATGATCGGCCATGGGAGCCGGGCAAGGGATGCCATGCCGAGCAAGGTGGGCCATCAGATTCAGATAAAACGGCAGTTCTTCGGGACGGAGTTTCTCAAACAGCGTCAGTACAAAGCGGCCATTGCTGGTTGTCACAAAATAATTGGTATTTTCTATGCCAGCAGCTATGCCTTGTAATTGAGATAAGCTGCCAAGTGAGTAATGGCTTAACCAGTCGCTTAATTCGGTTTCGGTAACAGTGGTAAAAACAGACATGTTAAAACTTAATTAAAATCCATTGTGGGGCGCGGAAACCTTTATCCAGGCCATTTTTGCGGGTGAATTTACCTTCACCGGTTTCATCGATCAGGTAATAAGGTTTGCCATGGCTGGGGGTGACCTTAATCATATACAGCTGCCCTCCAACCCGAAACTCTTCTATGGTCTGCTCGGTTTTCTTGATGATGGTGACTTCCGGTGCATCTTCAAATTCATTAATGCGCGGCCGTTGTGGCCGTTGTATTGGTGGAAGCGGTTCTCCTGTTTCTGCATCTATCGTGGCAACTGGTTGTAACGGCTCTAATTGCTCTGGTTGAGCCCAGGCCGACAGGCTCAGGCTGCCGGATAAGATGAATAATAGAATACGCATATGCTGCTCTTTCCAAGAATAAGTGTGCTATTTTAGCTTAATCGTTGATTGCATCAATGACAAAATAATCACCGCAGCGATTGTTGAAATTTGGCGGGGCCTGTTGTATCAGTTCGCTCAATGGCTGTTGTGTGAGTTGTTGTGGTAGATTGATGTAAATATCCACCAGTTGTTTTTTGTTGTCACACAGGTATTGCAGGCGCTTATGTGCGTTGTTGCCAAATAGCTGGTCAACCTTTTGATTCATTTTATCAATACGGATAGGTTGTTCTATACGTTGCTGGATAAATGCCGATAGGCTATTTGCTCCCTGGCCATTAAATTCATTCAGTAAGCGCATGGCAAGCTGGTAATACTGATCCATATTCCAGTGTTGCTGGCAGCTGCCATGTTTAAACCATTCATGGCGTTGCAGGCAGGAGCCATGCGCGGCACTGGGCATGAGTTGGTTGAGCTGTTGGCGAGTGTTGTACTCAAGTTGCAGTTCGGGGTAATCACAGAAATTTTTCTGTTTACCTTGCGTTGCGTCACAATAACCATAATTTTTGCCGCAACTGGATTTGTTGGGCCATAAGCCATGCAGACTGAAATGACGGGCCTGATAACTTTGTGGATCTTTGACTTGACATTCCGCTTTGCGCGCTCGTCGTTCGCAAAAAGCCGGTTGCCAGCTGACGGCCAGCAGGTAACTATCTTCCAGGCCAGGAAGACTGCAGCGATTATTGTCGTATGGTGTTGGCTTAGTGGTGAGCTGGATATCTCCACAGTTGATATTGACCCAGCGTTGTCTGGGATTGGCGGTGCTAATCTCAATGCGATACCAGTCCGCATTTTCCGGCCGATTGGCCTGGATTATTCGGTAGCGGTTTCCTGGCTGCAGTTGGGTGGCATCGGGATTGGTCTGTTTACGCTTGGATTGAAATGCCTGGCAAGATTGGGTGGCAATGAATTCTCCGCTGACCGGCTGAGCAGCCCAGGTTGAGGATATCAGCAAGCTGCAGCTAATAATAAAACCAATGATGGTGTGCATGAAAGATTGCAGCATAGTGAGTAATAGAAGATTGGACGTATGGCCTTGCAATTGCGTGTTGCTACCAGTCGATTGGCCGCGATTTTAACAGCTGGGCGCTAAGTTGTGATGCTTTTTGCCAGTGTTGATCGCAAAAAAGGTGTTGCCCGACATGGGCAACACCCTGAGAGGGGCTTAATCACGGGAGGGTATTAAGCTATGGAGATAACACTAACTACAAGAAAGATTGCTCAGGCTTGTGTCTGAGCAGTACAGGATGATGGTGCTAACGACAACGCGGGGATTTCGGTTCCCTGTGTGATTCTCGTCGGCCATCGCGAGTTATTAGATCACAAATGATAATCATTATCAATATTATTTTGACGGTTGAGGATTGAGGGTGGTGCAAAGATTATTAACGCAAGCGATTTTGTTGATGTTGTTAATTGCGGGCGTGGCGCTGGGTTGGGTGTTATATCAGACAACACAGACCGCCCCCCCAGAGCAGCATGATATTGCCGTATTTGATTTAACCTTAATAGCTGCAGGGGAATATCGCTGGTTGGATTGTGACTGTGGCAGGCAGGAAAAAATTCTATTGATTAATGACTGGCAGCAGCAGCGTTATGCCTTTTTAGTAACGATGGAGCAAGGGCGTATTGCGTTGCCGATGAAGCCGGGGCAGCCGCAACAATGGTGTGAACGGCTACAGCCAGAAACAACGGCACAGGGGAAAATGCGACGTGATGCTAAACTTGTCTGTCTGGATGACGGTATGCAGCACCGCTTGTGGAATATAAAAGGGCAGTCGTTGCGTGCGGATAGTGCGGGTTTTCGTGCGTTGCCGACGCAAAGAAAAGGTCGGTTGTTATATATTCAGGGGCAAGGACGATAACGCATGGTGGTATATGCCGAAAAAATCCCTGGTTTTGACTTGAAAATATTTAAATCAGACCAATTACTAATGTGTTCGCCTGTCGTATCCGCGGCAGGCTTTTATTTGCGATAAAAAAATGAAATTTGATTTACATAATACAGCTGGCCAGGCCAGACGTGGGACGGTAACGTTGGCGCATGGTCAGGTGGAAACGCCGGCATTTATGCCGGTGGGTACCTATGGTTCGGTCAAGGCCATGAGTCCGCACGAGGTTGAAGAAATTGGCGCGCATATTGTGCTGGGCAATACATTTCACCTGTGGTTGCGGCCAGGGTTGGAGGTTATTGAGGCGCACGGCGGTCTGCATGAATTTATGGGCTGGAATGGACCGATTCTGACCGATTCGGGCGGCTTTCAGGTGTTTAGTTTGGGGGCATTGCGCAAGATTTCCGAGCAAGGGGTGCGTTTTCAGTCGCCGGTCAATGGTGAACGCTTGTTTTTGACACCGGAAGAGTCTATGCGTATTCAGCGAGTGTTGAATTCGGATATCGTAATGATATTTGATGAATGCACCCCTTACCCGGCCAGTGAGCATGAAGCGGCGGAGTCCATGCGTTTATCATTGCGTTGGGCGGCACGTTCCAAGCAGGCACATCAAGGCAATCCGAATGCGTTGTTTGGTATTGTACAGGGCGGTATGTATGAGCATTTGCGGGAGGAATCGCTGGCCGGATTGCTGGAGATAGATTTTGATGGTTATGCCATTGGCGGCTTATCGGTAGGTGAGCCCAAAGAGGATATGCGCCGTATTTTGGAACATACTGCGCCCAGATTGCCGTCGCACAAACCCCGTTATCTGATGGGGGTGGGTACTCCGGAAGACCTGGTGGCGGCGGTGACGCAAGGGGTGGATATGTTTGATTGCGTGATGCCAACCCGTAACGCGCGCAATGGTATGTTATTTACCCGTTATGGCGATATCAAGATTAAAAATGCCCGTTATCGTAAAGATCTGGCACCGTTGGATGAGGAATGTGGCTGTTATACCTGCCGTCATTTCAGTCGTTCCTATCTGCATCATTTGTTCCGTACCAAGGAAATCTTAGGCGCGCGTTTAAATACTATCCATAATCTGTTTTATTACCAGCAGTTGATGCAAGGGATGCGTGATGCAATTGAGCAAAGTCAGTTTGCGGAATTTGTGACGCAGTTCCATGCGCAGCGTAGCCGCGGGATATGAGTGCATTCATGATAGAATGCGCGTTTTTAATTTATTGAGTTCTTTGGAGAGAAGATGTTTATTAGTAATGCTTATGCTGAGGCGGGTGCTGCCACTCAGTCAGCGGGTTTTTTGGACTTTTTGCCATTAGTTGCATTGCTGGCAGTATTTTATTTCTTGATTATCCGTCCGCGAAGCAAGCAGATAAAAGAGCATAAATCTATGGTGGAAACATTGCAAAAAGGTGATGAGGTAGTCAGCATGGGTGGTGCGGTAGGACGTGTGACCAAGGTGCATGACCAGTATCTGAATGTTGAATTAAGTCAGGGTGTGGAAATTATTCTGGAAAAAGCGTCGGTTCAACGCGTATTGCCTAAAGGTACGATCAAGTCTATCAATTAATCTGTACGGGTTGCGCACAACCCGTTTCTGCTGTTATCTCCGAGTTATACAAGAGGTCTGAATGAATCGCTATCCGTTATGGAAATACCTGATGATTCTGATCGTACTGATCACAGGTTTTATTTATACGCTGCCGAATTTTTATGGTGAAGCGCCAGCTGTACAGGTGTCGCCAATACGGAGCACATTAAAGGCCGATGCCGAGTTGTTGTCTCGGTTGGAAGGTATCTTAAAAGATGCCAAACTGCCTTATCAGGCCGCGATGCTGGATGGCAATAGCGTCAAAATCAAATTTGAAGATGTGGATCTTCAGGCACGCGCCAAGGATACTTTGGAGGGGCAGCTGGATAAGCGTGACCATATTGTTGCGGTGAATCTGTTGTCACGCTCGCCGGATTGGTTGACCAATCTTAATGCTCTGCCCATGTATTTGGGTCTGGATTTGCGCGGTGGGGTGCATTTCCTGTTGCAGGTTGATATGCAAGAGGCGGTAGATAAGTCGGTTGAGGCGGGGGTGAGTGATTTTCGTATCACCTTGCGTGAGGCTAAGATAGCGTACTCCGGTGCGCGTCTGGTTGGCGATGAAGTCGTGGTTCGTTTCCGTGATGAAGCGGCCAGGGATCAGGGTCTGGATGAGCTGGAGAATAAGTTTGATACCTTTAGCTACAAAACCGCCAGTGATGATAAATATTATCTGGTTAAGGCATCGTTGTCGGAAACCGCAGTTAATAAAATTCAGGAATCGGCAATTAAGCAGAACCTGATGACGTTGCGCAATCGGGTAAATGAGCTGGGGGTGGCCGAGCCGGTGATTCAGCAGCAGGGCGGCGACAGAATTGTGGTGCAGCTGCCAGGGGTGCAGGATACCGCTAAGGCAAAAGAAATCCTGGGTCGTACCGCGACCATGGAGGTGCGCCTAGTGGATGAGCGTGAGATTGCTCCGGGAGCTGCGGCGCCTTTTGGTACCGAACGCTTTGAGGATGTCGATGGTCGTCCGATTCTGGTGAAAAAACGGGTGCTGTTAACCGGTGAGCGGATTACCGATGCGCAGCCCGGGTTTGATGGACAGACCAATGAGCCAGCGGTGCATATTAATCTGGATAATGTGGGCGCGCGTAAATTTAAAAATGCGACCCGTGAGAATGTTGGCCGTCGTATGGCGATTATCCTTTTTGAGAAAGATAAAGGGGTAGTGGTTACCGCACCGGTGATTCGTGAGGAAATTGGCGGAGGTCGCGTACAGATCAGTGGTCAGATGAGCAGTGTGGAAGCGCGAGATACCGCACTGCTGTTACGCGCTGGTGCGCTGGCGGCACCTATGGAAATTGTGGAAGAGCGTACCGTTGGCCCTAGCATGGGGGCGGATAATATTAAGGCCGGCTTTGATTCAACCAAGATTGGTTTCATCATGGTGGCGGTATTTATGATCATCTATTACATGATGTTTGGTGTGTTTTCCGTGGTGGCGCTGGGGGCTAATTTGCTGTTGCTGGTGGCGGTGCTGTCTATGTTGCAGGCAACGCTGACGCTGCCGGGTATGGCCGGTATTGCGCTGACCCTGGGGATGGCGATTGATGCCAATGTGCTGATTCATGAACGGATACGGGATGAGTTGCGTAATGGTATGCCGCCGCAAACGGCAATTAAGATTGGTTATGAAAAAGCCTGGGGCACGATTCTGGATTCAAATCTGACCACACTGATCGCGGGTTTTGCGCTGTTTGCGTTTGGCTCCGGTCCGGTAAAAGGTTTTGCCGTGGTATTATGTCTGGGGATTATGACCTCGGTATTTAGTGCCATTTTTGTGTCACGTGCATTGGCTAATCTGATTTATGGTCGCCAGGCTCGTCTAAGTAAAATTTCGATTGGGTAAGGTGTAGCATGGAAATTTTCAGAGTAAAAAAAGATATACCGTTTATGAGTTATGGACGGTATACCACCACCATTTCGTTGTTGCTGTTCTTTGTTGCGGTATTTTTTATCTTTACCCGTGGCCTGAATTTTGGTGTCGACTTTACCGGTGGTACCGTTATCGAGGTGCACTATCAGCAATCGGCCGATCTGCAGGGTATTCGTGAGCAGTTGGAAGGGGCGAATGTTGAAAAGGCGGTAGTGCAAAATTTTGGCTCCAGTCATGATGTGTTGATTCAGCTGCCATTGCTGGACAACGAGGATGGAGCGCACCTGAGTGAGCGGGTGATGGTGGTGTTGGCCGAGCATACCCCGGACGTGGAGAAGCGTCGAGTGGAGTTTGTGGGGCCGCAGGTGGGGCAGGAGCTGGTAGAGAACGGTGCCATGGCCTTGCTGTTTGTCTGTATCGGGATAGTGATTTATCTGGCGATGCGCTTTGAATGGAAGTTTGGGGTGGCCGCGATTATTGCCAATTTGCATGATGTGGTGATTATCCTGGGCTTTTTTGCGTTCTTTCAGTGGGAATTTTCGCTGCCGGTATTGGCTGCGATTCTGGCGGTGCTGGGGTATTCGGTCAATGAGTCGGTGGTGGTGTTTGACCGTATTCGTGAAAATTTTCGGAACTTTCGTAAAGCATCGGTGCCGGAAATTGTCGATAATGCAATTACCCGCACCATGTCGCGTACCATTATTACCCATGCTTCTACGCAGATGATGGTTTGTGCCATGCTGTTTCTTGGCGGCGAGGCGTTGTACTACTTTGCGATGGCGCTGACCATCGGTATTTTATTCAGTATTTATTCTTCGGTATTGGTTGCCAGTCCCTTGCTGTTATTGTTGGGTGTGACGCGTGACGACTTCTTGCCGCCGAAAGAGGAGAATACTGAGGATGAGGTTGAACCGCTAACTTAGCGGGTTACTTTTAGGAGCATCTGTGGAGCTTATTGCCACCTTCTTTGATATTGTATTAAATCTGGATGTGCATTTAATGAATCTGGCTGCCGAATATGGTATGTGGATTTATGCCATTCTGTTTATGATTATTTACTGCGAAACCGGGTTGGTGGTGATGCCATTTTTACCGGGTGATTCCCTGTTGTTTGTGGCCGGTATGCTGTGTGGTGCCGGGGTGATGCAGCTGGAGATTCTGGTCCCCTTGTTAATGTTGGCGGCGTTTAGTGGGGATAACACCAATTACTGGATTGGGCGCAAGTTGGGTATGCCCTTGATTGAAAAAATGGGTGATAGGATAATCAAACGTAAGCATCTGGATCAGACCCAGGCATTTTATGAAAAGCACGGTGGTAAGACCATTTTGTTGGCCAGGTTCTTGCCGATTTTGCGCACTTTTGCACCGTTTGTGGCGGGTATTGGGCAGATGAAATATCAGCTATTTGTGATGTATAGTGCGCTGGGGGCGGTAATCTGGATAGGCAGTCTGACGGTGGCCGGATATTTTCTGGGTGATATTCCGTTGGTAAAAGATAATCTGACGGCAATGATTCTGGTGATTATTCTGTTATCAATACTGCCAGCAATGATTGAGTTTTTCCGTCAGCGTAGACAGAAGACGTCTTCTGTTTGATTTTTATTGTGAAATTGGCTTGAATGATTGGCGCGGATTCGGTAGAATCCGCGTTCTTTATTTTTTGAATCAAATTGTTGGAGTATATCAATGGCACGAGTCTGTCAAGTTACGGGAAAACGCCCGATGTCGGGAAATAATGTTTCCCATGCACATAACAAAACTAAGCGCCGTTTTTTGCCTAATTTGCAGAATCGTCGCTTCTGGGTTGAGAGTGAAAAGCGCTGGGTTAGCCTGCGTTTAAGCAACGCAGCTTTGCGTACAGTAGACAAAAACGGTATCGACGCGGTATTAGCAGAAATGCGTGCTCGCGGTGAGAAGATCTAAGGAGCTGAGTAATGCGCGATAAAATTAAATTAGAATCGACGGCTGGAACGGGACATTTTTATACCACCAGCAAAAATAAACGTACTACCCCACATAAGCTTGAAATCAAAAAATATGATCCGGTTGCACGTAAGCATGTGATCTACAAGGAAACCAAGCTGAAGTAATTTGATTCGATTTCTGCTTGTAAAAAAGCCCGCGTTAAGCGGGCTTTTTTATTGGTCGGCGCATTCCGCCTTGAATAGCCGGGGTTTAGTCGGTAATCGGGATGCCGGACAGGCGTACCGCACCTTTGTAGGCATTGGTCGATTCAATCATACGCTCGGTGGCCGCGGGGTAGTCTTCGCGGTCACCGATGGCGGCCGCTTCGCGGCGAATTTTATCCCCCTGCTGGGTGTCGGCAATAAAGCCTGGATCCTGGGTGATGTCCAGCTTTTGTTCTATCAGCATGTCAATCAAGGCTTTGTAGGTGTCATTGCGGAATATTTCGTAGGCATAAATGCCTTTGGGGCTGGTATCTTTTTCTGCGGTGACGGTAGATCCCTGCATGACGCTGGTAATGATGGCTTTGAATGCAATATCGGCCTTGTTGAGCAGATCATTGGCCTGTTCGTAATTGTTCTGACTGGCTGCCGTTTTCGCGGTGTCTACCATGCTCAACAGATTGTTGAAATTTTCCTTGTTGTTGTCGGTGGCATCCTGTTCGGCTTGTTTGTAGGCCTCGATCAGGGTTTCAACATTGCCCAGGCGCGATTGGTATTCTTCTTTTTGGCGCTCTGCCTTGGGTTTTACCGGGCGCGCCTTGCTGGCGGCTTTTAAAAAGCCCTCTTTGGCTTCGGTGGCCTTGCTGATGGCGCTGGCATAGTCACTGCTGTCCAGTGCTTGTCTGGCGGCATCTCTTGCCTGTTCGGCCTGTTGCATCAGCTTGCTGACTTCCTGGTTGCTGGAGCTGGACACTTTGCTTGCCCAGCTGCCGTTAAATAATGCATCCATATCCTGAATTGAGGTTTGTGCACGTTCCTGGGTGGGGGGTTGCTGCGCCACTTTTACGGATTCGGCCAGGCTGTGGGTGGCAAAGCTGGTGGCCAGTAGTGCGCTCAGCAGATGAAAGGAAAGTCTTTTCATATATATTGCAGCTCCTGATGTAGAGTTAGTGGTTATTGATATAAGAGTGCATAAAATAGCATAACTTGCACATTATGGTGGGGTGATGTTTATCGGATTGTATAGCCTGATGGTTGTTGCTTTATGGGTTGAAAATGTAGTTATTGCCTGTTTTTTTAAAAAAGATGAATTTTTTTTGAAAAATGGTTGACAGGTATAAATAATGCTATATAATTCGCCCCACTTTAGCGAGGGGTCGTTAGCTCAGCTGGTAGAGCAGCGGACTTTTAATCCGTTGGTCGAGCGTTCGAATCGCTCACGACCCACCAACTAAAGTTCCTTTCAGAAAAGTAATTGCCGCTTTAGCTCAGGGGTAGAGCAACCGCCTTGTAAGCGGTAGGTCGTCAGTTCGAATCCGACAAGCGGCACCAGTTACCAGTTCAGGCTTGCATATGCGAGCCTTTTTTGCATTTTCAGGATGGAAAATGAAAAAATCCTTAATCTCCCTGTCTCTCTTACTTAGTTTTTCTTCTTTGGCCGTGGCCGATTCCTTTAATGGGCTAACTCAGCCGTTTGTTGACAAAATGGTTCAGCAGCATGGTTTTGATGCGACACAGTTACGTACCTTATTTAATCAGGTTGAACATAAGCCGCGTATTATCGAGTTAATGGATAAGCAGCGTGTGAAGAAGGCCTGGCTGGATTATCGTAAGATATTCGTTAATTCACCTCGGATTCAGGCGGGTATTGAGTTTTGGGGGAGTTACCATGGCGCCATTGAGCGAGCGGCAAAGCAGTATGGCGTGCCCGAAGAGCTGATTGTGGCAATTATTGGGGTTGAAACCACTTACGGTGGCAATATGGGGGGCTTTCGCGTGGTTGATGCGCTGGCAACCCTGGCTTTTGATTATCCGCGTCGGGCCGAGTTTTTTAGTGATGAGCTGGAGCATTTTTTGCTGATGACGCGTTCTCAGGGGTTTGATCCATTGGCGGTAAAGGGTTCGTATGCTGGGGCCATGGGGTTGGGGCAGTTTATGCCCAGCAGTTATCGTGAGTATGCGGTAGATTTTAATGCCAGTGGTGCGGTAAATCTGTTTGATGAGGCCGAGGATGCGATTGGTAGTGTCGCCAATTATATGCATCGCCATGGCTGGCAGACTGGTCAGCCGGTTGCGTTGCAGGCCGAGGTGGTAAATGCGCGTAATTTACCGGGTAATTTCAAGCAAAAGCGTGAGGTAGGACGTTGGTATAATCTGGGTGTCAGGGTTGATCGGCGTTGGTCTGGCTCTCACGCCTATCTGGTCGACTTTACCCTGGATTCGGGTAAGCAGTATTGGCTGGCATTTGCCAACTTTGATGTGATCAAAAAGTATAACAACAGCACCTATTATGCGATGGCGGTATTTCAGTTGGCCGAAGCCTTGCGTAAGCAAAAAGAGGCGGAGATGCCCTCAGGGCGATAGTGTGCTGTATGCGGGCTTGCAGGAGGCGGTACTGCCTCCCGGCTAGCGTGTTATTCGGCAGCGGCTATTGAGTAGGGTAGTGGTTTAAATTGTAGTGGATAGTCGCAGCCATCGGCGTTGAGTTGTATGCTTTTTGATTGCTGGCTGGCAATTTGGATGACGGCCAGTACATCATAGCCTCCGCAGGGTGAGAGGCTGCTGTTTACGATCTTGCCGCAGCTTTCTGTTTGCTTGTCGGTGTGTAGTTCTTGTCCGGCATTCGGGGGGGTAGGGCTGTCGATATGTGCCAGATACATACGGCGCTTAAGCTTGCCAAGGTATTGCATACGAGCAACAACTTCCTGGCCAGGGTAGCAACCTTTTTTAAAGTTGATACCGCCAATTTCACCAAAATTAATCATTTGTGCCACAAAGGCTTCCTGGGTATCTGCGGTAATCGTGGGAATGCCTTCCTGTATGCTTTGCCACTCCCAGTGTTGCTGATCTGTGGGGGTGTATTGTGGTAGTAATTCCGCGCTACGTTGTATCGCGTGTTCCGTTTGCTCAATAAACAGCAGTTGGCGTTGTGCGCTGAGTTTGATCAGGCTGCTCTGAGTGTCGCTGGTGACTAGCATTGGCTGGCTGCTGTCGGCTTGTGGTGAGGTGCTGACCATGCCCAGTAATACGCTGTGTTGCGTGATATCCTGAATGTTGACCTTGGCGCGCAGCTTATACATGTTCAGGCGTTTGCAGACCAGTTCGGCCAGTGAGCGATGGATTTGTGCGATGTAGGCATCCTGATGCTGCCAGATAAGCAGGCTGGCAATCATTCTGCCTTTGGCATTGTTCAGGCTGGTGTATTGTGCCTGAGTGTCTGAAACCAGGCGGATGTCATTGCTTAGCAGGTTTTGCAGAAAGCTTTGACGCTCGTCACCATCAATACGTAGCAGGCTAAAATCCGCTAGCCAGCATAGCCGCTGGTTTGAATCTTTTTGTGGGGTGGTGGTTGTCTGCGTTTGTTGTTGCCAATATTGTTGGAAGTCCTGGTTCATGCTGTTCCTTTGTGAGTCGAAACCAGTAATCATAGCAAAATGCCACCCCTGGCTGCTATATATGTAGCAGCCAAGGGTGGCAGGAGCAGGTTATCTACGATAGCGCAAAGGGCGATCAGGCAAAGGTGTTGATGGTGCCGCCCTTGCTTTCACCTTTAATAAAGTCTATACCCGAGGCCGAGGGGGTTTCCACTACCTGGTTGGCGCTGCGTTGTACCGTGGTGTCGGGGGTTTCAACCTGATTTAACGCCTGAGCTTCGGCGGAGAGTTTGACTACGTCGGCGGTGCTTTGGGTCAGATTGTTATCGCTGCTGCCTGCTTGTTGAGCGGCAGCGGGGCTCTGGTTGCTTGATCCTGTATTGTATGAGGCATTGGCTGCCGCCTGGGCGGCAAAGCTTCCTACTTGGTTGATTTCCATGATCTGCTCCTTAAAATCTATTTGTGCATTATGCTGCGTTTGTATGGTAATTTAATGGATAAGTGTTTGATCGGTCAAGGTATTGGTTAACCTATGGACTGTTTTTCTGACAAAAGGTTGCAAAGATTTTTTTTCCCGGATAAGTCTTATCTTGCCTGTGTTTCGGACTATCCGCTAAACTGCCCGGTTATGAGAATACTATTGTGTTGTGTACTGACTTTTTTGCTGACAGCCTGTGATGGTGGTTTGTGGAATAATCCCTATCCGGTCGCGGATCAGGGAAAGTCGATATTCTATGGCGCATTTGGGGGGCGGCCCAAGCATCTGGATCCAGCACAGTCCTATAGTGAGAATGAATATCTGTTTATTACGCAGATCTATACCCCGCCATTGCAATATCATTACTTAAAACGTCCTTATCAGTTAACGCCATTGGCAGCCAGTCAGATGCCGACGGTGACCTATCTGGATAGGCAGCGTCAGCCATTGCCGCAAAATGCGTTGGCCGAGCAGGTGGCTTATAGTGTGTATACGCTGCATATCAAGCCAGGAATGCGTTATCAGCCACATCCTATGTTTGCGCGTGATGATCAGGGTGAACCGCGTTATTTTTCATTGAGCGAGTCCAAGCTGGAAGATATTTATGGTCTGAATGATTTTGCGTATACCGGCACCCGGGAGTTGCAGGCGGCCGACTTTGTGCATCAGATCAAGCGTCTGGCGCATCCGGGGCTGCATAGTCCGATTCAGGGAATTATGGCCGAATATATTGTGGGCCTGGATGAATTGGTCACCGCGTTGCAGCAGCAGTTTGATCGGGCACCCGATCAGCCGCTGGATCTGACCCGCTTTGAGCTGTCGGGGGTGAAGGTACTGGATGTGCATAGTTATCAGATTGAGGTCAAAGGTAAATATCCTCAGTTTGCCTATTGGCTGGCGATGCCGTTCTTTTCACCCATGCCGCCGGAAGCCGATGTGTTTTATGCGCAGCCGGGGATGAAGTCGCGAAATCTGGTGTTGGACTGGTGGCCGGTCGGTAGCGGGCCTTATTATCTATCGGAAAATGATCCGAATCGACGTATGGTGCTGACCCGTAACCCATATTATGATTCGGAACGCTATCCTGCCGAAGGGGCGCCGGGCGATGCCGAGGCTGGATTGCTGGATGATGCCGGTCAATCCTTGCCGTTGATTGATCAGTATGTGTTTACCTTGGAAAAAGAGGCGATTCCGACCTGGAATAAGTTTTTGCAGGGATATTATGATTCATCCGGTATCAGTTCCGACAGTTTTGATCAGGCGGTGCAGATTGATATTGGCGGTGAGGCCATGGTCAGCGATGCTATGCGTGAACGTGGGATTGTGTTGTCTACAGCGGTGTCGGCGTCTACCATGTTTACCGGCTTTAACTGGTTGGATGAAACCGTGGGAGGGGATAGTGAACGGGCTCGTAAGCTGCGGTTGGCGATTGCAATCGCGGTCGATTATGAGGAGTTTATCAGTATTTTCCGCAACGGGCGTGGTATTCCAGCCTATTCGCCGATTCCACCGGGGTTGTTTGGTTATCGTGACGGTGAGGCGGGTATTAATCCCTACGTTTATGACTGGGTAGATGGGCAGGCGCAGCGCAAACCCATCTCCGAGGCCAGAAAACTGTTGGCCGAGGCCGGTTATCCGGGGGGTATTGATGAGAAAACCGGTAAGCCGTTGGTGATTTCTCTGGATACTACCAGTGGGGGTATGGGCGATAAGGCGCTGGCCGACTGGGTTCGCAAGCAGTTTCAAAAGATTGATGTGCAACTGGAGGTTCGCAGTACCGACTGGAATCGCTTCCAGGATAAGATTCGTAAGGGAAACGCACAGTTGTTTTATTATGGTTGGAATGCGGACTATCCCGATCCGGAGAACTTTTTGTTTTTGTTGCATGGAGAGCAGGCCAAGGTGGCCAAGCAGGGATCAAATTCCAGCAATTATCTGAACCCGGAATACGATACCTTGTTTGAGCAGATGAAAAATATGGAAAATGGACCCGAGCGGCAGCAGGTGATAGACCGGATGTTGGAGATCCTGCATTACGATTCACCGTGGTTGTGGGGCTTTCATCCCAAGGATTATGTATTGCGTCATGGTTGGGTGTACAACACCACGGCCAATGCGATGGAGAATAATAAGCTAAAATACTGGCGTATTGATGTGGCACAGCGTGAACAGCAGCGTCAGCAATGGAATCAGCCATCATACTGGCCACTGGCCTTGTTGGGCGCTCTGATGGTGCTGTTGCTGGGCGGTTTGTGGCGTATTATTCAGCAGCGGGAGGCCGCACGATGATTGCTTATCTGATACGGCGTTTATTGTATGCGCTGCCTATACTGCTGGGGGTGAATCTGCTGACCTTTATGCTGTTTTTTGTGGTGAACACGCCGGATGATATTGCGCGTATGCAGCTGGGGGTGAAGCGGGTGACGCCGGAGGCGATTGAAAACTGGAAGCAGCAACACGGTTATGACAAGCCGATGATGATTAATATGGCCGCTGCAGGCAGCGATAAAGTTAGCGAGACGGTATTCTGGCAAAAATCGGCTTCCATGTTCTGGCTGGAATTTGGTTATTCCAATGATGGCCGCAGTATCGGCAGGGAAATTTCTACCCGTATGTGGCCCAGTCTGGCGATTGCCGTGCCGACCTTTCTGGTCGGGCTGCTGGTGTATATCAGCTGTGCTTTGCTGATGACCTTATTCCGGGCCACCGCACTGGATATGATAGCGGTAGCGATCTGTGTGCTGCTGATGTCTATTTCCGGATTGTTTTATATTATTGCAGGTCAGTTTGTGGTCAGTAAGCTGTGGCATCTGGTGCCGATTTCAGGCTATGACCATGGTGTGAATGGCTTGAAATTTTTGATCTTACCGGTGCTGATCGGGGTGGTTGGCGGGCTGGGGGCCAGTGCGCGCTGGTATAGAACCATTTTTCTGGAAGAAATCGGTAAAGATTATGTACGCACCGCGCGTGCCAAGGGATTATCGGAAACCGTGGTGCTGTTCCGGCATGTGCTAAAGAATGCGATGATTCCGATTCTGACCGGTGTGGTGGTAGTGATTCCATTGCTGTTTATGGGAAGTCTGTTGACCGAATCGTTTTTTGGTATTCCTGGTCTGGGCAGCTATACCATAGATGCAATTCGGGCCCAGGATTTTAATATTGTGCGTGCCATGGTGTTTTTGGGATCGCTGTTATATATCATCGGTCTGATTTTGACCGATATTTCCTATACCCTGGTTGACCCGCGAGTGAGGCTGCAATGAGTATATTGCCGGTCATATTGTGGAGCGATGCACTGGTTTTCCTGTTGTTGCTATGTGGTTTTGGCGGGACGTTATATATACGTCGGCGTGCCCATCTGCGGGTTCCTTGGCAGCGCCTGGCACGACGGCCGGTAGCGATGGTGTCGCTGATGGTGCTGTCGTTATTTGTGCTGATCGGTTTGCTGGATACGCTGCATTATCGTGCGGCCTTGCCCGACAGCCATAAATCCGAGCAGACGGTGTATTCACCGGAGGTGTTAAGCGTGCTTGATACCTTATTGCAACCGCTGCGAGTGCAAACCGAAACCACTTATTCTGCACCATTGGCAATTCATGCCTATGCTAAAGATAGCCTGACCAATGAGGCCGGTGAGATTGAACGGGTTTATCCGCGTTTATTGTATGGCGGGGCACATATCCAACATGGGCAGGATCACCGCTTGGATGTGCTGCAGCGTGCGATTGCCGGTGTGGTTGCGGCTCTGGCTTTATGGGGATTATTATGGGCAGTGCTCTGGGCTGTGTTGGCTAGGTCACGTTATCGTTTGCGAGAATTCGCCGCGATTTTGGTGATTCGTGCGCTGTTATACAGCAGCGCGGTGTTGCTTATGCTCATAGGCGTGGTGGTCAGTCTGGCGCAGGGCTATCATGTGTTAGGTACCGACAAGGTGGGGCAGGATGTACTGTATCTGGCCTTGAAAAGTATTCGCACCGGCCTGGTGATAGGTACGGTAACCACGTTGATTATGTTGCCGCTGGCGATAGTGATGGGGATTGCCGCTGGCTATTTCCGAGGCTGGGTGGATGATGTGATTCAGTATATCTATACGGTGTTGAATTCCATTCCCGGTGTGCTGTTGATTGTGGCGTCGGTGTTGATGGTGCAGGTGATGATTGAGACGAATCCGGGCTGGTTTGAAACCGCCGCGGAGCGAGCCGATATGCGGCTGGTGTGTTTATGTTTGATTTTAGGTATTACCAGCTGGACCGGTTTGTGCCGCTTATTACGGGGCGAAACGCTGAAATTACGCGAAATGGAATATATCCAGGCGGCGCAGGCATTTCATGTGTCGAATGCACGTATTCTGTCGCAGCACATTATGCCCAATGTGATGCATATTATTCTGATTGCCCTGGTGCTGGATTTCAGTGGGTTGGTATTGGCCGAGGCGGTGTTGTCCTATATCGGTGTTGGGGTGGACCCATCCATGATCAGCTTTGGTAATATGATTAATGCCGCCAGGCTGGAAATGAGTCGCGAACCCATGGTGTGGTGGTCACTGGTGGCTGCATTCGGCTTTATGCTGGCACTGGTGCTGTCGGCCAATCTGTTTGCCGATGCGGTGCGTGATGCCTTTGATCCACGTTTGAATCGACACTGATTTGAGAATCCTCATCAGCACAGGTAGAATAAATCATTTTGACTTTGCTCGGTCACAGAATGGCCGGAGCCACTAGAAGGTAATTGTGAAACAAGTTTTAAAATCTCACAAGCTGGCCAATGTCTGTTATGACATTCGAGGACCGGTCATGGAGCGGGCCAGACAAATGGAAGAAGATGGCCAGCGTATTATTAAGTTAAATATTGGCAACCTGGCGCCTTTCGGTTTTGAGGCGCCGGAAGAAATTCAGCAGGATGTGATTCTTAATCTGCCGAATTCGGCAGGCTATTCCGATGCTAGGGGCTTATTTGCCGCACGTAAGGCAATTATGCATTACTGCCAGTCCAAAAATTTTCCGAATGTGTCACTGGATGATGTTTATATCGGTAATGGTGCTTCCGAACTGATCGTAATGGCGATGCAGGGCTTGCTGAATACCGGCGATGAGGTGTTGGTGCCGGCCCCGGATTATCCCTTATGGACGGCGGCGGTGACACTGGGGGGCGGTACCCCCAGGCATTATATCTGTGATCCACAAAATGAATGGATGCCGGATCTGGATGATATCCGCAGTAAAATCACCCCGACTACCCGTGCGATTGTGTTGATTAACCCGAATAATCCCACCGGGGCGGTGTATTCGGATGCGTTGATCAAGCAGATTATTGAGATTGCCCGAGAACATCAGCTGATTATTTATGCCGATGAAATCTACGACAAAATGCTGTATGACGGTCGTAGCCATACCTCGGTAGCAGCGTTGGCCGATGATGTGTTATGCGTGACATTGAACGGCTTGTCGAAAAACTACCGTGCTTGTGGTTATCGTGCCGGTTGGATGGTGGTATCCGGCGATAAACGCCATGCCCGAGATTATATTAATGGTCTGACTATCCTGGCGTCTATGCGTTTGTGTTCCAATGTGCCGGGACAGTATGCAATTCAGACCGCGTTGGGCGGTTATCAAAGTATTCGCGATCTGGTCGCACCGGATGGGCGGCTGACACGTCAGCGCGATCTGGCCTATGATCTGCTGACTCAGATACCTGGGGTCAGTTGCGTCAAGCCTAAAGGGGCGTTGTATTTATTTCCTCGTCTGGATCCGGTGATGTATCCGATTGAGGATGATCAGAAGTTTGTGCTGGAGCTGTTGGAAACCGAAAAAATCCTGGTGGTGCAGGGGACCGGCTTTAATTGGGTGAATACCGAGTATTTTCGTATCGCTTTTTTACCCAGCACCGATGATTTAAAGCAGGCAATCGGTCGTATTGCCCGGTTTTTGGAAAATTACCGTAAAGAAAACGGCCGTTAACGATATCAGTTTGGAGTATATGAATGGAAGCAATTAAAGTAGGTTTGTTGGGCATAGGAACCGTGGGTGGTGGTACGTTTACCGTGTTGTGGCGTAATGCGGAGGAAATCGCACGCCGTGTCGGTCGCCCCATTCGTGTGACCAAGGTGGCCGATCGTAACCTGGACCTGGCACGTCAGGTAACTTGTGGCAGCTGCGAGTTGACCGATGATGCGCTGGAGGTGGTGACCGATCCTGAAATTGATATCGTGATTGAACTTGTCGGTGGCTATACCGTGGCTAAGGATCTGGTATTAACCGCGATTGAAAACGGCAAGCATGTGGTGACCGCGAATAAGGCGCTGCTGGCGGTACATGGCAGCGAAATTTTTACCGCCGCCGATGCTAAGGGTGTGATAGTGGCCTTTGAGGCTGCGGTAGCCGGTGGTATTCCGATTGTTAAAGCTGTGCGTGAAGGTTTGAGTGCCAATCGCATTCAGTGTGTGGCCGGGATTATTAACGGCACCACTAACTTTATTTTGTCGGAAATGCGTGATAAAGGGCTGGGTTTTGATGAGGTATTGCAAGAGGCGCAGCGTCTGGGCTATGCCGAGGCAGATCCTACCTTTGATATTGAAGGCGTGGATGCCGCACATAAAATCACCTTGCTGGCATCGCTGGCGTTTGGGATTCCTACCCAGTTTGACAAGGCGCATATCGAAGGGATCAGCAAGCTGGATGCGGTGGATATCAGTTATGCCGAAGAGCTGGGGTATCGTATTAAGCTGTTGGGTATTACCAAACGCACCGATAGTGGTGTCGAGCTGCGTGTACATCCGACCCTGATATCCAGCAAGTCGTTGCTGGCCAATGTGGAAGGTGCTATGAATGCGGTGCAGGTCGAGGCGGATGCGGTGGGAACCACACTGTATTATGGCCAAGGTGCCGGTGCCGAGCCAACCGCCAGTGCGGTCATTGCCGATGTGGTGGATATCGCCAGGGTATTGAAAGTAGACTCCGAAAGTCGAGTGCCACATCTGGCATTCCAGCGTGATCAGTTGCTGGATGTGCCGGTACTGCCGCTGGATGAAGTGGTCAGCGGTTATTATCTGCGTATGAGTGTGGTCGATAAATCCGGTGTGCTGGCGACGATTACCAATATTCTGGCCGCACATGATATTTCCATTGAGGCGCTGATTCAGCATGAATCGGTAACCAATGAAAATGAAGCCGATTTAATTATGCTGATACATAGAGCACTGGGCCGGCAGGTTAAAGCGGCCATTGAAAAAATTGAGGCATTGGAAGTGGTCGATGGACCGGTCACCCGCCTGCATCTGGAAAACCTGGGCTAATGCGAGAAAGAATGATGAAATACACCAGTACCCGCGGCGGGATGGCCGCAAAACCGTTTACCGAGATTTTATTGGGGGGTCTGGCGACCGATGGTGGTCTGACCGTGCCCGAGCAATATCCAACCTTAAGTGCGGCCGATTTGGCAGCGATGCGTAATATGAATTATCGCGAGCGTGCATTTGAGGTGATCAGTCGCTTTGCCACCGATATTCCGGCCGATGATCTGCGCGATATTGTGAACCGTACCTATACCGCGGAAGTCTTTGGCAGTGATGAGATTACCCCGCTGAAGGAATTAGAACCGGGCTTGTATATTCAAGGCTTATCTAATGGCCCAACGCTGGCGTTTAAAGATGTGGCCATGCAGCTGCTGGGTAATTTGTTTGAATACGTGCTGGCCAAGGATGATGCCGAGTTGAATATTCTGGGGGCGACCTCGGGCGATACCGGTTCGGCGGCCGAATATGCCATGCGTGGCAAGCGTGGGATTCGGGTATTTATGTTGTCACCGCACGGCAAGATGAGTCCATTCCAGACTGCGCAGATGTTTTCGCTGCAGGACCCGAATATCTTTAATATCGCGGTAGATGGACCATTCGACAGCTGTCAGGATATGGTCAAAGCGGTATCTAACGATCATGGCTTTAAACAGCAGTTCCAGATTGGTACCGTAAATTCGATTAACTGGGCACGGGTGACCGCTCAGGTGGTGTATTACTTCCAGTCATATTTCACGTTGACCGATAATAATTCCCAGAAAGTGTCGTATTCGGTACCGTCGGGTAACTTCGGTAATGTTTGTGCCGGACATATCGCCAAGCAGATGGGATTGCCGATTGATAAGCTGGTGGTGGCTACCAATGAAAATGATGTGCTGGATGAATTTTTCCGTACCGGGGTATATCGTCCACGTCCAGAAACACTGCATACCAGCAGTCCGTCTATGGATATTACCAAAGCTTCTAATTTTGAGCGTTTTGTCTACGATCTGGTTGGGCGTGATGCCGATAAACTGGCGGCTTTGTGGCAACAGCTGGAAACTCAGGGTTACTTCGATTTAACGCAGACGCCTTATTTTGACAAGGTGGCCGAATTGGGGCTGGTCTCCGGTACCAGTTCGCATGCAGACCGAATTGCGACTATCCGTCAGGTTTATCAGCAATATCAGATCATGATTGATCCTCATACTGCCGATGGCCTGAAAGCGGCTTTGCCACAGCGTGAAGCGGGCGTACCTATGGTCTGTATGGAAACCGCTTTGCCGGCTAAATTTGAAGCCACGATTCAAGAAGCATTAGGCAAAGATCCGGTGCGACCGGCAGGTTATGAAAATATTGAAGACTTGCCACAAAAATTTGATGTACTGCCGGCCAATGTTGAGCAGTTGAAAGCGTTTATTCGTGAGCGTGTGCCACACTAAGAGGTTACTATGACAAAACAGTTTACTAATACCGAATGGGCCCAGCGGGCGCAGTTTTTTGAGTATATGTCGGCGAATAATCCCGATATGCCGCAGATTAATATCGAAGCGTTTGATAGTGTGCTGCATACAAGCGGTGACACCCGAGTGATTCCATTTGATTTGTCGGCCGATTTAAACACCGATTATCCGGCGACTACGCCGAATCTGATGGCGAATTTCCTGCGCATTTGTGCCGCTGAGTCATTGACCACTCAGGGACGCGCCAGCTCGGAAATGTTTTATGTGATCCGTGGTGAGGGTGAAACCGAAAGCGAGTGGGGGACGACCCAATGGTCGGCCGGTGACTTGTTTGTGGTGCCACATACCGAAAAAATGGTACACCGTGCCAGTGCCGATAGTGCGATGTATTGGGTTACCGATGCGCCGGTATTGGATTATCTGGGGGCGATACCTAAAGCACAGCGCTGCCAGCCGGTATTGTTTACGCATCAGCAAATCAGCGAGCGTATGCAGCATGAGCGTAATGCGCCGGATGCGTTATCGCGTAACCGTATTGGTCTATTGCTGGGCAATCCAGCCTGTCCATTAACCAAAACGCTGACCCATACCTTATGGTCGTTGTATAACATATTGCCAGCCAATGGCACGCAGCTGCCACATCGACATAATTCGGTGGCATTGGATTATTGTGTCTCGGCCGGTGAAAATACCTATACTCTGATCGGTAAAGACATTGATGAAAACGGTCATATCATTGATCCGATCAAAGCAATGTGGACGCCGGGTTCGGTATTTATTACGCCTCCGGGCTGGTGGCATTCGCATCATAATGAATCGGCTGAGGATGCGGTGGTGCTGCCGATTCAGGATGCCGGGCTGGTCACTTATGCCCAGATTCTGGATATTCAGTTTGTGCGTGAGCAAAAATAAACAGGCTTGTCGTGGAAAAAGCCCCGGCTGTCTGGCCGGGGCTTTTTTGTGATTGACTTCCCTAGGTGGCCCTATAAAATGCCTGCAAGGCGTTTTGCCCGATATATTGAGTTGTTGTGGGCATGATTTTTAGTAAGAAAAAAACGACAAAGCCTAAAGCCGGAACGGTGCGACATTTTTCCATACCCAGGGTGTTGACCAGTGTGATGTTAATCGTCGTGCTGGTGTTGTTGGGTCGTGCCGCTTTTCATGAAATGCAGCACTCGGTATATCAAGCCCGATTTTTTAGTGATCTGGCTAGAAATATGTCTTTTCAGCTGGTTTCCGGTAAGGCGCCGTCTGACCGCGTGTATTTTCCCGATACCGGGCCTTTTGATGTGCGCATGGGCTATGCAGCCATGCCGGATTTTCTGCAGCGGCTGGAGCAGATGGATTTTCAGGTGGTCAGTCAGGCGCGCTGGTCGAATGATTTATTGCGTACTCGTGGTTGGGCGGTGTTTCCTCCTTATCGGGAAAAAACTCAGGCGGGTCTTGAGTTGATTGACCGTCACGGTGAGAGTATTTATCAGGCCCGCTATCCCCGTTATGTTTTTGATAATTTTGAGTCGCTGGCCCCCTCTATGGTCAACAGCCTACTGTATATCGAAAACCGGGAGTTGTTAAAACCGGGTCATCCTTATCGCAATCCTGCGGTGGAATGGAGCCGTATGGCCAAGGTCAGTAGTGACCTGGCCTTGAAGTTATTGCATTTGCAGGATGAGAATCTGGCTGGCGGCAGTACCTTGGCAACCCAAATTGAAAAGTATCGTCATTCCCCCGATGGCCTGACCTATACTCCGCTGGATAAAGTACGCCAGATGGGAGCGGCATCCTTACGTGCCTACCTGCAGGGGCCGAATACCGAACAGGTCAGGCAAAATATTGTACTGGATTATATCAATACCGTGCCATTGGCGGCGCGTCGTGGTTATGGTGAGGTGAATGGTGTGGGTGATGGGCTGTGGGTATGGTATGAGCGAGATCCGCAGCAGGTGAATCAGATTTTGATGCTGGAACCCTCGGAAGATGAGGTGGTGCTCGGGGTGCAGGCGTTGGCATATAAACAGGTGTTAAGCCTGTTTCTGGCACAACGTCGGCCTTCTCATTATCTGGGGAGTACCGATCTTAAGGATCTGGATCAGTTAACCAATGTGTATGTTGAGCTGTTGCAGCGCGAAGGTGTCTTGCCGGAATCGCTATCACGCAAAGCGCAACAGTTACAACTGAGCTATGGCCCGGCCGTCGATATGAGAATGGACGAAGGATACCATGCGCATAAGGCGGTGAATTATGCGCGTAATCGGCTACAGCATTTTTTGAATTTACCCGGCTTTTATGCCTTGGATCGTCTGGATCTGAGTGCGAATACCAGCTTTGATTATCCATTGCAGCAAATGGTGAGTCGCACCCTAAGAGAGTTGCAGCAGCCCGATAAGGCCAAACAGGCCGGGCTGTATGGGCCGTACTTATTGTCCGAAGATAATGATCTGTCGAAAATTATTTACAGTTTTACCTTGTTTGAGCGCACCGAGCTTGCCAATGTGGTGCGGGTGCAGGCGGATAATTATGATCAGCCGTTTGATGTGAATGAAGGGGTGAAGCTGGATCTGGGATCGACCGCTAAATTACGTACCTTGATCAGTTATCTGAATGTGATTGCCAGAGTATATGAGCGTATGCAGGCAACGGAACCCGAGTTGCGCCAGCAGAGTTTTGCTCAAGGCGGGCGGCTGCAACGCTGGGTTGGCGGATATCTAAGGCAGCATTCGGATGCTTCCTTGCAAGAGGTGCTGGCAGCGGCGATGGAACGTGGTTATTCGGCAAACCCGGATGCGGGTTTTTATACCGGGGGTGGGCTACATCACTTTAAAAATTTTAGTCGCAAGTATGACCATCAGGTGGTGTCGGCACAAACTGCCTTGCGTTATTCCATTAATTTGCCGTTTATTCGTATGATGCGGGATGTGGCCGAGTTCTATGTGGATGAGGTTGCGGCGCCGGAAGATGGCATGTTGGATGATGTCAATCATCCGCAGCGCGAGCTATGGCTGGCGAAATTTGCAGATTTTGAGGGTAAGGTTTTCCTGCGGCGCTTTTATCATAAGTATCGGGGACGTTCCGCCAAGGAGATACGTACCGGTTTGTTGGCCAGTATTTCGTTGACGCCGAATCGTTTTGCGATTGTCTATCGACGTTTGACCGAGCAACCGGATATTAGTGATTTTTCACGGCAGTTAAGAGGGGCTTTTCCGGATGATAAGTTTACCGAAGCCCGGATTGCCGCCATTTTTGAGCGCTATGTGTTGAAAGCGTACAGTCTGGTGGATCAAGGCTATTTGCTTAAACTGCATCCGCTGGAGCTATGGTTGGCGGATTATTTGATCCACAACCCTCAGGCCGACTGGAACAGGCTGGAGGCCGACAGTGCGGTTCAACGCCAGGAAGTGTATGGCTGGTTATATAAAACCAACCAGAAAAAAGCACAGGATTTACGTATTCGTCAGGTACTGGAACTGGAAGCGTTTGATCTTATTCATCAGGAATGGAAATCTCTGGGCTATCCATTTGATAGACTGGTGCCTTCATATGCGACCGCGATAGGCAGTTCCGCAGATAGACCCGCGGCACTGGCAGAGTTGATGGGGATTTTGGTGAATGAGGGGCGGCGTATGCCCACTGTGCGTATAGATGCACTGCATTTTGCGGTGGGTACGCCTTATGAAACACATTTACAGCGTTTGCCGGCGGAAGCTGAGCAGATTATTCATCCGCTGGTTGCTGCCCAGGTGCGCAAGGCCTTGCAGGATGTGGTGGAGCATGGCACGGCCAGACGTTTGAGCGATCAGCCTTTTGTCGATGAGCAGCATCCACAGATGATTATTGGTGGCAAGACCGGCACGGGAGATCACCGGCATGAGGTGTTTTCCAGTGATGGTGGGCTGGTGTCATCGGTGGTTAAAAATCGTAGCGCAACCTTTGTGTTTTATATCGGAGACCGGTATTTTGGTACCTTAACGGCATTTGTGCCGGGTAGGCAGGCGGAAAATTATCGTTTTACCAGTGGGCTGCCGGTCAAAATATTGAAATTTATGGCACCGGAGTTACGCCGTCATTTATTGGGTCTACCGCCCCTGGAAACAGCGGGAGAAACGGTTGAGCAAGAGGGCGGCACACAGGACGCTGGCTGAGTCGCGGCAGATGGTTAAAAAATCTGGGGCCATGTGAATTCAAGATGCTGATTGATCCGTACTTTTTCGTATCGGCTATCTTGACGCTTTGATGAATCGGTATTTCAAAATCATAGTATGTCTGCCGCAGCCCATGGCGGTATTGTAACCCCTGGCAAGGATGTCTCTTTCGGCATTGTTGTGTCTTTTGCTGTGCTACGGCAAACATACGCTTGAGCCTGACCAGTGTTTTTTTCTTGGATAATGCTTGGCAAGGTAGGGGAGCTGGGGCATTATCTGCAGTGAACAGGAATATAGGGAAGGCATGGAATCTTTATCGCTCGTTTTAATCTTACTGGCAACTGCGGTGGTGGTTGTGGTGGCTTGTCGTTCATTACACCTGCCGGTGATGCTGGGCTATCTGGTGGTAGGTATTTTAATCGGGCCACATGCCCTGGCCTGGATTCCTAATACCGCAGAGACTCAGCATCTGGCTGAATTTGGCGTGGTGTTCCTGATGTTTAGTATTGGCTTGGAATTCAGTCTGGCCAGACTGCGCAGTATGAAAAAAACGGTGTTTGGTCTGGGAACCGCTCAGGTGGCGGTAACCATGCTGATTGTGGCATCGATTGCGATGATGTTTGGACTAAACTGGCAGGCGGGTATTGCGCTGGGCGGGATTATTGCGCTGTCTTCCACCGCAATTGTGGTCAAGATGCTGGTTGAGCGCGCCGAAATAAACCTTCCTTATGGGCAGCAGACCATGGGGATATTATTGTTTCAGGATCTGGCGGTGGTGCCGTTGATGATCTTAATTCCGGCGCTGGTTTCCAGTCCCGAGGAATTGTCGTCCACGCTGGCGTATGCCATGCTGAAAGCCATTGTGGTATTGCTGATCTTGCTGGTGTTCGGCCAGTATGTGATGCGTCACTGGTTTCATATTGTGGCCCGGCAGAAATCTTCAGAGCTGTTTGTCTTGAATGTGTTGTTGATTACGCTGGGGTTGGCCTATGTGACCGAACATGCCGGCCTGTCTATGGCATTGGGTGCATTTGTGGCTGGCATGTTGATTGCCGAAACCGAATACCGTTATCAGGTGGAAGAGGACATTAAACCGTTTCGTGATGTGTTGTTAGGGCTGTTCTTTGTCACCATTGGTATGAAGCTGGATTTGATGCAGGTCGCCGGAGAGTTTGGCTGGATTGTGCTGTTGTTGCTGGCGGTGTTGCTGTTAAAAGCCATTGTTATTGTGGTATTGGCACGCTTGCTGGAAAAGGATATGGGGGCGGCGCTGCGTAGTGGTATTGCCTTATGTCAGGCCGGAGAGTTTGGCTTTGTGTTGCTGACGCTGGCGGATGCCAATAATGTGCTGGATGAGAGAGTGATGCAGATTACTCTGGCGGCCATGCTGTTGTCTATGCTGGTAGCCCCATTTCTGATTCAATATGCGGAATCTATTGCCCGTTTGTTTTCGGCGGCGGAATGGAATCGTCGCGCGATTCAGCTGCATGCGATTGCGGTACACAGTATGGCAGCGGAAGGGCATGTAATTATTTGCGGTTATGGGCGTAGTGGCAGTACGCTGGGCAGTTTTCTGGAAAAGGAAGGCTTGCGCTTTATTGCACTGGACCTGGATTCGCGCCATGTGCGTGATGCCGTGGCACAGAACAAAGGGGTGGTTTATGGCGATGCCGCAAAACGTGAGGTACTGATGGCCGCTGGTTTGATGCGCGCCAGGGCATTGATTGTGTCTTATGATGATAAGCATTCGGCATTGGCGATTTTGCGTCATGTCAAGGAGTTGCGTCCCGATTTGCCGGTGATTGTACGTACCACCGATGACAGTAATGTTGAAAGTCTGAAAAAGGCCGGAGCCGCCGAAGTGGTGGCCGAGGTGCTGGAGGGGAGTGTGATGTTGGCATCACATGCGCTGTTAATGTCCGGGGTGCCGTTAAAACGAGTGGTAGCTAGGGTGCAGCAAAGCCGGGCCAGCCGTTATTCTATGTTTAGTGGCTATTTGAATGCGATGGATGATGATCTGGATGACTCCATGGAAGCATTGCAGCCCAGGTTTTTGAATGTGTTGTTAAAAGCCAATTCTTCGGCGGTTGGTCGAAAGCTGGGAGATTTTGATCTGTCTATGCTGGGTGTTGAGGTGACGGCGGTACGGCGTTATGGCGTCAAAGGTGAACAACCCAGTGATGAGATGGTATTGCAGGACCAGGATGTATTGATGCTGCTCGGCTTGCCTGAGGCATTGCAGCAGGCCGAACAGCTGTTGCATACGGGGTAGGCGTGCTTTTCCGTCTAGACACCTAAACAGACGGTATAGATGCTGTCATTGCTGAGTTCGGCGGCGGCAACCATGGGGGTGCCGACGTCGGTGCTGCTGCCGGCCATCATAGAACCGCTGTTGCTATTGCCATCATCCAGCGATAAGTCCAGTTGTCTGACCAGTTTGCCGGGGATATTGGCCGAGCAGACAATATAACTGCCACTGAGAGCCTGGGCATCGTCTTCTTCCGAGGATTTGATCGGCGTGCTGTCTAATTCGCTGGTGCCGCTTTGAATGCCGATGACGCCACCCAGTGCATTGGTGGGGATATAGTTGTTGTCATCCGGGCTGGTGCTGCCAGCGGCCAGTTGCGCCAGCCGAATGTTTTGCCAGAACATAATGCTTTCCGAGCCACTGGCCGCGGCATCGTTCCAATGGCCTTCAATAATGCCGTCACCATCCCCGTCGGCGCTGGCGGCAACATGGGTGGTAGCCGCTTTGTCATCTCCCGGCAGTGCACGGAATTTATCCTGATAGCCGTAAATGTATACCGGTATATTACGAAAATCATTACTCAGGTTTTTGACCCTGGCGTTATTGACTAATTCCTGTCCCTTGGTAATACCCCCGATCAGCAGGCCGATAATGACCAGCACAATGGTGATTTCAATCAGTGTAAAGCCTTGTTGTTTTGCTTGCATGGTTTTCTCCCTTAGTTGAATGGAGTGCTATGCACAGCAAATGGCTTGCCAGAGGAATGTGGTTTGTTAATTGATTGTTTTTATATGGATTGTTGTTTTTTGTAATGGCGCTAATGCGCAGCAGGCCGTCAAATGGTTGCCTGCTGCCGGGATTATGACGCGCTTGCCGACCAGTACGGGTAATCGGTATAGCCGGTGGGGCCGGGGGTATACAGGGTTTGTGGTTGCCAGGCGGTTAGCGGTTGTTTTTGTTGCCAGCGGGTGACCAGATCCGGATTGCTGATAAAGGGGCGGCCCACTGCAATTAAATCACAGCATGGTTGTTGCAGCTCCTGTTCTGCGGTTTCGGCATCATAATCCCCACACAGTAGTAAATTGCCTTGATAGTGGTTGCGCCATTGCTGTTTGATCTGTTGGCGGTTGGCGGTTGCTAGACTTGGATTCACCAGATGCAGATAAGCCAGGCTATAGCAATTCAGTTGCTGGATAAGCCAGAGATAATCGGCATCCCTATCGGGATAGGCGGGCATATCATTGAATGTTCCCAGAGGGGACAGGCGTAATGCGGTTTTTTCTGGGCCTATGGTTTGGCTCACTGCCTCAACTACCTCAAATAATAGGCGACAGCGCTGTTGTATGCTGCCGCCATATTCATCGGTGCGTCGATTGCTGCTGGGGTGCAGAAACTGTTCCAGCAAATAGCCATTGGCCGCATGCAGCTCGACACCGGCACATCCGGCCGCAATCGCATTGGCGGCGGCCTGAGAAAATTGTGCAACGACCTGTTTAATCGCTTCGGTGTTCATGGCAGTCGGCAGTGGAAACGGCTGCATACCACCGGCATCGGTATAAATTTCACCGTTGGCAGCAATGGCGGAAGGGGCATAAATAGTACTGTTATCCGGCAGGTTAAAACGGTGTGCAATCCGGCCGGTATGAAACAGCTGCATAAATAATGGGGTGTTGTCTAACGCCTGGGTCAGCCGCTGCCAGCCTTGTTGTTGAGCGTGGGTAAATATCCCGGGAATACGGGGATAGCCCAAGGCATCCGGCGAAATGGCAACGGCTTCACTGATGATCATCCCGGCCTGCTGTCGCTGTTGATAATACTCAACGGTTAATTTGTCCGGTATATGGCTGACACTTCGGCAGCGAGTCATGGGTGCCATGACAATATGATTGCTTAAGGTATGCTCGGCGAGTTGAAAAGGGCTGAAAAGTAGGCTCATGATCGGTCTGGTAATAACAAATTAGTATAGTTGTTGGCGTTAAGGGCTATTGTTACCCTAGAAATCTTTGATTTGCAACACTAACTGGGATACTATGAACTATTTTTGAGATTGGCACTCTACAAGTGCGAGTGCTAAAATAGGTTTAGAGAGTTAATGTTGATATTCCAAATGAGGAGGAGCAAATGAATCTTTCGATGAATTTCCCAATGCCATCCGCCGTCGGCAGCCTGGAAGGGTATATTCAGTCGGTTAATAGTTTCCCTGTTCTTTCTGCTGAAAAAGAATTTGAATTGGCGACACGCTTTCGGAGTGAAAATGATCTGGATGCGGCCCGTCAATTGGTGATGTCGCACTTGCGCGTAGTGGTCAGTGTGGCGAGAGGCTTTTCCGGCTATGGCCTGCCTCAGGCAGATTTGATTCAGGAAGGTAATATTGGCCTGATGAAGGCGGTGAAACGTTATAACCCCGAGCGTGGTGTGCGGCTGATTTCATTTGCTTTGCATTGGATTCGGGCTGAAATTCATGAATATGTGGTACGCAACTGGCGTTTGGTGAAAATTGCCACCACCAAAGCGCAGCGCAAGCTGTTCTTTAATCTGCGCAGTTTAAAGCGGGGGCTGGAGCCATTAAAACCGCAACAGGTGACGGAAATCGCGAATCAGTTGAATGTCAGCGAACAGGATGTGGTGGAAATGGAAACGCGCTTTTCCGGTCAGGAAATGAGCCTTGATCCCTCTCCAGCGCACGATGATGATGATTACAGCTATTCGCCCAGTGCCTATTTAACCGCAGATGAAGACAAAGAGCCGTTGACCTTGTTGGAGTCTGCCGAGCAGGATAGGGTGCGTTCCTCTGGTTTGGTGGAGGCTCTGGCGGCCCTGGATGCGCGTAGTCGGCGTATTATTGAAGCACGTTGGCTGAGCGAAGACGGCAGTTCAACCCTGCATGAGCTGGCGGCAGAATTCGGTGTATCTGCCGAGCGTATCCGCCAGATTGAGCAAAAGGCAATGTCCAAGATGCAGCTTTCAATGACGGCAGCTTAGGCGCTGTTGACCCCTGCAGCACGCCAGAATTTCGATTCGACAAGGTATGCTGAGCGGTCGTTCTATATAAGCGAATCATAACGCCGCGGGGCGGAACAGGCACTGCCCTACGGGTTTTGCCTGAAAAAATCGCTTAGGAGGCTGTCCGAGAATAGGGATGGCAACGAAAATCGTCCAGGTTGAGGTATTTTTTTCACTGATTTGAGGCGAATAGCCAGCCTACACACGAAAATCAGGGGAAAAAAGGGCCAGCCTGGGCAATTTGCAGTCGGTTCTTCTCTTGTCGGACAGCGCTCCTAGTCGGACCGTGAAAATTTCAATCCCATTGTGGGGTGCATTCCATGCACCACATGCTTGCACATTTAGACGTGGCGCACGGAGTGCACCCTGCCAGAAATGTCACCTTGCGTTCTAATAGGATGAATACATTGTAATGTTTAGCACTAGGAGGCGCAGTTATTGGGGTTGGCTCAGGCAGTCGACCTGAAACACCGCGCGGTCTTGCAGACGTATTGCCGTGAGTTTTCCTCCCCACAGACAGCCGGTGTCCAACGCCAGTAGTCGGGGTCTGATTATCAGGCCCAGTGCCGACCAGTGACCGAAGATTATCGTGGTTTCTTTACTGGCTCGTTGTGGCAGATCAAACCAGGCATAGTATTGTGCCGGAATGTCTTGATATTCTCCCTTGAATTTATATTCCATATGTCCGTTGGCATTACAGATTCGCATTCGGGTCAGTGCATTTACGATTAAACGGTGGCGAGGATGCCCTTGCAGTTGCGGCTCCCAATGATTGGGTTTGTTGCCGTACATATGCTGGAAAAACTCGGTGAGTTGTGCTTCGCTGCCGGATAGAATCTGTTCGATTTCATTGGCCAGTGCGGCGGCCTGCGCTACCGTCCATTGCGGCAGCAGTCCGGCATGGACCAGCGCATAATCGTCCTGCTGGTAAAACATGCGTTGTGTTCTGAGCCAGTCCAACAGCTCGGTTTTATCCGGGGCGTTGAGTATTTCCTGCAAGGTGTCCTGGCGACTGCTGTTGGCAACGCCGTAAGCCACGGCCAGTAGATGTAGGTCATGGTTGCCCAGCACACTGACAACATCCGTACCCAGGGATTTTAATAGCCGTAACACCGATAATGAGTCGGGGCCGCGGTTCACCAGATCACCTACCAGCCAGAGCTTGTCTTGCCCAGGGGTGAAATCAATATGATTCAGTAGTTGCTGCAGTTCGGTATAGCAGCCTTGAATATCGCCAATTGCGTAGATTGCCATAACTTAGTGTTTAATCATTGCTAGTGTTTTCCGGGCCACATTGGATTTTCCCGATAAGTTGTGCGGGGTTCCAGTGTGCAATAGCCCATTCCAGTATGGTTGAGACGGATTCGTATTGTAATGGCTGTGGCGGCGATTGGCACAGTAATTTTAGGCAGTTGAACAGCTGGGGGGCGGCCTGTTGCGGTGATACCGGTCTGGCGCGGGTCTGTTTGCTGAGTTTTTCCCCTTGCTTGTTGATGACAATTGGCAGGTGCATATAGGTCGGCGTTGAATAATTGAGCAGGTGCTGCAGATGAATCTGGCGTGGGGTGGAGTGAAGTAGATCAATGCCTCTGACCACTTGATTGATCTGCTGTTGCCAGTCATCGACTACTACCGCCAGCTGATAGGCAAACAACTGGTCAGCACGTTTGATTACAAAGTCTCCGCATTGTGACGCCAGTCGGTAATCTTGTTTGCCCTGCAGTCTGTCGGAGAAGCTGATGAGCTGGTCATCGGTATATACCCGCCAGGCATGCTGGGGGGAGGTTATGTTGGCCTGATGGCGACAATTTCCTGGATAGATCAGTCCATCAATGCCATAACGGGCATGGTTTTTTAATTGTTTGCGTGTGCATTGGCAGCGATAGCCGTGTTGCTTATCTATCAGTTGATTCAGGGCGGATTGATAGATTTCACTGCGTTGGCTTTGAAACAGTACCTGGGAGGTGCTGCTGTTATTATCCCAGTGCAGCTGATGCGCCTCTAGAATACGCATAATCGATGCGCTGGCTTGTTGGCTGCAGCGGGGTATATCCAGATCCTCTATGCGCAGCAGCCATCGACCTTGATGGCTGCGAGCATCAATAAAGCCGGCGAATGCGGTCAGTAATGAGCCAAGATGCAGTTCGCCGGTGGGAGAGGGGGCAAAGCGCCCCCGGTAGTGCGGGTCAGGCAGAGACGGCTTCCTCGGATTCGGCAAATTTGAGGGTGATTTTATCATCATCATCCAGATCAATGGTGACATCCCCGCCATTGCTAAGGCGACCGAACAGTAATTCGTCAGCCAGAACGCTGCGTATGCTGTCTTGAATCAGTCTGGTCATGGGTCTAGCCCCCATTTTTGGATCAAAACCTTTTAATGCCAGGTGTTCGCGCAGGCTGTCGCTGAAATGTGCCTCGACTTTTTTCTCATGCAGTTGCTCTTCCAGCTGCATCAGGAACTTATCAACCACGCGTAGTATGACATCATGGTTCAATGGGGCGAAGGCAATGGTGGCATCCAGACGGTTGCGGAATTCCGGGGTAAATGTCCGTTTAATATCTTCCATTTCATCACCGGCCGTGGTTTCGGTAGTGAAGCCTATATGTGTCTTATTCAAGGCTTCGGCGCCGGCGTTGGTAGTCATGATAATTACTACGTTGCGGAAATCCGATTTTCTGCCGTTGTTGTCGGTCAAGGTGCCATGATCCATGACTTGCAGCAGAATATTGAAAATATCTGGATGGGCTTTTTCAATTTCATCCAGCAGCAGTACGGCATGTGGCTGTTTGTTAATCGCTTCGGTCAGCAGGCCGCCTTGTTCAAAGCCGACATAGCCCGGAGGTGAGCCGATCAGACGCGACACCGCATGGCGCTCCATATATTCCGACATGTCGAAGCGATGCAATGGCATACCCATGGCGTAGGCCAGTTGGCGAGCAACCTCGGTTTTACCTACCCCGGTGGGGCCAGAGAATAAAAAACTGCCAATCGGTTTATTAGGATTGCCCAGGCCGCTGCGCGACATTTTGATGGCTCTTGCCAACGCATCAATCGCATTGTTTTGGCCAAATACCACCGACTTCAGGTCTCTATCCAGCGTTTTTAAGGTGTTTTTATCATCTACCGATACCGTGCGCGGTGGGATGCGGGCGATCTTGGAAATGATTTCCTCGATTTCGTGTTTGCCTATGGTCTTCTTCTGTCTGGATTTTGGCAGTATGCGTTGAGCTGCACCGGCCTCATCCAGTACGTCTATGGCTTTATCTGGTAAATGCCGGTCGGTAATAAAGCGGGCCGAGAGTTCGGCGGCACTGGTTAATGCCGCAGCACTGTATTTGATATTGTGATGTTCCTCAAAATGCGATTTCAAGCCACGTAGAATGGAAATCGTCTGCTCCACGGTGGGTTCATTAACATCAATTTTCTGGAAACGACGTGATAATGCATGATCTTTCTCAAAAATACCGCGGTATTCCTGATAGGTGGTGGCGCCAATGCATTTTAGCTGGCCATTGGATAGGAAGGGTTTAAGCAGGTTGGAGGCATCCATGGTGCCACCTGATGCCGCGCCGGCACCTATCATGGTGTGGATTTCATCAATAAACAGCACCGCATGCGGCGTTTCACTGAGTTCTTTAAGCAGGCCTTTCAGGCGTTGCTCAAAATCTCCCCGATATTTAGTGCCGGCGAGTAAGGCGCCCATGTCCAGTGAATAAATGTGCGCATTTTCCAGCACGCTAGGGACACTTTTCTCGACGATACGTCTGGCCAGTCCTTCGGCAATCGCCGTTTTGCCGACCCCGGCCTCCCCCACCAGTAAGGGGTTGTTTTTACGACGGCGGCATAAGGTCTGGATCACACGCTCGACTTCCAGTTGACGGCCAATCAGGGGGTCAATGCGCCCTCCGGCGACCTGGGCATTTAAATCCAGGGTGTAGTTATGCAGTGCGCTTTCCGTTTTGTCTTTGCTGCTGTTATCGGCTTCGGTGGTGCTGGGAGTGGTATCGGTGCTGCCGTCTTTGCTGATGCCATGAGCAATATAGTTGACAATGTCCAGCCGGCTGATGCTTTGTTCGGTCAGAAAGTGTACTGCATGTGAGTCTTTCTCACCAAATAATGCCACCAGGATATTGGCTCCCGAGACCTCTTTTTTATTGCTGGATTGTACATGCAGGATAGCGCGTTGGATGACGCGCTGAAAACCAACGGTAGGCTGAGTATCTACCTCATCTTCGCCGGTGACTACCGGGGTATGGGTATCAATAAAGCTGATAATGGATTGGCGCAATGTCTCAATATCGACACTGCAGGCTCTAAGCACTTGTGCGGCGGAGGCGTTGTCCAGCATGGCTAGCAGCAGGTGCTCAACGGTGATAAATTCATGACGTTTTTGTCTTGCATCGGCAAAGGCCAGATGCAGGCTTACTTCAAGTTCTTGCGCTATCATTTTATGTTTCCTCCATACCGCATCTAAGTGGGTGGCCGCTTTGTTTGGCGTATTCGCTAACCTGAACGACCTTTGTCTCGGCAATATCCCGGGAATAAACCCCGCAAGTTGCAGAACCCTCGTTATGAACTTTGAGCATGATTTGCTGTGCTCGTTCAAGATTCATTGCAAAAAAATGCTGTAACACATCAATCACAAACTCCATAGTTGTGTAATCGTCATTAAACAGTATGACTTTATACAGCCGTGGCGGTTTCGTTTTCGCCCGTTCGGGGGCAAGTATTGTGCTGCTGTGATGTTTTGTTGCCATGTCTACTACTATAAAGGTTATATGACTTTTATATTTGTCCATTCGGCACCGTTTTTCAAGCGTTAATCAAAAAAAATAGATTGCTCTTGACGTTTTTGGTAAAAGCGAGGTAAAAAGCAAACTGGAGTTTGGATTTGAAGTAGCTGCAGTTCAGGGTATTGCCGTGTGCGGTTTTTTGGTTCAAACGGGTCCGCGGGTTTTTTGCCCCGTTTAATTTAGTAAGTAAGGATGTATACACATGGCAACAGGTACAGTTAAATGGTTTAACGACGCTAAAGGTTTTGGTTTTATTACTCCAGACGATGGTAGTGAAGATTTGTTTGCACACTTTTCTGCGATCAATATGAATGGCTATAAGTCATTGAAAGAAGGTCAGAAGGTGAGCTTTGACGTGGTTCAGGGCCCTAAAGGTAAACAGGCTTCTAATATTCAATCTGACTAATTCAGAATAGTTAAAAGCCCGGCTGCGGCCGGGCTTTTTTTATGTCTGTATTCTTGAAGTGTGCATGTGAAATCAAAAATTATTTTATTGAATAAACCTTATGGTGTGATCTGTCAGTTCAGTGAGCACGAAAAGCATCCGACATTGGCGGATTATATTGATGTGGCCGAGGTGTATGCGGCAGGACGTCTGGATACCGATAGTGAGGGACTGTTGTTGTTAACCAGCGATGGTCGTTTGCAGCATAAAATTACCGATCCCAGGCATAAGCTGGAAAAAATCTACTGGGTGCAGGTAGAAGGTGTGCCCGACGAGTGTGCCTTGCAGCAATTACGCCAGGGGGTGCGTCTGAATAAATTTACGGCATTGCCAGCCAGGGCCCGCATCATGGAGGAGCCCGCTGGGCTGTGGCCAAGAAACCCGCCGATTCGTGAACGCCGTAATATTCCAACCTGCTGGCTGGAGCTGGTGATCAAAGAGGGTAAGAATCGTCAGGTCAGGCGCATGACGGCAGCGGTGGGTTTTCCTACGCTGCGTCTGATTCGTTATGCCATTGGCCCCTGGGCGCTGGATAGACTGGCGCCGGGTGAATGGCGCCAGATCAACCATGCTTAGAAGCTTAGTATTCCCGGTGGTTACGGTTGTGATTGTAGCCCAGGTGACTGCCGCCGCCGCTGTTGTTGTTGCGATTGCGGGCCGGTTTTTCCGGCGAAAACAAGGGCGGTTGGGGCATGGCCTGATGACGGGCGGCCTCAGATAACTGGCGCTTCTTAGGTTTTTTGCGCTTGGCCTGTTTATTTGCCTGAGTCTGAGGGTCGCTGTCGTTGCCTTGACTGGGTTGTTCTACCGCGGGTTTTTTGCTGGCCACTTTGTTGGGTCTTTTCTGTTTGGGGCGAGTGGGTTGCTTGGCCGCCGGTTTTGGGGATGATGATTGTGGTTGTGCTTGTGCTTGTGCTTGTGCTTGTGCTTGTGGCATCGGTATGTCCGGAGCAACAAAATCATCGGCAACCAGGCGCGGTATCGGCAGGTTGATTAATTTTTCAATTTTATCCAATTGAGCTTGTTCCTCTTCTGTGATCAGTGAGATTGCCTGGCCGTTGCATCCGGCCCGACCTGTGCGGCCAATTCTATGCACATAATCTTCCGGTGCATTGGGTAGGTCGTAATTGACAACATGAGGCAGCATGTCGATATCCAGGCCGCGAGCGGCGATATCGGTAGCTACCAGTACACGTAATTCGCCGGCTTTAAAGTCGGTCAGTGCGCGTGTGCGTGCCGATTGGCTTTTATTGCCATGAATGGCGGCAGCACCAATGTTTTTCTTGGCCAGCTTTTCAACCAGTCGGTTGGCGCCGTGCTTGGTACGAATGAATACCAGCACTTGCTGCCAGTTGCGGGTTTCAATCAAATGACTGAGCAGGTGGCTTTTGTGATGTTTGGCCACCGGATAGACCCCTTGTTCTATCAATTCGGCAGTGCTGTTTAATGGGTTGATCTGAATCTGGCGCGGATTCTGCAGCAGTTCTTCGGCCAATCGTTTGATTTCATCGGAAAAGGTGGCCGAGTAAAGCAGACTTTGGCGAGTTGCAGGCAGCTGTGCCATGATTTTTTTAATATCACGGATAAAGCCCATATCCAGCATGCGATCGGCTTCATCCAGTACCAGTGTTTCAACCTGGCTAAGGTCCAGGGTCTGTTGCTTGATATGATCAAGCAAACGCCCAGGAGTGGCGATCAGAATATCGATAGGCTGTTTTAGTTGTTCGATCTGGCTGTTGATATTGACACCGCCAAATATGACCATGGAGCGCAGTTCGGTATATTTACCATATTTCCCTACGGCGTCGCTGACTTGTGCCGCCAGTTCCCGGGTCGGAGTGAGAATCAGGCTGCGCGGCTGGCCGGCGCCATGAGTTTTCGGGTTGCTGTAAAGTTGTTGCAGCAACGGTAAGGTAAAGCTGGCAGTTTTTCCGGTGCCGGTTTGTGCAGCCGCTAGCAGGTCATGCGCTTCCAGAATCAAGGGGATGGTTTCTTGCTGGATTGGAGTTGGTTTGTCGTAGCCTGCGTCTTCGATTGCACGTAACAAAGGCTCTGCCAGTGTTAAATTAGCAAAATTCATATTGTTAACTGAATGTTTTGATGCCCGTTATCTCATTTTAATAACCCAATCTGGGGCAATCGTTGTTAGAAAAAACCTGAAGAAGATTTTTTTGGTGCTTGCAGTGATTGGTTAAACAAGCAAGGCAGATTCTAACCGAAAAAAAATAAAAGTAAAACCGATTTTTTATTGGGTGCGCAATGGAGGGCGTTTGCCTATGCGAATGCTGAGCTGAATCGCTTGTTTTTTTCGCACAATGACCGCCTCAACTTCTTTGCCGGGAGGAAGGGCAGTGACGGTGGCTAGCATGTCGTTCCAGTCACGAATACTTTGTTGATTAATAGAAAGCAGGATATCGCCCGGACGAATGCCGGCCTGCTGGGCCGGACTGTTGCGAATAACATCGGTGATGATCACGCCTTCGGTGTCCGGCAGCATAAACGAATGCGCCAGCTCCGGCGTCAGTTCCTGAATGCCGGTGCCAATCCAGCCGCGGGTAACTTCGCCGTGTTGAATAATGCTCTCCATGGTTTGTTTGGCGGTATTGGCCGGGATAGCGAAGCCTATACCCAGCGAGCCGCCGTTGGAAGAGTAAATGGCGGTATTAATGCCAATCAGATTGCCTAAGGTGTCAACCAGTGCGCCGCCCGAATTGCCGGGATTAATGGCGGCATCGGTTTGAATAAAACTTTCAAAATTACTGAGTTCCGGCTGGTCGCGTTTGAGTGCGCTGATAATCCCCATGGTGACGGTTTGTCCTACACCAAATGGGTTGCCTATGGCCAGTACCTGGTCACCGACCTGCATATGATCCGGGTTGCCGAATGCAATGGCCGGCAACGGCTGGTCGAAGCTGGCCTTGATGACGGCCAGATCGGTTTCGGGATCGGAGCCAATCACCATCGCCTTGGCCTTGCGCCCATCGCTAAGGGCAACTTCTATCTGGTGGGCGCTGGCTATCACATGATGATTGGTGAGTATATAACCATCCTGGCTGACAATAACACCGGAGCCCAGGCTGGAATCGTAACGTGGCTGGTTGCGTAAACGGTCACCAAAGAAAAAGCGAAAAAACGGATCATTCCGCAGCCGTGAGTCCGGGTTGGCTGTTATGCTACGGGTATAAATATTCACTACCGCGGGCATGGCGCGTTGTGCGGCACTGCTGAAGCTGCTGCCGGTCGTGCGGTTATCTGAGGGTGTATTTTGATAAATAGTGACCACACCTGACTCGGTGTTGCTGAGCAGTTCGGGTTTTAGTGTGCTAACGACAAACAGTAATGCGAGTCCAATGGTGACGGTTTGTGTAAAAAGCAGCCAGTGTTTTCGCATGATTGAGATAGTTGGAGGAAAGAAGTGTTATTGAAAGAATTGTCTGATTATATCGCAACCGAACTGCATATTGAGCGTTTTAAGGATTATTGCCCCAATGGGCTTCAGGTGGAAGGTTGTGCCAAGGTAAAGCGGCTGGCCATTGCGGTGTCCGCTTCCCAGGCCGTGCTGGAGCAAGCGGCGGCCTGGGAAGCCGATGCCTTGTTGGTGCATCACGGTTATTTCTGGCGCGGCGAAAATGCGGTCATTACCGGTCTGAAAAAACAACGACTTGCTTGTTTGTTAAAGCACGATATTAGTTTGCTGGCCTATCATTTACCGTTGGATGCCCATGCGGTCTGGGGAAATAATGCGCAATTGGCGGTGAAGCTGGGTTTTAAGGCGCATGCCGATGGTGAATATCGGCGCTTTGGTGATCAGGATATGGTCTGGTCCGGCCGTTTGCCTAAGGCTAGCAGCTTGTCTGATCTCGCCTGGCGGGTTACCGATAAGTTGCAGCGCACACCGCAGGTGGTGGGCGATTTGAAGAAAAAAGTGCATCAAATTGCCTGGTGCAGTGGTGGTGCCCAGGGGTATTTCCAGCAGGCGATTGATCAGGGGGTGGATGTGTATTTGACCGGGGAAATCTCAGAACCCCAGTATCATCTGGCGCAGGAGAGCGGAGTGGCTTTTGTGGCGGCGGGTCATCATGCCACGGAGCGTTATGGTGTGCAGGCATTGGCAGCGCATCTGAGTGATAAATTTGATCTGCACACGCGCTTTTTTGATCAGGATAATCCGGTTTGAAGTAGGAGGTGGTGATTGTCGAAAAGTTTGCCACTTTATTGTTGCCGCTTTGGACGGGCTTGGCTTGCGCTTGATTTATAATGAAAAAAAATATGGGCATAAATTTTGCTTGGAAATTTCGCATGTAGCAGCTATATCTGCCATATTGTAGTTTCAAGTAAAGTAATAAAGAGGGAATACAAATGATAACAAAACAAGTAATGACTGGACTGCTGGTTGCACTGGGGGCAATGGCCGGTCAGTCAGCTTGGGCGCATCCCATGCTGGGGGAAACCTACGACCTGAAAGAAAGTAACACCCAAGCGGATTATGTCGATGTCTATTGGAATTATAACGGTGATCAGTCCGATAAGCCATTAGAAACCGGTATCTATTATATGCACAATACCGGTGTGTCCGGTGAGTCGCCATTTGCCAGTCCATTGGATATCGAAGCCTTCTGTGTGGATATTTTCAGCCGCTTTTCTGCGGGAAGTAAGAAATATACTTATGTCACCGGTGATCAGTTCTTTGAAATGAACGGTATGGTGGTTTCTGCGCTGGGACGTCTGGCCACCAATCATTGGGATGAAATAACCGATGTAACTTCTAAGGCGGCTTTCCAGCTGGCGGTCTGGGAAATTATTTATGAAGACAGTGGTAGCTGGAAGGTCGCGGACAATACCAGTGATTTCTATGTGACCAATGCGGGTGATGATGCGACAGACTTTGCTTCTGCGGTCAGCATGGCCGATGGTTGGCTGGCCAGTAATTTGGCTGAAGATAATATGATGCAGGTAAATGTGTATGACAATGTATCGGGATCTCAGTCTCTGGTTGAGTTCTCTAAGGTGCCTGAACCAGCGTCACTGGCCTTGTTGGGGGCCGGTCTGTTGGGATTGTCTTTGATGAAGCGTCGTAAATCGTAAGCGCTCCATTAGGATCAAAAATGCCGGCTGATGCCGGCATTTTTGTTGGTGTGGCAGCTATTATTTATTGTCTATGACCTTAACTAGGGTGAATCCGCCGCCGGGGGTGCGGAAGTTGGTGGTTTGACCACGATAAACGCGCGCGGCCAGCAATTGAATCCGATTGCCGTAGGCATAGCAGCGAATATCAAATTTGAATTGCTGTGGCATCTCTGCTGCATCGGGCGTGCGCAGCATGCGGCTGCCTGCCGGTGCCAGTTGCTGGGCAATATAATTGCCTTGAATAATTTCATTGAATACCCGGCGGGTAATTCCCATTCCGCGGTAAGTACCTTTGCTGGCATAGCCGGTTGCGGGTTTGAAAAAATATTGCTTACGCTGCTGCCATAATTGCTGAGCCTGTTTTGAATCTGCGGCTAAAGGGTCAATGACCCGGGTGGTGGGCAATATCTGTTGAATCGCGCCAATCTGTTCCGGGTTGCAGCCTATCTGTTGTAAAAACTCGGCATTACTTAACAGTGACAAATTCCGTTTGTCGGCATAAAGTTTATACAGCCTGGGGTTAGGGCTGAAAATAGTCTGTTGCTGGTTAAATGCCTGTGCCAGTTGTGGATGCTGCTGCAATGAGAAATCGGTCAGTCGATTGTAAATCAGTTGTTGCGGCTGCTGCTGGAACAGAATCTGATCGGACTGGACCTCTAGTTCCTCGGGGTCAGCAATGCCCGCCTGAATACCATGCTGTTGGAACGCTTGTTGAGCCAAGATAAATTCCGGATAAAAATATTGCTCGCCAGGCTGTTGATCGACAATGCATAAGCGCTTCAATGGCTGTTGTGGATGGCTGAGTTGCCATTCCTGTTGAAACATGTCGACAAAGCTCTGCTGAGGGTTTTCGCTGCCGGCAAAATATCCGGGCCAGTCGTTGCCTTGCTGTGATTGCTGTAGCAGTGCATTGAAAAAACCGCCACCGGCATTGGTATTGATTTCTATCAGGTGTACGCCTTGTTGATTAATATGAAAATCATAACCACAAAATGCCCCTTGCTGGGGCGAGGCCGGCTCTTGGGCGTTGCATTGCTGCTGCCAGCCAGGTAATGCAATGACCTGATGCAGCTTATCCAGAAAATGCTGTATCTGTTGCAGCTGCTGCTGCTCGATAAACAGCGCATTGTTGGCATATAAATAGGGGCAGCGTTGGCGCAAATCCTGATACCAGGCCTGACCCTGTTGTTGCAGTTGCTGATCAAGGCGTTGATGATTAATCACCCCTTGGTCGGCATCCATATTGAATTGTTGGGCAATACTCATAGTGATTCAAAAATTCCTGCGGCACCCATGCCGGTTCCTATACACATGGTGACCATGCCATATTTTTGTTGACGACGCTTCAAACCGTGCAGCAGCGTGGCGGTGCGAATCGCACCGGTGGCCCCTAGCGGGTGACCCAGTGCAATCGCGCCACCCAGCGGATTGACCTTGCTGGGGTCCAGTTGCAGCTGGTTGATGACCGCCAGCGATTGGGCGGCAAAGGCTTCATTAAGCTCAATCCAGTCCAGTTGTTCCTGCTTGAGGCCGTGTTGTTTTAATGCGTGAGGAATGGCCTCGCTTGGGCCTATACCCATGATTTCTGGTGGGACGCCAACGACGGAGTAACCCACAAAGCGTGCCAGGGGCGTTAAATTGTAACGGCTCAGTGCCGCCTCGCTGACCAGTAATACCGCACCGGCACCATCGGACATTTGAGAACTGTTGCCAGCGGTCACCGATCCCTGGCGCGCAAATGCCGGACGCAATTTAGATAAGGCTTCTAAGGTAGTATCGCGACGTACACCTTCATCATTCTGCAGCTGATGCTGTTGTTGAGTAATCTGATGATTTTCAAGGTCTGGCGTGTTGAGTTTAAGATCAAACGGGCTGATTTCCTGTGAAAATTCACCGGCAGCAATCGCGGCAGCGGCACGCTGATGGCTTTGTAAGGCAAATTGATCCTGATCTTCCCGAGATACCTGATATTTTTCGGCTACTTTTTCGGCGGTAATACCCATGCCATAGGCAATGGCCAGATGTTCGTTCTGTTCAAATACCGCCGGTGTCATGGCAATTTTATTACCCATCATAGGGATCATGCTCATGCTTTCTACCCCGGCCGCCAGCATGACATCGGCTTCTCCCAGGCGTATCTGATTGGCGGCCATGGCGACGGCCTGCAACCCGGAAGAACAAAAACGGTTAATGGTCACGCCGGGCACGCTTTGTGGCAGGCCGGCCAGTAATAAACCAATACGAGCGATATTCATACCTTGTTCGGCTTCCGGCATGGCGCAACCGACAATCACATCGGCAATCTGTTCCGGCTCAAGTTCGGGAGCCAGCCGCATCGCGGCCTGAATGACATGGGTCAGCAGGGCATCGGGGCGGGTATGCTTGAACATCCCTCTAGGGGCTTTGCCGACCGGTGTGCGGGTGGCGGCCACAATATAGGCATCCTGAATCTGTTTGCTCATTTAGGTTCTCCTTTGTCAGCAAGTGCTCGGCATAGTATAACAGGCTCAGAATGATGGAATCGTGGGATGTACGGTATTGTCTGTGCCTGTCGCTTTGGGTAACATCGGTTATCTGATGATGGACATTGGTAGCGTGCTTTTAACCGGTCGGCCTAAGGGGTCTTGCCAAAAGCATATCCTGGAGAAATAATTACGGCGGTATGCAGCTCATTTTGGGATAACAGGTGGCAATGAAAGAAAAAAAAGATATTTCTGTCGAACTGGCTAGAAAGACTCTGGAGCTGCTGGTGTCGCGCAGGTTGCCGCCGACTCCGGACAACTATACTCGGGTATATGCCGAAATTTCCGGTAAAAATATTAATCATTTGCTGTATGTTGAACCGCTGCAGCAAGGATTAGTAAATTTTATCGAATATCACCCTCGTTTTACCGAATTGCAGCAGCCTTTGATTAAGGCAATTAAAACGGGTGAATGGGATAGCTGTTTTGAGGCAGTCAATACCTATGCGTTACGGCTGCAGCGTGCCGCTACGCCTTCTGTGGCTAATCATGTGTCCGCTAATATCACTCAGCCGCTGCCAGATTTTGCCGAGTTACTGGCGGTGACCTTGCAAAATGCTTTTGCCACACTGCCCGAACAACAAGGCGATGTACATAAACTGGTACAGGCGGTAAAAGGTGTCAAAAGTCAGCGTCAACTTGAGGCGCTATCGGTAGCTATTCAGCATTTTTGCAATAAGGCACAGCTGGAAAACAGTAATCAGCATAGAATTCAGGATGGATTGCTCAGACTGTTACGCCTGTTGGTGCAGAATGTCGATGGTATGGTGGAGGATGAGGCCTGGTTGCATGGTCAGATTATGGTATTGCGCGAAATTATCGATAAACCGATAGACCGTGCGGCTATTTCCGATGCCGAGCGTGGCCTGCGCGATGCGATTGTGCAGCAGGGCTTATTAAAGAACAGTGTCAATAATACGCAAGCCGAGTTAAAAGGTTTAATGAATTCCTTTGTTGATCAGTTGGAAGAGATCAGCGACAGCACCGGCGATTACCAGAACAAGATTGAAGGGTATAGTGAGCGTATCGGCAAATCTGCAGATATTGAAGACCTGGGTGGTGTGCTGAACGATATTATGCAGGATACGCATAAGGTACAGTCTTCGGTGGCAAGGTCCCGTCAGGAATTACTGGAAACGCGCGAACAGGCTCAGCAGGCCGAGGTCAAGATTCGTGAGTTGGAGCGTGAACTGGCACATGCCAGTGAAATGGTGCATAAGGATCAGTTGACCGGTACCTTAAATCGTCGAGGTCTGGAAGATCTGTTTATGCGAGAAGCGACGCGGGCGGATCAGAGCAATACCATAATGAGTGTGGCGCTGTTGGATCTGGATAACTTTAAACAGTTAAATGATAGCCTGGGCCATCAGGCGGGGGATCATGCATTACAGCATTTGTCTGCGGTGGTGAAGGGGTGTCTGCGTGAACAGGATGCGGTGGCGCGTTATGGTGGTGAGGAATTTGTGGTGATTATGCCGCAGACCACGCATAAGCAGGGGGTTGAATTGGTTCAGCAGTTGCAACGGACGCTGACCAAAAAATTCTTTCTGGAAAATAATAACCGGGTATTGTTGACCTTTAGTGCCGGCGTGGCCCAGCGGAAATCGCATGAACCTCAGGATGATGTGGTTGCCCGGGCCGACCATGCCATGTATCAGGCAAAAAGGTCGGGTAAAAATCGCGTATTCAGTGCCGAGGTACAGCCGACGAGGGATGATGTGTCACCCGGTATGGGAATTTAGACGAATGTTTTTAGGAGATCAATAGCCAACACATGCACTGCCTTGCATATGATATTTTTGAAATGGTGTGCATGGCCGGTGGGACGGCAATGTGCTTTACCGTGAGATTCGTGCTTGAACGGCGTGGCATTAGCTTTTGGATAATTGCTTTAACGCCAGCTTGATTCCTGCGGACACACCAATATCCGGTGGCAGTTGTTTCAGGGCGACAGTCGCTTCCTTGCTGCTGTATCCCAGCGCCAGCAGGGCATTTTCAATATCGTCCTGATGTGATGCGACCGCGCTGGGCGCACTGCTGGTTGGTCCGTCGTTATACACGGCAAATTTACCCTGCAGTTCCAGCAACAGACGTTCGGCGGTTTTTTTGCCGATACCGGGCACCTTGGTCATGCGTGAGACATCTTTACTGGCGATGGCCGTGGAAAGTTCGCTTAAACTCATGCCGGATAACACTGCCAATGCCAATTTGGCACCCACACCGCTGATTTTGACCAGCTGGCGAAAGGCGATGCGCTCTTCTACCGTAAGAAAACCATACAGCAGTTGTGCATCTTCCCTGACGACCAGTTGGGTGTACAGGCTGAGCGGCTGATTAAGTTCCGGCAGATTATAAAAGGTGCTCATGGGGACATCGACCTCATAGCCCACCCCTTGTACATCCAGTAAAATCTGTGGGGGATTTTTCTCAATCAGTTTGCCGCTTAAGCGTCCAATCATTTAATTAATCGTCCATGTCTGACGCGGAATCCCTGCGTCGAAAGTTTACCCAGCCCCATGCCGCCATGCGCATGGCAGATGGCACAGGCCAGTGCATCTGCCGCATCGCTGCTGGGTGTGCCGGAAAGGTTTAATAATCGCTGTACCATTTGTTGTACCTGCTCTTTTTTGGCATGGCCATTGCCAACCACCGCCTGCTTGATCTGCAAGGCGGTGTATTCGGCTACCTCCAGGTCCTGTTGAACGGCGGCACAAATGGCCGCACCACGCGCCTGTCCCAGTAGCAGGGTAGACTGAGGGTTGACGTTAACAAAGACTTTTTCAATTGCCGCCTGATCGGGCTGATACTGCTGAATGACCTCGCTTAGCGATGCCAGAATGGTTTTTAAGCGTTGCGGCAGCGCACCGGTTGCGGTCTTGATGCAGCCGCTGCCCACATAGCGTAGTCGGCTGCCGGATTTATCGATGACGCCAAAGCCGGTCACTCTTAATCCGGGGTCAATACCCAGAATACGGGTAGGAATAGCGTGAGCCGGCAATGGGATTATTCGTCGTCAAAAACCGCATTGGTATACACTTCCTGAACATCATCCAGGTTTTCCAGCGCATCCAGCAGTTTCTGCATTTTTTCACCCTCGTCCCCAGAAAAGCTGACTTCGTTAGCGGGCTTCATGGTGATTTCGGCGACTTCGGCGTGAAAGCCGGCCGCATCCAGCGCCTGTTTTACTTCAGAAAACTCATTCGGGGCGGTGATGACCTCAATACTGGTGTCGTCATTACTAATAATATCTTCGGCACCGGCTTCCAGTGCGGCTTCCATTACACTGTTTTCATCGGTGCCGGGGGCATAAATCAGCTGACCGCAGTGGGCAAACATATAAGCCACCGAACCATCGGTGCCCAGATTGCCACCGTATTTGGTGAAGGCATGACGCACATCGGCCACGGTACGGGTTTTATTGTCGGTCATGCAGTCGACAATGACGGCCGCACCATTAATGCCATACCCTTCATAGCGCAGTTCCTGATAGTCCACACCATCCAGATCACCACAGCCACGTTTGATGGCGCGTTCGATATTATCCTTGGGCATATTATTGGATAAGGCCTTATCCATTGCCAGGCGCAGACGTGGGTTGGTGCTGGGATCGCCCCCTCCCATACGTGCCGAAACCGTGATCTCCTTGATCAGACGGGTAAATATTTTGCCACGCTTGGCGTCCTGTCTACCCTTACGATGTTGAATATTTGCCCATTTACTATGTCCAGCCATGTCACTTCCTTAGCGTGTTACTGTAATTGCCGATTTTATCACCGATACTGCCTCTGCCCCAAGTCAGACTTTTAATGCTGGCGGGCATTCCAGTTAACGACGCCCCAGATGGCCTGTTGATGATGCTCATCCAGGCGAATATCAGAATAATCGGGATGGGCCGCGCGCAGTATGTGGCCGGATTGGGTGATAAACAGCTGACGCACAACCAGTTCATTATTAATTTCCGCAATGACTACGCTGCCCGTGCTGGCCGCCTGGTTGCTGTGAACCACCAGCAGATCGCCATCAAAAATACCCAGGCCGCTCATGGAATTACCGCTGATACGCAGGAAAAAGGTTTTGGCGCGTTGTTGCAATAAATATTGTTCTATATCCAGCGGGTGACCGAGCTCATCGGGCAGGCTGCAGGCAAAGCCGGTAGAGCGGGCGCGGCTTAACCAGTCTCTATGACGTGCGATCAATGCCCGGCTGGGGCGAGTTAACGAACACAACTCAGCGGCGCTGCTGCGTGTTTTTGTAGGTAGCGCTAGCACGGTATTTTCCATATTAAGCTCCATATTTCCGGACCAGACCGGTCAATACACCAAAGATAGTTAACTCGCCCTGTGGGCGAATCACGGCAAAGGCTTTGTTGGCCGGGCGCAAAATATAGCGTCCATTTTCTTTATCCAGGGTTTTCAGGGTGAATTCATTGTCTACGATCGCCACCACGATATCACCGGGAGTGGCAGTGTAACGTTTTTCGACAACGGCAATATCACCATCGTGAATACCGGCTTCAAGCATAGAATCGCCTTTGACCGGAATCAGCACTGTTTTTGATGGGGAATCTATCAGCATGTCATCAATCAACTGATAGTCGCTGGAGCTGGCTTCAACCCCCATAGGAATGCCGGCGCGTACCGAGGCATCGGCCAGTGGGCGTGCAAAAAACTGGCGGCAGGGTATCCAGGCGCCATCTGGCGTGCGCTCAATCAAGCCGGCATTCATCAATTTTTCCAGAATATTTTTGACATGCGATTTGGAGTGAATACCAAATATTTCGCATAGTCGTGCATAGGAAGGGATATTTTTCCAGTCGGCATAATAGTCCTGCAACTTACTCAGGTAGTCGGCTTCTTTGTGATTAATGTTTGCCATAATGGTGGTATGTGAGTGAACGAATGTTTTCTATTAAAGAACGATCGTTCTGTTATGTCAATATACCCATGGCAAATTTACAACAAAAACGGCATTGTCTGACATCCGGCATTGACGTGGCGCCATAAAGCGCAAATAATTCATGGCTTTGTTATTGTTACCCGGAATATTGAGAGAAACCATGGACCATAAAATTTGCCGAGTAGAAGTCAGGCGTGATCATTTATCTAAGGTCGCCCATGCCAGCCCGGAAAAAGCGCTGGCCGAGCTGATCTGGAATGCCTTGGATGCCGAAGCCACCGAGATTGATATTCGCTTTGAGAAAAATGCGCTGGGTACCACCGAGCAGATTGTGGTGCAGGACAACGGACACGGCTTTCCTCTGGCACATGCCGAGGCCTTGTTTGGCTCGCTGGGCGGTTCCTGGAAAATCAGCCGTCCACGCACCGACAGTGGCCGCTATATGCATGGCCAACAAGGGCAGGGCCGCTTTAAACCGTTGTCGCTGGGCAACCGGGTGGAATGGCTGGTACAGCAGGATGTGCCGTTTCGTTTAGCCATGCAGGCCGATCTGCTGGAACAGTTTGAATTAACCGTCTGTGATCAACCACTACGCGACAGCGCTGGGGTGACGGTGGTGATCAGCGATATTCCGCAGGAGCAAAAGCTGTTTGATGCCGAGTATGCGGTGCATAAGTTGTTGCCGATTTTTGCGTTATATCTGCGCAATTATCCGGCGGTGCAGGTCTGTGTCGATGGTAAGCGGCTGCAGCCCGATGCCCTGGTGGTCAAACATCAGCGCTTTGATCTGCCCGCGGTTGAATATAACGGTCAGTCATTCGAGGTGGCATTGGAGCTGGTGGAATGGCAAGCCGGTGTCGGCAAGGCGGCCTGGTATTGCAATGCGCAAGGGTTTCCGCTGGAATGGTTTGCCCGGGACATCCAGGTGCCGGGTAAATTGGATTACAGCGCCTATCTGAAATCCGAGCTGGTGTCGCTGTTGAACCAGGAAGGGGTGTTGGCACTGGGAGAATTAAGCGATCCATTGCGCGAAGTGACCGATATGGCGGCACAAAAAATTCAGCAGTATGTTGCCAAACGAATGAAACAGCTGGCAAAGCAGCAGATTGTACATTGGCAGCAGCAAGGGGTTTATCCCTATGCCGAAGCGGCAACCAGCACCGCCGATAAGGCCACGCGTAAACGTTTTGATCAGTTGGCGTTAAGCCTGGCCGAAGAACTGAAAGGTCTGACCAGTGGTGATAAAAAGTCCCGTGCCTGGCAACTGGCCATGCTGCGCTATGTTATGGAACAACAACCCCAGGAATTATTATCGATTCTGCAGCAAAGCCTGGAATTAAGTGATAGCAAATTAAAACAGCTGGAGAAGCTGCTGTAAAAAATCTGGGAATGCCGGTGCCAGGGAACACTCCATGCATTTTTAAGATTCTGCTCTGCTGGATTCGGCCTCGCATCCGGGCCGTGAGGCCCTAATGTTGCTGAATCCATTGTCTGAAATCGGCATCCAATTGTTGCATACCCGCCGGATAATGACGGGCGAAAATTTTCACCAGGCCATCATCCTGCCACCAGGCCTGCTGGCGGCAGGCCGCGATAATCTGGCGCAGGCTGTTTATCCCTTGCTCGCTGCTAAGCAAGAATCGCATCAAGGCCCAGCTTATCATATAGTACGAATTTTCTACGCGTGCCGATTCATCGCCCCAGGCCCGATTGGGAAGGGCTAAATAGTGTTCCAGGCTCAACAACGAGCCTTCGCGTAGCTTATGTTTCATCAGCTGCGACCATTTGGCCGCGTAATTCAGTCGAATCGACGCCTCGTGGCTGTTGGACATGGCGAACACTTCGGCCAGCCCTTCATTAATCCACTTGGGATAATGTCCAGGCCGCATATCCAGTATCGCATGTGAGCTTTCATGATAGAGCAGGCTCAAGGTGGCCTCACCAAACTCGGTACCCAGCATTAAAATTTCTTTATGGCGAGATGAGTAATGACTGCGATGGGTAACATTATCACGATGCGCTCGCTGAAACTGCTCAAAATCCTTAAACTTGCCAAAGAGACGAATTGTAATCGGCCGCACCGGTCGGGCATCCCATCCCAGCCACTGTACATAGGCTCGATACATCGCATTCAGCTGCGTATCAATCCGCCCACGCATTGCATGAGACAGCGAATAATTCACCGTTTCAATTATCACCTCAACCTCGGGCACAACGGTGCGCTCAAGCGGAGGACTACTCTGATTCACCTCACGTTTAAACGCTTTGATCACACTGCTGGCCCGTTGCAACTGCTCGGAAACCTCATCCGCCGACACCGACTTGGGGTTTTGCGCACTGTAATGGGTGACACCCCGATCATCCACCCACTTATACACCCCGGCATAGCAAGCACAGGAAAACCACAAGGCAAGCAACAACCACAGACGTGATAACCACAGCGACATAAGGCGAACTCCTGAGAGGGGAAGCGTTAGCGTAATGATAATCGTATTTCAGCAAGATGGATGGGGGGATGTGGGATGTGGGATAAGGGATAAGGGATAAGGGATAAGGGATAAGGGATAAGGGATAAGGGATAAGGGATAAGGGATAAGGGATAAGGGATAAGGGATAAGGGATAAGGGATAAGGGATAAGGGATAAGGGATAAGGGATAAGGGATAAGGGATAAGGGGCGCGGTGCCCCCCTACGTTTATCAATGCTTGCTCTGTATCATTGTTAGGGTGGGGACGTCCAGGCCGAACTGTTGGGACTGTTGCAGGGCGCGGGCCAGGCGTTGGGGGGCGGAGCGGCCCATGCATTTGTGTTCGGGGTCGCCTTCAAAAGAGGTCAGCATGCCCTGGATATAGGGTTCGGCCTCTAGTGTCTGGCCGGTGAGTTTTTCCTGAATTTTGAGTACATCGGTGACTACGTCGCGGGCCAGTTGCTGGTGGTTGGCCCACAGTTCGCTGACCGTGCCGCCGGTGATCAGGCCAGCGATATTGCTGGTCAGGATATAGACGTTTTTGCGTACCAGCTCAAATTGCAGTTCATCGCTTGATGTCAGGTCATAGCTGGGGATATCCAGGGTCGCCAAGGCATTTTTGAGTAAGCGGGCATTGGGGCCATAGATAGGGGAGGGCACGACTACCTTGGAATCCATGCCTTTTTTCTTTTCAAACCAGACCGAAATGACGGTAGGGTTTTCCAGTTGACCTTGCCAGTCACGCGGCAGTAGCTCGTTTTGCAGCAGCACGACATTATTGCGCCAGGCGCCAGGCAGTGTTTCTATGGTGTGGTGAATGTCTTTTTCCCCCACGGCGACAACGACCAGGAAGGGATTCGGGTTTTTTTCTACTGCGGCCGCCAGATCGGTGCTGCGAGTGACCGGATAAACCGGGTAACCCAGTTTCAGAAAACCGCGGGCAAATACACTGCCGATTTCGCCCATACCAATGACTACAATTTTTTCGTCCACGTTTGACTCCTTAAGATAGCTGAGAATAGTGATGATGGTGCACGCAGTACACCCTGTGCTGTTGCTGCTATTATCGCCAAAATCGGCTATTCTACCCCGCAACCAGGGGAATGCAAAAATGAGGATAGGATGAGATTGCTGGTGTGGTCAGCTGCGATGATAATGGTCGCGGCGTTGGGGGTGTTTTTCCATTATGGTCGAGGGATGTGGGTACCAGTGTATCAACAACTAACGGGAGACAGGCAAACGGTGGCATCGGTGTTGCAGCGTTATCAGCACGCGGTGGATAGACAATTGCAGCCGCTGTTTCAGCAGGCCGGGGTGGCTTATCCGCCGCCACAGTTGCGTTTGCTGGCGGTAAAAGATGAAAAGCGGCTGGAGTTATGGGCTGGAGAGCCAGGAGCATGGCGTAAAATTAACACGTATCCGGTGCTGGCGGCCAGTGGGGTGGCCGGGCCTAAATTACGCGAGGGCGATAAACAGGTGCCGGAGGGAATTTACCGTTTGCTTGGGTTGAATCCCAATAGTGCCTATCATTTATCGATCAAACTGGATTATCCGAATGCCTTTGACTGGCAACAGGCCAAGGCCGAGGGGCGTGAGCAGCCGGGCAGTAATATTTTTATTCATGGCAAAGCGGTGTCTATTGGTTGTCTGGCGATTGGCGATGCGGCGATTGAGCAGTTGTTTGTGCTGGTGGCCAGGGTTGGGCTGGCAAACAGCCAGATTGTGATTGCTCCCAGCGATCCCAGAAAAGGCCGCTTGCGCCTCCCGGAGGGCGCGCCGGGCTGGCTGCCGGGACGGTATCAACGGATTGAGGCCGAGTTTCGTCAAATCGCCATAGCTGCTGACGGGCAGTAAGTGTTACGGCCATTTTTATCAATGATGAGAATACAAACCATCTGGTTGGATAATGTTGATCGGGGATTTGGTAACTTCTCAATAACTCATGGTAAGTCAGGAACAACATCATATGGTGTGATTGCGGTTACAATGTAGTCAAACAAGATTAGCCCTTATGAAAAAGCCACTGCAACTACCAGAGATACCAGAATCGGAGCAAAGCCCTTTAGTAAAGTGCTTGCTGGCGATTATTGCTCATCTTCAGGAGCAGAACCAATTGCAGCAAGAGCAAATTCAGCAACTGCGAGATGAGATTGCGATCCTGAAAGGTGAAAAGGCAAAGCCCAAGTTCAAATCGAGCAAAATGGAGCAAAACACCGATCCAGATGATAGTGACGATGATGACAAGCCTACAGGTCAGCGTTCTAGCGGCCAATCGGGTAATAAACGCAAGAAACGAGCGGGGTCGAACAAGCGCAGCAAAACAGCCCAGCTGACAATTCACGATATCCAAATCATCCCGTGCGAAAACGCGCCCACTGGCGCACAGCATAATGGTTATCGAGATGTGGTGATTCAAGGGTTAATTTTTCAGGCACACAACATCCGCTACCGACTCGAAGTGTTTGTGGATGCGAACGGTAAATCGCACGTTGCTCAACTGCCTGCTTCGTTACGCAACCATCGCTTTGACGAAATATTGCGCGGCTTCATTATTTATCAACACCACCACTGCGGCACCACGCAGCCGTTGATTTTGGAGCAATTGCGCGAAGTCGGCGTCGATATTTCTGCGGGGCAAATTAATGCCATTCTGAGTCAGCGCCATGATGCGTTGCACGCAGAAAAAGACGAGATACTTGAAACTGGCTTAGAAATCAGTGCCCATGTAAGCGTTGACGATTCCGGTGCCCGTCATGCGGCCCGCAACGGCTATGTTACCCAAATTGGCAATGATTATTTTGCCTGGTTCGCCAGCACAGCCAGCAAAAGCCGGGTGAATTTCCTGGAGCTACTGCAAGCAAGTAACCGCGGTTATCAAATCACCGAAGATGCCCTGGCGTATATGGAAGCGCATGGGCTACGCAAAGCACTGCGACTGGAGCTTAGCGAGCACCTGACAACGCCGATTTACGACGAGAAACTATGGCGGTTACACCTTGCATTCTATGGCTTTGAAACCGATCATCAAATCCGCATCGCCACCGAAGCCGCCCTGGTCGGGCATTTGCTGACAAATGGATTCAATCCCAACTTGGTAATTGTCAGCGATGGCGCCCGACAATTTGCGCTGTTTTTGCATGGTCTGTGCTGGGTACATACCGAACGCCTGATTCACAAACTGATCCCAAGCAATGATCTGCAACGGCAAGCGATTAAATCTGTGCGTGCACTAGTCTGGGATTTTTACCGTGATCTGAAAGCGTACAAAGCGGCCCCTAATGCAACACAGATACCGATATTCGAAGCACGTTTTGATGAAATCTTTACCCAACGCACTCAGTACGCCACGCTGAATGAACTGCTCAAGCGCACCCATCAACGCAAAGAGGAACTGTTGTTAGTGCTGAGACGCCCAGAAATTCCGCTGCATACCAATGGCAGCGAAAACGACATTCGCTGCTATGTGCAAAAACAGAAAATAAGCGGCGGCACACGTAGCGAACTGGGACGAAAATGCCGAGACACCTTCACCAGTTTGAAGAAAACCTGCCGAAAATTAGGCGTGTCGTTCTGGCAATACCTGCAAGATCGACTCACGCTGAAAAATAACATTCTGCCTTTGCCTGAGCTCATGAGAAATGCTGCTCAGAATGCCGCTTTGCCATGAGTTATTGAGAAGTTACGGGATTTGTTGTTAACCATCTGAAAGTTAGGTGAATTTTTGTATTTTTTTGATATTTGTAAAATTTTTGCCGAATTCTCTAAAACAGGAAACTGCGGTTTGGGGTCTGTTGCAATTTAGCGGTAATTTTTCCGCTTTATGTGAGTAAGTGTAAATTGATGTAAAGCGGTGTTTGTTGGTGTTATCAGGCATGGCCCTTGCGATTAAGTGACCAAGCCCGGCAAGTTGTGTTAACCGGCTACCACATCAAATGAAATGCAAGGAGTATCAACTATGAAAACCACCGCTAAAATCGCTTTAATGTTAATTACCCCAGTGATGTTAATTGCCAGTCAGGCACATGCTGCGCCTAAGCCGCCACATTCTGCTCCTGTGGTAAAGCACGTTAATCATTTGAATGCGAAACATGCCAAGGTGGTGAAACAGCGTGTTAAGACACATCAAATTAAAACGCAGCAGGACCGCACTGCGCATGTGAAGAAAATGGAAGCGGCTAAAGCCAACCATCATAAGCGTACTGCCGAGGCCAATAAAAATCATGCCAGCGTGATGAAAACCAAGGCCAAGGCGGGCACCAGTGCCAAAGAAATGCAGGCACTGGAAAGTGCATACCGTAAAAAAGTGGGTGCGCACACCCAGACGTTTATTCAGGGCAGCAAGGCGATAAATCAGAAGCATGCGGAAAGTGTTAAAACTATCCAGAAAAATTTTGCTAAAGAAATTCAGACAAGAAACCAGAAACATCGCCAAAATATCCGGGGTGTGATTCAGGCGGCCAAGTCTGCGCGTAAATAAGTTGATGTGGTCAGGTCGTATCGTGTTTCACGATACGGCCTTTTTTGCGTGGGGCTATTCCCAGGGGGCTTTGCTGCGGTCGGTGTTCACCCAGCAGGTATAAACACATTGTGCCAGGCGTTGCGGAGCAAACATTGCGGCCACTCGGGGTGACAGGCTGAGTAAGGCATTTTCAGAAATCAGCTTTTCATCTTTAATCCCAATACGGTTTACCTGTTCAAATTCCTCACCTCCCCAGCGATTGCTTTGGCTGGATTCATGTTGCTGTATGGTTAAAATCTTATCGCCACTGAGTTTGGCGGCCCATTCTGCGGTATCGGGGTCACCGGCCTTATAAACGATTTTAATCTGGCAGTTAATCAGAAAACTTTGTTCAACCGCCTGAGCGTCTATGCTGTTATTTTCCAGGTTTTTTAGATCGGTGATACTTTGGTGGGCTAAAATCAGATTGCAGTTGAATCCGGCCAGGGTGGCCAGACCATCTACCAGCGGTTTGGAGATTAAGAATCTGACCTCATCGATAGCAATTAACAGCTGATGCTGCCTTTGGGCGGCAAGACGTAACGCCGCTTGTGAGAGTTCTGCCAGTAGACATTTGCTGGCTTCTTTAACGATGGGGTCGGTTAGCGAGCCTTTGATATAGACGACGGCATTATTGATGATGGATTTATCTACCGAAAAGCCACGATTTTTAGGGGGACAGAAGCTGTTGATGGCAGCCCATTCACGTAATGATTCATATAAATTGCTGGCACTGCGTTGATGCCCCATTTGTTCTATGGCTTTGATCATGGCTTTAATTTCGCCCCCGGTTCGGGATAGGATTTCATCCAGTACACTGCGTTCCAGCAGTTTATAGTGGTCGGCATCGGTGCCGCCTCTTTCCAGGCCAAAGGCCGCCAGAATTCGTGTGCGTTTATCGCGTTCGCTACCGCCGGTAAAGGGGGAGTAATAGCCTCGGCCATCGGGATTTAAATCCAGAAAAATAAACGGCCTGTCGGATTCTCTGGCCGCCTGCGCCATGATATAGGGCAGGTTGGCATCCCCTTTAGGGTCAATATAAAAGCAGCCGTTGCCCGCGCGAATCGCCTGATCCAGTAACACACCAAGCAACACCCCTTTGCCATTTTGTGTGGGTCCGATGACATCGGTATGGGTCTTATAAAACATGTCTGTGGGGATATAAATGGCTTGGTTGTTTTCATCCAGCCCAAAAAAGATATGGCCGGTTTTATAGTAGCTTGTTGGATCAAAGTCTTTGGCTTTGAGTCGGCCAACTTCATTGCGCACATCGGATAATTCATCCAATGCTTGTTTGGCCCGATATTTTCTCCAGAGCGCAGACCACCAGGGCATGATTTTTCTATGCCAGGTGATGCTGCTGATAATCCCCAGAATTACTGCCAGCACTATCCCTGACCAATAACTGCTAACCAGGGTAATAAACCAATTGATAATGAGTTGATGCGATTTTTCCTCATTAAACCGGCTGTGGCTCATAAATAAGGCATAGATCACCAGGGGGTAAACCATGCTGATTGTCAGGGTGGTGGTGATTAACAAACGCCGGCCGTTAACCAGAGCAATCTCAATGTTGGAATGATCGTCACGGGTTAACCATAATGGGCTGGGCGAGATCACGATTAAGCTATAAATACAGATCATCAGTGTGAGACATAGCCACGGATCGGCGATGGCCATCAGCGATAATAACGGGCTGTTCATTGCTACTCCCTTTGATTGGTGCGGTTATTAGTTATTAGTTGTTATTTGTTATAGGCAGTATTTTACTCGGAGCAATTATTTTTTGGCTATGTAATATAGCTTAAACATTGGGCTGTCATGCTAGCTTTTTTAATCGGCTGATGCGTGAGGAGAAGATGCTTGATAACAGAGCCGCCAATTCGGGTACGTTCCCTGTTTATTTCCGATGTGCACCTGGGCACTCGAGCCTGTCAGGCCGAGCAATTGCTGGGCTTTATCAAAAATTATTCCACCGAGCATATTTTCCTACTGGGGGATATCGTCGATTTATGGGCGATGTCACGTGATGGCATTTATTGGCCAGCACCACAGAATACCGTGGTGCAAAAGCTGTTACGCAGCGCGCGTCACGGTACCCGGGTGTGTTTTATTCCGGGTAACCATGATGAATCGCTACGTGAATATGTGGGTGTGACCTTTGGTGCGGTTGAGATCATGCGTGAGCATGTGCATACCGCTGCAGATGGTAAGCGCTATTTATTAATTCATGGTGATGATTTTTATCAGGTGACTTTGCACCATCGTTGGGTCGCCCGGCTGGGAGATAAGGCCTATAACCTGTTGGTGAGGTTGAATATTTATTTGTCATGGCTGCGCCGACGGCTACGTCGACCGGGCTACTGGTCACTGGCCGGTTATGCCAAAAGCAAGATTAAAACCGCGGTCAGTTTTATTTTCAATTTTGAAGAAGCGGTGATGCACCACGTAGCGCAGCGTGGTATGGATGGCGTGATCTGTGGCCATATTCACTGGCCGGTGATCAAGGACATTAATAACCGGCAGTATCTGAATTGCGGTGATTGGGTAGACAGCTGTAGCGCCATTGTTGAGCATATGAATGGTGAGATGGAGCTGGTGTACTGGAATCGCAGCAAATAAGCGCAACATTATCGGGGGTTTTGTGAATATTCTTTATATATCAGATGTTTATTTTCCTAGGGTGAATGGGGTTTCCACCTCGATTGCGACCTATCTTGCCGAGCTAAAAGCCTTGGGCCATAGGGTACATTTGATTGCCCCAGATTATGGTCAGGCCGAGTCAGAGGCAGAAATTACACGTATTCCCGGGCGTCAGCTGATGTTTGACCCGGAAGACCGGTTGATGGGTTATCGTCAGGCGATGAAACAGCTGGACTGGCTGCGCCAACAACAGTTTGACATTATTCATGTGCAAACCCCCTTTGTGGCCCATTATCTGGGAAGCAAACTATCGCGTTTACTGAATATTCCTTGTGTGGAAACCTACCATACTTTTTTTGAGGAATACTTACATTGTTATCTGCCGTTAATCCCACGTGTGGTGACCCGTTGGCTGGCACGTCGCTTATCCTGTTCGCAGGGCAATCAGCTGGATGGTATGGTGTTGCCTTCTTTTCCTATGTTGCAGGTATTGCGAGCTTATGGCGTAACAACACATGCCGAGGTGATTCCAACCGGATTGCGCAGTGACCGCTTTGCCCCGGGTGACGGTCTGGCATTTCGGCTGGACTATGGCATTGCCGCCAGACGACCGATGTTGTTATTTCTGGGGCGCGTGGCGTTTGAGAAAAATATCGGCTTTTTATTGGATATGTTGCAGCATGTTAAATCACAGCTGCCAGATGTGTTGTTGCTTATTACCGGGGAAGGTCCCGCACTGAATGCCTTGCAGCAGCAGGCCCGCCAGCTTCAGTTGCAGGATAATGTGATGTTCCTGGGCTATCTGGATAGAATGACCGAACTGAACAGCTGTTATCGGGCAGCGGATATTTTTGTATTTTCTTCCTGTACCGAAACCCAGGGGCTGGTGCTGTTGGAGGCAATGGCTCAGGCAACGCCGGTGGTATCTAATGCTGAAATGGGAACCAAGGAGGTATTACAGCAGGGTGAGGGTGCTGAAATTTGTGAATTGGAGGCCGAAGCGTTTGCGGGCCGTGTGATTGCGTTGCTGCGAGACAAGGAACGACGTGTTTCCCTGGGCTTAAAAGGGCAGCACTATGCCCATGATTGGTCGGCTCCTCGATTGGCTGAACGTATGCTGGAGTTTTATGCGAGAACCATGGTGGCAACCGAGCAACATCAGCAACACAGTCGACTGGCGGCGGGTTAATTTCGGTAAAAGGGGACAGGGGGCAGGTACACCTTTATTCATATTGAATGCCCAAGATAAAACAAGCCGGCAAGATGCCGGCTTGTGGTGCTGCATGCCTAAAAAGGCGAGTGGTGACTATATCTGCGTTTCTTGCGTCCCTTATCGTGAACCCAGGCCATAAACCAGACCCCCATCCCTAATACGAGCACAAGCAGTACGGCGACAATGCTTTCCAGATTGTAAAGTGTCATCAGACACCTCGCTTTCTGGATTTATAACGCCGTTGCTGCAATTGCTTATCTTCCTGAATACAATCTATCCGCCGGATAATAATCAGCCATATCACTATGCTGATAGCAAAGCCCAGGATATGTAAGGCGACCAGATCCGTGGACAGTTTGATCGTAAAATACGCAATAGAAGACGCTAATAGCACCTTGCGCAAATCCTCCCAAAAGTTGAGTGAATGTGCCAGTTTTAAGATAACTTTCATTGAAACCCCCATTAAAATAATGGCAGCCCCATCTCAGGCAGTTGCCCGAAATGGGCGACTACCTGATTGAAAAAAATTATCTTGGGTACATTGTATGTCCGCTTTTGTTTTTATTTCAAGTATTTGTATTAAAAATATTTTTTGATTTTTCAGGGGCATTTTTCGGTCATCTTCTGTTGAAAATATGCCACCGTTGTATGCGCTCAGCCATGGTCGATAAGTGCCATTCTATGCGCTTAGCCGCTGCGCTTAGTGTCAGTGATTTGGCACTTGTTCTTTGTTTTTCCCCAGTGTGATTTGTTGTGTTACGCGGTGCTGCATGGATTAATGCAGCGAATCCGATGCCGGTGGGGCGGCTGGGTGGGTAAACAGCTGTTCGACATCGACCTTGTCAAAGTGGTAGTGCTGGTTACAGAATTCGCAGTCGACCTCGATTTGGCCTTGTTCTTCGACGATATGCTGTGCTTCGTCGCGGCCCAGGGAAAGTATCATGGATTCGATTTTTTCGCGTGAGCAGGTACAGCGGAAGCTGACGGGTTCGCGCTCAAATAAACGGATATCTTCTTCGTTGAATAAGCGATGTAAGATTTCCGAATTGTCCAGGCCCAGCATTTCGTCGGCGCTGATGGTCTCGGCCAGTACGCCAACACGGTGCCACAGGTCATCCTGTTGTGCTTCGCCGGGCAGGCGTTGCAGTAGCAAGCCTACCGCCTGCTCTTGATTGGCAAACAGGAATAAGCGGGTGGGCAGTTGTTCGGACTGGTTAAAATAATTTTCCAGGGCGTGGCTTAATTGCTCACCTTGCAGTGCGACTATCCCCTGGTATCTATCCTGGTGCTTATCGGCATTTACGGTGATGGTGATTTGTCCCTGGCCATAGGTGTCGGCTATCGGGCCTGCGGCTAGCTCGCCGTCCCAGCGGGCCAGTCCGCGGATATGGCGTTGGTTGGTGCATTGCGCCACCAGTAATTGAATTGGGCCGGCGGATTGAATCTGGATAATCAATGAGCCTTGATATTTGATGGTGGCGCCCAGCAGCACGCTGGCGGTCAGGGTTTTGCCTAATTCTGCGACTAATGCGGCAGGATAGTCGCTTTGTCCCTGGGCTGCTTGAAAGCTGGCGCCCAGGTGGACTAATTCGCCTCGTACTTGATGTTTTTCAAAGACAAATCGCTGTAATGTATCGCTGTCTAATTTACTCATTGCTTAACCGTTGCCAAAAAGGCCCGATTTTACCTGGATTGCGATTAAAAAACAGGTACCTCCAGCACAGAAAACAGCTGTTTGATTTCCTCCATCTGTGATTTGCTGGGGGCTTTCAGGTCTTGTAGCGGGTAACTGCCTTCAAATGCCTGCCATTTATGTGCACCCAGGGTGTGGTAGGGCAATAGCTCGACTTCAACCACATTGTCCAGCTTCGCAATAAAATCGACCAGGCGTTTTATATCCTCTGTGTCGGTGGTATAACCGGGCACTACCACATGCCGAATGCGAGCCGGTTTATGTTTTTGTTTAAGATAGCGGGCAAAGTTCAGTGTGTCGCGATTGGAAATACTGGTCAGTGCCAGATGTTTGCCTTCATCGATATGTTTGATATCCAGCAGGAATAAATCGGTGCGCGCTACCAGTTTTTCCAGTTCCGTGTCATAGCTGCTCGCCGGCACAAAGCCGTTAGTGTCCAGCACGGTATGAATGCCCTGATAGTTAAGCATTTTAAACAGCAGGCTGACAAACTCACGTTGTAATAACGGTTCGCCACCGGAAACGGTAACACCGCCGCCGGAGGCGTCAATAAACGGCATATAGGGGATGATTTCGCTCATTAAATCGGCTACGGAATACAGCTTGCCAGCATCTCTGTCCCAGGTGTCGCGGTTATGACAATATTTACAGCGAAACAAACAGCCTTGCATAAAAATCACAAAGCGGGTGCCCGGCCCATCGACCGTGCCCATGCTCTCAAACGAGTGAATACGGGCATATTGATGGAAGGCATCCGCACTGCGAACCGGCAGTTGCTGAAACGAGGTGACGTTCATAACGCGTCATGGAAGGTGCGACTGATCACATCCAACTGCTGCTCCCGGGTGAGTTTGATAAAGTTGACCGCATAGCCGGATACCCGAATGGTCAGTTGCGGATAGTGTTCCGGATGCTGCATGGCTTGTTCCAGGGTGTTTCTATCCAGCACATTTACATTGATATGATGGCCGCGAGAGACAAAATAGCCATCCAGGATGCCACTCAGGTTATTTACCTGTTCCTGTTCGGTTTTACCTAATGCCTTATGCACTACCGTCATGGTATAGGAAATGCCATCTTCGGCATCTTCATACGGCAGTTTGGCGACACTGAGTTGCGACGCCAGCACGCCTTTTTCATCGCGACCATGCATGGGGTTGGCGCCGGGGGCAAATGGGTGACCGGCCGGCCGACCATCGGGCGTGGCGCCGGTTTTTTTGCCATAGACCACATTGGAAGTAATAGTCAGCACCGATTGGGTAGGTGTGGCACCGCGATAACATGGGTTGTTGCGCAGGTGATACATAAAGCGTGAAACGACCTGTTGTGCCAGCGTATCTACCCGGTCATCGTTATTACCAAAATAAGGCACTTCGCCTTCAATCGCAAAATCGGTGACCAGACCGCGTTCATCCTTAATGGGGGTAACCTTGGCATATTTAATGGTACTCAATGCATCGGCCACAATCGACAAGCCAGCAATCCCGCAGGCCATGGTGCGATACACATCACGGTCATGCAGTGCCATCAAGGCACTTTCGTAGCTGTATTTGTCGTGCATATAGTGAATGATATTCAGCGCCTTGATATAGGTGCGTGCCAGCCATGCCATATAGTGATCAAAGCGTTGCCATACCTTATCAAATTGCAGTACCTCATCGTCCATCACCGGCAGTTCCGGCCCGATTTGTGCGGCAATGATTTCATCGCGGCCGCCATTGATCGCATAAAGCAGGGTTTTGGCCAGATTGGCGCGCGCCCCGAAAAACTGCATTTGTTTACCGATACGCATGGCCGAAACACAGCAGGCAATACCGTAATCATCGCCAAACTTTTCCCGCATCAGGGTGTCGCTTTCATACTGTATGGACGAGGTATCCAGTGATACCTGGGCGCAGAAGGTTTTAAATCCCTGAGGCAGGTGTTTATCCCACAGTACGGTCATATTGGGTTCCGGTGCCGGCCCCAGGTTATATAGCGTCTGTAAGATACGGAAGGTCGCCTTGCTGACCAGGGTGCGACCATCTTCGCTCATCCCGCCCAGGGCTTCGGTTACCCATACCGGATCGCCGGAAAACAGCTCATCGTAATCCGGGGTGCGTAGAAAACGTACCATACGCAGCTTAATCACAAAGTCATCGATTAATTCCTGTGCCCCGGATTCATCCAGTACACCGCGTTGCATATCGCGTTCTATATAAATATCCAGGAAGGTAGCCACCCGGCCTAAACTCATGGCAGCGCCATTTTGCGATTTAATTGCGGCCAGATAGGCAAAATAGGTCCACTGTATCGCTTCTTTGGCATTGGCCGCGGGGCGGGCAATATCAAAACCATAGTCAGCAGCCATTTCCTTGATCTGCTGCAGTGCTACTAACTGTTCGGATAGCTCTTCACGTAAGCGGATAATATCGTCACTGATGGCTTTTTCGGCCAGCGCTTCTTTTTCGGCCAGTTTCTGTACCACCAGAAAATCAATGCCGTATAACGCCACCCGGCGATAGTCACCAATAATACGTCCCCGGCCATAAGCATCCGGCAGGCCGGTAATAATACCGGCCTTACGACAGCGACGGATTTCGGCATCATAGGCATCAAACACGCCCTGGTTATGTGTTTTGCGGTATTTGGTAAAGGTTTCATAGACCTGAGGGCTGAGTTGCTTGCCATACACCTCACAGGATTTTTTGACCATATTGATTCCGCCCATGGGCAGAATGGCGCGTTTTAGCGGTGCTTCGGTCTGTAGACCGACAATTAATTCCCGTGTCTGATCAATATAGCCGGCCGGGTGTGAGGTAATGGTCGATGGGTTATCGTTGTCAAAATCCAACGGTCCAGCTTTTTCCTGTTCGGCTTTCAGCAGTTGCAATACCTGATTCCACAGCTGCTGGGTGCGCTCGGTTGGTCCGGCTAAAAATGAGGCGTCGCCTTGATAAGGGGTGTAGTTGCGCTGATGAAATCGCGCACATCAACCGTACTCTGCCAAGGGCCGGTGCTAAAATTTGACCAGGCATCCGGGCTGTGAATTTGTTCATTCGCATTCAGGGTTTGTGTATAGAGCTCGTTCATGACCTTCTCCTTTTCAATCATATTGCCTGAGGAGATGACGTCGTGATGAAACAAGCGCTTAAGGTGATTACCATCCGAGTGTTTTGTCGATAATGAGCAGAGAAAACACCCTGCTTAAGATGTGTCAGAATAAGAAGTTTTCCTGCTTAGGATACGAAGTCACACCTCAATAGTTATCCATCATAGTAAGCCTAAACACCCCGTGGAACAAGCTGTTAGCGGTTGTTTTTCGGGTTTTGGCAGATTTTTTCGATGAGCGGTGAGGTGGGTTCGGTGAAGGGCTGCTGCCGGATCATAAGATCAAGTACACTCTATCCAGGTCCATGTGGTAACAACTAACGAGGGAACGAGCATGAGCTGCTTGCTAATCGGGATATCAGCCTTTTTGAAACTAGGAAAAGCTAGCGACATAACCTTGTTGATTGCCAAGTTGAGCGGCCATGCGTAGCCCGACACAGCTGTTACAACAGTTGCAAACGTATCCTATATGGCAAGCTATCGATGCCCAGGTGTTGCTTGCATTGATCAATGGTGGCAGGCAGTTGGTGTGTGCTGAGAACAGCAGGTTATATCTACGTGGAGATGCCGCGGCGTGTATTTATATTGTGATTGAAGGCCAGCTGGCATCGTTTGGCGAGTGGCAGTCGGAACAGGTGTTGTTGCATCATCATTTTGCTGGCGATGTGCTGGGCTATGTGTTGTTTGATGAGCAGGCTCAACGTTCGGCAACGGTTGCGTCGGTGAGCCAGGCCGTATTGCTTGAAATCCCTGTTAGTGTGGTTGATGCACTTTTTGCGCAGATTCCTGGGGCTATCAAAGGGCAAATTCAGGAAGACCCGACGATGTTTCAGTTGCGCCTGGCGTTAAGGTTAAGCGAATTGTTTAAGGGGTTGGACGAGACGGAGTTTAGGGCATTGGAAAGTCTGTTAGCGGTGACCAGTGCATCATGCGGTACTGTGCGTTGCTTTCAGGGCGATCCTTCCGATCGTTTATTTATTATTGTCAGTGGGCGTATGCAGGTTGGGGGGTTACCGATTTGCATCAAAACGTTAAGGTGGTCGGTGAGGTGGCACTGGGGGATACGGTGGGGGAACTGGGGGTGATCACCGGCAAGCCGCGGGCGGCGACCGTCACCTTGATTCGCGACAGCAGTTATGCCAGCTTGAGCTTCGAGGCTTACCAGCATTTATTACGACTCTATCCCATCGCAATTAATCGGGTATTTACCCATAGCATTGTGCAGCATTTCGATGGCGCGCGTCAGCGACGTCAGCGTTCCAGTGCGATTGCCCTGGTGCCATTGTCGGGTTCGCTATCGATTGCCGAGGTTGCGCAGGGGTTAACCCGGGCGTTTGGCCAATATGCCCAGGCGAAAATGTTGCGTTATCAGGCGGATGATGAAAATCGACCGCTATATGACTTGTTTCAGTCGGGAAATCAGGGGTCGTTGATGCAATGGCTGACCGAGCAGGAACAGCAATATGCCCAATTAGTGTATGTTGCCAGCGAACAAGCCGATGAATGGAGCCGCTGGTGTGTCAGACAGGCGGATATTATTATTTGGGTTGCCGATATTACCCAGGATGCCGCGGTGGGGGCGATGGAACAGCAACTGCTTGTTGAGCCCGGGGTGAAAGAAAGCCGGCATATTTTATTGCTGGCCCATGGTCAGTCGTCAACTGGCGGTTCCAGTCTACCCTGGTTAAGTCAGCGCAGTATTCAGCAGCATTTTCATTTCAGTGTGGGGCAACAGGCCGATCTTGAACGCCTGGCCCGTTATTTAACCCATCGCTCCATAGGCTTGGTGCTGGGCGGCGGTGGTGCGCGCGGCTTTGCCCATGCCGGAGTGATTCGGGCATTTAGGGAATGTGGTATCCCGATTGATCTGGTGGGGGGCAACAGTATGGGGGCAATTATTGCTGCACAATGTGCCTTGCAGTGGGACTGGCAGCAGATGGTGGAGCAGACCATGGCGCTGTGTCAGAAAGGCGATCAGATGACCTTGCCTTTGGTGTCGCTGTTTTCCGGGTATAGGGTGATACGTGCATTTCGCCAGATGTTTGCCGATACCCAGATTGAAGATCTGTGGTATCCGTTTTTTACCGTATCCTGTAACTTAAGTCGGGCGACGGTAATGACGCATAGATCCGGCAGTTTGAGTGAGGCGGTGCTGTATAGCAATACGCCTCCGGGCTTGTTGCCACCACGGGTGGTAGATGGTGATCTGCATGTTGATGGTGCCTTGTTAAACAATATGCCGGCCGATGTGATGCGAGGCTTGATTGGTGATGGTACGGTTATTGCCGTTGATGTCAGTCAGCGTGAGGAAATGTTACATAACACGCCGTTTGATTCCGGGCTGGGTGGCTGGCAGTTGTTGCTGGAGAAAATGCGACTGGGTAAAAGCAAACGTCATTATCCGGGGATTAAGGATATTTTGAGCCGTGCCAGTATTGGGCTGGCGGTCTTGGCCCAGCAACAGGTTAGGGAAGGTGTCGCCGACCTGTATTTGACGCCACCGGTGAGTGGCTATACCAATATGAGTTATCGGCAGGGTATGCGGAAATTATGGAAGCGTGGGTTATCGCC
>CALNXP010000005.1:0-14967 GCA_942490555.1 uncultured beta proteobacterium | reverse complement strand
TTATGCGCCCCGTTTCCAGACTTGCATGTTAAGTAATGCTCAAATAAAGGAGCAACCCATGTTTGAGAAAGTATTGATTGCCAATCGCGGCGCGATTGCCTGTCGTATTATTCGTACATTGCGTCATATTGGAGTGAAAAGCGTAGCGGTTTATACCGATGCCGATGCATTGTCGCGTCATGTGGTGGAAGCGGATGAAGTCTATTGTATTGGCAGCGGTGTGGCGGCGGATAGCTATCTGCGTACCGATAAAATACTGGAGATTGCCCAGCAAACCGGTGTGCAGGCTATTCACCCAGGTTATGGTTTTCTCAGTGAAAACGCAGATTTCGCTGATCAATGTGCAGTGCATGGGTTATGTTTCATCGGCCCGAGTTCGCAACAGATGCGTGCTTTCGGTTTAAAGCATACGGCACGTGAATTGGCAATGCAAAATCAGGTGCCTTTGTTACCGGGGACTGGCTTACTGGATAATTTGGAAACATGCGCTGCATGAGGCATTGCATATCGGTTACCCGATTATGTTAAAAAGCACGGCTGGTGGTGGCGGTATCGGTATTCGTTTGTGTTGGAACAAAGAGGAGTTGGTTGATGCCTATGATGCGGTCAAATATTTGGCGCAAAACAATTTTAAGGATGCCGGCCTGTTCCTGGAAAAATTTGTTGAGAATGCCCGTCACATTGAGGTACAGATTTTTGGTGACGGCAAAGGAGAGAGAGAGAGAGAGAGAGAGAGAGAGAGAGAGAGAGAGAGAGAGAGTGAGAGTGTTAGGTGAGCGTGATTGTTCTATGCAGCGACGTAATCAGAAGGTAGTAGAAGAAACCCCTGCCCCTAATCTGACGCCAAGTTTGCGTCAGGAACTATTGGATGCTGCGGTGCGCTTGGGCAAATCAGTGGCAACTATCAATCGCTGGAACTGTGGAGTATATTTTTGATGCTTCCAACGGCGAATTTTATTTTCTGGAAGTTAATACGCGCTTACAGGTCGAACATGGAGTGACTGAAGAAGTTACAGGTATTGACTTGGTGGATGGATGGTGCGACAGCTGCCGGAGATTTACCTGGCTGCATTCATTGAAAAACCATCCAGGTTCGGCCATGCAGGTATCGCGTATACGCTGAAAATCCTGCCAAAGATTTTCAGCCCTCCAGCGGTACGCTCACGGCTGCCACGTTTTCTTCATCGGCGCGTATCGAAACTTGGATAGAACGCGGTGTAGAAATTTCCCCATTCTATGATCCAATGCTGGCAAAAATTATTGTACATGAACCGACACGTGAACAAGCAATTGCTAGTCTGCTCAATGCGCTCGATACGACAACATTGCATGGTATTGAAACCAATCTGGACTATCTTGAACAGATATTACGCAGCACGGCGTTTCATGACGGACAGCACAACACCAGTTTTTTAAACGGCTTTCACTACATTGCACAAACGATTGATGTGTTAAGTCCAGGTGTACAGACCACGATACAGGATTACCCTGGACAGCTTGGGTTCTGTCATATCGGTGTGCCGCCGTCCGGACCCATGGATTCGTATGCATTTCGTTTGGTTAACCGCTTGGTCGACAACGCGGAAGATAAAGCAGGACTCGGAGATTACCCTTGCAGGGCCAGGCACTGAGATTCAACAGTGACAGCGTTATCGCAGTTACCGGTGCACCGATTGATGTGCGTCTTGACGGAGAACCATTGTCGTTATGGCAATCGCATGATATTAAAGCGGGTTCATTACTTCAGTTTGGAAAAACCAGCCATCATGGTTGCCGGACTTATCTCGCAGTTCAGGGTGGTTTTCAGGTGGCCGATTATTTGGGTAGCAAAGCGACGTTTACACTGGGTCAATTTGGTGGACATGCTGGACGTGTTTTGCGAACTGGGGATGTGTTGCATATTTCAGCAAAGCGGATTCATACGCGTCATTTATTGCCGCAGGAACTCATTCAAATTACACCAATAGCTGGGAGATTGGTGTTTTATATGGCCCGCATGGGGCACCTGATTTTTTTACCGATGAAGATATGCGTCATTTCTTTTCTACCGAATGGAATGTGCATCATAATTCCAGCCGCACCGGTGTACGATTGCTGGGTCCGAAGCCGCAGTGGGCGCGTAGTGATGGCGGTGAGGCTGGATTGCATCCGTCCAATATTCACGATAATGCCTATGCCATTGGTGCCGTGGATTTTACCGGTGATATGCCGGTTATATTAGGACCAGACGGTCCCAGCCTGGGTGGCTTTGTTTGTCCGGTAACGATTGCACATGCTGAATTGTGGAAGTTGGGGCAATTAAAACCCGGCGATAAAATACGCTTCAATTCGTTGGCTATAGAACAAGCACAAGCTTTGGAAAAACATCAGAATGAATTGATTCAAAGTTTGTATCCGACAAAAACGCCCTTGATCCAATCTCAATCCAGCGCCTCGAAATTGGACAACCCTATCCTACATCGTATCCCAGAAAGTGCACAGCAGGTACAAGTAATTTATCGCCAGTCCGGTGACAAATACTTGTTGGTTGAATATGGACCATTAGTACTTGATTTGAATCTACGTTTTCGTGCCCATGCCTTAATGGAATGGATGCAGAGTGCACTCGACTCAGATGACTTGACAGGCATCATAGATCTGACGCCCGGTATTCGTTCATTACAAATACATTTTGATTCACAAGTGCTGTCACGTGAGCAATTATTGGATTTTCTGATTACGGCTGAAAACAAATTACCAGCAATTGATGAGATGGAAGTGCCCACGCGCATTGTGCATTTACCATTATCCTGGGACGATGCAGCGACCCGACTGGCCATTGAAAAATATACACAATCAGTGCGCAAAGATGCACCATGGTGTCCGAGTAACATTGAATTTATTCGTCGTATTAACGGGCTGGACAGTGTCGAGGCAGTACATCGGATTCTATTCGAAGCGAGCTATCTGGTGATGGGACTGGGTGATGTCTATCTGGGTGCTCCGGTTGCCACACCCGTAGATCCTCGCCATCGTCTGATTACCACTAAATATAATCCAGCACGGACTTGGACACCAGAGAATGCAGTGGGTATCGGCGGTGCCTACTTATGTATATATGGTATGGAAGGCCCTGGCGGTTATCAATTTGTTGGCCGCACGGTGCAAATGTGGAACCGGTATCGCCAAACGTCTGATTTCAAAGATGGAAAACCCTGGTTGCTACGTTTTTTTGATCAAATCCGTTTTTATCCGGTGAGTGAAAGTGAGTTACTCGTGCTACGCAAGAATTTCATTACCGGGCAGCTTAAACTGCGCGTGGAGGAAACTACTTTCAGTTTAAGGCAATATAACCAATTTCTACAACAGAACAGCGCATCCATTAAAGCATTTAAAACCAGGCAACAAGCCGCATTTGAGGCCGAGCGTGAACGCTGGAAGATAAATGGCCAAGCTGAATATGTGAGTGAAGACAGTTTGGATGACGCCGATGCCCAAAGTGAACTGGATATGCCAGAGGGTGCTTGCGCGATTGGTTCACATGTTACGGGTACTGTTTGGAAAATATTAGTCAAGGAAGGGCAACATGTAACAGCGGGAGATTCATTGATGGTTATTGAATCGATGAAAATGGAATTCTCAGTGGAAGCTACAGTGAATGGAACCGTACGGCAGATTTCTTGCAAGGAAGGTGGCTATGTGTCCACTGGACAAATGTTACTAGTCATTCAGGAATGATTGAGCATGGACAAAATTTTACCCTTGGGCAACATTCCGTCTTTGATGCAACGTTATGTAAGCGGTGAACTGAGGCCCAGTCAGGTGGTGCAGGCAGTACATGCGCAGATCGTCAATGACGATGATCATGTGTGGATTCACAAATTGCCACTCGAATTATTGTTAAGTTATGCTCGTAAAGTAGAAACTAAAGGGATAGCATCGTTGCCGCTGTATGGAATTCCTTTTGCCATCAAAGACAACATTGATTTGGCGGGAGTGCCAACCACAGCAGGTTGCCCAGCATTTACTTATACCCCAGAAAGAAGTGCAACCGTTGTGCAGAAATTGATTCAAGCAGGCGCCATTCCAATAGGTAAGACTAATCTTGATCAATTCGCGACGGGGTTGAACGGTACGCGTTCTCCCTATGGGACTTGTCGCAATGCATTCAATCCAAAATATATATCGGGTGGGTCTAGTTCTGGATCGGCTGTAGCGGTGGCTAAGGGCTGGGTATCCTTTAGCCTGGGCACTGATACAGCAGGTTCGGGCAGGGTGCCCGCTGCGTTTAATAATCTTGTTGGATATAAACCAACCCCCGGATGGTTCTCCACACGTGGCGTTGTGCCCGCGTGCCGTTCTTTGGATTGCATTTCTATTTTGGCTTTTACTGCAGTTGATGCAGAGCGTGTGTTGGCTGTGTCTGTTGGTTATGATGCCGAAGACATCTATTCGCGAGAAAAAAAAGAGAATGTATACGACTTTAGCGCTGCACGACGTTTTAGATTGGGTATTCCACGTAAAGAACAACTTCAGTTTTTCGGTAATGATGAATACGAGCGGCTGTTTGAAAAAAGTATCGATTGCTTTCAAGCACAGGGTGGAGAAGTCACCGAGATAGATTTTAGTCTTTTCCTGGAAACTGCACGATTGCTTTATGAAGGGCCTTGGATAGGTGAGCGCTATGCAGCGATTCAGCAATTTTTTAAAGCGAATCGTGATCAAATAATATCGCCTGTGAAGGAAATTATCGCCAGCGCTAAACAATTTTCGGCTGCAGATGCTTATAACGGTATATATCGTTTACGGGCGCTAAAACGCCGGGCAGATCGTATTTGGGATGATGTAGATTGCTTGCTGACGCCCACTGCCGGCACTATTTATACCATTCAAGCGATGCTGCAAGACCCCATAAGCCTTAACACGCATCTTGGTTATTACACCAATTTCATGAATCTGCTGGATTATACAGCAGTGGCGATTCCTGCCGGATTCCGGCGTGATGGTTTGCCTTTTGGGATAACATTGGCGGCGCCGGCTCATCAAGATTGTGCGCTTTTGCATCTTGCAGCGCGTATACAGCAAGCGTATACGCTGCCGCTGGGTGCTACGGGTATTCAAGATACTGCTCAGCTGGATGAAAAAATATTTTCTGAATTAATAAAATCTGATCAAGTACGATTAGCAGTTTGTGGTGCGCATTTGTCCGGTTTGCCACTCAATGGAGAACTCACTGCTCGCAAAGGAAAATTACTGACATGCACCAAGACATCATCGGATTATAGGCTTTATGCGCTTTTTGGAGAAACGCCCAGTCGTCCGGGCATGGTGCATGTAAAAGAAAATGAGCAAGGATTCGCTATTGAAGTTGAAGTTTGGGAATTACCAATGCGTGAATTAGGTAGTTTTGTGGCGAGTATTCCAAAACCGCTTGGAATAGGTACGATTTCCTTAACTGATGGCGAAATGGTGCTGGGTTTTCTGTGTGAACACTATGCGGTGGCGACTGCAAAAGATATTAGCCACTTGGGCGGATGGCGTGAATACTTGAGACAATTGAACTAGCGATAGGTTGGTCGCGTTGGCAACAGTATTATATTCAAGCGCCATGCTGGCGTATCGGTGGCATTGAAAAAATCGATCTCGCGTCTTCGATGCATTGGCCGGCACCAATAGTTCATGATGCAGTGACCCATGATAGTGGCCCAGTCCTTATTACGATGCACTACGCGGTTCGTAGCGATAGAACGAGTGAATTTTTAACCATGATTCGTGAACTCAGTAAACGTCGCCGTCGAGATGGCGCTTTTGCCTGGGGTGTGTATGAGCATGCCGAGATACCCAACCACTTTATTGAATTTTTCAGCGTCGAATCCTGGCTCGAACACTTGCGCCAATACGAACGGGTGACTGATGCGGATCGTATTTTACAGACAGAACTCAGCGCATTACTCGTGACCGGCAGTAAACCCACGATCACACATTATGTGGTACCCAAATTTCCCGTTGCTAAAAAAGAAGCGAATAATTGAAAAAATATGCTGTGTTTTGATAACATGTTTAGCTATCATTACGGCTTGGCAAATTATTGGCTTGCACAAAAGCAGCAAATCCGACAAGAAAATTCTTCAGCTGTTTGCGTGCCGTTTCATCTACCATTTCGCCGGATTCAGTGAAAATCTGATGCGCCCGGGATACCATTAGCTGGCCACCGAACCAGGGACGCATGCCTAATCTACGGAGTACAGGCAGCCAGGCATTCTGGGACAACACTGTGCCGAAACCACCGGGTGTCGCTCCCATTAACGCAACCGGAAGACCACCGAAAACCCGTGGAATTTCAGTCGGCGGCCGTGATAACCAATCCATTGCATTTTTGAGTACGCCCGGCATGGAGTTGTTGTATTCTGGCGTAGCTAGCAATAATCCATCAACAGCGGCAATTTGTTCCTGTAGTGCAACAACCGATTGTGGAACACCTTCAGCATCCTCAACATCGCCATCATAGAGTGGAATACCTTTGATCGTTGCAATCTCAATCACAACACCGGTTGGCGCAGATTCCGCAGCAGCATGCAACAATGCCGTGTTGAACGAACGATTGCGTAAACTCCCTGTAATGCCAATTATTTTTGTCATGATAGTTTCCTTGTATATAGAAATGCTTGAATGTATGTCTGTAGTCTCATACTTGCAAACGGTAAGGTACTATACCTTCAATTCTTTTTCCCAAGGTGGGTCTTCACTGAACGTTGCGACCAAGTGATCAATGACAATACGGACTTTCTTTGGAAGATGACGATTTTTCGGATAAACCGCATAGATTTTGTCTGCAACCGGGTATGCGTGCGGCAGCGCGTTAATCAATTGACCATTTTTCAGTGCATCGGCGACGATAAATAGCGGGAAAATGGTAATGCCAAGTCCAGCTATAGCCGCATCTCGCATTGATTCACCATTATTGGTAACGATCCGACTGCGAACAACCAGTGAACGGGGTGCACCACAGGTTTCTGCTGACTCGAATTGCCAGATTTGATTGGATGATACATTGGCATAGCCGATGCAAGCATGGTTGGCCAGTTCGTCAATTGAAGTGGGTAATCCGGCACGTTGGACATACGCGGGGCTACAGCAAACCACACGGCGGCTTACTGCCAATTTACGGGCTATAAGTGATGAATCACGTAACCGCCCAATACGAATGCCTAGATCGTAACCCTCCCCAGATAGATCAGTAATCTGATCATTTAGCTCCAGGGCAAGTGCCAACCGCGAATGACGGCTGATGAAAGCGAATAAAACAGGTCCAAGATATTTGACGCCAAAAGTCATTGGGACCGCGATGCGCAATGATCCACATAATTCTTCGTCTTGTTCGATCAGTGCCTCTGATGCCTGGTCAAGCTGCTGCATAATGGCACGTGCGCGTTGATAGAACGCAGCACCCTTGTCCGTTGCGATTACGCCTCGTTTGGAGCGATGCAGCAACTCGACTTTTAGTCGAGCCTCAAGATCGCTAATCCGTTTACTAACGACCGATTTTGACAAGCTCATGCGCTGAGCAGCCGCACTGATGCTGCCGGTTTCCATTGCCTGTAGAAAGGCAAGAATGTCATCCAGTCGATGTTGCATTGTTCTGTATTTCCGAACACCAATTTCGAAGAAACATGGGTTTTCAATTTATATAGGAAAGCGTAATCTTAACGCATTGGATCAAAATATGGCCATCAAGAATCAATTACAGAAATTGTCATTCTTTACCTGAATTGTTAGATATTAAAAAGGAGAAAGCCAATGTTCGCAACAAAACCTCAATCATCTGTCAAAAAGTTGCAGCGCATTCAACGTACACCCGATCATCATTGGGTCGGCGATGGTTTTCCGGTGCGAACACTGTTTAGCTACCCTGCGCTTGGATCAACCATCAGTCCTTTCCTGTTGTTTGATTACGCCGGTCCAACGGAATTTCCGCCGACCACTAAGCGTCTTGGTGTTGGCGAGCATCCGCATCGCGGTTTCGAAACTGTAACCATTGTTTACAGTGGCGAAGTTGAACACCGCGACAGTTCGGGAGGCGGCGGCAAAATTGGCCCCGGCGATGTGCAGTGGATGACGGCAGCAGCTGGAATTGTTCACGAAGAATTTCATGGCCGGGATTTTGCACAACAAGGTGGATTGTTTGAAATGGTGCAGCTATGGGTCAATTTGCCGGCTAAAGATAAAATGTCATCACCTCGTTATCAAAATATTCTGGATAGCCAGATCCCCGTCGCACCACTACCTGACAATCAAGGCAACGTTCGCGTCATTGCCGGTGAATTCGATGGATTAACGGGTCCGGCGCAAACCTTTACACCGATGCATATTTGGGATATGCGCTTAACCAGCGCGCAACCGATGGCATTTTCTGTCCCCGAAGGTTACAACACGTTACTCGCAGTGCTCAAAGGCACCGTACAGGTTAATCACGCTGAGACAGTTGGTGCAGCGGAAATTGCTATCTTTGAACGGGCAGGTGATCACGTTTATATAGACAACGCACAAAACGCAACGGTATTGCTGCTTTGTGGTGAACCGATTGATGAACCGATCGTTGGCAGCGGCCCGTTTGTCATGAATACGCAGGCCGAAATTGATCAGGCAAAGTCAGATTACCACAGTGGAAAAATGGGGCATTTAACCTCCTAAGTATTCACGCGCTATACCTAACAAGCAAATTTTAGCCTCGGCCCACGAGGCTTTTTATGAGTATAAAATCAGAGGAGGATATTATGAGTCACATCAATCCCGACGAAACCACCATGCTGTTAATCGACCACCAGAGTGGATTATTCCAATTGGTTAAGGATATGCCCGTGCCAGACTTGCGCCGTAATGCCATTGGCCTCGCTAAAACGGCCGCACTGTTAAAAATTCCGGTCATTACTTCTGCCTCGGTTCCCGACGGCCCGAACGGTCCGTTAATACCTGAAATACACCAAGTTGCCCCACATGCGCAATGGCGAGATTAATGTGTGGGATAGTCCTGATTTTGTTAAGGCTGTCAAAGCGACAGGTCACAAAACGCTCATTATTGCTGGCACACTCACAAGTGTATGTATGGCTTTTCCTTCTATCAGTGCGGTGGCTGACGGCTACAAGGTATATGCAGTTGTCGATGCCTCAGGGAACTGGAGCAAAATGGGTACAGATCTCACGATTGCCCGAATTACGCAAGCGGATGTAATGCCGATTGATACGCTTGCCGTGATGTCGGAATTAATGGTGACCTGGAATCGATCGGAAGCACTGGATTTTGCTAATCTTTTTGCAGATTTTGCGATGCCGCACTATAGATTATTAATAGAAAGTTATGATAAAGCACAGGCGGTGCAAAAGGCGAAAAAGTGAATTCCTTTTTTTATTAACGATCAAGTTTAACTACAAACGCAAGGAGTGTAAAATGGAAAAAACTTTTAAATATAACCGGCTTTCTAAAGATGATGCTGTTTTACTTCTGGTCGATCATCAAACGGGGCTGATTTCTCTGGTGCAGGATTTCTCACCCAATGAATTTAAAAATAATGTATTAGCCCTGGCTGCCTGCGGTAAATATTTTCAGCTACCGACTATTCTAACAACCAGCTTCGAAGATGGCCCGAATGGTCCACTGGTTCCTGAAATTAAGGAAATTTTTCCCGATACACCGTATGTTGCGCGTCCTGGCAACATCAATGCCTGGGACAATGAAGATTTTGTCAACGCTGTCAAAAAAACAGGCCGCAAGCAACTCATTATTGCCGGTGTAGTGACTGAAGTCTGCGTCGCTTTTCCGGCACTATCTGCCATCGAAGAAGGCTATGAAGTGTTCGTAGTCACGGATGTTTCCGGCACCTTTAATGAAGTAACCCGGGATGCGGCCTGGCTGCGAATGCAAGCAGCCGGTGTGCAGATGATGAGTTGGTTCGGTGTGGCTTGTGAATTGCACCGTGACTGGCGCAACGATGTAGAAGGTTTGGGTGCCTTATTCTCCAACTATATTCCAAACTACCGGAATCTGATGACCAGTTACTATGCTATGAGCAAAAAATAAGTATCAGGGGATGCCGTTGTAGCAGCGCGGCAGGGTTGTGCCGTCCTTGTAATTGTTTGTTCGTCATACCATTGTTCGCTGCCGCAACTGGATATTAGTCTCTACGATTCGAAGAAGATTGGAGAGTAAACTCCTCGTGCCGTGTATAGCAATGGGACAGTATTAGAATCTGCAATGAATACACCTCGCAACAGACTGACGCCGGATGTCGATAGTTCTCGCGATCACATTTTGGGTCCAGTTAACGCCCCCGTTACAATAGTCGAATTCGGCGATTATCAATGTACGTATTGTCACAGTGCACACCAAAGTATCCGGCGGCTGCGTGAGCAACACTTGGGCGACCAGTTGCGTTATGTCTTTCGACATTTTCCCAACACTCGCTTGCACCCCAATGCTCGGCTGGCAGCACAAGCCGCGGAAGCGGCTGCTTCGCAAGGCCGATTCTGGGAAATGCACGAGTATCTGTTTAGCCACCAGGATGCATTGAACCGGGACAGTCTGATATATGCTGCCGGCGAGTTGGGTCTGGATGCCCATCAGTTTGCACGCGAGCTCGAAAGCCAAAGCGTTATCGAGCGTGTTCAAGCGGATTTTTCCAGCGCCGAAGACAGCGGTGCGCATTCCACGCCAACGTTTTTCATCAACGGGCGACGTTATGACGGAGCTTGGGATGACGAATCGGTCATGGAGGCGATTGAAAAGCCGCTTGGATACAAGATGCGCTCGCTGGCGCAGGAATTTGCCGGTTTATCGGCCTCCGCCGGACTGCTGATGCTCGTTGCTGCTTTACTGGCGCTAGCGTGGGCAAATTCGCCATGGAACGCGAGTTATGTGGCCCTTTGGCATACCGAACTGGCGATCAGTTTCGGCAACTTCTCACTGCCATTGTCGCTGCATCAATGGATTAATGACGGACTGATTGTCATCTTCTTTTTCGTAATCGGCCTGGAAATTAAGCGCGAACTCGTTGCCGGAGAATTGTCCGACCCCCGTCAAGCAGCCTTGCCCATCGCCGCTGCCGTGGGCGGGATGGTTTTTCCCCGCGACAATTTATCTGCTGTTTAATGCCGGCGGCGATGCAAGTTTAGGCTGGGGGGTGCCAATGGCGACCGATACCGCCTTCGCGCTGGGATTGATGGCGATGCTGGGCCGCCACGTGCCGCTATCGCTGAAGATATTTGTCGCCGCCTTGGCCATCGCCGATGACGTCGGCGCTATCCTGGTACTGGCCTTGTTTTATACGACGGATATTTCGCTTCCCAGCCTTGGCGTTGCCGGTGTTCTCTTCGGCGCAGCGCTGGCATTAAACCGCGCACGTGTGTATCGGGTGCTGCCGTATGCACTGGTGGGTATCGCATTATGGCTGGCAATGTTTTTTTCCGGCATACATACAACACTTGCTGGTGTATTGCTTGCGTTGACCATACCTACCCGCAGCCCGCCTGATACCACCGGACTGCTCGGCCAAAGTATGTCAGCCTTCCATAGCCTGGAAGCGCCACCGCTCGGTGAACGTAATGAAAGCCGGTTTCAGTCGACCGTGCGGACGCTGGAAACAGTAGTTGAGCGGCTGCTGTCCCCAGCACAACGTATGGAACGCGACTTGCAGCCTTGGACAGCGTACCTGATACTGCCACTATTCGCATTGGCCAATGCTGGTATCGTACTGAGCGCTGACGCCTTCGATCTGCTGCATCCATTGAGCGCAGGCATCATACTGGGACTGGTATTAGGAAAACCACTGGGTATTACACTCGGCGCCTGGCTGGCCGTACGCATACACTTGGCTGCGGAACCTTCAGACTATAGCTGGCGCCAGCTCGCGGGTGGTGCGTGCCTATGCGGCATCGGTTTTACCATGTCGATCTTCATCGCAAGTGCGGCATTCACCGAACCGGCAACCTTAACGTTGGCGAAGCTGAGCGTCATACTAGGCTCCCTGATTGCGGGTACAATCGGGTGGTTCATGTTGCGTGGCGTATGCTCGGCGAGCGATCAGCGGACTGAGATAGTGCAGTAAATGTATTAGGGTGTCAGGCTCGTTAACTATGTATGGTCCGCAAACGCGAAATATATCAGATACGTACTTACTTACGGCAGTACATTACTCTACATATGTTTTTACGCCAATGATGACCAGGCATTATTGTTTGGTGCATGATTATCACCATTCGCAGACGGTACATGCGCCGAATAACCCATTTTGGAGCCCACTGGGTTGCGCTTGATCGATGTCTTGGTTATGAGAGTGCCATTTTTCCGAAGCATGTCAAGGATGCCAATAAAATCGCTCATTAACAATCTTGTTGTTTTTCCATATCGCTCGGGCGATTTGTGCTGTGAATACGTCCTTGTCGTCAACAGTTACGTAGTGAAATGTACATTCTTGGAATGTCGTATTACCACCCACACCCAAGGATTGGACTTCATATTCTTTAAATTCCTTGACCATTTCTAACCATTGCTTTTCACGCTCAACATTCGCCTCAAGCCCGACACAAGACGGTTCGAGGTTTTCCTGCATTTCTACATTGTCATCATAGAATTCGTACATGGCTTCAATAACCTTCCCTTGCCGTATCCACTGGCAAAGATCTTCAAGGCGTTTCATTAATTGCTGCTCTTCGTCTGTCATACAATGCCTCCTTTCTATGGTCTAAACGGAAATACCCAGGCGAATGAATACGTCGATTGGGGTGTATGAAAAAGCATTTCTCCACATGTGTCATTGCCGATGAAGAGAAAAACCTATGGCTGATCTTAGCGGACACATGCCATCCATGCAATGATATTGTCCAAGGTTATGCGCAATATTTCCGCTTTCAAACACTAAAATACTTCTATCTCTCAGTGGATTGAGCGTTTTCCCCAGATTGTTTATGAAAGGGGCCGGATACCCTCATGACCAGACTTAACTGTACTAGCTCGAATCCAAACATCCAAACAACGTACACCTTAAAAACGGGTAACTGTCAGATCAGGTCTGAGCTAGTACATCTCAATAGACTATTAACCCCAAACAGTTTGTTAATCTGCTAGCGGCTTAAACAAGTCCGCTAAATCGTTCGCTGTCAATTGCAAAGCTTGTTCTTTTTTGTCACCTTGATACACACTTTCAGCTAGCATGCGCTTTCTCTCCTGCATGACCAGGATTTTTTCCTCGACGGTATCCTCCGTAATCAGTTTATACACGAAAACCGCTTTATCCTGGCCGATTCGATGCGCCCGGTCCGCAGCCTGGCTTTCAACCGCCGGATTCCACCAAGGGTCGTAAATAATCACGGTATCGGCTTCGGTCAGGTTCAAACCGACACCGCCCGCTTTTAAACTAATCAGAAATACATTGAACTGACCACTTTTAAACTGTTCGATGACTTCGTCACGCTTACGCGTTTGTCCGGTTAGTTTGCAGTAGCCGATTTCTCTCGCTTTCAGTTCAGTTTCGATCAATCCCAGCATCCGGGTGAATTGTGAGAACACCAAAATACGCCGTCCTTCTTCCAACAACTCCGGCAGCATTTCCATTAACATGTCTAGTTTAGCGGACTGTTTGAACTTCTGCGCTTCTGTCAAGTTCAGCGTTCTCGGGTCGCAGCAGGTCTGCCGTAATTTCAGCAGGGCATCAAGAATGGTGATATGACTGCGTGCCAGTCCTTTTTCAGCAATCGCATCACGTACTTTTTTTTCCATACTTACCCGAATGCTTTCGTACAGTGCAGCCTGTTTTTCATATAATGGTACTGTGCGGATAATTTCTGTTTTTTCTGGCAGTTCATTGGCGACATCGCGCTTGGCGCGGCGCAGCATAAAGGGTTCCAGACGTCTGGACAGACGTTCCTTTTTTTCGGCATTACCATGCATTTCAATGGGTGTGCGATAAATCCTTTTGAACTGCGCCTGGTCGCCAAGAAAATCCGGCATCAAAAAATCGTATTGCGCCCATAATTCGCCCAGGTGATTTTCCATCGGCGTGCCAGTCAGGCAAAGGCGATGCTGGGTATTGATGCGGCGTACCACGCGTGCCGCCTGCGCTTTTGGATTTTTAATCACCTGCGCTTCATCCAGAATTAGATAATAATAGGGGATGGCCAGCAGATCCTTTTCGTCCCTGGGCAGCAATGGGTACGTTGATAGAATCAGATCATGTTGTGTAATTTCGCCAAAGCGTTGTTTCCGGTCGTTACCCTGCAATATCAACACACTTAAATCCGGGGTAAAGCGTTGTGCCTCGCGCCGCCAGTTGCTCATCAAACTGGTCGGCAATGGTGGCAGCGAGAGTGACCAGCACATCCACTACGTGCCCGGCAGGGCGTACGCTGCTGCTCGATGAGGTGGCGGATACGGATGCTCGACGCCCAGGGCCGCCAGTCGCTCGGCGCCCTGGACACCGCCTTTGGCGTGTCGGCGGTGGCGAGTTTGCGCTGTCGATGTGCGCATCGTCGCCGTTACCCAGCGCGATCCGAAAGAGGAGGTCCGCGCCGAGCGTTTCCGCGAGGACCTGTTCCACCACCTCAACGTGGTCCTGCTGGTAGAACCTGCCGCTGGGCAGGCGAGTGCTTGCGACATCCTCGACCTGCTCAGCTACTACGTCGACTACTTCAAGGCATCGCGTACCCAGAAGCCGCCGTACCGGCGCTTCAGCGCCAGGGGAAGTACCTAGCGCAACCATTTCTGGCCCGGCAAAGTGCGCGAGCCCAAGAACCTGATCCAGCGCGTGCCGACCCCCGGCGCCGTCGACGAAATCACGCAGAACAAGGTGGAGTCCGCCCTCGGTGCCAGCCAGCCGCACTCGACCCAACCGCTGGAGGGCGTGGTCAGCTTCGACCAGCCGCTGCGCCAGGCCCATGAACAGTTCGGTGTGTTCCGTTCTTCCCGAGGCAGCAATACGCAACTGGACCGGGCGGCGATAC
>CALNXP010000004.1:0-12028 GCA_942490555.1 uncultured beta proteobacterium | reverse complement strand
TTTATTGCTATCGCCTCCTCACGATTTTTGTAACTGGTTTTGATTTTGTTAAGCGCGCCCAATTGCGCTGCAGCAGAACAATATTTCTCCATGGCCAGTTCTATGGCACGAAGCCCAACATGATGTTCCTTAATCTCCACACCTTCTTCACCACAACAACTCAACTTCGGTGAAGTATTTGGGTAATTCCTCGCGACGAGTACCGCCCACTTCTACCCAGGCATCAATTACCTTCTGGCGGGCCTTTTGAGGATCATCACCAGATCGATACAGGCACAGCTTCCAGCACTGATCAGCAGTAATTCCATGGGCGACATGCCTAGCTCTTTGTCGCCATCAATAACAATGCTGTGACCACTTGCACTGTTGCCGATAAAAGAATTACCACCGGTCCATTTAACTTTGTAATTACGATCCATGCAGATTTCATTTCGTTAGATTGAGCAAAATTGAATTATACTGCTGATAATGAGTTTGTCAGTGGTTCATGTCGCTATTGCCTGAGTTTACCTGTCGCCGACCGAATCGGTAGCCCAATTGATAGTTTTTGCGCAAGCACATTGAAGGTAGTAAAGTTCAGATCAAGTAGATCTTCACCAAAACAAGGAATTTTCATGACTGAAGATGCGCGATTTGCCCAATGAATGCCATTGTTCGTACTCGTGCTATGCCGGCGGATACCAATCCCGCAGGTGATATCTTTGGTGGCTGGTTATTGTCTCAGATGGATATGGCGGTGAAATCACAGCAAGTCAGGAGATCACTTAGCCGGCTAACGGCAGTTAATGGTATGACCTTTCACAAGCCGGTACATGTAGGTGACGTGGTGAGTTGCTACACGCATATTGAGCGGGTAGGCAGGACCTCTATTTCAGTTCGCATTGAAGCGATTGTGATGCGTCTTGAAACGGGTGAAAAAGTACCTGTTACTGAAGGCGTATTTGTTTATGTGGCATTGGATGAGAATGTGACCCCAGGAAGTGGAACGGGATCGCCTGATGACAGAGCCTCAACAACTTTTGGCAGTTACACTGGCTGATGCGCTGCGCTGGCCGATCTACGACGAGCGGCTTGACGGCAAGGTGGTCATGGGATTGCCGCTCGGCCTTGCATGAATTCGATTGTTAATGGTATTTCAACGGGTTGCAAAAGACCCGAAGCTCAGCCTGACCATTTTGTCTGCGTTGACACTGGAAGCTCCTGGCGGCTCAGAATTGGAACGTCGTTTTATTGACCCGCTCAGCGAACGTTTGTTTAAGGACTATCCGCAGCCTTTGTATGTTGCTGCGTTGCGCTCAGGGACGTTGCCCGACAACATCAAGGTGCATGAGTTTTTTCTACCCGCAGGCAAGTAACTAGGGGTGCCTCAGGTGCAACAAGATTACATTGCATCCAACTACACTCATGCTGCCAATACATTATTGGCCAAGGGTATGAACGTTATTGCACAAATGGTAGCGCTGGGCGAGGGCAAATACAGCTTAAGTTGTAATACAGATTTGACCCTGGATTTGTTGACGGACAAGGCGGCGGGTGAAGCCGACTTTCTGTTGGTGGGTGAAGTCAATCCGGCTTTACCCTATATGACAGGTGACGCTGAAATTCCCGCGAATGAATTTGATTGCCTATTGGACTACCCGGCGAGCCATTACCCGCTATTCGCGCCACCAAAGCCGGCAGTTGCATTGGCGGACTATGCAGCCGGTTTTCGCATTACCGCCTTGATCCGCGCATGGTTGGCGCCTTGCAGATCGGGATTGAGTCAATAGGCGATGGTCTGGCACAGGCGTTGGTGCTGCGGCAGAAGGACAATACAGCTTTCACCGCGGCTATGGCGCGATTGTCGACGCAAGCGCCGAATGTCTCGCGCTTGGAACAACTAGGGACTTTTGAAGAGGGCCTGTTTGGCGTGTCTGAAATGCTGGTGGACAGTTTTCTGCCGCTGATTGATGCTGGTGTGGTCAAGCGAGAAGTCGAGGGGGCCCTGATTCATAGCGCTTTTTTTCTCGGTCCCGCAGATTTTTATCAACGCTTACACGATATGCCGGTAACGCAAAGGCGAAAAATTCAAATGAAGGCGGTTTCCTGGGTGAATTCGTTATATGGTTGCGAACAGCAAAAGCGTACAACGCGCGTAAAAGACAGGTTTATCAACAATGCGATGATGGCAACACTCACAGGCGCACTGGTGTCCGATGGGCTGGCCGATGGCAGGGTAGTGAGCGGTGTGGGCGGGCAGTACAATTTCGTTGCTCAGGCATTCGCATTAAAAGACGCCCGTTCAATTGTGGCGCTTAACGCCTGGCGCATGCAGGGTCATAGCGCTCAATCCAATATTCTTTGGTCCTACGCCAATCAAACGATTCCGCGGCACTTGCGAGATATTGTAGTCACCGAATATGGCGTTGCTGATTTGCGTAACAAAAACGACGCGGAAGTTATCACGGCAATTTTGTCCGTCACCGACTCGCGGTTTCAGCCGGATTTACTGGACCAGGCGAAGCAGGCTGGGAAAATTGCCAGTGACTATGTCATTCCGGAAGCATTCAGAAATAACCTGCCGGCAAAGGTGGAGGCTGCACTTGAGCCTTTAAAGCGGGCTGGACATATACCAACTTATCCATTTGGAAGTGATTTTACTGAGGTGGAAAGAAAGCTGATCCCGGTATTGGGCAGGTTGAAACAAGTTAGCGGGTCGAAACTGGACGTGCTGCGTCATGCACTGGCAGGTGTATGGGTAAAACCGGGCCCTTATACAGACTGTCTGCAGAGATTATCCCTGCAGCAGCCTGGTAGCTTTAAAGAGCGGATATACCGTTGGTTGGTATTAGATCAACTTAATCGTCAAGATCAGGAATGACCAGCACCTGACCAGGGCGGATTTTGTCGGGATTGTCCAATTGGTCAGTATTTGCCTCAAATATTTTTACGTATTTGGATGCGCTACCGTACATTTCTTTGGCAATGGCCGACAAGGTGTCACCGGATTTAACTGTGTATGTGCGACCAGCAGCACTCACTACGGGTGTAACGACTTCAGGGCTTTGTACTTTCGCTTCCGCATGGACGGGGGTATCAGATTTAACCACCGGTTCCGGCTCCGGCGTTGGGGGCGCAACCAGAAGGTTGTTGCTCACAGCAGTCACATTGGGGATGCCTTGCAACACTTTGACAATGGAGTCGGCGGCTTCTTTAGAGTGTACTTTGCCTTCCACACCCAGTGAGCCATCGGCGTTAAAAGCAAACTTCAAATTGGAGGGGTCAATCCCGTTTTCGCGTAAAACTGCGCTGGGACCTTTAACGGTCTCCGTATGGGGCTTTTTATCGCCACCAAGCATATTACTTAGTTTGTCCATAAAACCCATATCACATCACTCCTGTAGTTGATTGCACCAGGTTTCAGTCTACCTAGAAAAAAGCCTATGTAAAGTTTCGCATGCAGGGTAATCCAATTTGGTGAGGGAACTGTTGGCTATTTATGCACTCAGAATTCCTGTTAAACTAGAAAGCCAAAAGTGGACTTGATTCGACACATGGATTAATCCACCCCTGACATTAACTTACAGAGGAAATGCAAATGAGTCTGGTTAAAATCACAGAAATCACCGCAGAATCTGACAAAGGTTTTGAGCATGCAATTGAAAGCGGCGTAGAACGTTTCTCGTCAACCGTGGACAATGTAGAGGGTGCCTGGGTTAAGGAACAAAAAGTTATTATTAAAAACGGCAAAGTAGTTAAATACCGGGTTACCCTGAAAGTAAGTTTTGTAGTAAAAGGTTAAATTTAAAAATAGGAGAGCAAGACATGGCAGGTAAATTTGAATGTTACACAGACAAGGCAGGCGAGTTCCGCTTTCGTTTGAAAGCCAGCAATGGCAACACCATTTTATCCAGCGAAGGTTACAAGTCTAAAGCCAGTTGTAGCAATGGCATTGAGTCGGTCAAAAATAATTGTGGCGAGGCAGATCGATTTGTAAAAGAAACTACTGCAACAGGTCTGGTCCGGTTCAATCTGACTGCCAAAAACAGCCAGGTTATCGGTACCAGCCAGAACTACAAGTCTGAGTCCGGTCGCAATAACGGCATCAAAAGTGTTGGCGAAAATGCGCCTGACGCGGTAACTGTCGAAGTTTAAACCGTTACCTTTCCCGGGTAAGTTTTAGACCCAGGGCTGTTCAGATGGCGACCTTTCTGTTTTGAAAGGTCGCGATCCGAAATGAAAACTGATGTCAGGCAACTCGTTTGTGCTGGCGGCGAAATTCTTCATCAATCTTGTCATCATGAATGTGCTTGGTAGCGCCTCTTTCTGATGCCCAGAAAAGTCCTTCAACACTATCAAGTGCGCGCCGTCTTGCTCTGATTGCCATGCTGCGAGCAACCTCTTCGCCATACTTGTTCACTGAAAAATTGATGCTTTTCGGAACACCTTCGGCGTCAGGCCAGTTGGCTTCCCAGTAACGACTTTCTTTCTCAGTGCCATCTTTTAAACTGTATTTTTTGCCATAAGTGCAGACCCCGGTAATGCCGGTCTGGTTGTTACTGCGCTTGATGAGGCAAACCTCTTTACGCGTGATAGGTGGAAATTTTTCCAACAGTTCGTCGCGATGGCGTTGGGCAAGCGTCAGTGCCTGATGCTTGCCGCCGTGGTTTTATCAGGATAGTTCTTCACCAGCATTTTGCCGTGGCGGCGTAAGCTTACTCGCCAGCCGTGCGTGTGATTTGACTTATTATCAAATCTGGAAATGCCGTACAAATCGGTGGAGGTTTCTGTTTTGTTTGGTTTCATCATTTTCTTTCAGCCATTTTGCGGTTTATTGCTAATTGGATTTTGCTAGGTTCTTATTGCTGCTTAATTACAGCGTCTTAAAAATCTAATTTGTATAATGCAATAAACGTACCAGCCTGATGGGCCGCGTAAATACTGGTTTTTGATGCATAGCGGTCAATGGAAGGAATTCAACATTCAGTGCACCAGTGTTGTGCGTTTGCGGCACCGGTTTGGACAGTTTTGTGTGGCGCAGATTCAGGTGCCACAGAAGGTTTGATGTACTACCTGATCCTCGTGTGGTGGTTGAGCGAAATGACTTAGCGACTGTTGGTATGAAAATGGTTTATTCAGTACATCAACCAGCTTTTCGAAGGGTTCAAAGTTCATTTCATTGGTGGCCGCGGCAATGACTTCTTCCACCAAGTGGTTGCGTGGTATAAATACCGGGTTATGTCGATACATAAGAGATTGTATGTCGATCGTGCTTTGGCTTTCGTCGGCGATGCGTGACTTCCAGCGGTCTACCCAGCCTGAAAAGCTGGCGGGTAGTTCGATAAGCTTATGCACACCTTGCTCTGCCTGTATAGCTGGCTCAACCAGATCGCCTAAAAGACGGAAGGTTAACGTATAGTCAGTTTGCTCTTCCTGCATCAGTTCAAGCAAATCCTGAATTAGCAGTGCGTCGGCATCAAGTGAAGTGACCAGCCCGAGCTTGGTACGCATGCGCATAAGGTACGCCGATTGGTACTGCAGGGGGAATACGTCTATTGCAGCCTGGGCATCGGCCAATGCCTGTTCTTGATTGTCGTGGATCAACGGTAATAATGATTGCGCCAGAATGCTCAAGGTTCCAGTGGGCAATTCGGGGTTGATTGCTGAAGGCGTAGCGGCCGCCGTGATCGATTGAGCTGAAGGTTTTACCCGGCTCAAATTCATCTAAAAATGCACAGGGGCCATAATCAATAGTCTCCCCTGATAACAACATATTATCGGTGTTCATGACGCCGTGGATAAAACCAAGCGACTGCCATTGCGCGATCAGCTGTGCTTGTCTTTGGATGATGCCATTTAGCATGGCCAAAACTGGATTAGCTGAGTTTTCGGCGACCGGGTAGTGTCGCTTGATGACGTAGTCAACCAGCACTTTTAATGATTTCAGGTCGTTGCGTGAAGCAAAATATTGCACAGTGCCGATGCGCAGGTGACTCTTGGCGACTCTGGCCAACACAGCGCCCGGCAAAGGTGTCGCACGCATCACCAGGTCGCCGGTAAGCACCGCGGCCAGTGCACGTGTAGTGGGAACATCCAGGGCCGACATTGCTTCACTGAGTACGTACTCACGCAATACTGGACCTAAAGGCGCACGTCCGTCACCTCCGCGGGAATAGGCAGTTCGCCCAGAGCCCTTCAACTGTAAATCGTAGCGCTGCCCGTTTTCGGCCAATATCTCGCCTATTAAAACCGCACGGCCGTCACCCAGTCTGGGGCTGAAGCCACCAAATTGGTGGCCGGCATATACTGTAGCAATCGGGTCAGTGCCTTGCGGCAGGTAATTGCCAGCTACAAAAGCGACACCTTGATCCGATTCCAGCCATTCCACATCAATACCCAGCTCGTGAGCCAGGGAATGGTTCACTTTAATGAGCGCCGGATTGGATACCGGGTCTGGCCTCTGCCGACTGAAAAACTCAGTGGGCAGCCGGCTGTAACTGTTATCGAAAGGTCGTGAAAAGGGTGAGGTCATTGGTTTTACTGCTGGTCATCCGTTTCGGCTTCTACGTTCCAGGACCAGGGTGGATAGCTCGGGTAAACCAATACGATTTCAGTTTCGCCGTCAGCGATGCGTTGAGATACTTCAGCTCTTAAGGCATCTACGTCAGTGGCCACACTGTACCGATATTGTCCGACTTCTTTCCATACCGCCTTGTCGAAATCTTTATCCAGCATTGCACCGGTGATAACGTAAGCCTCGATCAGACGATCGGCCTGAACCTGTTCGAATGCATCAATATCGGCCATCAGTTGCGCCTGCTCGGCGGTGTAATTATCTGCATCGGGCAGGGTGCTTAAATCAATGCCCGCAATCTGCTCAAAATAGTCTACCGAATCTTCCATGCTGATGGAGTCTGCGCTGGCCCACATATGCCGGTTGCCTTCATTGACAAGGGCGCCAGTAACCGGATCGATGATCAGAACGGTTGGCGTGGCATAGTAAATTGGTACGCCGAGACTTTGGATCACCTCGCGACCTTCAGACAAGTTGCCAACATTTACGAACAAGGTTACGTAATTTTCATCGACCAATGATTTCAGCGGTTCTACCTGCAACCGGGCGGCCAGCGCACGGCTATCATTAGACCAGTTTGCCCCCAGTATCACCAGCGCCATTTTGTTCTCGTCTTCAGCCTTCTGTAGTGTAGCTTGCAAGTCGCCCATGGCATCCTCAGAAGGCAGGTACAACTTACCGGCATCGTCAGTCTTATGGGAGTCTGATTCATCTTCAGCTGCCTGCAGTGATAAAGGTGTAGCTGCCATCAGCAGCATTAAAGGTATCGCCAGAAGGCTTAGGCGAGATTGGTTGAAATTCATAAAACACATCCTGTTTGAGTTGTTTGTAGAGGCTTGTACGCCCATGATAACTGCTTTGGTGTAAAAAATATGCTCAGGTAACTGCTGAGACTGATTGGCAATCTATTGCCAGACTTCCAAGGGTTTAGTTTCTGCGTTGCAATCCCAAGCTCCGCTTGTCATGAAGCCGTCATGATGGGTTGGCATACTGCACATAGATGAAAACCTCACAAGGTATACACAACCGGTTGGATCCTGACCAGGTTGTTCGCACCATCAGTTTGTTGCTTAAGCGGATCGAGGAACGATTTCCTGATGCAGCACTCATTCATTCCTGTCAGGAACTACTGGTTTTTGAGCCAGCAGGCCAAGTCGCGTGCCAATTGGATTTCCCGGCCCATGGTTGCACTCAGGGTGGGTGCGGCGATTTTGATCACTTTGATTGTTGCCGGGCTGATTGGAACAGTTGCTCAGCTTAATATTACTTCACGGCCATTTGATCTGGTTGTATTTGTCAATTTTTTGGATGCAGGCATGAACAACGTGGTGTTGCTTGCTGCTGCCATCTATTTTCTGATCAGCATTGAAGCCAGAGTCAAGCGCAGGCGTCTGTTAGTCGCCATTCACGAACTACGCTCTCTAGCGCATGTTATTGACATGCATCAACTGACCAAAGACCCGGACAGAGTACTTTACAAGGGTACCAATACAAAATCCTCGCCGGTTTTGGTGATGAGCATTTATGAAATGAGCCGTTATCTGGATTATTGTATTGAGATGCTGTCGCTGACGGGCAAAATTGCAGCGACATATGGGATGTTCTGGCGTGATGAAGTGTCGATTCAGGCGGTTAATGACCTTGAACGGCTGACCACGGGATTGTCGCAGAAAGTCTTTCAAAAACTGATGATTCTGCACGGCAATGCAAGTGCGGTTCAGCGCGAATTGCCGCAGTTTGATATTCCCCAAATGGTTTCTTCAACACGTCGCTAACCAGCATCCAGACAATATTGATTGTGACTGTCGATTGCGGCAGTATGGTGACTTCTGACATCACACTGCAGGCTTATTAATGGCACTGCAGTTAAAAGGAGTTCCCATGGCCGGTGGTTTTACTGCAAAAGATGGCGCTGTACAAGATCAAATCGATGCCACCATCGAAGATGCGGTGAACCGTGCGCGTGGCCAAATTCCAAGAGGTGAAAGCCTCAAGCGCTGTGAGGAGTGTGATGCCAGTATTCCAGAAGCGCGTCGATTGGCGATTGTCGGGGTGCGTCTATGCGTTGCTATGCCAATCGGAACGCGATAAAAAGCAGAGCGCTGCCAGCGGCTTTAACCGGCGTGGTAGCAAGGACAGTCAACTCAGGTAGTCCCAATAATACGCAGTCAAAACAGCATTCAGTGATTTGCTTGTTGCGGGAGATTTTACTGTGTAGAATGAACTGGTACCCCCGACTTAAGGTCTGCCGCAATGCCACTATCACGTCGTGAACTTATCCACCTTTCGTTGCTATCTGCCGCAGCGGCTGCGACCGGACCAGCTGCCTTTGCAGCTCCGTCAGCACACTCCCTATGCAAGAAGTGTGCCATTGTTATTGACGGGCTGGGTGGGCCGGGCGGGCATTCTGCAGATCCCGCGGTGTTGCTGGATGCCAAGGATATTGAATATATCAAGTTATCCGGCATGACAGCTGCACATTTGACGGTGGGTACAGTTGGCACAATTCCATCACTTGAAGCATTTGAAAAAATTGTCATGAGTATCACAGCTTGGGACAAGGCGATGGCCAGGCACCCGGATGTAATTGTGCCGGTACGTAAGGCTGCAGATATACAGGCTGATAAACGTCAAAAAAAGATGGGTTTGATTTATGGTTTGCAAGACGGTGTTGCATTTCAGGACAATATTGACAGGCTTGAAGCTTTGCACCACTAGGTATTCGCGTTATTCAGCCGACTTATAATCGCAGAAATTTGCTCGGTGATGGCTGTTTGGTGCCAGCAAATGCAGGTTTGAGCACGGCGGGTTTTGAAGCTGTAGAGGCGATGAATGAGCTCGGTATACTGATCGATCTCAGCCATTTCGGCCGGCGGACTGCAATGGATGCCATCACGGCGTCCACCCAGCCAGTAGCATTTACCCACACTGGCAGTTACTCGCTAGCCAAACATCCACGGCATCGTACCGATGAAGAAATGAAGGCGGTTGCAGATACAGGTGGTGTGGTGGGTGTTTTTATCATGCCGTACCTGGCAGAAGGCAGGCAGCCTACCGGTGATGATGTCGTCCGCCATATTGAACATATTTTAAATGTTGTTGGCGAAGACCATGTGTCGATGGGAACTGACGGCTCATTGTCGCCTGTAGACCTGACACCGGAATTCAAAGAAAATTTCCGTAAATCCACTGCCGAGCGCAAGCGCAATGGGGTTGCAGCTCCCTTTGAAACAGAAACCGGTTACTTGTTTGCCAACGATTTGAATACCGCAAACCGCTTTGAAACATTAGCGGGCATGCTACTTGACCGCGGTCACAGCGCGCTGAAACAGTCAAGAAAATCGTTGGTGGCAATCTGAGTCGCTTGTTTTTTCTGCAGTTTGAAAGCAACGCCAATGGCGCAGAGCACCGTCTGGTCACCAGACAGTGTTTTTGAACTATAAACTTGATTGTGAATTTGTGACGGCTTTGGATCAGGATTCAAAGCCGCTGTCAAAAACGATATCCGCTGGATCTGCCAAACTTTTGAATATGCCCATCGGACTATAACCGGTATAACCTGGAAATACCTGGTTTAGCGTCGCGGTGGTATGGTGGCCGCGCTTTTGCAGATACTCACTCAACACCTGACGAAAATCAGTGGTGGTGGACAATGCGCCTTCAAACAATTCTGACTCAGTTGAGCCGTTTTTAGGGTTGGCATAATCTGCAATCATCTTCTGTGCCAGGGTAAAGGCCCGGCCAGTCTCCGTACATTTTGCCGCCGCGCACATTTTTGCCGATCACCAGCATCATATTGCCGCTGCCGTGATCGGTGCCGGCTGAATAATTCTCATACAGACGGCGACCAAACTCGCTTTGAATAATCACGATGGTTCTGTCGGCATAACTGCCGCCACTTTTGTGCAGGTCATCCATAAACGCAGCCAGCGCGTTGCTGAGCCCCTCCAGAGGGTTGTCGAAGGTGTCCGGGACATCTTGTCCGGCGTGGCTATCCCAGCCGCCGTAATCGAGTGTGAAGGTGCGCGTGCCGGGAATCAGCTTGATCATCTGCGCCACATCTTTTAGTTGGTCAGCAATGCGATCATCGGGATAGGGCAGGTTGCCGCTACCGTTGTAGTCGCCATCAAAACTGCTGCGCAAGATGGATTCAGCTGCCAGCGCCTGGGTACCTGCATGGCTCATTTCATCATCGGACAAGGCGTAAATTTCAGGCAGCATGTCCAGTTGCTTATAGCCAGGGTTCTCGCTTGCGACATCCCATCGCCAGTGCGCATTGTCCAGACGGAAGCCGCCGGGTGACCAGACCGTTAGCACCGAGTTATTGCCCAATAAGCTGACGGGCGGGTTGTTGCGTAAAGCCACGATGGGCAGAAATATTTCGTCCGGGTATTTGTCCAACACGCCACTCATGGCTGTAAAGTGCCGGTGCAGCCAGCCTGTGGTTGTGCCAACCAGCCCTGGCGTACCCAGTTCGATGTATTTTTCCGCATCGAAATGGCTACGGGTTGCGATGTCGTTTGGGGAGCCTGTTGCATGCACGACGGCCAGGTCTCCCGCATCGTACAGATCTTTGAGTGCCGCTGCTTTGGGGTTCAAGCCGAATTCGGTTGCGCCCAGCTGAATAGCGTTTTGAATGGCAAGCTTCGGCCGCATGAGGCTGTAATATTCATGGTCTTTGTCGCCTATTGGCACGATCAGATTCAAGCCATCAATACCGCCACGTAAAAAGATGTGTACCAGAATCTCTTCGTTGTAATAGTTGGCAGCCTGCAGATCTGAACTCAGAATACTGCCACCGGCCAATGTGCCCAGGGCACCCGTCTTTAGAAATTGTCTGCGCTTCATGGCGTGCTTTCTCCTTTCAGCGCTTGAGGTTATCGGGCAGCATGGCAATGCTGGCGACCAGTGTTTGTAAGCGTTTGCCAACATAGGCTCGCCAGGTGGTATTGTCCCAGTCGTTGCCTTCTGAGCTTAGATCCAGTGGAGTATCCGCGCTGGCAGCATCCTGTTGCATAAAGGCAACCAGTTTGTCGATGGTAGCTGTGTCGAGTTGCGGCGTTCCTGTTGCCGCAGCATCGTAGCCCAAAATACGATTGACCCAATAGTTCACCAGGTTGTTTGCGCTGCGTTCACTTACCGGGAATGCGTTGATTGAAATAGCGACCGCATCAATGGGGTGAAATTCTTCCCAGTCATTATTCGAATTCCGGTAGCCACTCATGAACATGGCATTTATCATTCTCCAACCCATTACCAGTGGTGTACTGCCTAGCCAGGCGGGTTTACTGTCCGGAAAGCCATCTGGTGTAGTCCAACTGAAAAGACTGTTACCGGTGTCTCCCATCATCCAGTTGAGTGTTTGACTGAATGCGTAGTCCTTATCGTAAGTCTGGTTGTAAGGCCTGACCAGTTTGCCGGTAACACCGCCGCAGCTGCGCATCGTGCCGGCAATTAACTCAAGGGTTTTTGCTG
>CALNXP010000003.1:0-112398 GCA_942490555.1 uncultured beta proteobacterium | reverse complement strand
CGTACTGGTTCAGTTGTGCTGACGGGGGGAGGGTTAGCCGGATTGAAAGAGCAACCGCTGATCGGGTGGCCAGGCTTTTCTGGGTTTACAAGATACCTTACAGGTGTTGGCGGATCATTTGCCCGCTAACACCCTCCCGGGGCTGGCCCAAAAAATTCAATTGTTGCGTGAACAGCTGCAGCAGTATAGTGAACATGCCGCATCACTTGGGGTGTTGGATTTTGTGATACAGCTGAATGATGTTCATCGTATGGCGGCCGAGCTGCAGGCTGAGTTTCCGGTGCGGAGCGAGATAGATGGCGAGCTGTATTACTGGGCCAAGTCTTTGGCACAACAAGCCAGCGCACTGCGAGACGACCTGAATGTTCTGCTACCGGATCCTGAAATATTCAGCCAGATTCCAAGCTTGGCGGAACTGGCCCGAGAATCCACACCATCTTCCGTGGTATTGGCACGTCTGAAACAGATTGACCATCTGATTGAGCGTTGTGATGAATTGGCTCAGATGGATTTTGACTTTCTCTACGATAATGTCAGTGGTTTACTGAGCATAGGTTTTGATGTGGCCGAGCGCCGACGCGATCCATCTTGCTACGATTTACTGGCATCGGAGGCACGGCTGGCCAGTTTTCTGTTGGTTGCCCGACAGCAACTTCCGCAAAAACATTGGTTTTCCTTGGGACGCCTGCTGACCCGTCATGGTCGGCATGTGAGTCTGATCTCCTGGAGCGGCTCGATGTTTGAGTACCTGATGCCGCAGTTGATTATGCCTTGTTACCATAACACCCTGCTGGCGCAAACCTGCAAGGCAGCCGTGGCACGCCAGATCGAATATGGTCGTCAACGGGCCGTGCCCTGGGGAATTTCCGAATCCTGCTACAACGCCACTGATATGCATCATGTCTATCAATATCGTGCCTTCGGCGTGCCTGGGCTGGGGCTCAAACGCGGACTGGGAGAAGACCTGGTGATCGCACCTTATGCCAGCGCACTGGCCTTGATGGTGATGCCACAGGATGCCTGTCGTAATTTGCAAATCATGGCTGAAAAAGGTTTTCTCGGTGCCTATGGATTTTTTGAGGCCATTGATTACACCCCTTCACGGGTGCCTAGAGGTAAAGACTGCGCTATCGTGCGTGCCTTTATGGCTCATCATCAAGGGATGAGCCTGTTAGCACTGACCTATGTATTACAGCAGCAGCCCATGCAGCGCCGTTTTATGGCATCTCCCCATGGTACGGGCGACCGATTTACTGCTGCAGGAGCGCGTGCCGAAACATGGAGTGACCTTGCATCCCCATGCGGCCGAAGTGGTCGCCGTAGCCCATCCGCCTGAGGCGGAGACCGGTTCAATTATGCGTGTGTTTACCGACCTCGAATACCCCGGCGCCGGAAGTCCATCTGTTATCAAATGGCCGTTACCACGTCATGGCACCCATGCCGGTGGTAGTTACAGTCGCTGGCGGGATCTGGCGGTTACCCGTTGGCGTGAAGATGCCACCACCGATCACTGGGGCACGTTTATTTATCTACGAGACAAAGCGAGTGACACCGAAATTCTGGTCAAGCCACATATCAACCCACGCTACACAAGGCCGATCACTACGAGGCGATTTTTGTGCAGGCGCGCGCTGAATATCGACGACGCGATCATGCCATCGAAACGCACACCGAGATCAGCGTGTCACCGGAAGACGATGTCGAGATCCGCCGTGTCACCCTTACCAACCAGTCGACCCGTCAACGGCGTATCGAAGTGACCAGTTTCGCCGAGGTGGTGTTAGCCCCGTTGAACGCCGATCTGGCCCATCGTTCGTTTAGTAATCTGTTTGTGCAAACCGAAATTCTAACCGAACGGCAGGCAATTCTCTGTACGCGTCGTCCACGCACACCGGGTGAAAAAGTACCCTGGATGTTTCACCTGTTGGCCGCGCCTGGGGCGATGGCCGATACGCCATCCTATGAAACAGATCGCGCCAAATTCATTGGACGTGGGAGAACGGTGACTAAGCCGCTGGCTCTGGATGGCAGTGATCGCTTGTCGAATACCGAGGGTTCGGTGCTTGATCCTATCGTCGCGATTCGCAGCACGATTACGCTGGCTACGGATGAGTCGGCCATCGTGCAGATTATCTCCGGTGTTGCTGATACCCGCGAAGCAGCACTGGTCCTGCTGGATAAATATTGTGATCGTCACTTTGTTGAACGTGCCTTTGAAATGGCCTGGTTCCAGAGCCAGGAAGTGCTGCGTCATCTCAATACCACTGAAGCCGATGCGCAAGTCTATGGGCGTTTGGCTGGTGCCGTTATTTATGGAAGCGCCTTGCGTCGTGCTGCGCCCAAGTGTCATTGCGCGCAATCAATTGGGACAGTCCGGCCTCTGGCGCTTTGGTATTTCGGGTGATCTGCCTATCGTCTTGCTACACATAGGAGACATAAATCATATCGACCTGGTCAAGCATGTGTTGCAAGCCCATGCCTATTGGCGCATGAAGGGGCTGATGGTCGATCTGGTGATTGTGAACGAGGATTTCTCTGGCTACCGTGCCGTTCTGCAAGACCAGATTATGGGACTGATCAACTCAGGGCCGAGGTACAAGTACTCGATAAGCCCGGTGGCGTATTTGTCCACCGTACGGAAGAATTTTCCGAAGAAGATAGAGTGCTGTTTCAAAGCGTTGCCCGCGTTGTGTTCAATGACAGTGCCGAGAGTCTGTTGGAGCAGGTTGAGCATCGTGTCATCGCCGAGCGTTTGCCGCACCGGCTGAGGGTCAGCGGCTTTTCTGCAATAAATATTCCGCCAACGAGCTTGTTGCCACGAGAACGGATCTTTTGTAACGGCCTGGGGGGTTTCACGCCGGATGGCCATGAGTACGTGGTTATGCTCGAACCCGGACAAAGTACACCGGCACCGTGGGTCAATGTGATTGCCAGTCCTTTTATTGGCACGGTTGTCAGTGAAAGTGGTGGTGCCTACACCTGGGTGGAAAATGCCCATGAGTTCCGCCTGACCACCTGGCATAACGATCCGGTCAGTGATAGCAGCGGCGAGGCATTTTATATCCGTGACGAAGAGAGCGGTGCCTTCTGGTCGCCCACACCATTACCTGCATGTGGTAAATCAGCTTATGTCTGCCGACACGGCTTTGGATACAGCGTGTTTGAACATGTTGAGGACGGTATCGCTTCAGAGGTGACTACCTACGTCACTATGGATGCACCGGTGAAATTGGTGGTGGTGAAACTGCGCAACCAGTCCGATCGTTCACGTGGATTATCACTGACCGGTTATTGGGAGCTGGTGCTGGGCGAGTGGCGGCACGCCAACCAGATGCACATCGTCACCGAGACCGATCCCCACAGTAGGGCCTTATTTGCGCGCAATGCCTACGGTCGCGAGTGTCATAATCGGGTGCTGTTTGCTCAGGTAAGCGAAACTCAACGCCCGGTGACCGGTAGTCGCCGCGAATTCATCGGGCGTAACGGTTCATTGAGTCAACCGGCGGCGTTGGGTCGTGAACAGTCTGTCCGGCAAGGCCGGGGCCGGGCTTGATCCCTGCGCGGCAATGCAGACGCAGATCGAACTAGCCGCTCGGCCAGGAACGCGAGATCGTGTTTATCTTGGGAGCGGCCAAGCACGTTGACCAAGCCCATGATTTTATCCAACGCTTCGGTGGCCCCGCCAGGCGCACGCCAGGCCCTGGAAGCGGTGTGGGGTTACTGGAATCACACTCTGGGCGCAGTCTATGTCGAAACGCCCGATCCGGCGCTGAACTGTGCTGACCAACGGCTGGCTGGTTTACCAGACAATCTCTTGCCGTTACTGGGGGCGTAGCGGCTATTATCAGTCCGGGGGGGCATATGGTTTTCGTGACCAGTTACAAGATACCATGGCACTGATCCATGCCACACCGTGGCTGGCACGTGAGCAGATTATTCGCTGTGCCGAGCGTCAGTTTAGCCTGGGAGATGTACAGCATTGGTGGCATCCACCTAACGGCCAGGGTGTGCGTACCCAATTCTCCGACGATTATTTGTGGCTGGCTTATGCGACTTGTCATTATGTGCAGGCAACCGGTGACACGGCGGTGCTTGATGAGTCCATCCCCTTCCTCGAAGGGCGCGAACTGAACCCAGGTGAAGAGGCCTACTACGACCAGCCGCAACGCTCCAGTGAAACGGCCACGCTCTATGAACATTGCGTGCGTGCCATCAAACACGGCCTACGTTTTGGTGAGCATCAGCTGCCCTTGATGGGCTGTGGTGACTGGAATGATGGCATGAATAAAGTGGGTGCCGAAGGCAAGGGCGAGAGTGTTTGGCTGGCGTGGTTTCTTTATAAAAGCCTGCAGCAGTTTGCAGGCCTGGCGCGTGGTCGAAACGATGCAGCCTTTGCCGATCATTGCAGCGAACAGGCTTCTCAACTGCTCGGCAATATTGAGGAAAATGCCTGGGATGGTGCCTGGTATCGACGCGCCTATTTTGATGATGGCACGCCCCTGGGCTCGGCACAAAACGAGGAATGCCAAATCGATTCCATCAGTCAAAGCTGGTCGGTGATCTCCGGCGGCGGTGATGCCTTTCGCGCCCGCCAGGCTATGGCGGCGGTGGACAAACGTCTGGTGCGAGACGAAGACAAGCTAATCCGGCTTCTTGATCCACCCTTCGATAAATCCACACTTGAACCTGGTTATATCAAAGGCTATGTACCCGGCGTACGTGAAAACGGTGGTCAATATACTCACGCTGCGATTTGGGCGACGACCGCTTTTGCCATGATGGGTGAAAAAGAACAAGGCCTGGGAACTGTACGCCATGCTCAACCCCATATATCGTGGCAGCAAGCCCGAAGAGATGGAACGCTACAAAGTCGAGCCTTATGTGATGAGCGCGGATATTTACGGTGCCGAACCCCATACAGGTCGTGGCGGCTGGACCTGGTACACCGGGGCGGCGGGCTGGATGTATCGTCTCACGGTGGAAACACTGCTGGGCCTGCAACGGGAGGGGGAGCATCTGCGTATTGCACCGTGCATTCCAGCGGATCTGGGCATCGTACAAAATTCACTACCGCTATCGCGACACCTTCTACCACATCACGATCAAATGCGGCAGTGACGGGGTTGGGCGTGTGACGGTCGATGGTGTGGTGCTGAATGATGAATTGGTACCCCTGGTGGATGATCGCCAGGAGCATCATGTCGAACTGGTCTTGGGCGGTAACCAACGTGGCCTGAGAACCAAATACATGCGTTACAGACAATCGCTTATGTTAATGAATTCAAAGGAATGGATTGAACAGTATCTCGAACCAAAAACAACCATGGGAGGTGGTATACCGATGCCATCGAATAATAGCGGCGGGCCCAGAAACCCCTGGGGTGATAATACCGGGTCTGCTCCTGATCTTGATGACCTTGTGCGTCAGGGGCAGGATCGGCTAAAGAGCCTGATGCCAGGAGGAGGTAAGCCCTCGGGGATGATGATGTTAATTCCTATCGCCTTATTCATTATTGCCGGTTGGCATGCTTTTTACACGGTACCCAGTGATTCGGTAGCTGTGGTGCAACGCTTTGGCCAATATCTTAAAGAAGTGCCGCCAGGCTTGCATTTTAAAATCCCTTTGGGGGTGGATAAGGTCACTATCGTACCGGTTAAGCGACAGTTAAAACAGGAGTTTGGCTTTACCACCCCCGGAGGTACTCACCCTCATCAAAGTCCACTTGATGGTCAACGGGAAACCGAGATGGTGACCGGAGATTTGAATGCAGCCTTGGTCGAATGGGTGGTGCAATACCGTATTTCCGAACCGTTTAAATATTTGTTTGAGGTACGTGAGCCGGGAGCGACATTGCGTTATGTTTCCGAATCGGTGATGCGTGAAGTAGTGGGCGACCGCACGGTAGATGAGGTGATTACCATTGGGCGTCAGGAAATTGAAATCGAAGCCCTGGCGAAGATGCAGGCACTGACGACCAAGTATGTGATGGGTATCAGCATTGATCAGGTACAGCTAAAAAATATCAACCCGCCCGCACCGGTGCAGGCCTCGTTTAATGAGGTTAACCAGGCTCAACAGGAGAAGGAGAAGCTGATTAACGAAGCCCGGCGAGATTACAATAAAGTGATTCCGCTGGCCGAGGGGGAAAAAGATCAACGTATTCGAGAAGCCGATGGTTATCGCCTGAAACGGATTAACGAAGCCGAAGGAGATGTGGCTCGTTTTAATGCCTTGTTAGCGGAATACAACAAGGCCCCTGAAGTGACGCGTCGGCGAATTTATATCGAAACCTTACAAGCGGTGATGCCCGGCATTCGCAGCAAAGTGGTTATCGATGATCAAATGCGCGGTATTTTGCCGTTGCTCAATCTCGATGGTCAAGCCGAGGTGAAACCATGAAGATAAAATCTCTCGTATATATTGCCTTATTGGGCGTGGGAAGTTACCTGTTAGTAAATTCACTGTATACCGTTGATGAAGTAGAGCAAGTGATTATCACTCAGTTTGGTAAACCTGTGGGTGTGCCGGTGACCGAGGCGGGATTGAAGCTTAAAATTCCATTTATCCAAGAAGTGAATCCGATTGATAAACGGGTGCTGGAGTGGGATGGCAATCCCTCCGATATGCCGACGAAAGATAAGCTATATATCTCGGTGGATCTGTTTGCCCGCTGGCGCATTACCGATCCGCTACAATATTTTTTACGACTGCGCGATGAACGCAGCGCGCAATCCCGGCTGGATGATATTCTGGGTAGCGAAACCCGTAACGCAGTGGCAAAACACGAGCTGATCGAAATTATCCGCACCACCAAAGATCGTATACCGCTGCGAGACACCCTGCTCACCGAGGAAGAGCGTAAGCTGAACATGGGCAACCTGGTGCCAATCCACAAGGGACGCCAATGGGTTGAGCAACAGATATTTGCCGCTGCGGCAGAGAAGGTTAAAGTGTTTGGTATTGAACTGCTGGATATTCGTTTCAAACGTATTAACTATAACAACAGCGTGCGGCCCAAAATCTACGACCGGATGATCAGCGAACGCCGCCAGATCGCCGAACGTTTTTTGTCCGAAGGGAATGGCGAAGCCGCACGCATTCGTGGCAATCGTGTACGAGAGCTGAATAAAATTCAGTCGGAGGCCTATCGAAAAGTGGAAGAAATCCGCGGCATTGCCGATGCTAAGGCGACAGAAATTTATGCCAGTGCCTATAACCAAAGCCCATCCGCGGTGGAATTCTACGAGTTCACCCGCACCATGCAGGCCTATCAATCGATTATCTCAACGAATACCACCCTGGTGCTATCTACCGATAGCGATATGTTCAAGTTTCTTAAGGGCATGACGGTTGAGTGATTGACACAGGTAATGAAACATAATCGAAAACAGGCGTTGCTACATATACGCTAGGTTTGGATAAGCAATCAATACACAGCTAACGGAGGTGACATTATGGATTTAACCGGTTTAATTATTTTTTTGGCAATTGGTGCGGTGGCTGGATGGTTGGCAGGAACCTTGATGAAGGGGGGAGGCTTTGGACTGCTCGGCAATATAATAATTGGCATTATTGGTGCGGTGATTGGCGGTTTTGTTTTTGGACTGCTGGGCATTGCTGCTGGTGGCCTATTCGGCGCAATCATTACCGCAACAGTGGGGGCTGTGATACTGATTTTGGTGGCAAGAGTTATTAAGAAGGTCTAGGAGGGAAAATGGAATCAAGCAAACGGCTATTGCTGATACTGCTGGTCGCGGCTTTGTCTGCACTGGTTGTCCAGAATCAAATGCTGTGGCAAGTGCGTTTTCTTTGGCTAAGCGGGGAGGTGCCGGGCATCATCCTGCTATTTTTAACATCAGCGGCAGGCTTTATCGCGGGAATAATGGTGTCATTTTTAGTGAAGCGTGGGGAAGCCAGCTAACAGGAGAAAGTTATGAACGAAAAAAAACTATATCAACAAAAAAAACAGGCGCAGTTGGACGAATGGAAAGCAGATGTTGACAAGCTTAAGGCTCAGGCCTCGGCAGCTAGTGCTGATGCCCAATTGGCGCTAAACAAACAAATTAAAGCGCTGGAAATCAAGTTTTCGGAGGGAACCAGCAAGCTGGCTAAACTTGAGGAGGCCAGTGAAGAGGCGTGGGACTCGATGACGGGTGGCGTGGAAGATGCATGGGACTCGATGAGTGCCGCTTTTGCTGATGCACGGGATAAGTTTAAGAATTGACATCCTCCCCGCCCTAAAGGACGGAGATTCCTGCTGTGTCTGAACACTTTGCAGCGTTCAGATCACTTCGGTGGGTTCCTGCTGCTGGCGACATTGCTGCATCGCTCACTTCACAGGCTAACTGGGCATGTCCTGCCCTTAATAGCTCTGTACATGACAAAAAACCTCACCATAAATAATCCGGGCATATATTTAAATGGCGAATCAAGGATTTAAGATTTGATTTCTTCTTGATTGCAAACGAAAATAAACTCTCTGCAATCATATCTAAACCCTGGCGAAATAAGCTTTTTGCCGGACGCTGATGCTTCTTTATCACAATGGGGTTAACTTCGTCATGCTGCCATTCCCCTGTGCGATATGCCCAACAAAATGCAATCGTCAGCACAATCACCAAACGACGAATACGATGTCGGTTGGTGATGTGTGTATCTTCAAAATTAAACCCCTTGCTTTTCAAGCAACCAAACAGGGTTTCAATTTCCCAGCGCATCGCATAGCTCTCAATTGCGTCTGGGCTGGATTTCGGTGTGGCAACAATGAGCAATTCACCTGTCCCCAAACGTAATGCCGATAAATAAACCTGGCCCCCCAAAAGCATTCTTTTGCCCGCCAGTTGTTTGCTCTGCCCGACGCTTAAAAAGCGAAATCATTTATGAACCGCTACCTGCTTTCCACGACGATTACTTGCCAAATAAGACTTTTTAATTGGCTATGTCACCGTTAGTTATTGGCGTATAGTTTAAATGAGATTTAAACGATTGGAGGCCATGATGAAATCATCCGTTTTCCAAACATTGCTATCGGGTTTATCAAACCTTACATCCCGCCAACGAACACTTTTGCAGGAACATCTGCACAAAGCCGAACAAGCTGAAATCACCCAACGTTTAATCGAGCCGGAAGATGACCACCCCCCCCCGCTTGTCCCCAATGCGGTCATTCGCAGAGTACTCGCTGGGGGATGGCTTCTAATTTACAACGCTATCGTTGCAAGGATTGCCATGCGACATTTAATGCGCTAACGGGTACGGCCCTGGCGCGTTTGCGACATAAAGATAAATGGTTGCGCTATAGCCAGCAACTTATCGAAGGCAATAGTCTTCGGAAAAGTGCCGTAGCCTGCGATGTTCATCGCAATACGACACTGCGCTGGCGCCACCGTTTCTTACACCAGCCCTGCGAGCACAAGGCCGAGCAATTACAAGGGATAGTTGAAGCGGATGAAACCTATTTCCGGGAGTCGTTCAAAGGCCGGCACAGGCAAATGCCACGGCCTGCACATAAGCGTGGCACCCCGGCAGCCAAACGCGGCTTGTCATCCGAACAAATCCCGGTGTTGGTGTGTCGCGACAGATCAGGCCATACGGCTGATTACGTGCTGAAGCAGGATAATGCTTTCTTTATCCTGGCGGCTTTAAAAGCGGTATTGGCTCAGGACTGCATTTTATGTTCGGATAGTAGCCGTGCAATGGGCGCTGCTGTACGCAAGCTTGGAATCGTGCATCGCCCGATTAATTTGAGCGCCGGTATTCGAGTGATTGGCAAGGTATATCATTTGCAGAATGTGAATGCCTATGACAGTCGGTTGAAGGAATGGATGCGGCGCTTTCATGGTGTTGCCACACGATACTTGCCGAATTATTTGGGCTGGCGACGGATGTTAGATCAAGCTCGTGAAGGTCTGACTTCAGCCGCTATGCTCAGTGCAGCATTGAATCGTTGGCAACACCAACAGTTAACGGTGACATAGCCTTAAAAACTGAGGCGTAAGTGTTAATGGTCTATCGGAAAACCCCAACCTATTCAATATCATACCTTTAATGGCTTCTCCTGGCGTGATATCCTGCTGCTCATCTTGAGGGAGATGCTGATCAATTAACTCAACAATCCCCAAGTCATCAATAATACCGGCGACAATGCCATGATGATCCAGCCGCTTTACACTGATTTTCATATGTATTCCCATATTTTTTATGGCGGGATTTTACTGGAAATCAGATAAAAATTGGAAGGCTGGGGGAAAATCAAAATTCTTCGTTCAGGGGCTGATCAATGTCGGTTTTACCAATACGGACTTCACGTTGTTCATCGGTTTCAAAGGCATGATCCGGTAACGGCAGTAACTTATCCTGCTCGGCCTCAAAGGCGTGTTGTACGGTATGCTGTTTATCTTCCGGGCAGGGGCGATCTGAAGCGGTCCCTTGACACCAGTCCAGTGCCTGACGGTTTAAGTCATCCAGATCACGGTATTCACGCTCGGCAAAGAAGTTCTCACGGATATAGCGAATACAGCGCTCAACCCGGCCTTTCTCGTTACCGCGTGCCACAGCTAATGGTGATATGACCAAAGTGGCCCCAGTCCACCTGGGCTTGTTCTCCGGGCAAGGTTGTTAACCGCAAATAGGCTTCGGGTACTTTGCGCGGACGATAACGGCTAACTTGATGGCGGAAGTGGTCCGGGCCTCCCGGATAGCCACGTCGCACCACTTTTGTCCATCGTCACTTTTGTTCTGGTCTAGGTACACAGGATGCTATTGTGGACTAGGCTAAAGCACTTATTTGCATAGTAACTAAAATTTTCACGGGCGCGAAAATGGATAAAATTTGAGTTAATATTTCCTTTTGTGAAAAGGTGCCTTGTTTCATTAGACCAGAACACAGTTTGTTCTGCCCCCCCAAAACAGCTAGGCGTGACATGTCACTAGTGGTGTTGTAACCTGTATCGATATAGGTTACAATTTACTATGATTAATACATTTCGGGATCAATGGCTGGAGAATTATTATTTTGGTGGAGTTCAATCTACCAATATACCCAGTACGATTGAAGGAGCCTTAAAACGAAAGTTGGATATTATCCATGCTTCCTGCGGTGAGCAGGACTTGAGAATTCCACCAGGCAATCGGTTTGAACATTTGGAAGGTAGACTGAAGGATTGGTGTTCAATCCGCGTTAATAGACAGTACCGTCTAATATTCAAATGGGATGCTGGTAAGGCAGATGATCTATATCTTGACCCGCATACTTATCGATAGAGGTGCATTATGTTTAATTCATTAAGAATACCAGCTCATCAACCTACTAGCGTAGGAGATATGCTGAAAGAAGAGTTTTTAGAGCCGCTAGCCATATCACAAGGTAAGTTGGCTAAAGCAATGGGTGTTGGTCGTAAAACGGTTAATGAGCTGTGCGTCAATAAGCGTAATGTGACCGCAGAAACCGCTTACTTGCTTGCAAAGGTTCTGGGTACAACGCCTGATTTTTGGCTTAACTTGCAACTGCTTAACGATATTTGGCAAGCAGAGCATAACGATGCGTTAAGTGAAAAGCTGGAGCATGCGCATACTTTGGTGGCAGCTTAAATGTTAGGAAGGGCCGCTCTATGGGTGAAGACCTGGGCTAGAGCGGAGGAGGTTAGGCTTTGACTAGTGGGTTTTGTCGCATTGCCGAGCAAAGCCCGTTTTTTCCTTAATATTTTAAGCGCGCAGTGGCGCTAGATACAATTATCCTGCGAGCGAATAAAATTGCTCCGCGCAGGTGCGATTATCACCTTCCGGAACATTCATCTGACCTTTTTTAATCATGTGCATAAGCTCAATTCCTGCCAGCGTATTGCTGGCGGATCGAAAGGATTTAAATCCGAGCATAGGCTGCGCAATCCGTTTCACCGCTCGGTAATGTTGCTCAACAATGTTGTTGAGATACTTGCTTTGACGAATCTCGATAGGGTCTTCACGACCTTTATTGATCGTGTCCATTGCGGCTTTATTGGAACCACTTTTGTCCATTGTCACTTTCTCTGGTTCATCGTTTTGGCGCATGGCCTTTTTAAGAAACTTCAGCGCTGCCGCCTTATTCCGCTTGGCTCTCAGCAGAAAGTCGACCGTGTTACCTTCTTTATCAACGACTCGATATAAATCGTCCACTTACCGTTAACCTTGATATAAGTCTCATCAAATTGCCAGCAGGTAGCGACCGATTTCTTGTGCTTCTTTCGGAAGATTTTTTCTAGCTTGGGTAGGAAACAGAATACCCAACGGTTCACGGTTGAATGATCTACTGATACGCCTCGCTCTTGCATCATCTCTTCCAGGTTGCGATAGCTCAACGCATACGCCGCATACCAGCGGATGCAAACTAAAATAATTTCTTTTGGAAAGCGCATGCCTGAAAGATCCAACATATTATTCTCTACTGTTTTCAGTTAACATGCCTTTAGCATAAACTAAATCCTCAGATGAGGACCCTTAATCCGACAGAACCGTTATTTGTGCCACCAAAGCAAGTCACTAAAGAAAGGCGGTCTCTGATATCGTGGCCGTTGGCCTTCAGTTGTTGCTCGATCAAGCCCGGCGCTGCGCAACATCAGTTAAGAGCCCGGTGCGGTATAGACTTTAAGCTTTTCTGATAGAGACTGAAGCCTTGGGAAATCGTGTCACCTCCGGCAGGCTGTCGTGACTGTGCGGGTAAGCGTAAGCTAATCGATAGGGCGGGCTTCCAGCAAATCAATATTACCTTGTTCATCCGGAACTATGCCATGTCCCAACCGGGTTAAGCGGGCGGTGGGCTGGTTTAGCAGCTGGTCATAGTGGGTCTCGGCATAGTGGCGCTGATAGCCCATTAACAACAGAGTGCTGGGGAATATCTGGCTGTGGCTGCGTTGGGTAAAGGTTTGCTCGGTGTGGATTTGCAGTGCTGAAATCATTTGTGGCGACAGTACGGCCCATAGTGGTACCGAATATTCATCGGCCACCGCCTGCAAGGTGCAGTGCGGCACCGCGCCTTCGGTCAGGTTCTGGCCGTGATCCGAGGTATAAAATACCGCTACCGAATCAGGGTCTATGTCGTTGAGCAGGGTAGCAAAAAAATCACGTTTGGAATAACGAATGGCGCCCAGGTAGCGTTGCCATATATCGGCATCGTCGGCGACGAACCCCTGGGGGTAGTTGCTTTCATAAGCATAATGGGCACCGCGCAACACCGCCATAATAAAGGTCTTTCCAGGCTGTTTAAGTTGTTGATTCAGTTGTTGTGCCAGTTGGCGGTCGGTATCAATGCCCTGACTGGCTGGGACGAATTGGTCGATCAGCGTTAGCTCCGGTTCCCAGATCAGGTTTTGTGGTGCGCTGCTGACTTGTCCGTCCAGTAACTGGGTGTGATAGCCGGCTTGTCTGGCATAGGCCCAGATGGTGGGGGTGAGGCGTAAATCGGTCTGTGAATGAATTGTATGTACATTCACTCCCCAGCGTAAGGCGGCATTGGAGGTGGAGCTGCAGTTGGAGATAGCATGCGCATTGCCAAAGTCAATGGCGGAATAATTGGCCAGTTGTTGTGGCAGCACCTGTTGCGCGCCCTGGTAAGAGATGCTTTCATCCATCAGCCAGAGTATTTTGTTGGCCATGGCCGGCTGGGTAGGGGAAACCGTTATGCTCTGCCGCTGGGGGTGGCTGATGGTCAGCGCGTTCAGCGCCAGTGGATAGATATTGATTTCATTGCCAACGGGGGATTTGATTTGTTGCAGCAGTATACCCGGCAGCAGGGCCAGGGTAATGGCAAACAGGGGTAAGGTTAGATACGGTGCCGGGGGCTGCCATTCCTGACGGACCACTAAGGGACGTAGCAAATGGCGTGAGAGCCACAGGCAAGCGAGCAGAACCAGGGTTTTGCCTGTGGCCATGGCAAAAGCTGGGGCGAACTGGTCCAGCGCGGGTAGAAGCTGACGGGTTTCGCTGAGCATCCAGGCCATGATCTTGCCGTCTATATAGCCTTGCAGAATCTGTTGATAACATAGATTGGTCAGCGCTGAAATGCCGACGATGACCAGGGCGACACGAAACCAGGCTTTAGGCAGCCAGACGACTAATAGCAACCAGCTTATGCCCTGTAAGCTGAAACTCAGCATATTGCCCAGCGCATCGCTCAGATCGCCAGCGGCCGCCCAGCGGTAATAGATCTTATAGAGCAGATGAATATGGTTCAGCAGCAGATAGTAAATAACAAAGCACAGCAGCCCTAGGAATAATCGGCTTCGCAAGTGTGAATGGTCGGTGTTGAGCAATTTCATGGGCGGTTTACCTGAGCCTGATGCGGTGAGCATTGATGTCAGCTTTAAATGTTACTGGGTACGGTATGACCTACCGGTATTCTAAGGTGCGGGGAGTACACCCCCGCAGATATCTCTAATCTGCTGAACGTTTCAATGTTACCGTGATATGACAGTGATGATACCGCAGTATGGTGCCCGCTGTTTTGCCGTTTGGTCGGTCAAAGTTCGCCGCTCAGGCCGGGCCAGACTGTGTTGACGTAAGGTTGACTCTCTTTGCTGGGCCAGACTTTTATCCGAAAGGTATGACGATTGCGCTATAGCCGGGCTATATAAGCGAATCATAACGCCGCCAGACGAGAAATTCGGCCAGTCCTGTGGCTTGTTATTTTTGCTAAATGGTGCCCGGCGGGATGGCCTATCTGTAACGACAGGCGTTGTGGCGCCTGCCCGGTAGCCGATTAACTATGGGTTCAGCGCTATCATGGCCTCGCAATCGTCCGGTTGACAAAGAATCATGGGTGCCTGGCTAACGGGTACGGCATTTGCGGCCACGATAAGATGATCCGGCTGTTGGCCAAAGCGATACAGTGCCAGCCGGGTGTCGCCAAACAGGGCGGATAAATCCAGGGTTGCTGCTTGATCGTTGTTGGGAATGATGATGGCGCCAGGGTATGTGCCACCGGAAGTGCGCCCCGTGGTTAACTCGGTAAACTGTGCTTCAAACTGATGCACGCTATGGCCTTGCACGTTTTGTGTGTCGGTATGGCGGGCATATCTGAGCAGCTTGTTGGCGTCGGCCAGATAGGGGTATTGCTGATAGTCGGTGCGTTGGGCCGGGTAAGTAAACGAGGAGGTGGCGGGATGTTGTTGCTCCCACTGCAGATAGGCGGTGCGCACATCGGGTATGGCTGCAAATTGTGCCAGTCCCTGATCGACCAGATATTGCTTGATCCAGGGCAGCAGTTGTTGTATTGCGGCACGGTTGGCACCTTGTTTATCCGCGGCCTCGTGGGCATGCAGTCCCCAGCCATAACTCCAGATTTTGGGGGTAGCACCACTGAGCCGGCTATGCTGTTGATTGATGATGGCCAGCAGAATTTCAATTTTCTTGCGCGGTGCCGAACCGTCCTGAAATATATTCTTGTGTGGGCCTACCGAGCCTATCACCTGAGATTGTGGTACCAGTACCGCATGTGCCTGTTGTGGATTCAGGTTTTCACATAAGTCACATGCATAGGGACGATATGGATTGAAGGGGATATGACCGAAATATTTCGCCAGCTCCTGATCCGGGCCACCTTCATAGCCCGCAAACTGGTATTTTTTCAGCAGACCTTGAATGCCGCTGGTACGGCCATCCGGTGAATAATGGGTGCCGGCGGTGTTATTCACCAGGCTGGTATCAAATGATTCGCCAAACAGCCGTCGAATCGCCTGATCAATGGGGGCTTTGGTGGTGCTCCAGACCAGTTCGCCATCGGCACCGGTCTGTTGATAGGAAATCCAGTTGCCGGGGCCGGCCCGGTATTCGGTATGCGAGTGGGTGCCTAGCATTTTGCCGCTGCGGTATAAATTTTTTAATACCGGGTCACAGTTTTCGGCATCTTGATTACACAGTTCCATCCATTCTCCAGGAGAAAGATAGGAAATTTTGGCACCATATTGATCGGCATAGTCAACCAGCCATTTGGCGCCGTTCAGATCGTTTTGGTAAACCGTTTGTTTAGGTGCCAATGAGGGGTAGGGGTCGGGATGCAGATCAAAGGTGATCTGCAGTTTATGGGTATCTATATGCTCGGCCGATGGTTCAATATAGTCTATGTTCTCACCGCTAGGGGTGCCATTATCCGTGGGCTGAGTATTGCCTTGATCAGCGGGAGGGTTAAATAAATTTGGCAGTTGGCGGGGGGAGGTTACATGCTGATAGGCTTGGGGATGCTGGCCAATAAAGTGATTCACATGACTGTTGAGTTTTTGCAGTCCGCCGCCCAATGCCGGCAGTGCCAGACGGTGCTGTTGATGGCGTAAACGAATGGGCGCGCCGGAGAGCTGTTTGCCATCCAGTCGGCCATCGCTGATATCCTGGGATAAGGCCTGCATCAGCTGGAAACGGTTAACTCCCGGTAGCGTGTTACGAAACAGCGGCTCCTGGCCCAATGAGGCAAACCCTCCCAGCATGGAGGCATATTGCCGTTGGGCCGGCGTGACCCGTGCGGGCAGGTTTAATGGATTGGGGGGCAGCGTGGCGGTGGGGTTAAAGCCCAGTTGTTGTGTGGTGGCGCGTACTAACTGCTGCACACTTTGCCCGGCATTGCGGCTTTGCCGCGCCTGGTGTTGGGCCGCCAGTGCAATGGCGTGGGTGTAAGGGGTGATGGCAGCGATGACTTTAGGTCCGTGCAGATTTTCTATGACGCCAACCAGTTCATCTTCCGCCTCCAGTTTGACGGTTTCGTTTGTGGCTTCATCAATATAGCTGCCGCCGGTCGCTACCGTCAGAAATGGCCCCTGAGCATTGGCTGGCAGGCTACCTTGCCAATAGCCTTGATCATCGGTGGTGAACGGGCCGGCGACTTTAGGGCCGCGTGCGCCGTTTTCCTGCATTTGATAAATTGTTACCTGTGCATTATCGACCGGCCCTTTGGTCACACTGCCATCAATGGCCACGCTGGTAATCGCATTGTCGGTCGAGCTGTGGCTATCGGCCGTTTGATCGTCGCCAGCTCCGCAACCGGTGACTAGCAAACTGCCGGATAAGATAGCGCTAATCAGTTTGTGGTGTGTGCTGGGCATAATAATCTCCGATGAAAGGCTGATGATGTCTGTGTGTTGGAGGAAGTATGCAACAGCTATATGTGAACTGCGGTTAAGCAAGTGTAAAAATATGCAAAGCTGGGGGCGTTAGTGGTGACAAAAAGAGTCATTTGCTTGACAAACGTATTTTGCCGGGTAAAATCGCGCCCCATCTTGTGGTTGCCGCGCAATCACGTCATAAATAATCACGAAAGGAGGCTATGAATGAATCACTTACAAGCAGTCATGAGCCTCGTGTCATTTACCGCTAGGTAATCTTTATCTGGCCGACATGGCCGGGCTCCTGTTTTAATTTTTAAACAAATACAACCGTAGGTTCGACTTTAGTCGAAGGCCAGCGATCGTCTTATGCTTTGCGCATCGATTTCTGACCTGCGTGTGTACAGGAGTTAATCTTGAATAAATCAACACAACGATCCGCCGTGATCGACAGCCTGTGTGCGGAGTTTGATCCGGAACAGGATGGTATAGACCCGCGCGTTTTAGCCAGGCGATATCAAGCGCAAACCTCGCGTAGCGGTAAAAATGAGCAATTAGCGAAAAACGTACAACGTATATTGGCACAGGTTCTGCAAGCAGAAATCCATGATCCATTGCTTCAGCAAATAGTGATTATGGCGGTTGCCGCAGAGCCAAGAGGTGCAGGCTTGAATGTGGCTGTGCAATTGCCAGCGGCAATGTGGGCCCAGCACTCAGACGTGTTGTCCCGCTTACAACAGTTGCAAGGATTTTTGCGTTCAGAAATAGCGCATGCCGTACAACGTCGTAAGGTGCCAGCGCTCCGATTTGAGCTAAGTGCCGCAGACGTTTTACAAGAAAGTGAACAAGAAAAATGAGTATTCAAAAAATTATTAGCAAGGGCCGGGTGCCGGTCAAAATTTATACCGATGAGGTAGAACCCGAGGCAATGCAGCAGTTATATAACTTATCGCAATTGCCGTTTATTCACAGCCATATTGCCGCCATGCCGGATGTGCATCTGGGTAAGGGCGCTACCGTAGGCTCGGTAATTCCCACCAAGGGCGCGATTATTCCGGCGGCGGTGGGTGTGGATATCGGCTGCGGGATGAATGCCGTGCGACTATCGATCAAGGCCAAAGACCTACCGGACAATCTGCGCGGTTTACGGTTGGCAATCGAAGCCGCGATTCCGGTCGGCTTTGAAATGCATAAGCAGGATATGGCCAAGCGTTCGACCATTACCGCGCTAACTGGCGGTTTAGAGCAGATTATCGCCAAACATCCTAAGCTGGCACGTAATCGAAAACCTTACCAAACCTGGGTGCGTCAGCTCGGTACCTTAGGTGGCGGCAACCATTTTATCGAACTATGTCTGGATGAAAATCAAGATGTCTGGCTGATGCTGCATTCCGGTAGTCGCGGTATCGGCAATAGCATAGGCCAGTATTTTATTGCCCTGGCACAAAAAGATATGGGCCGTCATCTGGCGAATTTACCCGACAAAGACCTGGCCTATTTTTCCGAGGGTGCGGATCACTTTGATGACTATGTAAAGGCAGTGGATTGGGCGCAGGATTATGCGATGATTAATCGCCGCGAAATGATGCGCTTGATTGTAGAGGCATTGACCAAAAAACTGCCTAAATTTGGCATCACTAAAGAAGCCATTAACTGTCATCACAACTATGTGACTCAAGAAATACACTTTGGTGAAAACGTGTTTATCACCCGTAAAGGGGCGATTCGTGCTGGTGAAGGAGAGCTGGGCATTATTCCCGGCAGTATGGGCGCGCAGTCGTTTATCGTGCGTGGCAAAGGAAATCCGCAATCATTCTGCTCATGCTCTCATGGCGCCGGTCGCAAAATGAGTCGCACTCAGGCCAAACGTCATTTTCGTGAACAAGACCTGGAACAACAGACCCAGGGGGTGGAATGCCGTAAGGACAAAGGCGTGATTGACGAAGCCCCGGGTGCGTATAAAGATATAACCCAAGTGATGGCCAATCAGCAGGATTTGGTCGAGGTGGTGCATACCCTGAAGCAAGTGGTCTGTGTGAAGGGATGATGCTAAACCGCCCGATAACAATTGTTTGTAGGGTGCGCTATGCGCACCAGATAGTTAACCGGCAAAAAGGAGAAAACCATGCCAACAAAACCTAAGGTACGTAACCCGGTAGCCATGTCACCATTGCTACGCAAGGGCGGCGCGCACACAAAATCGAAAACTGGCCTGCGGGTAAAAGCCCGACAGGCGACCTATGATGCCTATGATGAATGGCTGGAAGAAAAAGAGGAATTTAACAATGACTGGCAGGTAAGCAACAACAACGCGGGCGAGAGCCCGTTTTTTATTGCTGTTAAGTGATGAGTTGCAACTGAGCTAGACCATTTAAGGGGGTTAAGTCACTGACTTGGGTGTGGCTTAAATAAAGCCATTGAAGTTGAGTCAGCTTACGTAAGGGGGTTAAGTCACTGACTTGGGTGTGGCTTAAATAAAGCCATTGAAGTTGAGTCAGCTTACGTAAGGGGGTTAAGTCACTGACTTGGGTGTGGTTTAAAATAAGTATTTGTAGTTGAGTCAGTGCGCGTAAGGGCGTTAGATCACTGACTTGGGTTTGGCTTAAATCAAGTCCTCGCAGTTGAGTCAGTTCGCGTAAGGGGGTTAAGTCACTGACTTGGGTGTGGTTTAAAATAAGTATTTGTAGTTGAGTCAGTTCGCGTAAGGGCGTTAGATCACTGACTTGGGTTTGGTTTAAATCAAGTCTTTGCAGATGAATCAGTTCGCGTAAGGGGGTTAGATTTCTGACTTGGGTGCCGCTTAAATCAAGTTCTTGCAGTTGAGTCAGTTCGCGTAAGGGCGTTAGCTCATTGACTTGGGTATGGTTTAAATCAAGTATTTGCAGTTGAGTCAGTTCGCGTAAGGGGGTTAGATCACTGACTTGGGTATGGTTTAAATCAAGTATTTGCAGTTGAGTCAGTTCGCGTAAGGGGGTTAGATCACTGACTTGAATTTCTATTAAATTAAGCGTTTGCAGTTGAGTTAGTTCGCGTAAGGGCGTTAGGTTGTTGACTTGGGTGCCGCTTAAATTCAGCGTTTGCAGTTGAGTTAGTTCGCGTAAGGGCGTTAGGTTGCTGACTTGGGTGCCGCTTAAATTCAGCGTTTGCAGTTGAGTTAGTTCGCGTAAGGGCGTTAGGTTGCTGACTTGGGTGCCGCTTAAATTAAGCGTTTGCAGTTGAGTTAGTTCGCGTAAGGGCGTTAGCTCACTGACTTGGGTGTCGCTTAAATTAAGTGTTTGTAATTGAGTCAGCTTGTGTAAAAGGGAAATGTCATTTATTTTATTGCCACTCAAGGTTAAACGTTGGCTGGACTTGGCGAGGTCTAATAAAGTGTCCCTGGCATTGAAGTCGTGACACCACAAAGCGTTAAAAATTGTATTTGTTGCTTTGAAGTTACCGAATATTTCACGGATGCTGAGTTTCTGGCTGTACTTGCAAGCTTGATTAACCAGTTTGGCGCGCTCTGTTTTGCCGAAACGGATGGCGCTGTCCATGACGATTTGGCAAAGCAGGCTCCAGCTTTCTAATTCGGCCTCTTCTGGGGGGAGTGCCCCAAAAAGCTTGTTTGCCAGGTGGTCAACCATGCGGCTATGAGTAATCTGCTCGAATAATAGAATCAGTGTCTCATGCCAGACGGTTTGGGCTTTAGAGTCATGCAGTTGTTGCCAATCTTGTTCATCCATAAACGGCGATTGCAGTAGATTGCTCAGATGATAGGCGGCAAAATATTCTTGAAAGGATAAGTGGCTGAATGAATAGTGTTCTTCACCGTTAAATATGCCACGAGGCACTAATAGTCCGCTACGCTGTTTTATGTAATCCAGAATGTGTTCAACTTCAGCATTAACATCGCTATCGTCAATGCCTTTTTCGTGCAAGCCAGCGGTTAATAATTGCTTAATTTCCTGTTCGGGTACTAACAGCTGTTGCTCGTTCTTTTCTTCGGGCTTTTCTTCGGGTTCGCTTTGTGTTTGCAGGCCGCGACGTTGTTGCATGGTGAATGCGAGATTGCCCAGCCATTCACATAAATCCAGATAATCAACCCCTAGCTCTCTATCTTTAAATTGTACGCCCCGCGCTTGATCTAGGGCGGTAAGATAGGTTTCGGCAATGCGCTGATAGAGTTCGGCACGCCCATCGGGTAAACGGTTACGACGGGCGTGAATAAAGCAGATCATATTAAGCAAGACGGGTACGCGTGCCAGTTGACCTAAACCATCATTACGCTGCAAGCGTGCCAATAAGTCGCGAATACGTTGCGCATGACTGCTGCTATCGACGACATATTGTTGATACCAGTTATTAACGAACAGGCTTTGTTGGTGGGTATTTAATGGGGATAGATAGTTAATCGGTAGCAGGTTTTCCGCTTCAATGCTTTTTTCAGATACCGCTAAAACGTCTTCTGACGCTGCTTGCGGTTTGGTTTCTGGCAACAGGCCAAACCATTCGAGTTGTGAAAACCCCATGATGCGTGAGGTTATCACAAAGCGGCTGTGTGGATAGCGGGCCATGCCTTCACGTACCGCTTGTGCCAAACGATCGCGGGTGCGTGGGCTGGAGACTTCGTCCAGTCCATCGATTAAAAACAAACTTTGGCCGCATGCAAACAATTGTTTGCATAACGCGGGATTTTCATTCAGCGATTGGGTGGTGGCTGAGCGACTATCGAGAAAGCTTTGCCATAAGTCATCCCAGCTGTTAATTTGGGATAAATCCATTTCTCGTAAAATCAAGGCAAATGGCACAACCTTGCCCAGTGCATTTTTTAAATGATTTTGACCGCTGGTGGTGAGTGCCAGCATCAACCAGCTCATTAAGGTCGATTTTCCCGTGCCGGGATCCCCTAAAATAAACAGCCATTGATGTTGCTGTAGTTGTTGTTGAATCGTGAAGCTGGCTAAGGCTTTCTTATTTTGTTGTTCTTTCTCAATCAAATAGTCTGGGCTGATGTGCTGTTGGGTCAGGTTAAGCGGTACAAATAAATCGTTTAATAACACTTTTTTTTGAGTTCCAGCACCGCTATCTTCATCGTCTAATGCCAGGCCAAAATTATTGGCGAAGGCAAACTGACTAAACACTTGATGGTAATACGCAACCAATGGCCGTTGGTTGGCAACATCTATAAATTGGCTTTTATCTGCGGCTTGTGGTTGTGGCAGGCTGGGAAAATCGGTGTGTGTGTATTTCATAATCCGAGAAAAGGCTGGATGTCGTTAGGGGTGATGGGACTGTTAGTGTTGTTAAATTCTGCCATAAGTCTGTGCAGTCTGAATACATGGCTATCATTGGGGTTAACCGGTAGCTCACTGTTTGCCGATATTGATGGAATAATACCTTCCATGGGTTTGAATTTCGAAGTTTCTGTGCGCGTTGTGGTATCGATATCTGATGTGCCAAACTGAATAATTGTCAGAATATATTCCGGTTCTTTTTCTAATTGTTCATACACACAGTGGTGAAAGCAATAGAGTATGGCTACCGTTAATAACAGCTGATTGTTTTTATCTGTTCCTAATGATTGGGTAAAGTGGGCATTGTTCTGTTTATTTAACCGACGCAGTATATAAGCCAAACGATTGGATAACATTTTGATTTTTCTGGGATTGGCGGGTAGGCAATCAAATGCTTTTGCTTGTTGGACAATGTTGTCAGCACTGAACATATGATCGGTATTTTTGCTATTTCCAATTTCCAGCTGCTCAATCAACTGCTTCAGGTAGTTGGCTTTTCTGGTGCAATCAGGCAGTGGGATATAAAAAATATCCTGGCAGATTTTTTCTAAATATTCACGGGCAAAATGGCCATTGTTACCGGCTTGTGTATTATCTGCTCCGGCCAATTTGGCAAATGCACGCTCAATTTGGCGTTGATCCATGGCAAACACGACTACGCAGTTTTTGAGATTAAGATAGACCTTAATACCTTCTAATAAGCGATACGCGGTTTCTGGCTCACAGCGATCCAGATCATCAATAAAAATGACCAGTCGTTTGTCTTTGCCGATAATTTCCTGGATGGATTCTTGTAAGAGTTGATTAATCGGTTTGCTGGGTAGCCGCGTTTGGTAGTGAGCATTTTCGTAGGCAACACCGATATCGTGGATTTTGCCCAATTGGGTTTCTGCAATTCCTGCCGAAGCGGTTTTTATCACGCTATCAATGACGGAAAGTGATCCAATCATGCTGACCGATAGGAGCTTTTTTGCTTGCTCGGTCATTTTCTGCAATGTGCTGAGTTGGGCGCGAATTTCATGCAGCAACGCAACGATGGGGGCTGATTCATGTTGATAACGCCATGCCTCAAACCATATCGGCACAATATTTGTATCATATGCTAGTGCCGTCGTTGCATCGTTAGAGGATTCTTGGTGGGGAAGCTTGTTGGTCAGATGAAAATGCAGCTTGAGTAAGGTGCTGGTTTTTCCGGTTCCCCAATAGCCATTCACAGCAATGCCTTTGGGTGGTGAGCAGGATTTGATTTGCCGACAAATTTCTTCAATAAATGCCGTTTGCTCAAACGCATCGTCTATTTCGGCATCATCATTGTGGCTGAGTGGCTTTTCCATTTGATTCCTTGAGCGTTTGATTTGATTTCGAGAAATGCTATCACAAGACCGTATGAGGGTTAGCGTTTACTAAACTTATCTGGTAGAAGTAAAGAATATCGGGAACTTTGAAAAACATCAATTAGCTAGGTTGGGTTAGATGCGTGTATCAATCTGATTTTTATGACATAACCCGGAGGGCTGGCCGTATTTTTCACCTAGCTGCGTTATGATTTGCTTATGTAGAGTGACTATATCGCGCAAATTATGCCTTGCCAGATATAAAGTGTAGCCCGGATGGAGTGTAACGAAATCCGGGAACGAGGTACTACGCTTTCCCCGGATTTTGCTCCTTCGTCGCTACATGCCGGGCTACGAGGCATTGGCAATGCCTACACGTTATACTTAAGCCCATGACACAACAAGCCATCTTATTTACCCTCGCTTTCTTTGCCACACTCTGGCTATTACACGGCTACCTTACCGTTCGCGTTTTGCAGATGTTCTCTGTGAGGAAGCGCATCGGATTGCTGGTTTCTTTGCTACTGACCATCGCGATTTTGGGTATGGCGTATCTGTCTCGTGTTGCTGATATCCCTCAGCTGGCTTGGTTATCCCGTCTGGTATTTAATGAAATTGGTTGGCTGGCGTTATTTCTTCCCTGGCTGTTGCTACTGGATCTGGTGCTATTTATAAGCCGTTGCTTGGGCCCAATCAAAATCTGGGAAAGCTATCAACGTTATAAGAAACAAACGGGCATATCGGTGTTGGTCTTTTCCTTTGTATTAACCGGCTTTGCTTATCTACAGTTTCAGCGGGATATCGCGGTTGAGCACATTACGCTATATAGTGACAAAGTCAGCCAGACTTACAATTTGTTACATATCACCGATGTACAGTTGGGTTCGGTATCCCCCGATCATGTGCGTAAAATTGGGGAAACCATGGCCCGAGCGATTAAACAATATGACGTAGATTTGATTGTTAATACCGGTGACCAGGTGGACAGTGCTACCTATGCAGCAGAACAGCTGGCTCCCATTGCTTATCAAAATCCGCCCACCTTTTTCAGCCTGGGCAATCACGAGTTTTACCACGACCATGAGCGTATCCTCTCGATACTCTACGCCCAACGCCATATCATCCTGCGTAGCCAAAGGGCGCAGTTTGGTGAGTTGAATATTATTGGAATAGATGACAAGCGAGATAAGCAACATATTGCAGAACAGTTGCAACAAGGCTCTCTGGTTCAATACGAAAAATTCAATATCCTGCTTTACCATAGACCGGTAGGCGTGCGGGATGCTAAAGCGCAGGGTGTCGATTTAATGCTAAGCGGACATACCCATGGCGGACAGATTTTCCCTGCTACACTGATCGTAAAATGGATCTACGAATTTCCTCAAGGGTTGGTGAAGCTAGAGGACTTCACGCTTTACACCAGTGATGGGGTAGGGCTATGGGGGCCAAATCTTAGACTGGGCACGCGCAATGAGATGGCGGTTATCACGATTAAGCCTGGCTTGAAATGAGATTGAAAGCTTGAAGCGAAGGTCGTCCGGATGGCGTGTAATCACTTTGTTTTTATCACGCTACCGCAGTGGATAGTGCTCTCGCGATGATAGAAAAGCAAAACCCGTCGGTAGGGGGAATAACTGCGGGTTTTGCCGAGGGGGGAGGTCTTTGTGCTGACGCTTACCCGCCGAAAAGCTTACCGACTTTTAGCTGACGGTTAGTAATGCTAACGTTAGTGCCATAATTTTTCACATTAATATCGCTTATGGTTTATCAAATCAGCTCTGTGCCCTGTGGAGTCAATGCATTTCCCAGTGTCTGCAATACATTCAGCTGTGAAACTGTCATGGAATTGCTATTGGCGACTGGCAGGAGGCTGTTTGTGCTGTCGGCCAGCAAACTGTCCAGGCTGCTGTCATTAGATAATATGTCACCGAGATCGGGCAGGTTTTGCGCGCTGGGTTGTGTGGGCAGCGGAGCGGTGGTTGATGTTTGCTCTGCCGATAAGCGTAGTTGTTGACCACTAAATATTGTGTCTGAGTGCTGAAGGTTGTTGATCTGGGTTAACTTGTCGGTAGTGAGATTGTGTTGTCTCGCGATCTCAGACAAGGTGTCTCCCGCTTGTACGGTATAGCTATTGGATGCCAGCTCCAGCTTTTGGCTGGGATAAATGGTGTAAGGCTCGGCCAGATTGTTCAGTGTTGCCAATGTCTGGTAGTTTGATCCATGTTGTTGGGCAATATCCGACAAGGTGTCGCCTTGCTGAACGATATATTGGTTATCGGTGCCGCTATCGCTGCGTTGCGGTGTGGTGTCATTGCTCTTCGAGGAATGACTCGATTGAACCTGGCCGCCATGATGTTTTAACTCACTGATTGAGGCACGTTCAACGGTGTTGCTTTCACTGGGGTTAGCGGTGGGCTGTTTGCTGGTCATGTTGTTATCTGTATTGCTGGATTGCACCGGGTTGCCTCCATGGCGCTTGAGTTCGGAGATGGAGGTGCGCTCAATGGCAGGGCTATCGTTATTTGTGACCGCTTGTTTGGCGGTGTCAGAAATTACCGCTATCTTGGGTGTTGCCAGCAGGGTGGGGAGTTGTGCTGGTGTTTTTACCTTGTCCGGGTAAAGCGTGGGCAGTTGCCAAAAAGTGATACCTTGTTCTTGTAGTGTAGAACCTTTTCCTGCTTCCCGTGCATTTAGCATATCACCTAACAATGGGATGATTGAAAGCATGTCCTGTGCGCTTTTTATAGCGTTATCTCCGCCCTCAGTCAGTAAGTCTTTACCTCTACTCGATCCCCAAAACTCAAAACTTTCCTGGGCTTGCTTATCATAAGCGTCTTTAAGTGCCAGCCAATTGTCGGGGTTGGTGATTTTTTTATAGCCTGCTACGCCAACATCGGCGGTATCTGTTATAACCTCTTTAACCGCCTCGGTGAGGCTGTGTGAGGCCTGATTCAGTTTGTTATCCCAGTAACGAATGCTTGTTTGTATGCGATTGTCGATATCCAGCGCTTTCCAGATGGTTGGGTCATCTAGCACAATGGAGACGCTGTTTAAGGTGATATTACCCATCTGAAAGGCCAGCTTTTGTGCTTTAACTCCTGGTAGATGGCCAGCTTCCAGTGCATTGCCCAGATTGGCGGAAATGGTTGCCCCTGTTGCCAGTCCACTGGTAATAAATTCCTGGCTGGTGGCTTTGTCGTAGTGATGTATCAGGTTGGTCAGGTTGCCGCTTTGTAAACCCAGGTTGGTCAGATCAGCGCCAATTCCGACCTTTTTAACCACAAATTTGGTTCTATCATTCAACAGACCACCGAATGCGGTTGCCGCGCCATCCACAAAGGTAATGCCATGTTTGCCGGCCGAAGCCAGACGTCGCCACATACTGGCGGCACTGGTCGGATCAACGACACCGGTTTGGTTTTGGGCATAATACTCGGGATGCAGACTACGGTTAACGGTGGAGCCAAAGCCTAATAAAGTACTGCCCCCCGAATACCATAATGCGGGGTTTTCTATAATCGCACCGCTGGCGGCTTTGGTGCCCCCCGCCGCAGCTTTGGTGCTGGTGACTATGCTCTTGATAACTGTTGCTGTACCCATTACTTTGCTCCTGGTGCTGAGATGTATTCGTTAAAAGCCCAAAATAAAAATTAAGCTTTATAAAAATCCACAGCACATTCGCAAAATAACTCATCAATAATAAAACACAGTTAGCGCTATGGTGTTCAATGCAATAAATTTTAGTTATGCATTGTTACGGCATGATTACCGAATTATTACAGTGTATACAGGGTGGTATCAACGTTAATAAATAGCCGATGAACGGTTAGGTGCTACACTATTTTGGCTGTCCCTAAAGCGGGGTGTGCGCCCTTGCCTCAAAACCTTGTGGAGGAATGATGAAGATTTCTGTTATTAAGTCGGCTAGCGATGCCCGCGGTATCACCGAAATATATCGCTATCACGTCGCAAATGGAGTAGGTACGTTTGAAATTTCAGTACCGGATGTCTCGCAGATGCAAGCGCGAATACAGGTGGTCGCCGGTCAGCAGCTGCCTTATCTGGTCGCACACGACAATGAAGAGGTCGTGGGTTTTGCCTATGCGCATACCTATTACGGTCGCGAGGCGTATCAACCGACGGTAGAAAACAGTGTTTATGTGAGGCATGGCCATCAGGGGAGAGGTATAGGTAAGACTTTGATGTCGGATTTGATTGAGCAATGTGCCCAGTTAGGCCGAAAAAACATGATAGCGGTGATCGGTGGTGGCGAACATAATCAAGGTTCGGTAAGGTTGCATACCTCATTGGGGTTTCAGCGTGTCGGGCTGTTGCCGGCCGTAGGTGAAAAATTCGGGCAGCCGCAGGATGTGTTGCTGATGATGCGCAGACTTTAATGGTGGTTGTCAGGCAGAAAACCGGTGTTTGGCCGTTTATTGAAAATTTTACGGGTGAATGTTCTCTCCGTATGTTTAGTGCGGATAATATGGATGACTCTTGGCCCTGCCGGTCGGGGGACATTTGATGATCATGGTTTGCCGCCATTATCCAAGGCCATTAATTCTACCGATAATACGACGAGGTGATTTTTATTTCGCCTGCGGCGGGTGACGTTCTTTGGGCCCAATCTGCGCTACGCATCACCATAAAAAGGAAGAAATAGACACCGCATCACTTCGCTCCATGCTTAATGGCGTGGTTAATTTTACAGCGCAGCACTGGCAGCGCATAGGTGGTGGGGTTTTTGTTTGGGTTTTCATACAGCGCTCCTTGTCCGTTAGCGAGATGGTAAAGCAAAAATCAGCGGGTTGTACTATGAAACGGAGCGGCGTGGAGAGCGGGGTTGAAAAAATTATTTTTTGTAAAAAACTGAATCTTAGAGGGTTTAGTAAGGGCGTTACCTCGACTTGGCTTACCTTGTGTTGCGCCATCAAAATGTTTAGCCGATAATCATGCGGTTAATTTTCACAGCCTGAGTTAAAAATGAATACAAAAATTAATCATTCTGCGTTGCGTTTTGTCGTACTTAAAGGTGCGGCGGGTTTTGGAGACCGCCTGCAGTGTCTGCTGCAAGCCTTTGCGTATGCTAAAACCAGCGGGCGTATACTGGTGGTCGATTGGCGCGATCAGGACTGGTGTCATGCTGACGGAGAAGGCTTTGATCACTATTTTCGCTGTGTCGATATTCCGACCTTTAGACCCGAAGAGTTTGAACTTTATTATCAGGCACATCGTACAACATTGAGTGTTGAGCCGGAGGCGTGGCGCTATTTACTTCATCGCACCGATCATCGTTCATTGGTGTACAAAAAGTTATTGGGACATGAAACCATAGGTCAACATCTGCACAAAGTGATTAATTTAGAAATCGAGGATTATGATGCCGATGTCGTGGTTTATGGCGGGGTGGGTTTCAGGGGGTTCAGGTTTACGGATCTCAATCATATGCGGCCTCAACCCTGGTTGGAAAAAATTCTAGTGCGCTCATTTGAGGAAAACAGCCTGGAAGCAGGACAATATGATGTGGTACACCTACGTGGCGGCAGTAAGTCCTGGGCCGGTGGTCAGGTGCGCCTGGCTTCACATGCCAAGAAAATTGATGAGCAATTTCCGACGCAGGAGAGCTATCTTGATTTCTTATACCAAAAATATCAACAAGCGAGCAAAAACAACCCACAGCGGCCATTGCTGCTATTAACCGATATGCGGGCTTTAGCGGAAGCCTGGATTAAACGCTTTGATTGTGGGCAGTTGATTGAGGATACGTTTAATGAAGCACTGGAACTATCGGGTACGCATGAAATCTCACCCGAGTCCCTGGCGGCGGCACAACAGTCGGTCACCAAAGAGAGATTAAATGTTGAGCTATTACGAGATTTCAACTTGCTATGTAGTGCTCGTCATGTGATAGGCGATGGACTTTCAATATTTTCAGAAATTGCGGCAAAAGCAAAGTCGGTTAATTATAGTCTGGCCTAATATCTGTTGAAAAAGTGAAGCCGCATTTCTGGCTATCATCTCACCCACCCTAACAACGGGTGGGTGAGATTGCTGGCTAATAATGGGCGTGGTATTCAATACCTAAAATCACATCGCTGATATGGCTGAAATCTAGACTGGGATTGTCGGCCGGATGAATGGTGACGGCAAAATTCTGGTCGACAATTTGATCCAGTAGCGGGTTGAGCACGGAGGCTGGAGCGCTGCCGGCCAAAGGCCCAAGGTTGCTGTTGATATATCCCCGTTCTAGCGTCAGATTAATCGCACTGGTAAATTCGGCCGGTTGTAGTGTGGCCTGGATGGCGGGTAAATCGCGCCCGGCCAGGAACAGTTGCAGGTTTTTCACCCGGCGGTTGTTTTCGTTATCCGGCAGGGGGAGTTGCTGTACGGCAAAGTTCAGTGTGCTGCTATTGGCCTGTTGCAGTTGCTGCAAGGCTTCGGGCTGCAGTTTGCGGGCCGAAAGCAGCAGTTGCCGTTGAAACGGCTCGGGCGGTGCGGCCAGCTGTTGCTGGTAAAGGCGGTGGCAATAAGCGACTTCCAGTCGTACCGTTATCACAATATCCAGTAATTGTTGCAGCCCGCCAGGATTGGCGGTGAGGGGGAGCTCCAGGCTCCAGTTGCTGCTGATGCCGCAGCCTTCAAACGGTGACAGCATATCCGCTGCTGCTGGCGGCGTTGCGGTTGTTGGCGCTGAGATGGGCATTACCTCCATGCCGCGAGATAAGGTATGGTTGTTGCCATCGGCCTGTGATAGCTGCGATACGCCCGGGTTTTTTAGCCAGCCGCGTAGAGGTGAGCGATTATCCAGTTGTTGAAGCTGCAGGCTGAGGTGTTGAATACGATAACCATAGGCGCCGGGATAGGCGTGTTGCAGGGGCTGTTGCTCGGTGCGGAAGCTGCATTGGCCGGTTTTTTTCAGCTGGGCCAGTGCCAGTGGGAAATCCATGGCTAATGAATAGTGTTGCTGAATGATCAGGCTTTGTCGGCGTTGATCCAGATAGCGTGCCTCCAGTTCGGCCAGATCCAGTTGCAGCAGATCAGCGCCGGTAATGCCTTGCAGTGACTGTGGGAAGTAATCCAGCCTAACGATGCGCAGTTCCTGGTTAAGCTGATAGCTCAAGGCACGTTCCGCCAGCCAGGTATAACGTGCGCCCAGATCCAGGTAGCGGCGCATTACCCGTCGCATGACGGCGGCCAGTCTGGCCCAGAGACTGCTGTTTAGCAGACGGTACTGTTGGAAATGGCGGATGGCGGCGGAGAGCTGTTGCGCGAATTCGGCATCTGAGGCTGCCAGCTGATATTGCAGCTGGGCGATGTTTTTTTCGGTCTGGCGTACCTTGACCATGGCCTGAGCGGCAGGTAGTGCCTGATATTTCAAGGCATTTAACTGAGCCTTGCGGCTGTTGGCCGCATCGGCCATACCACTCATGCTGGTATAACTGCCATATAAAAACATGCCATAGCCGGTTGCCATATTGCCGCTGGCAACCCCCGCGGCGACTTTTTCCGGGTCGCTGACCGCGTCGACAAAGCCTTGGGCAAAGTCGCCAAATTGTGAGCTCAGACTGTCGGCATCATCGATTTCCTGTTGTTTGGCCTGAATGGCGCTGCGCACCGCGGCGACCTGTTGTTCGGCCTGTTCAATGGCGAGATTGCTCAGCGATATCTGTTGTTGTGCGATGTTGCCCAGCAGTTGTGCCTTATGCAGCGCATTGGCGGTGAGCAGGCTTTCACGCAGGGCGGCTTCCAGCAAGGTTTCCAAATTGGCGGTGTAATGTAAAAAATCCTGCTGGGCGGCTTTGGCATGCTCGGCAAAACGCCGGGCGCTGGCGGCCAGTGTCTGATAACGCAGTAACGGTACCATATCGGGATGGTAGCCATAATAATTCAGTCCGGCGTTAATTTGATAGAAGGCCAGTCTGGCGTGAGTCTTTTGTGAGGTCAGTGCCGGGTTTTCCGCATGTGGCTGATAGACAGGAATCAGGCTGGGCTGTCCCGGCCAGTGGGGGCTGATATCAACCGGGGCGTGATGCAGGATCAAACAGCTTTTATATAATTCCCGGGCGCGGCCTATGCTGGCCGGCTCGTCGGCCCGATAATAGCTGTCGGCCCACTGCAGCAGACAGCTGCCATGCTGTAATCCGGCGGCCCGGCGTATCATTGGGTGCAGGTGGGCCATACCCAGCGCGATGACCTCGGCCAGCCAGCCAGCGTTCGTATTCTCGCCCTGGTAGACAGAATAGGGGATATCGCCATCATCAAACATGGCCACGCTTTGTTGATGATGATGGACCGGTACATGACGCAAGGCGGGTTGATTATCGTGACTGAGATAACCGCTGTCATCGCTCAGGGCGGTGGCTGGGGTAAACTGACTGACGCTGGCGTAGTGCCGGCTGGCCAGCAGAAAATCAGCGCTGGCCAGTGCGCAATCTCCCAGACACAGCGGCAGCTCATACAGATAACAACGAAACAGTTGATGATAAAAGTACACCCAGCGCTGGGTTAGCCAGTTATCAATATTTCTACCATCCACACTCCAGCTGATGGCCTGTTGGCGATCTACCTGTGCTGGTGTGTTAAGGAATGCGTTCAGGCTGTCCGTGTCGGTAATCAGCATTTGCTGATAGTAGCTCAGGCTGGATAGATAATGCTTGCTAAAGTCGTCCAGGGTGACATCCTCCAGCCATTGATCGGAAGCCAGCGGCATGCCGTGGTAAAACAGCAGGGCTTTGGCCTGCTCACGGGTTTGTAGATAGGCCTGATAGGCCAGTCCGTATTCGGCCTGTTGATAATACTCATGTGCCTGGCTCAGACTGTCCTGTAATGACAACAGCTGTGCCATCCATTGCCAGCCCTGATGATAATTTTGGGTGTAGTAATTGGCGGGTGCCGCGGCATTGCCCAGCATACGGTTATAGGCCAGCTGTTGTGTTGCCGCATCGGGAAACTGAATGAAAATATTGCGATAATTAAACGAATTTTCCGGGAAAAAGACACGCGCCTGGCGTAACCATTCCTGATAATAGAGAAAGAATGGCGGTTTGCCCTGCAGTGTGTTCGGAATAATCGGTATGGGGTCGACCACGGACTGAAAACCATCGCGAAAAAATTGCTGCAGGGTGCCAATATTCAGTGCCAGCGGGCTGGCGCTTGCTCCGTCGGGCTGGTTAAAATCCAGGCGGTAGCGTAACCCCAGTTCGGTGGCGGACAGTTGGGTCAGCGAGATCAGATAATCCAGATAATCCCGGTTACTACGCGCGTCTTGTGCCTCTATATAATTGGCCAGCATGCCGAAACCATACTCGTGTCCGGGCATGGCGGTGAGTATTTCTTTCAATATGCTAATCAGCAGCCGGTTGATGGGCTGGGAGGCGCTGTCCAGGGTGGTGAAGTCCTGGTGAAAGCGCTGGCTCAGTCGTTGCAGATGATTGTGATAGGATTCGCCCCCGCTGGGGCCGGTGAAAATGGTACATAAATAATCACGGTAACGACTGCGCTCGGTCGGCATTTGTAGCATATCCGCCAAGTCGGGAGAGGCCGCGCTGACCGTGTCATACAGCCCGGCAAATTGATTAACGGCCAGGGAAACATTGCCTTGTTCCAGGGCCTCCAGTGAGATAATCCAATCGACTTCCTGCAGATTGTTGAACACGGTTAAACGGGCGCGTAATTGATCCAATGCCTGTTTGACCGCTGGCTGATCCAGGTAGGGCGTGAGTTGCTCCTGGTATAAACTCAGCGCAGCACTGCTGTTTAAGCGCTGAAATGTCGGTGGCCCCGCATATTGTTGCAGCCGTTGTTCCGGGTCTAGAAAGGCCAGTTCCAGGCTCTGTAACATGTGCGCGACACTGGCTGTCGACCAGCTGCTGGCAGGTGCCGGGCCGCTGAGGGTGGTGACCAGTTGATGTAACTGCATCCGGTTATGTTGGCGCAGATAGTTGGCGCATGCTCGCCAGTCGGCCGTCTCGGGGGGGCTGCTTTCAATTTTCAATGCCAGATTCAGTATGTTGGCGGTACGCGCCAGCGGATGTGTGGCATACACCTCGCCCTGCGGGCCTTGGATGTGCAGGCTCAGTTGGTCCGGTCCGCTCCAGCTGAGTAAATAGTTGCCGTGCTTATCCGAGCGGGTTGAGGCGAGTACCTGTTCACTGTCGTCAGCAATGATGCTGACCGTTAGTCCGGCAAGGGGTGTGCTGTGTAAGTTGTGGGATAGTCGTCCTCGTAAGGTGCGTGCGGTGCTGTGTGGCTGGGTGTCGGGTAAGGTCAGCAGAATGGTGAGCTGTCGGCCATGGCTATCCATATTCCAGATGACCGAATGTTCGGTGCTATGAATCAGCTTGCCGCGTTGAAAGATTCTGAAAAATACATCGGGCCGCTGGTCGGCAAATAGTTCCTGAAAATAATCCAGATCAAAGCCGATCTCAAATTTACCCTGCTGGTCGGTAATGCTGCTGCCAATCATGTCATCACATAATAAGTCTTTATCCCAGGCTTCAATTTTTAAGCCACTGATTCCATGCTGGCTGTTGCTGTCGATAATGCTGCCGGAAATCGCAAATGTCGGGCATGGCTGCGTTTTCATATCGTCCTCCCTAATGACCGCGGTGCATAATGTTCACAATATACCCCTGAAGTTTTTAAGGGAACAGCATTGTTTTTATGGCGGCGACGAAAGGGCGGGTGAGGGCAGGCTAAAACGCTGAAAATGGCGAATAGTCGCCATAATTGTTATGCACATCAAAATGAGCCATTCTCTCTTGCCAGGGATGTGCCTTATTTGTCTATATAATTATGGCTATTATTTTTTAGTTTGTTGATTGTTATGGTTATTTTTGGGGTGCCTATAAAATGATCAGTTTAACAATTTTCCTTTGCTAATCGGTAGTTAGCGTCTTCGCAGGCACGTTATTCACAGAGTTATCCACAGCTTCTGTGGGTAACTGAAAAATAACTGTAAAAATAGTGTGTTAAACTTTCCGGCTTGGCTGGATTTAGGGCATGTTATTTAGCATTTAAAAACAGAATTTGTTTCCAGGGGGTATCGTGGGTTTGCAGGCGCCAGATATAGGCATCCAGTACATAATGCGTCAGCTGCGGTACCGCCAGTAATGGCACCAGTCCGGCCAGTACCTCCGGGTTGCTGATACCATCCACGATATAGCTCAGTGGGAGTACCGAATGACTTTCTTGCCACACCCAGGCATCCCACAGGCTTTCTTCCAGATAGGCCAACATAAAGATTATCCCGATGAATAAGCCTGTCCAGGCCGGCTGAAACAGCTTGGCGGTATGGGTGAAATACCAGCTGTTGTTACTACCTTGCAGCTGAGCCTGATTGCGACCATATACCCAGATCAAGGCCATATAGGGAATGCCATGTGCAATGACATTGATCGCGGTAAAGGCCAGATCATGGTTGAGCACCACAATACCTACCATCCAGGAAATGGCAGTGCCGAGCAGCATCAGATTACGTGGCCAGTTAATCTGGCGAGTCTGCCGCCAGAGTGTGAACTCCTTGAGCAGATACGCAGCCATAATCAGACAATAGCTGCTCAATGCCAGTTGATTGAGTAACGGGGTGCCAAATTGAATAATATCGCCGGGTGCCATCCAGTAAAAATCGCGGCGGTTGCAATGCCAGTAGATTAACGGATACACCGTGGCGGCGTAGATTGCCAGCTTATCCAGCCATTTATAATGACGTGGGTCGTTACGACCATAAATCATCATAAAGCCATATTGCTGACGCACAAAATGAAAGATCGCCAGATAAGCCACCACTCGCCAGAACAGTTCATCATCACTGATATACAACCAGTAACCCAGCAGCCAGGCAAGCAGCGGGGTTAGTAGATAGAGCACCGCCCGTTGCTGCATTTCCTGTTTATCCAGATAGGTACGATACAGGGTGCTGTAAACATGGGTCACATCTACCCCCAGAATCAGTAGCAGCCATAACCAGGGCGGAATCGTCTCCAGCTGTTGCCACCAGCCCTGCAGCGCCAGCACCAGCCCGGTGATTAAAAATGCCGGCCCGATAATAAACCACATATCCAGCCGGCGGCTGTAGATCCAAGGCTGACTAGCGCCGCGCATGCTGTACGATGACCATAAACCCTGATGTGACTAATCCGAGCTTTAAATGACAATGCCGGTTAACGCCGGGAATGCGGGGTGGAGACATAGATAGGCAGGCTTTACTAAACGGAATCAGTAGCTAACTTACCGCGGATGCGAGCTTTGTTCAAGGTGGTAAGCCAGTTGTGCTGCAGATGATAGGTGGCTGAGTGATGTTTGGTGGTAAGTGGTTGGAGCGGGCGGGACAGCATGCAAGCGGTGGCGGCTGGTATTTGGCGTAAACTTGGAATGTGTCGTTGTTGAGTCTTTGCGTGAAATTGCGCTAGCTAATGATAGCGCACTAGTGCAGCATTGCATAAGTCTTCACCTCTTGCCTGGCCGTGTATGGGCACACGAAGTTGCTTCCTTTGGGAGGGGGCTGAGGCGAGTGACTTTCTTTGGGCTCAATCTGCACTACGCATCACCATAAAAGGGAAAAAATAGACATAGCATCACTTTGCTCGCGGTGTGAGCCGCCCGGGATAAGACACCAGCTTAATGGCGTGGCTAATTTACAGCGCTAGAAGGCTCAGTGTCTGCACCGGCGGTGATGATGTGTGGTACGGCGGCGCAACAGCTTGGGGTTTTGGGCACGAAAAGCATGCAGACACAGAGCGTATTTTTAGTCATAAAGGGAGAAAAACCATGAATCAGGACGCATTTGTGTTATATGCCTATCCATTTGCGTCGCGTGCCTAGCGGGTGTTATGGGCGTTGCAGGAATATGATTTTGAATTTGAGGTGACTTGGCTGGATCTGTTCAAGGGGGAGACGCGCAGCGAGGCTTTTCTGGCATTGAATCCGGCGGCCAAGATTCCGGTATTGGCGCAGGCGGCGCAAGGTACCGTTGAACAGGCGCTGCAACGGGTAAAGCAGGCACTGCAGCCGGTCTGGCAATGGTTGGGGCAGGGCGAGTACCTGCTGGCGTCCGGTTTTAGTCAGGTTCGGCTTTGGTTTCGGCAAATGCGGGATGGAAAGCAAGGCTGGTACCGAGCACGGCAAGACAAGTGATTTTCATCGCGGACTCCCTTTTTTGTGGTGTCTTAGGGGTGTAATTATAGGGATTTCATGAGGTATGCGGCACCACGGGTGATGCGGTTGGTGGGGGGCTGACGTTGCTTTGCTGCGGTAACGATGGAGGATGCTCAAGGTGCAGCGCTTGAGCTTGCTATTCTAGTTGTATTCTCCTGGAAGATCATTTTTTCTGACGGTTACCTTGCCCACTTTTTGGCCTGACATCCTTAATAATTCATCTCCTGAAAACTCAAAGCCAAGTTTTAATGCCAGACGGGCGACATCATCGGCGGTGGATAACGCCAATACCTCACTTTTAAGCGCGGGTTCGGACTGCATTTTGTTTAAGAATGCTTTAACTTGATCTAAAGCCATATTTAATTCCTTTTGTTACGAGTTGCTTAATAAAACAAAACGTCATGGCTGTGACAACACAAGCATGGCGGTATCGTTTAAATGAGGGCGTATTGTACAAGAAATTGCTTGATGAATAACTACCATAAAAGGCTGATTGAGTCGTGCCCGTCCTTGTTTGGGGGATACCTGGTGCGGCGCTGTAAAATTAAGTAGGCCATTAAGCCGGGTGTCTTATCCCGGGCGGTTCACACCGTGAGCAAAGTGATGCGGTGTCTATTTTCGTTTCTATCCCTATTCTCGGGCTGCCCCCTGGCCTGGATATGGATGGTTCGCCGTTTGCAGGAGGCGGATTGTAACACGCTTTTTGCTTGATTTTTATTGCTGGAGATTTGACAAAATCTTTGCATTCCACTGGTTATACTGGGGGGATAGTATGTTGAATTGAGGGTGGTATGAATCAGGCGGTAGCATGGTGGTGGCGCTATTTTTCTAGGCCTTTCTGGCTGGTGTTGCTAGGATGGTTGCTGGTGGTGCTGGTGGCGCTGGGTATGCTGCTAGCCTCCAGTCAGCATGCTGTGCAGCGTATTGAGCCACTGCGTTTACATCTGGGTGTGTTGAATCTGGTTGAGCAGTATCGGTTGGTATTGCATAACAGCGTACCTGATGAGCAATTAAATTATGTGCGTCAGGGAATGCTGACTTTGGCCGATAGCCCGCTGCTGGATAAACAGGTGCGACAGCAGTTGCAACAACCTGAGAATGCGCAAGGGTATGTGTTGGATCATGCATTGCAGCAGGTGCAGCAAAGAGAGAATCTGCTGTTGAATCAGTTATTGCAGCAGCTTGATCGGGATAGTCAGCTGGAGCGAGATGGTGCATTGATGGTATCGCTGTTGCTAGGTGTATTTTTATCAGCATTGCTTGCTTTTATGTATCGACGCTTGATGCAGCCATTGCGTAATCTGCGTTTATTGTTGCAACGACTGGGGCGAGAACGGAATATTCCCTTGATTCCTTTGGATGGGATAGCGCCGTTTTTGCGTCCGTTATTTCGTAATTTTAATCAATTAGTAAGGCGGCTTGATGAGTTAGAGCGGCAGCAGGCCGATTATCAGGCAGAGCTGGAATTAAAAGTGCAGGCCTCGGCGCAGTCATTGCTGGAGTATCAGCAAAGTCTGGCGCGTTCGGAGAAGCTGGCGGCATTGGGTGAGTTGAGTGCCAGCCTGGCGCATGAATTGCGGAACCCGCTGACGGGGATAGAGCTGGCTTTGCGTAATTTATATGCTGAGCTGCAAGATGAATCGCAAAGGCAGCGTGTGGCGCTGGTGCTGGAAGCCTTACAGCAGGTAAATGCTGAATTAAATCAGGTATTGTCGCGTTCACGCCATTCGCCTGAAGCACCGCAGTCTCTGGATCTGACGGTGCTGGTGCAACGACTGATACAGTTGATGCGCTATCAACTTTCTGAGCATATTCAGTTGCATCATAACCTTGAACATGCGGTGTATTGTTGTCTGCCTGCGGTACGTTTACGTCAGGTGTTGGCCAATCTGTTGTTAAACGCTGCGCAGTCATTCCCGCAGGGGGCGGGACGGATATGGTTGAGCGTTGAATTGCGTCATAAGCTTGTCTATGTGAGGGTGTGTGATGATGGTCCCGGTTTTAATGATACCGTGTTGCAGCAAGCCGGTAAGCCATTTGTCAGTGACAAAGAGCAGGGAACCGGGCTGGGACTGGCCATGGTTAAGCGTTTTTGTAATGAACAGGGAGGGCGTTTGCAATTGTCTAATCTGGTGACCGGGGGCGCTTGTGTTGAATTATTTTTGCCACAGGAGAAACATGGCTAATCGTTTGATGATTATTGAAGATGAGTTGTTGTTGGGTGAAGAGTTGAAGCGACGCTTTGCCGGACAGGGGTATGATGTGACCTTGGTGCGCACTATCGCCCGGGCCGAAAAGTTGTTGTTGTGTCAGTTGCCGTTGGTGGTGATTTCCGATATGAGTCTGCCCGATGGTAATGGACTGGAATTATTTACCAAGTTAGGCAAGGAGCTAGGGTGTGAATGGTTGTTTCTGACGGCTTATGGTTCGGTTCCCGATTCGGTGCGGGCATTGCAGCTGGGCGCTTATGATTTTCTGGAAAAACCGCGTGATCTGGAGCGCATTGATATGGTGGTGGCCAGTGCATTGCGCAGCGCATTGGCACAGCAGCGGTTACAAGATAGAAGCCGTCAACAAAGCGGACGTTATCCGATTGAGGCTTTTTTGGGTGAGAGTTCGCAGGCGGTTAAGGTCAGGGATTTATTGCAGCGCTTGTCTCAGGTTGTTTTTAGTGCCTTGATTCTCAGTGGCGAAAGTGGTACCGGTAAAGGTCTGGTGGCCAAAATCCTGCATCATAACAGTGCGCGCAGTGAGGCACCGTTTATCGAATTAAATTGTGCTGCACTGCCTAGAGATTTATTGGAATCCGAGCTGTTTGGACATGAAAGTGGTGCATTTACCGGTGCGACACGTTCCCGACGGGGGTTATTCGAACAGGCCGATGGGGGAACCTTATTCCTGGACGAAATTGGTGAAATGCCGCTGGAGTTGCAAAGCAAATTGCTCAAGGCGATTGAAGATCAGAAAATTCGGCGTCTTGGAGGTGAAAAAGAGATTCAGCTGGATATCCAAATCATTGCCGCAACCAACCGTGAATTACCTTCTCAGGTGGCCACAGGAGCGTTTCGGTCGGATTTATATCATCGCTTGGGTTTGTTTGAAATCGCATTGCCGGCACTGCGTCAGCGTCTGGAGGATCTGCAGCAGTTGGTGCCGCGATTAATTCAGGAATTTAATTTACGTGCCCAGCGTCATGTGACGGTGATTCCCGAGCAGGCCTGGCAGCGGCTACAGGCCCATCATTGGCCAGGTAATATTCGAGAATTACGCAATGTGATAGAGCGTTGTGTGTTATTTGCCGAAGGAGAATGTCTGCCATTGCAATGGCTGCAGCTGACGCAACTTGAGCAACGTGCTGACCGGCTGGGTGCCGGTCAGTCGTTACACATCCCTCTGGATGGCAGCATGAAGCTTGAGGAGGTGGAAAAATATGTTATCCAGGCCGCGTTGCAGCGCTGCGATAACAATACTTCAGCTGCCGCCCAGATGTTGGGAACTACTCGCGAAACATTGCGTTATCGCAAGCAGAAATATCAGCTCTGACGTCGGATCGGCACTCAGTAGGGTGAGGGGCCGAATGCCGGGACGGCAGTGCTGATTCTGGAGCGGGAATGCTGTGGCACCATTCCCGCCATTTTTAACGTATAGCAAGCAGTTGTTGCTGATTCTGGCATCGGATTTACGGGGGATTGCCCCGTCCTTTTTCAGGTAAGGGCGATGCCGGGTCGCTTGTCTGTGCTTTGCGCTCCTTTCTGCTGGGTTGGGTTTTTAACGGGATTAACAACAAAGACAATGCATGCCTGTTTCTAAAATTAGCATTTTGCATGCCAGTTTTTATGTTGTTGAAAAACATGGGTTTTCTGTTTTTTCTCTGGGGGGGGGTGGTTGAAAACAACCACCATGATGGGGGTTTTCAACCGCAATGATGGGCTAATGCTTACCTGTCAGAATGCTTGTTGGTTGAAACTGCGGCCAGGATGGCGGCTTTATCTGAGGGGGTGTCTGCTTGCTTGGCCGTTGCTTGGTCGGTGTGACAAGGCTGGGGAAGAAAACGATAACTTTCGGTATCCGAATGCGCGATATCAACAGCACCTGCCCAGGATGGCAGTACATCGGTACTGTTTTCCTTGTCGATTTCACCACAGGCAAATGTCTGGCTGGAAATGAAAATAGCAGAGGCACAGCAAATCGCGGATAGTATGATTTTTTGCATAGTAAAATCCTTTGTAGGTGAAAAATGTGGTTGTTAATAAATACCGCACTCTATTGAGCAATTACTGTGCCATGTTTTAAGTTGTTGTTTATAAGTGTTTGTTCGTTTTTTTTGTGAGTTGGGTGGTTGATTTAAACCATCACCGGTGGTGCTTTTCCCTATGGTGTGCTGCGATGCGCCAAGATTACGTTGCAATCATTGGCAATGGAGAAGGGCTATGCTGCTGGCGGTGATGTTTGCTGAATGATGGGTTATCAACCGGCCATAGCGGCTGGCTATAGCGGGCTTGATGTGATAGCGCAAAATAAATGGGTAGCAAACGGTTTGCTCTTTGCGTCGAGATTAAACCAACGTTGGCATAGTGGAAAACGTGACCGCATCCGTTTATTCACGGTATGATATCTGTCAGGCTGTCGAAATCTTGTCATTGAACTTTTCAAGGTGTGTTGCGTATGAAGCAAAGAGCATTGATTGTTGAGCCCAGCCGGTTTTTTCAGAACATTATTGTTAAAGCCATGCAGGCCGCAGGTGTGGAATGTGAAGTGTATGCACAGTATGCTCAGGCGTTAAATCCGGAGCATGATGATTATGCGTTTATTCTGGTGTCGCGAGAGTTGGAGGGTATCTCGGGAGAAATTTTTCTTAAGCTGTTCAGTGGCAAATATGGGCTGGGTGATGCGCTGACCATTCTGGTGACGGCCAACGATGATGATGAGATGGTTGCTGAGGCGAAAAAAGCCGGCTTTGGGCAGGTCATTAATCGCAATCAGCTTGCTTCTTTGCAAGAGGTGATTCGTCATGAGGTCAATGCGCGCACCCTGGATCTGGCCGTGTCGGTGTTGCTGGTTGAGGATTCGCCGAGTATCGCCAAGCTGATTGTTAATTTGTTTCACGCTTATGATGGCCAGGTGCATCATGTTGATAAAATTGATGATATGAAGCGTGTGTTTGATCGCCAGGAGGTAGATCTGGTGATTACCGATTATCATTTGAACAATAATGAAACCGGTGATGATGTGATCCAATATATTCGCCAGCAAGCGGATATGAATAAAGCCAATACGCCTATTCTGGTGGTTTCCAGTGAGAGCAGCCGGGAAAAACGTACGGCGCTGTTACGTCGTGGGGCGAATGATTTTATTTTGAAACCTTATGATAGTGATGAGTTGTTGGTGCGTGCCTCTAATTTGATTTCTGCACGCAAGTTGTATCGACAAAGTCAGCGTCAGCAGCAATTGTTGATGAAAATGGCGCTTACCGATCAGCTTACCGGTTTATATAACCGTCACAGTTTGTATGATCTGGCCCCCAAATATATTAACAATGCACGTCGTCATCAGACCGAGCTGAGGTTGTTGGTGATTGATCTGGATTATTTCAAGAAAATTAATGATAGTCGTGGACATAGCATTGGTGATGCGGTGTTACGTTCTGTGGCGACAACCTTAAAAAGCAGTTGCCGAGCCGAAGATATGGCGGCCCGATTTGGGGGAGAAGAGTTTGTGATCTTACTGGCAGGTTGTGACTCGCCTGAGGCAGAGTATAAGGCAGAGCAGTTAAGAGAAATGATAGCCGCCAGTATGCCGGAAGGAGTGGCGGTCACGGCCAGTATTGGTATCACAGGGCTACAGCATGATGAAGATTTTAAGGCAATGTTTGAACGCGCGGATAAAGCGGTGTATCAGGCGAAAGAAACCGGGCGTAACCGAGTGGTGATGCTTTAATTGGCCGATTGAGGGAATGTTGACCTCAGCGGTGCTTCATCGGAAAGTTGATGGCGGTGGGGATTTTTCTAACACATAAGTGGTCTGTGTTAGAAAGGCTTTGGAAAGGATATTGTCATGCCTGGCATTGATCCTGCGGTCTGGCAACAGCAGGCCTGGCGCAACCGTTTGCAGTCATTGTTATTGCTGCTGCTTATGGCAGGTTTTATGGCATTGCTGGGATGGCTGCTGTGGGGCGGGCAAGGATTGGTTGTTATGCTGATCATTAGCGTATTGGCCGTTTGGCTGAATCCGGTGTTAATGCCAGCGCTGATCATGCGTCTGTATGGCGCGCAACCGATTTCCCCACGCCAGGCTCCTGAGCTTTGTTATTTGTTAAAGCAGCTGGCGTTAAGAGCCGGGCTGGAGCATTGCCCTCGATTGTATTATCTGCCCAGTCGGATATTAAATGCATTTGCGATTGGTAACCGGAATCAGGCCGCCATTGCCATCAGTGATGGCTTGTTGCGTCAATTGCAGATGCGGGAATTGGCTGCGGTATTAGCGCATGAGGTCAGTCATGTGCGCAGTAATGATTTGTGGGTGATGGGGCTGGCCGATTTTTTTAGTCGTATGACCAGTATGCTGTCATTGCTGGGGCAGTTGTTGTTATTGCTTAACCTGTCATTGTTTTTTTATGCACCGGCCAGTATTAACTGGCCGGTAATTGTACTGTTGATTTTTGCGCCAAGCCTGAATGCACTGGCACAGCTGGCGCTGTCACGTAACCGGGAATACGATGCTGATCTGAATGCGGTGCGGCTGACCGGTGATCCGGATGGGTTGGCTCAGGCGCTGGTGAAAATTGAATTTGTTCAAGGGGGATGGCTAGGAAAGGTGTTGTTGCCTGGACGGAATATCCCCGATCCTTCGTTATTGCGTACCCATCCACAAACCGAGCAGCGTATTGCCCGTTTGATGGAGCTCAAGCCACACTATTCGCAATGCTATCCCGGTTTGTGGCAGCAGGTGTATGATCATCGCTCAATTTTTGGGGATGATGGACACAAGGCTGAGCGCTGGCGAGCGAATGGATTGTGGTATTAGTCATGCCTTGCCTGGTGCGGTAGGCTTTCCCTATGATGTCGGTTTGGGTGTTGTGCTGCAGGTTTGGCCTAGGAGAAGCACTATACCGCATTACAAAAGTGAGCGGCAGACAAAAATCAGAGGGCGGTCTGGGCAGTTTGCAGTCGATTTTTCTATTTTCGGGCGGGCGGTTGGTCGCTAGACTATGACGCTGAATCCACTGAGGCTTCATGGATTCGGGTAAAATTTGTATTTTCCCTGTCTGCGCAAAATTATGAATAAAACGATATGTCCCGAGTGTTGTGGTGAGCTGGCAAAGTTGAATCTGGCCGGGGAGTGGGTGTGTCAACGCTGTCACGGTGAGTTTGATGCGGATATGCAGCCTAAAGGTGGCAGTCTGTCTCGGCGCTTTTCTCAGTTGAACTCGGGGCAGCAGGCTATGCTTAAGCTGGTTGCCATCAGTGCGGGGCTGGGGCTGTTTCTGCTGTTAATTGTGGGGGCATTTGCCTGGCAGCATCAGCAAAAGCAGGAGCGCATCGAGCAGTTGCATGGTAGTGCCAAACTGGTGATTTATACCACAAGCGGCTGTGGCGTGTGTCGTCAGGCCAAGAATTATTTTGCAGGTAAGGGGTTGGCTTATCGTGAATATAACCTTGATCATTCGGTGAGTTATCGCCGCCAGTTTCGAGAGCTGGGCGGGTATGGTGTGCCGTTGATTTATGTGGATGGCCGAGAAATGTCCGGTTTTAGTCCAGAAGGATTTGAGCGACTTTATCGGGATGCCCGATGAATGATAGCGCTGGATGCTGTGCCACGTAGCCATTGCTCCAGAAAAACAGCTGTTTAGAGTACACCCTTGGGGTTGATTGTCAGGATGCAAGCCAGAACCTCAACCTGAGTGACAGGTTGAGGTGGAAGGTTGCTGATTAATAAGTGATATTGCTGTTATTGCTGAATAAATCCTCCAGTGTTGCCAGCGCTTCTATCGTTGTGCCGGAATCGGCGCTGCTAGTGGCATTGCTGCTGTCCGAAGACAGTAGTTGGCCTATGCTGGGCGGGGTTTCTATTGGCTGTTGTGTGGCATTATTATTGCCGAATATAAAGAAGCTGTTATTGATGGGTAGTTGAATCGGTGATACCTCTTGTTCGCTATTGACCGGTTGAATTTGAGAGTTGGATTGGCCTCCAAACAGGTCGGTGATTAGCGGTAGTGCCGAGATGGGCGGGGTATTGTCCTGATTCATTTGTTCGCTCAGCTGTGGCAATGCATTGGCAATCAGCGTGTTGGTGTCTAGCGACGCATTGTCGGCAGCGGGCGCTGTCGAAGATGTCTGGTTGCTATCCGCTGCCGCTGGGTTGCCTGTTGTGTTGTTATCTGCAGAAAGCGCTTGCGAGCTGGAGAAGTTGAAGTTGAATCCGCTGTCGTTAGTGATGTTGTCAAGATCTGGGATGTTGCCGTTTTCATCCGGCAGCCCAAAGCTCATGGCGCTGCCGATAGCATCCATGATCATGTCTTGTAACATTTGCTCGAATGATACTTCGCTTGCATTGCCGGTGTTGTTGCTGTCTTCTGCCGTGAGTTGTAGCTCATAGCTACCGGTGTGACTGCCGAAAGCGCCGGCGGAAATGTAATAAGTGCCGGATTGTTCCAGCTGGAAGCGGCTTGCGGAGTCCAGGCTGCCGTAATCATCGTTGGATGTATTGGCAATTAACTGGCCATTGACATCGTACAGGCCGTGCAGATAGGGGTCGGCCAGGGTGCCGGAGTCGCTTGGAGCACCGCGTAGCTTGATGCTGTAATCCTGGTTGCCATTAAGTTCAACTTTAAACCAGTCAGTATCGCCGCTTTGCTCAAGGTAACCGGATACCGTCTGACCAATACTAATGGCGCCGCTGGTTGAGCTGTTGTCGCTGTAATCGTCACCATCCTTGGCAACGGTAATATCATTTACGCTTAGACGATAGTCGCCGACTAGCTTGTCTTCCGCATGGGCGCAAATGAAATAACTGCCATCCTGTCCCGGTGTGAATTGTACGCTAGCGTTGCTGCCGTCGTCGCTGCTATTGGTAATCTGATTGCCTTGCGCATCATAGATCCCGCCGATCAGGGGGTTGCCCAAGGCATTGTCACCTGCTCCCGTTAGCTCAATCTGGTAATTGTGATTGGCTTGAAGGTTGATTTTAAACCAGTCCCGGTCTCCAGAGGTTTCGATATGGCCAGTAGTGCTGTTGTTGACCGAGATGGCGCCGGTGGTGGTGATATCATGGCTGAAATCATCGCTGGCAGGTTCTGAGGTCTGACTTAACTGACTGATATGTATGCTATAGCTGCCGGTCTGCTCGGCTGCGGCTTTGGCTCCAATATAGTAGTCGCCATCGGCTTGTGCGGTGTATTGTAAGCGGGTGTATCCAGCATCGCTATTGCTGATGAGCTGGCCTTGGGTGTTATATAGCCCGGCGATAATGCCACTATTTAAGGTGCCTGCATTTTGCATCTGGTCTTTAAGCTCAAATTGATATTGCTGGCCGGCCTGTAGTGTGACTTTAAACCAGTCCTGATCTCCTGAGGTTTCCAATTGCGCGCTAATGCTGTCATTGACAGCGATTTGCCCGCTGGTTCCGCTATCTGCGGCATAGTCATCGCTGATGGTTGGCTGTTGTTGTGCTGCACTCAGGGTGTATTGCGGTGTCTGTTCTGTGGCAGCGGTGGCCGCGATAAAATAATCACCGCTGACGCTGGCGCTATAGCTCAGGCTGGAGGTGCCGCTGGCTGTGCCGTTTATCAGCATGCCCTGGGTGTCATATAGGGCACCGATCAGGCTTTGGTTGTTATCGTCACTGATAGCAAAGTCATAGCTGTTGCCGGCTTCTAAGCGGATACGGAACAGATCGACATCCTGATTGGTTTCAATATGACCGCTGCTGCTGCCGCCTACGCTCAGACTGCCAGCAGTATCGGCGGGGTAGTCATCTTCAATAGTGTTACCCGTACCGGTACCTGTACCTGTACCCGTACCGGTAGCATCACCTGTACCGGTAGCATCACCTGTACCGGTAGCATCACCTGTGCCGGTAGCATCACCCGTACCGGTAGCATCACCTGTACCGGTAGCATCACCCGTACCGGTAGCATCACCTGTGCCGGTAGCATCACCTGTACCGGTAGCATCACCCGTACCGGTAGCATCACCTGTACCGGTAGCATCACCCGTACCGGTAGCATCACCCGTACCGGTAGCATCACCCGTACCGGTAGCATCACCCGTACCGGTAGCATCACCTGTACCGGTAGCATCACCTGTGCCGGTAGCACCACCGGTACCGGTAGCACCACCGGTACCGGTAGCATCACCTGTACCGGTAGCATCACCTGTACCGGTAGCATCACCTGTGCCGGTAGCATCACCTGTGCCGGTAGCATCACCTGTACCGGTGGAAGCACCTGTACCGGTGGAAGCACCTGTACCGGTGGAAGCACCTGTACCGGTAGAAGCACCTGTACCGGTAGAAGCACCTGTACCGGTAGAAGCACCTGTGCCGGTAGCACCACCTGTACCGGTAGCACCACCTGTACCGGTAGCACCACCTGTACCGGTAGCACCACCGGTACCGGTAGCATCACCTGTACCGGTGGAAGCACCTGTACCGGTAGCATCACCCGTACCGGTAGCATCACCTGTATCTTCGGTCAGTGTCAGTATGTAATCCGATGTTTGATCGGGTAATGCGGCGGCCATGGCATAATAATCACCATTTTGTTCCGGGGTGAATGTCAGCCCCAGATAGCCGGTGGTTGTATCGGTTAATGGTGTGCCTTGAGCATCGTACAACCCGGCAATGTAGCTTTGCTGGTTATTATCGGTAATAGCCAGATTGTAGGCAGTATCCTGTTGCAGCGTGATGCGGACAGCATCCAGGTCACCTGCGGTTTCGATATGACCATTGAGGCTGCCGCCCACTTCCAGCAGGGCAGTGGTGTCCAGGCCATGAGAAAAGTCATCATCAGCCGCTTCGCTGATTCCCAGTACATACGAAGTGGTGTGGTTATCTGTGGCGGTTGCCGAAATAAAATAGTCGCCACGGGTTTCCGGAGTGAATAGGGTGGCGAAAACGTCGTCGGGAGTGGCCTGGGCAAGCTGTCCCTGGGCATTGTAGATATTGCCTAGCAGGCTGACGTTATCCCAATCGGCAATTTCCACATTGTATGTGGTGTTGGCCTCCAGCGGGACCTTGAACCAGTCCTGATCGCCAGCGGTTTCGATGTTGCCGGGGCTCATTGTGCCTAGCTGTAATGTGCCGCTGGTGTTTAAATCGGCGCTGAAGTCGTCGCTGGTTTGCGCCTGCATTGTCAGCGTGTAGCTGCCGGTATTGTTGGCGGCAGAGGAAACGGCGATAAAGTAGTCACCGCTGCGAACTATGGGAAATTCCGCTTCATTATAGTTGCCGGCACTGCCTTCGATTAATACTCCCTGAGCGTCATAGATGCCGGTCATGACACCGTCGGCCAGAGTGCCTCCCTGATGCTCTGCGCTTTGCAGTTGAGTTTGATAGTTGATTCCTGCATTCAGCGAGACTTTAATCCAGTCCTGATCACCGGCGGTTTCAATATTGCCACTCAGACTGTCGCCATTTAACAAGGCGGTGGTTTGAATGTCGGCGCTGAAATCGTCACTGTTGTCGACGGGGGAGGAGGGCTGAGTCGTTTGTTCGGTCACCGTCACCTGGTAGTTGCTGGTGGCGTTGTTGGCTGCGGCAATCATCAGATAATGGGTGCCGTTTTGCTCGGCGCTCAGGATGCCATTGTTGAAGCTGGGTTGCTCCCTTTGCGGGTTTAGCAGGCCGGCGATGCCGGTTTGCAGGTTATTGTCATCATTGATGAGAATTTGATAATTTTTATTCGCTTGCAGGTCGATCTGGAATAGATCGGTGTCGCCGCCGGTTTCAATGCTGCCGGAGGTGGGGGTGCCAACGGTTAGCAGTCCGGGGTTGCTCAGGTCACTGCTGTAATCGTCTGCTGGGGTTTGATTTTGTTGTTCTACGGTCACTATATAACTTCCTGTCTGATTGCCGGACGCGCCAGCTGAAATAAAATACTCTCCTCCCTGAGTGGGAGAGAACGTAAGCTGGCTGTCTCCAACATTGCTTTGTGCCTGTGGTTGACCTTGTGAGTCAACAACGCTGGCGATAATGCTGTCAGCCAGAGAGCTACCTTGATCAGACGGCGCTAGCAGTCTGATCTGGTAGTGATTGTCGGCCTCTAGAACCACGCGAAACCAGTCCTGGTCTCCTGGGGTTTCCAAAGTGCCTGCAACTTGATTGCTGATTTCCACCTGGCCTGCGGTTGCGGGGGTTATTCCATAGTCGTCAACGACTGCCACGACGGGCTCCTCGATTTGTTCCAGGCTTAAGGTGTAATGTGGTGTTTGGCCGGGTAGTGCGCTAGCGGAAATATAATAAGTTCCTGCGTTATCGGGGGTGAATTCTAAGGCTTTACCGCTAAAGTTGCTGCCATTAATCAATTCTCCGTCAGCATTGAATATGCCGCCAATGCGACTTAATCCGGTGCGGTCATCTATGCTGATCAGATACTTGGCCCCATCGTTTTGCAAATCAACCCGAAACCAATCCTGGTCGTTGGAAAAGTTGATCAGTTCGGTGACGCTGTTATTCACCGTCAAATGGCCACGGGTTGCGGTGTTGTTGGTATGTTTGTCAACATCATCGCGTTGACCATCGGATTCGACTATCGACAGAGTATACGTGCCTGTGATGCTGCCATAACCGGTGGCGCCGATAAAGTAATCCCCGCTGCTGCTGGGGCTAAAGACTATGCGAGAGTCTCGGGTGCCGGGAGCATCGTCATTAAATGTTCCCCAGATGGCGTTTCCCTGTGAATTGAATACGCCTTGTAGCATAGGGTCGGGCATGGTGCCGCCGCCGCCCTGTAGGCCTTTTAGGTCGATTTGATAGGTTTGCTCGGCCTGCAGGCTGACCTTAAACCAGTCTTCGTCCAGAATGCTTTCAATTTTTCCGCTAACCGCACTGCCTACTTCCAGGCGACCATTGGTGGTCGGGTTTTTGCTGAAATCATCGCCATCTCTATCCCCGCCGTTGCTGTTCCCCTGGGTGGTTTGTTCACTGACCGATAGTTGATAGCTGCCGGTCAGTGTTCCCTTGGCGCTGGCAGCAATAAAATAATTGCCGTTGCTTGGCGCGGTAAAGGTGATTTGTGAGCTAAGCGTGCCGTAATCATCGTTGCGGGTTCCCGGAAACATAGTCCCGTCGGCATCATAAATTCCCTGTAGATAGGTGTCGGCCAGGGTGCCAACATTGGCCTGGCTGCCTTGAAGGTTTATCTGGTAGGTATGGTTGGCCTCCATGACTACCCGAAACCAGTCCTGATCGTTGTATGTTTCGATTTCCCCCAGTGAATTATCGTTGACGAGGACTTGCCCGCGGGTGTTAATGTCCGCGCTGAAATCATCATCAGCATCAACATTAATGGCGATGAGTGCGGTGTTGCTGTCACTCAGCCCATCGTTGACTTGATAGGCGAGTTGAACCATGCCGCTGAATCCCGGGGTCGGGATAAAACGCAGCTCGCCATTATTTAGCTGTTCCATGCTGATTGGCTGATTCGGCTGGGACAGTAGCTGGCCATTGACGGTGATGCGCCCTTGCATGGCGGTGGGTAGATTGATTAATTGAATGTGGCTGAATTGACTGGAGTCGTTGTCATAGTCATTGTTAGTGCCGATGCCGTCGCTGCCGAATAAATCCGCTGCGTGAATGATGAGTCCCGTGTTGGTTCGGGTGCTCAGTTGATCGTTAACGGCTACCGGGGGCTGATTGGGGATAAGTGAAACATTGGCTTGGTTGCTGCTGTGAGTGCCATCACTTGTCTGGTAGCTGAAGCTGGCGGGTGTGCTTGTTCCCAGTGTCGGGGTAAAGCGCAGTAAGCCGGCATCTAAATCGGCGCGACTGATCGTGCTGCCAGCGTTGAGTGCCTGGCCATCAAGTGTCAGTCGGCCAAGGCTGCTGTCTGGTAAGCGGGTAATGCTGATATTGATCAGCTTATCTTCTTTATTCAGATCCTGGTCATTTAATGGGCCGGCCCCGTCCTCGCCAAATAAATCGGAGCTGGTAATGATTTTAGGGGTGAAACCATTAATAATCAGCACATCATCTTCGGCGATGGGGGGGAGGTTAATCGGGCTGCCAATTGCAATAACTACCGGGGTTTCATTGATTGCCTCGGTATTGCCTTCCAGTACGGGGGTGTAATAAAAGCTGGTGGCGCCAAGGTAGTTAAGCTGAGGTTGGAATACAAAGCGTTCGGCATTCAGCGCTTCGCTGGAAATGTATTGTCCCACGCTGACCGGCTGACCATCATAGCTGAAGGTGCCGCTATCGTCGTCAGGCAGGCGTGTAATGGTGATGCCGCTGAACTGTGTTGCATGGCCAATAGCGTTACTGGCCGAATCATTGGCCGGCCCAGTGCCATCTGTGCCGAATAACTCATCCGCGCGAATCGGTCGTGGGGTATTGGCTTGCCCCGGCAAATAGTCAAAAACGGTTTTAATGGTCCATGCTGTATCAGTCATTTTGTACTCCCGAGGTGTCTGCTGCAGTCACGACTAAACTCGGGAAGTGAGCAACTGTTTGACATTGGTCCGAGATGGGGTAGCCATGTGTGTTGATAGTTGTCGCCTCGCCCCTGGTAAAGGAGTGATAATGTGCAGTGCATTGTTATTGGGTAACTTGCGGTATATGACTCGCAGCGTAAATAACCGAAAATTTTAACCGATAATCGGGGGGCTGGCTATTCGGCTGATTGATCCCGTGTCAACACAGCCTGTTGCATCACCTGCTCAGGTTTACGTTTTGCCGGGGTGATTATGCTCCGGCTATGTATTTATCGTTTTATTAACGTTACACTAATGGGCTATTGAGCGGGTTGCTGCGGAAAGTTGCGGCGGCTATCTTCTGCCTTCATAACAAGTAAGATGAGTAATGCATTTTATGAGATTGATTAAAAGTAAGTTTTTTTGTTTTTTTGGGTTGTTGTTGACCTTGGGTGCGATGATGCCAGCGATGGCGAAGACCATTATGCCCGCCGTTCCCGAAATTAGTGGTCGTGCCTATGTGCTGGTGGATTATGACAGCGGTAGGGTGTTGGCCGAGAAAGCGGCGCATGAGCGTATGGAACCGGCGAGTCTGACCAAGGTGATGACGGTATATATTGTGCTGCAGGAGATTAAAGCCGGTAAGCTGAGTTTGTCAGATAAGGTGCATATCAGTGAAAAAGCCTGGCGTACCGGCGGTTCGCGCAGTTTTGTTAAAGTAAATACTCAGATTGAGCTGGATACCTTGTTGAAAGGCTTGATTGTTCAATCGGGTAACGATGCAACCGTTGCATTAGCCGAGCATGTGGGGGGGAGTGAAGAGGTATTTGCGACCATTATGAATGAGACGGCGGCCAAGTTGGGAATGAAAAATACCAACTTTACCAACAGCACGGGTCTGCCGGGGGCGGAGCATTACACTACGGCCTATGATATGGCAATCTTGACCAAAGCGTTGATTCGGGATTTTCCAGAGCATTATTCCTGGTATTCAATCAAAGAGTTTTCGCACAATGGTATTACTCAGAAAAATCGTAACAAGCTGTTGTGGATGGATGATAGTGTTGATGGCGTGAAAACCGGGCATACCAATGCCGCCGGTTATTGTCTGATTTCTTCGGCTCAAAAAGAAGGTATGCGCCTGATTTCGGTGTTGATGGGTAGTGCCAGTGAGACCTCGCGTGCCCGAGATAGTCAGAAGCTGTTGGGTTATGGCTTCCGTTTCTTTGAAACACACAAGCTTTACAGCCCGGGGCAGGCGTTAACCGATGCCCGGGTATGGAAAGGTGCGGTTGATAGCGTTAAGCTGGGAATCAACGATACCGTGTATGTCACTATCCCGCGTGGTGAGCATAAAAGCTTGAAGGCTTCCATGCAGGTGCAGCCTAAAATGATGGCTCCCATTGGTAAGGGGCAGCAATATGGCACCATGCGGGTGGTGTTGGGCGAAGAGACGTTGCTGGAAAAACCTTTGATTGCATTGCAGGATGTGCCTGAGGGCGGGTTTTTTAGTCGTCTGGTTGATGATGCGATGTTAATGCTGGAGTAGTGCGAGCCACTTATCCTCGCAGTTGCGTGGTTGAATGGTGCAAACGGCAGCCTGGTGGCTGCCGTTTGTGTGTGACGGGTCGTGTTTTTGGGCGCTCTGTCGGCATGGGATTGAAATCAACCTCAACCAGGAGGGTTGGTTTGTGGCATAATATTGCGTTCTTTTGCTTTTATTAGATTTAGTATTTATGAGCGCACAAACTCTTTACGATAAACTTTGGCAGTCCCATGTGGTGCGTACCGAACAGGATGGTACCTCTCTGATTTATATTGATCGTCATCTGGTGCATGAGGTGACCAGTCCTCAGGCCTTTGAAGGGCTGAAGCTGGCCGGGCGCAAGCCTTGGCGCACTGGTTCCATGCTGGCGGTGGCCGATCATAATGTTCCTACGGCAGATCGCAGTCATGGTATTGCGGATCCTGTGTCTCGTTTGCAGGTTGAAACGCTGGACAGTAATTGTGAAGCGTTTGGTGTTAACGAATTTAAAATGAATGATGTGCGCCAGGGTATCGTGCATGTGGTCGGTCCTGAGCAGGGGGCGACATTGCCGGGTATGACCGTGGTGTGTGGTGATTCGCATACCAGTACCCACGGTGCTTTCGCAGCGATGGCATTTGGTATCGGTACCTCTGAAGTTGAACATGTCATGGCAACCCAGTGTTTGTTGATGAAAAAATCCAAAGCCATGCAGGTTGTGGTTGAGGGTGAACTAGGCAACGGGGTGACCGCGAAAGATGTGGCGCTGGCGATTATCGGGGAGATCGGTACGGCCGGTGGTACCGGTTATGCGATTGAATTTGCTGGTAGTGCGATTCGAGGTTTGTCCATGGAAGGGCGTATGACCTTATGTAATATGGCGATTGAGGCGGGTGCCCGTACCGGTATGGTGGCAGTCGATCAGGTGACGCTGGATTATGTGAAAAATCGTCCGTTTGGGCCGTCGGCCGAGCAGTGGCAGGCTGCCGAAGCCTATTGGCATAGTCTGCATAGTGATCAAGGCGCGGTATTTGACCGGGTGGTGGATCTGAAGGCCGAAGATATTAAGCCTCAGGTAACCTGGGGAACGTCGCCGGAAATGGTGATTGCGGTTACCGATAAGGTGCCAGATCCTGCAGCGATAGCTGATGAGGTTAAGCGTAATGATGCGGTGAACGCCTTGCGCTATATGGGGTTGGTGGCGAATATGCCGGTGACTGAAATTACTCTGGATAAGGTGTTTATCGGCTCCTGTACCAATGCCCGCATCGAAGATATGCGTGCCGCCGCGGGTGTGATTAAGGGACGTAAGGTGGCGGCGAATATCAAGCGTGCGATGGTGGTTCCCGGATCAGGGCTGGTCAAGCGGCAGGCCGAGCAGGAAGGCCTGGATAAATTGTTCCTGGAGGCTGGCTTTGAATGGCGTGAGCCGGGGTGTTCCATGTGTCTGGCCATGAATGATGACAAGTTGGAGGCGGGTGAGCGCTGTGCTTCCACGTCAAACCGTAATTTTGAAGGGCGTCAGGGACAGGGTGGGCGTACCCATCTGGTGAGCCCGGAGATGGCTGCTGCTGCTGCGATTGCCGGTCATTTCGTCGATGTGAGTACATTGGAGGATTAAATGAGGGTTTTGGCTGTGGTGTTGGCGCTGGGGTTCCTGGCGGGCTGCAATACAATCGAAGGCATCGGCAAGGATCTTAAGGCCGGTGGAGCTAAACTGGAAAAATCGGCAAAATAATAATGGAAAAATTTACAGCATTTAATGGGTTGGTGGCACCTTTGGATAGAGCCAATGTGGATACCGACGCAATCATTCCTAAACAATTTTTAAAGTCTATCAAACGTTCGGGGTTTGGGCCGAATGCTTTTGATGAGTGGCGTTATCTGGATCACGGTGAGCCGGGGGTGGATAATAGTAAGCGTCCGCTGAATCCTGATTTTGTATTGAATCAGGCGCGTTATCAGGGCGCGCAGGTGCTGTTAACCCGTGAGAATTTTGGTTGTGGCTCATCGCGTGAACATGCGCCCTGGGCGTTGGAAGATTATGGCTTTAAAGTCATAATTGCGCCCAGTTTTGCGGATATCTTCTTTAACAACTGCTTTAAAAATGGTTTGTTGCCGATTCGTCTGTCGGTGGAGGTGGTTGATCAGTTATTTAAGGCCGTGCTGGCTGTAGAGGGCTATACGTTGGAGGTTGATCTGGAGCAGCAGCAGATATCAACGCCGGATGGTCAAACATTTGCGTTTGATGTGGATGCGTTTCGTAAGCATTGTTTGTTGAACGGGCTGGACGATATCGGTTTGACCTTGCAGCATGTGGAAGAAATTAAAACTTACGAACAACAGCGTAAGACAGCCCAGCCATGGCTGTTTGGCAATTAATAAAAGGAATCGGTCAATGAAAATTGCAGTTTTACCGGGTGATGGTATTGGGCCTGAAATTACCGCTCAGGCAGTTAAGGTGCTGGAAGTGTTCCGTCAGGAAGGTATGCCCATTGAAATGGAGAATGGGCATATAGGCGGTGCCGGTTACGACGCCGCAAAAGATCCGTTGCCAGATGCCACCTTGACGTTGGCCAAACAGTCGGATGCGGTGCTGCTAGGGGCTGTAGGTGGTTATCAATATGATGAGTTGCCGCGTCCTATGCGTCCCGAGCAGGGCTTGTTGCGTATTCGTAAGAGCTTGGGCCTGTTTGCTAATTTGCGCCCGGCGGTGGTTTATCCCGAGCTGGCCAGTGCCTCCAGTCTGAAGCCGGAGCTGGTTGAGGGATTGGATATTATGATTATGCGTGAATTGACCGGCGATATTTATTTTGGTCAGCCTCGAGGCATTCGCACACTGGAAAATGGTGAGCGTCAGGGGTTTGATACTATGCACTATGCCGAGTCGGAAGTGCGTCGTGCGGCGCATGTGGCATTTCAGACGGCGATGAAGCGCAGTGGTGTGGATGGTGTTAAAAAGGTTTGCTCGGTGGATAAGGCCAATGTGCTGGATACCAGTATGTTCTGGCGCGAGATTGTGACCGAGGTGGCTAAAGATTATCCCGAGGTTGAGCTGTCGCATATGTATGTTGATAACGCGGCCATGCAGCTGGTGCGTGCGCCCAAGCAGTTTGATGTGATTCTGACCGGTAATATCTTTGGTGATATTTTATCCGATGAGGCTTCCATGCTGACCGGTTCTATCGGTATGTTACCCTCGGCGTCACTGGATGAAAATAACAAGGGCTTATATGAGCCTAGTCATGGTTCCGCCCCGGATATTGCCGGTCAGGATCTGGCAAACCCGCTGGCAACGATTTTGTCGGCAGCCATGATGATGCGTTATACCTTTGCAAATATTGAAGCGGCTGATCGTATTGAGAATGCGGTGCAGAAGGTATTGCAGCAGGGGCTTCGTACTGGTGATATTTATCAGCCAGGTACTCAGAAAATTGGCACGGCAGCGATGGGTGATGCTGTTGTTGCCGCAATGTAAGGAATAAAAATGACGAAAACATATGATGTTTGTGTGTTGGGTGCGACCGGCGCGGTGGGTGAGACCATGCTGTCCATTTTGGAGCAGCGTAAATTTCCGGTAGGCAATCTTTATCCATTGGCATCCAGTCGTTCGGCGGGTTCCACTATTACCTTTAACGGTAAAGAGATTACCGTACTGGATGTGGAGACCTTTGATTTTTCCAAGGCGCAAATTGGTCTGTTTTCGGCCGGTGCCGGGGTGTCGGAAAAATATGCACCCATTGCTGCCGAGGCAGGGTGTGTGGTGATAGATAATACCTCTCAGTTCCGTTATGATCGTGATATTCCGCTGGTGGTGCCAGAAGTGAATCCACACGCGATTGCGCAGTATAAAAATCGCGGTATTATTGCGAATCCTAATTGTTCAACTATCCAGATGCTGGTAGCGTTAAAGCCAATTAAAGATGCGGTGGGTATTAAGCGTATTAATGTGGCGACTTATCAGGCGGTTTCTGGTACCGGTAAAGAGGCGATTGATGAGTTGGCTGAGCAAACCCGTGCGTTATTCAGTCATCAGAGTGTGAGCTGTGAAGTCTACCCTAAACGCATTGCATTCAATGTGTTACCGCATATTGATGTGTTTTTGGATAACGGCTATACCAAGGAAGAAATGAAAATGGTATGGGAGACGCGTAAGATTTTTGAGGATGAGACGATTCAGGTCAATCCAACGGCGGTACGCGTGCCGGTGTTCTACGGACATTCAGAGGCTTTGCATATTGAAACCGCTGAAAAACTGACCGCAGAGCGTGCCAAAGCGCTGCTGACGGAGGCCGCTGGTGTACAAGTGATGGACGAGCGCAACGATGGCGGGTATCCTACGGCTGTGGATGCGGCAGGGCAGGATGCGACTTATGTTGGCCGGATTCGCGAAGATATTTCCAGTCCTAATGGGCTGAATTTGTGGGTAGTGAGTGACAATGTACGTAAGGGTGCCGCACTGAATAGTGTGCAGATTGCAGAAATTTTAATCGAAAAACATCTGTAATTGGTGCGGAATGTGAGCACATCGTTATGATGTGCTTGTATAGATAGATTGATAGTGATATTTTCTTGACTAGTTGATAGAACGTAAGGTGATAGCGTGCAAAAAACACTCATAAAACTGCTGGCTGCAGCAGGATTAGCAATGTCCGCATCAGTTTATGCTGTGGGATTGGGTGGAATTAACGTAGTTTCATCTTTGGGAGAGCCACTTAAAGCTGATATACAGTTGGTTTCGCTTAGTGAGTCTGAGCGTGGTCAGGTGAGTGTCAGACTGGCATCGCCGGAAATGTATCGTGGTGCTGGCTTGGAGTATCCCAGAATCAGCGATATTAATTTCCAGATCCGTAATCTCGCAGAAGGTGGTGCGGTGCTGAAGGTGAGTACCGAGGACGCCGTTAATGAACCTTTTGTTAACTTGCTGGTGGAGCTTAAATGGCCTGCCGGTCGTTTATTGCGAGAATATACCTTCCTGTTGGATCCCCCAGGATATACGTTGAAACAGCCCCCCATGCCGGAGGTGCGTCCATTAACGCCAGCGCTTGCAGGTGATGAGGGCCGGGCTGCAGGTGCTTCCGCTGTCACGGCAAGGTCTACGGTAATTTCTTCTCGGGATGGCAAGGGAGCGGCTGAAGGTGGGCCGGTGGCCGGTTATGATTCAACGGCGACGGCTGTTGTGCGCTCTGGTGATACCTTGCGTAAACTGGCACAGCAGAATAAACCGGCTAACGTTTCCTTGGAGCGAATGCTGGTTGCGCTGTATCGCGCCAATGTTGATCAGTTTGATGGTCAGAATATGAATCGCATTCAGGTGGGTAAGGTGTTACGTATGCCGACCGTCAAAGAGCTGGATGCGATAACTCAACGTGAAGCGGTTAAATCCATTCGGGTGCAGGTTAGCGACTGGCATGCTTATCGCCAGCGTCTGGCGGGTGCTGCGGCAACCAGTCAGGCTCCAGCGGAGTCGGTGCAGCAGGCCAGTGAAGGGGTGATTGCCGGTCAGGTTGAGGATAGTGCACCGGTGGTTGAGCCGGATGCCGGTGAAGTGTTGCGACTGTCTCAGGGTGAGGCGCCGGATGATAGTGTGAGTACCGATGGCGCGCCAGAGGTGAAACCGGGTACGGTAGCGGATTCGGGGAATGCCGCGCAGGAAGAAGCCATTGCGATTAAGAAGGCTAAAGACGAGGCCGAGATGCGGGCCGATCTGCTGGAGCAGAACCTTAAAGATATTGAGCGTCTGGAGCAGTTGAAGCGAGAGCTGGCGGCGACTTTGGACGGAGGGGAGTCTGGAGAGGCCGTTAACTCGGAAACGCCGGCGGTTAAGGTGGATAAACCGGTTGAGGTTGAAAAGCCGGCCGCGGCTAAACCGCCGGTTACGGTGGAACCTGAAGGTAATTGGCTCGACGATCTGTTGAGCAAACCCTATTATCTGGGGGGTGGTGCCGCGCTGTTGGTAGGTTTGATTGGTGCAATTTTCTTTTTGCGTCGCCGCAAAGAAGATAAGGAAGAAGTTTTTGATGAGGAAGAAATTGCCTCTAACGAAATGACGCCGCCGATTATCACCATGCCATCCGGTGAGCATAAGGAAACCAGTCAGGTTACTACCGGAGATGAAACCGTGAAGGTGGCTTCCTTGGCCGAAGAGCCCTCGGAGGATTTATTGTCCGATGATGTTGATCCTCTCAGTGAGGCAGAACTGTTCCTTAATTTTGGGCGTGATGTTCAGGCCGAAGAGGTATTAAAAGAAGCATTAAATAATTCGCCCGAAAATCATGAGATTCATCTGAAGCTGCTGGGTATTTACGCTGAGCGTAAAGATACCAATTCATTTATGAATATTGCCCGTCAGTTGCAGGCCAGTGGTGATGAGCCGGCCTGGAATCAGGCAGCAGCCATGGGGCGTCGCATTGATCCCGAGAATCCCTTCTATGGAGAGGGTGGCGATGATGATGCGTTGCTGGAGAATACCGGTAGTGCCACGGTGCAGGCCCAGGTGACCGAGATGGAGCCGGACTTTGTGTTGGATGACGGTTCGTCCGAGGGGCAGTCGGCATCACCTGAGCTGGACTTTGATCTGGGCGGTGATAGTGCGCTCTCTGCCGAGCAGACTATGGTTATCTCTAAAGAAGAGGAGCCGATGAGTTCTACCGAGCTGGACTTTGATTTGACGGCCTCTAACCCTCAATTGCAGTCCGAAGAGGATGCGGATGAGCAAAAAGCGCAATCGGATTCTGCGATTACCGAAGCGTCGGATCTGGATTTCGATCTGGGAGAGGAAAGACCTGCCGAGCCAGGAAATGACTCCGCATTGGATGTTGCCTCGACTCCTGTGGAGGAACCGGCGGTAGATGATTTGAGCACTCTTGATCTGGATATGACCGATGATGAACCAGCGGTGTCTGAAAACAAAGCTCAGGATAAGGCGGAGTTTTCAACCATGGTGGAACCTTTGGCTGATCTGGAACTTGATGAAGGTGCTGCGGCGACTAAAGATGTGTCTGTGCCGGATGTTGCTGTAGAGGCGTCAGAGTCGGATAGTGGGTTCGATGATCTGGTGTTGCCGGATTCGGATACGTCAGCATCTGAGCATGCAGCGGATGAGCTTCAGCCGGCCGCGGAAGAGGCTAAATTGACCCCTCCAGAGCTGGATGATGTTAAGCTGGATTTTGATGATGAGCCTTCGCTGGTGAATGCGGATAATCCTGTGTTTAACGAGGCTGAGCTGGAAGAGGCGCCTGCGGCGGCTGTAGAAGAGCCTGCGGCAGATGATGTGAAGAGTGAAGCTTGGCATGAGGTGGCGACCAAGCTGGATCTGGCGACGGCCTATCAGGAAATGGGCGATGCTACCGGTGCACGTGAAATTCTGGACGAGGTGTTGCTGGAAGGTGATGATGAGCAGCAGCAGCAAGCCAGAGAGATGCTTGAAAAGCTTTAAGCGTCACCTTGAGTGATGATAAGAAGCTGTTTGGAAATTCGATTGAGAGATGCTATGCAAGGCAGAAATGGCTAAGAAAGCTGGGCATATTAACCATATGTGAGCATTTCGAGGGTAATTTTAACGCTGCACAGCGCTCTTTGGCGGGTTTTAAGACAGCTTCTAAGAAGGCAGCTGTAAAGCTGTCTTTTTGTTTGTGCTATGAGTGAAATGTCTTTTCATCCCGTCAGTTATATCCTGTTGTGGTGTCTGTTGGTCGCAACGGCACAGCAGCTGACTTTGTGGTCATTGCTGGCATTGTCCGTGGCTGTCATTGTGTTGGCATTGGGTGTGGCCGGGGGGAAATTCCGGCAGTTGCTCAAACGAACCCGCTGGGTCATTGTTTCCTTGCTGTTGATTTATATATTTGTGACGCCGGGTGAGTTGATGTTGGTGGATTATCCCGTGTTAAGTCCTACCTATGAAGGTTTGCAGGATGGCTGTAGCCAATTGTTGCGTCTGGTGCTGGCGCTGGCAGGTCTGGCGGTGTTGCTGGATTTGTTGCACCGGCAGCAGTTGATCGCAGGTTTATATAGTCTGTTTTATCCATTGCAGTGGCTGGGATTGCCGCGTGATCGCCTAGCCGTCAGGCTGGCCTTGACCCTGCATTATGCCGAGGTGGCCATGCTCAAAGGGGGGCGCCAGGATTGGCTGCGGCAATTGTCGGCGTTATTTGAATATCCAGAGTATGAGTCGCGTGAGATTGAGTTGCCGCTTTATCGTTTTCGCTATAGGGATGGTTTATTGTTAGGAGCCGTAATGGTGGTGTGTGTAGGGTTGGTGGTATGAGAATTGCGTTGGGGCTGGAGTATGATGGCAGTCATTTTTGGGGCTGGCAAACCCAGCCTCAGGGACGTACCGTGCAGGATGTGTTGCAGCGGGCGTTATCGCAGATTGGCAATCATAGTATCTCGGTAGTGGCCGCAGGACGTACCGATACCGGGGTGCATGCCATGGAGCAGGTGGTGCATTTCGATACCGAGGCCGAGCGACCGCTGACCGCCTGGGTGCGGGGGGTGAATGCGTTATTGCCGCCAACGGTGACGGTTAATTGGGCACACCCGGTGTCGCCACAGTTTCATGCCCGTTTTTCGGCGCGTGGGCGCAGTTATCGTTATGTATTGATTAATCGACCCACGCGCAGCGCGTTATATGCAGGTAAAATGGGCTGGTTTCACAGCCCGTTAAGCCTGGAGCGTATGCAGCAGGCGGCCGCCTGTTTATTGGGTAAGCATGATTTTAGTTCGTTTCGGGCTTCCGAGTGTCAGGCAAAATCGCCGGTTAAAACCCTGTATAAGCTTGAGGTGAGTCAATCCGGTGAGTTGCTGGTGTTTGATTTGCAGGCCGATGCATTTTTGCATCATATGGTACGTAATATTGTCGGTTGCCTGGTGTATGTGGGTAAGGAAAAATACCCGGTAGAGTGGATGCAAGAATTGCTGATACAGCGTTCACGCAAGCTGGCTGCGCCAACCTTTGCGCCAGATGGGCTGTATTTCAAGCATGTCAGCTATGAGCCAAAATGGCAGTTGCCGCAGCGAGCCTTGGAATGGTCGTTGCCGGTGGTGGGGTAGTTGATGGTTGATTATGTAGAATGGATAGGCTCGGCGGCCGGGATTCTGACAACCATTGCCTTTATTCCGCAGGTGGTTAAAACCTGGCGCTCCGGTTCGGCGGAGGATATTTCGCTGGGTATGTTTCTATTGTTTACTACCGGGGTGTTGTTATGGCTGATTTATGGGCTGGCCTTGCAGGCGATGCCGATTATTGCGGCTAACAGTGTAACTTTATTGCTGGCGCTGACGATTTTGACCTTGAAGGTGCGTTGTATATTGCGCCATAAGCGCGTGTAGTGGAAGAAGAGAATGGTAAGAACAAAAATTTGTGGTTTGACGCGGGTTGAGGATGTGCTGGCGGTTGCCAGCGCCGGAGCCGATGCGCTGGGACTGGTGTTTTATCCGCCCAGTCCTCGTTATGTGAGTCTGGAGCAGGCCGTTGAGTTGTCGCGTTACATTCCACCGTTTGTGAGCCGTGTTGGTTTGTTTGTGAATCCCGAGGTGGCTGAGGTGGAGCGCGTGTTGCAACACGTGCCGCTGGATATGCTGCAATTTCATGGGGATGAGTCGGCCGATTTTTGTGAACGCTTTAATAAACCTTATCTGAAGGCGATACGCGTCAAACCCGGGGTAGATTTGGTACAATGTGCGGCTGAGTTTGCGAGTGCCGGAGCATTATTGCTGGATGCCCATGTTGATGGGGTGCCCGGTGGGACCGGGGTCAGTTTTGACTGGTCCTTGATTCCGGCAGGTTTGTCTATGCCGCTGATTTTATCCGGTGGTTTAACACTGGATAATGTGGCGCAGGGTATTCAACAGGTGAAACCTTATGCGGTGGATGTGTCCAGTGGGGTGGAGCAGCGCAAAGGAATTAAAGATAACGGCAAGATTGTCCGTTTTATGCAAGAGGTAAAACAAGCAGATGTATAACTATCCGGATAGTAAAGGCCATTTTGGTCAGTTTGGCGGTATCTATGTGGCCGAAACGCTGATGGAGGCGTTGGATGAGCTGAATGTGGCTTATGAAAAATATCGCAATGACCCCGAGTTTGTTGCTGAGCTGAATAATGAATTGAAACATTTTGTCGGGCGCCCGAGTCCGATTTATCACGCTAAGCGTTGGTCGGAACAACTGGGTGGGGCACAGATTTATCTCAAACGTGAGGATCTGAATCATACCGGTGCGCATAAGGTGAATAATACCGTTGGACAGGCACTGCTGGCCAAGCGTATGGGAAAACCACGGGTGATTGCCGAAACCGGTGCCGGCCAGCATGGGGTGGCCACCGCTACGGTTGCTGCACGTTATGGTATGGAGTGTGTGGTGTATATGGGGGCCGAGGATGTTAAACGCCAGGCGCCGAATGTCTATCGTATGAAGCTGCTGGGGGCCAAGGTGGTGCCGGTGGAAAGCGGCTCAAAAACCTTGAAAGATGCCTTAAATGAGGCCATGCGTGACTGGGTAACCAATATTGAAGACACCTTCTATATTATCGGTACGGTCGCCGGTCCACATCCGTATCCTATGCTGGTGCGCGATTTTAATTCGGTGGTCAGCAAGGAATGTATTACGCAGATGCCGGAAATGGCCGGGCGTCAGCCGGATATGGTCGTGGCCTGTGTCGGTGGTGGCTCGAATGCGATGGGGGTGTTTTATTCCTATATCGATGTGCCTGGGGTGAAGTTGATCGGTGTTGAGGCCGGCGGGCTGGGCGTGAATACCGACCAGCATGCCGCGCCATTGGCAACCAATAGCCCGGTTGGGGTGCTGCATGGCAATAAGATTAATCTGCTGCAGGATAAAGATGGGCAGGTCATGGAAACCCATTCGATTTCGGCCGGTCTGGATTACCCCGGCGTGGGGCCAGAGCACTGCTGGTTAAAAGAAAGCGGCCGTGCCGAATATGTGGCGATTAACGATGATGAGGCCATGGCGGCATTTCATGATTTATGTCATCTGGAAGGCATTATCCCGGCACTGGAATCCAGTCATGCTTTGGCGCATGCGGCCAAAATTGCGCCTGGTATGTCATCCGATAAAATTATTCTGGTGAATTTGTCCGGTCGTGGTGATAAAGATATTAATACTGTTGCCGCACAAATGGGCATTTCGCTTTAGGAGTCTGCATGTCAAGAATAGAAACTACATTTGCCCGTTTGCAACAACAAAATCGTAAGGCGTTAATTCCTTTTCTGACTGCGGGTGATCCCGCGCCAGCGCTGACTGTGCCGTTGCTGCATGCGCTGGTTGAGGCCGGTGCGGATGTGATTGAGCTGGGGGTGCCGTTCTCCGATCCTATGGCGGATGGACCAACCATTCAGCGGGCCTCTGAGCGTGCCTTAAAGCATAAGGTGGGGCTGCATCATGTGTTGGATATGGTGGCCGAATTCCGTCAGACCGATCAGCAGACCGCGATTGTGTTGATGGGTTATGCCAATCCTATAGAAGCCATGGGTTGGGAGACGTTTGCCAAAGGCTGTGAAACGGCCGGCGTTGACGGTGTGCTGACCGTGGATTACCCGCCCGAGGAAAGCGGCGAGGTGTTTGCTCAGCTGACGCAACGCGGTATTGATCCTATTTTTCTGTTGGCTCCAACCAGCCGTGAAGAGCGTGTGGCATTGGTGGCGAAGCAGGCAAAAGGTTATGTCTATTATGTGTCATTAAAAGGGGTGACCGGTGCCGGTAATCTGGATCTGGACTCGGTGGCCGCGAAAATTCCACAGCTGCGTAAACATATTAAGGTGCCGATTGGCGTGGGGTTTGGTATTCGTGATGCACAAACGGCTAAAGCCATGGCCGAACTATGTGACGGTGTGGTAGTGGGCAGTCGTATTGTGCAGGAGATTGAGAATTCCGATGCCGATAATGTGGTACAGAATGTCAGTCAATTTGTTAAGGGCCTGAGAGTGGCCATGGATCAGGTTTGATCCAAACAGGACAGGAAAAATCATGAGCTGGTTTCAAGAATTAACCCCCCCTAAAATCAAACGTCGTGTCGATGATGGTCGTAAGAATATGCCCGAGGGCTTGTGGCATAAGTGTGCCTCCTGTCAGGAGGTGTTGTATTACGAGGATCTGGAAAAAAACCTCAGTGTCTGTCCTGAATGCAGTCATCACCATAGGGTGGCGGCGCGTTGCCGTCTGGACTGGTTGCTGGATTCTGAAGGGCGCTTTGAAATAGGTACCGAAGTGCAGCCTATAGATCCACTGGGATTTAAGGATAGCCGTAAATATACCGACCGTCTAAGCACTTCCCAAAAGTCCACCGGTGAAGATGATGCGCTGATTGTGATGCAGGGTACGATTAAAACCGTGCCGGTGGTTGCGGCTGCATTTGAGTTTGGCTTTATGGGTGGCTCCATGGGCTCGGTGGTTGGTGAGCGTTTTGTACGCGGGGTGCAGGTGGCGTTGGAACAGCAGTGTCCGTTTATCTGTTTTTCGGCCAGTGGCGGAGCGCGTATGCAGGAAGGCTTGTTGTCGCTAATGCAGATGTCTAAGACCTGTGCGGCATTGACGCAGTTGAGCCAGGCCCGGTTACCGTTTATTTCGGTATTGACCGACCCGACCATGGGTGGGGTATCGGCCAGTTTTGCGTTTATGGGGGATGTGGTGATTGCAGAACCCAATGCGTTGATTGGTTTTGCTGGCGCCCGGGTGATTCAGCAGACGGTGCGTGAAACCTTGCCGGAGGGCTTTCAGCGCGCGGAATTTTTAATGGAGCATGGGGCTATCGATATGATTGTCGATAGACGCGAAATGCGCTCCCAGCTGGTGGCATTGACCTCGTTGCTGATGAATAATCCGGCACCGGAGTCAGTAGCAGATACCAGCAAAGATGCGGCGGAGGCCGCAGCCTGATATGCCGGCTGATCTGGCCGAGTGGCTGACGTATCTGGAATCATTGCATCCCAAACAGATTGAGCTGGGTCTGGAGCGGGTAGCGAGGGTGAAGCAGGCCATGCAGTTGGAGGCCGACTTTCCGCTGATTGTGGTCGCCGGTACCAATGGCAAAGGCTCGGTCTGTGCCATGTTGGAGGCCATGTTGAGTCTGGCTGGCTATCGCGTGGGGTGTTATACCTCGCCGCATTTGTTACGCTATAACGAGCGGGTCAGAATTGACCGTCAGCCGGTGAGCGATCAGCTGTTGTGTGATTCGTTTACGCAGATAGAACAGCTGCGTGGCGAGACCGCGTTAACCTATTTTGAGTTTGCTACACTGGCGGCAATGCACGGTTTTATCCGGGAGCGGGTAGAGGTGGCGATTATGGAGGTCGGTCTGGGCGGACGTCTGGATGCGGTGAATGTATTTGATAACGATTGTGCGGTGATTACCAGTATCGATCTGGATCATATCGATTATCTGGGAGATAACCGAGAGCTTATCGGTGCCGAAAAGGCGGGGGTAATGCGTGCAGGTAAGGTGGTGGTCTGTGCCGAGCCGGATATTCCCGCAAGTGTTATGCAACATGCAAATGCCTGTGGTGCCCAGTTGTGGCGCCTGGGGCAGGAGTTTGGTTATCGCTGTGACAGCATGCAACCCAGGTTGCCGGTGGATGCCGCTAGTATTCCGATAGTTGCGGCCTCAGAGACGGCTGTTAACGCGATTCAATGGCAGTTTTATTGTCTTGAACAGCGGCGCCATGCGTTGCCTTATCCTGCATTGCGCGGTGAGTTTCAATTGCTTAATGCCAGTGCCGCACTGGCGGCGTTGCAGGCACTGCAGGATAAGCTGCCGGTGAGCATGGGGGCGATACGTCGCGGTCTGACCGAGGTGGAGCTGCCGGGGCGTTTCCAGGTGTTTCCGGGCAAGCCGTTATTGATTCTGGATGTGGCGCATAATCCGCATGCGGCGGCAAAACTGGCGGACAACTTGTCTGAGCTTCCTGCGCAAGGGCAGACGATTGCGGTAGTGGGTATGCTGCAGGATAAAGATATTGCTGGCGTACTGGCGTTGTTGGCCCCTTTGGTTGATCAATGGTGTATGGTTACTTTGGATAGTCCACGTGCGGCTACGGCGCAACAATTGCAGCAGCAATTGCAGGGCTGTCAGGCAAGTGGAACATGCCGTTGTTTTGATTCGGTGGAGCAGGCGTTGCAATATGCCTATAACAGCGCGGGTGAAAATGATAGAATCGCCGCTTTTGGGTCTTTCTTTACCGTTGCTGATGCGTTGCAGATAGCAGAGAAATTCCGAACACATTAGTAAATATGTCTAACAAGCAAGCTGACGAAGAATTAACTTTAAAACGTAAAGCCAGGCGCCGCCTGGTAGGGGCGGTTGCGTTTACCCTGATTGTGGTTGCGGTACTGCCCATGCTACTGGATAGTGAGCCTAATCCTGCCATTTCTGACGTCAGTCTTGAAATTCCGAACGCAGGCAGTGTTGAACCGTTTCGCAGTCAGCCACCGCAGGCGATGCAGCCGCGTCGCACCATTATTGATGATACCGGTGATGAAACGGTTGTGATACAGTCGGCAGCGGAAACGCCTGCGCCTGTTGTTGAGCGCGCGGTTAGCGAAAAAAATTCTGCAGTTTTGCCAAAACCGGTGGTTCATAAAGTGGCCGAGCCAGCACCAGTGGTGGTAACAAAAGCCGAGCCAGCCGAGCCAGCCAAGCCGGAGAAAACAAAGCCCAAGCCTAAGCCCGTTCAGTTCTCCGCACAGATAGGTGCGTATTCGAATAAAAATGCGGCCGAGCAGGAGGTGGGTAAGTTAAAACAACTGGGATTTAAAGCCTATACCGAAGCAACCAAAAATATGGTCAGAGTGCGCGTTGGGCCGTTTGATAACCGGGATCAGGCCGAGCAGGCGGTCTGGGATCTGGCGGCCAAAGGGATTAATTCTGTGGTGATGAGCGTGAAATGACCTGGTTTGATTATGTGGTGATTGGCGTGATGTTGTTGTCGCTGCTGATAGGGTTGTGGCGTGGTCTGATTAAGGAAGTTATGTCGTTAATCGGCTGGCCGCTGGCATTAATCTGCAGTTATTTTTTTGCTAAGGATGTGGCTCCTGGCTTGCCGGAAATTACCGACCCGGAGGTGCAGCTGATTCTGGCCTATACTATGGTATTTCTGGTGGTGTTGATTTTATGGGCACTGCTGGTCTGGCTGTTAGCACGATTTGTCCGTATGATCGGCCTGGCCTGGCTGGACAGAACGCTGGGAGCGGTTTTCGGTATTATTCGTGGTGGTTGTGTGATTGTGCTGGCCGCATGGCTGGCCGGGTTGACACAACTGCCGGAGCAGGGTTTCTGGCGTGATGCACAATTGCGTGACATCGTGGAAAGTTCGGCATTACAGAGCAGTGTCTGGTTGCCGGACAATATTGCAGAAAAAATTACGTTTGGTTCTTAAAAGTTTTAACAGGATAGATAATCATGTGTGGCATTATTGGCGTCGTTTCTCATACCCCGGCTAACCAGCTTTTGTATGATGGTTTACAGGTTTTACAGCACCGGGGGCAGGATGCCGCCGGGATTGCCACCCTGGATGGGCGAACCTTCCATTTGCATAAGGGTAATGGTTTGGTGCGTGATGTATTTCGTACCCGTGATATGCGTGGTCTGACGGGGAATGTGGGCATTGCTCATGTACGTTACCCAACCGCCGGTTCGGCTAAGGATCATAAGGAGGCTCAGCCGTTTTATGTGAACTCGCCATTTGGTATTGTGCTGGGACATAACGGTAATCTGACCAATACCGAAGAATTGCAAAAACATGTATTTATGGATGATCTGCGTCATGTCAATACCAGTTCCGATTCGGAAGTGTTGTTGAATGTGCTGGCACATGAATTGCAGACCCGGGCGCGTGGCCTGAAACTGGAAACACCGATGATTTTTGAGGCGGTGGCGGCGGTGCATCGTCGTTGTCAGGGGGCGTATGCGGCGGTCGCCATGATTGCCGGTTACGGTATGCTGGCCTTCCGTGATGAAAATGGTATTCGCCCATTGGTGATAGGCACACACGACACCGAGCAGGGAACCGAATATTTGGTGGCCTCGGAAAGTGTAGCCCTGGATGTGCTGGGCTTTACCTTCCTGCGTGATGTGGCACCCGGTGAAGCGATTTTTATCGACTTTGAAGGGAAGCTGCACAGCCGTCAGTGTAGCGACAAGCCGCAACTGCGTCCTTGTATGTTTGAATATGTGTATTTTGCACGCCCCGATTCGGTGATAGATGGCGTGTCGGTGTATGAGGCCCGTTTGAATATGGGAGAGGCGCTGGCCGATAAGCTTAAGCGTAGCTGGGGGGATGTTCAGATTGATGTGGTGATTCCGATTCCAGATTCCAGTCGCCCCAGTGCTTTGCAAATGGCCAATCGTTTGGGTATTCCTTTTCGTGAAGGCTTTGTGAAAAACCGTTATATCGGTCGCACCTTTATTATGCCAGGACAGGCGATGCGTAAGAAATCGGTACGTCAGAAGCTGAATGCCATAGGCATCGAGTTTAAAGACAAAAATGTGTTGCTGGTCGATGATTCCATTGTGCGCGGCACCACCAGTCGTGAAATCGTACAGATGGCCAGAGATGCCGGTGCGCGTAAGGTGTATTTCGCCTCGGCAGCACCGCCGGTACGCTATCCGAATGTTTATGGTATTGATATGCCCAGCCGTGCCGAGTTGATCGCTAATGGTCGTACCGAAGAAGAAATCTGTTATGAAATTGGTGCCGACGGTATTTTGTATCAGGATATTGATGATATGAAACAGGCGGTACGCAAGGAAAATGATCAGATTCCGGACTTTGATGCCTCCTGCTTTGATGCAAATTATATTACCGGGGATATTGATGATGCCTATCTGAACAAGGTTGAAGTCGATCGTAAAAAGAAAAAAACGGCCGAGCCTTCTGCTGATGAGGATGAAGATGAGGAAGAAGGGCAGCTGGGCCTGAATCTGGCGATGAGCGTGGCCTCCATGTAACGCTAACGGCCGCATCGAATTGACAGCATAAGGCGGCGATGCTAGTTTTGATAGAGCGCCGATTTGATAGACAGCTTGCGGGCGCAGGATAAATACAGCTAAAGCGGGCGAATTAAACCCGGTTTGGCGAAAGGCTGCCGGGTTTTTCGTTTATGGCTTTGCCTCGGGCAAGGCAACAAAGGAGTAAGCATGACAGATCAATCAGATTTACAGCCGGAAACACTGGCAATTCGTGGGGCTTCGTTACGCAGCCAGTTTGGCGAGCATAGTGAAGCGCTGTTTATGACATCCAGCTTTGTGTTCGATAGTGCGGCGGAAGCGGCGGCGCGCTTTGTTGGTGAACAGCCGGGTAATATTTATTCACGTTTTACCAATCCAACGGTTAGCATGTTTGAACAGCGCTTAGCAGCCATGGAGGGCGCCGAGCAATGTGTAGCTACCGCGTCGGGCATGTCGGCAATTTTAGCTTGTGTGATGGGGTTGTTAAAAGCGGGGGATCATATTGTGGCTTCCTGCAGTCTGTTCGGCTCAACCGTGAATTTGTTTAATAATGTGATTGCCAAGTTTGGTGTGGCAACCACCTTTGTGGATAGCCCGGACCCTGCCGCCTGGCAGTCAGCCTGTCGGCAAAATACCCGTTTGCTTTTTCTGGAAACACCTTCTAATCCACTGACCGAGATTTTTGATATCCGTGCGCTGGCCGATGTTGCGCATGAGTGGGAGGCATTGCTGGTGGTGGATAATTGTTTCTGTACCCCGATTTTGCAGCGTCCATTAGATTTTGGGGCGGATATTGTGATTCATTCGGCGACCAAATACCTGGATGGCCAGGGCCGGGTGCTGGGTGGTGCCGTGCTGGGCAGCAAAGCACATATGGAAGGGGTGTACGGATTTTTGCGTACTGCTGGCCCCACCATGAGTGCTTTTAACGCCTGGGTGTTTCTGAAAGGTCTGGAAACCTTAAAGCTGCGCGTGGAAGCGCATTGTGCCAATGCGCATCAGCTGGCGTTGTGGTTGTCGCAACAGCCAGCGGTATCTCGTGTGCTATACCCCGGGTTGGAGAGTCATCCGCAACATCAACTGGCGATGCAGCAGCAAACGCTGGGTGGTGGCATCGTTTCGTTTGAAGTTAACGGGGGCAAGGACGCGGCCTGGAAGCTAATCGATAATACCCGTTTGTTATCGATTACCGCGAATCTGGGAGATACCAAAACCACAATCACCCACCCGGCTTCGACTACACATGCGCGTATTACTCCAGAAGCGCGTGCTGCCGCAGGTATTACCGATGGCTTGATTCGGATTTCAGTGGGTCTGGAAGCGGTGATTGATATTCAGAATGATCTGGCACGTGGCTTGAACTGACAGGAGAGCGATATGGATACGCTGGCTATACAGGTAGGAGCGGCTTTAAAAAGTCATGGTTTACGTCTGGTTACGGCGGAATCCTGTACCGGGGGCGGGGTGGCGCAACTGGTGACCGATGTGGCCGGCAGTTCGGCCTGGTTTGATCGTGGATTTATTACCTATTCCAATTTATCCAAGCAGCAGATGCTGGATGTGAAATCGGAAACACTGAATGCATTTGGTGCGGTCAGTGAACTTACCGTGCGGGAAATGGTGGCTGGTGCGTTACAGAACAGCTCGGCCCAGGTGGCGGTGGCGATCAGTGGTATTGCCGGGCCAGGGGGAGGCAGCGAAGAAAAGCCGGTAGGCACGGTATGGTTTGCCTGGGGAATTAAACATGGTACTACCCTGAGCAGCCGCCAGTTGTTGGAAGGTAATCGCGCGGCGGTGCGGGTACAGGCCGGACATATTGCATTGCAAGGAATATTGGATTTATTAAAACAGCACACCGTGCTGGCATAACTGTATAAGGGAAAACTATGGACGAGAATAAAAGTAAGGCACTCGCTGCGGCATTAGGCCAGATTGAAAAACAATTTGGTAAAGGTTCTATCATGCGTATGGGCGAGAATGATATCGCCAATGATATCCAGGTGGTATCAACCGGATCTTTGGGACTGGATATTGCATTGGGGGTGGGGGGGCTGCCTCGCGGTCGTGTGGTAGAAATTTATGGTCCAGAGTCTTCTGGTAAAACCACATTAACCCTGCAGGTGATTGCCGAGATGCAAAAGCTGGGCGGAACGGCGGCGTTTATCGATGCCGAACATGCGCTGGATCCTAGCTATGCCCAGAAGCTGGGGGTGAATATTGACGATATGCTGGTTTCACAGCCGGATAATGGGGAACAGGCACTGGAGATTTCCGATATGCTGGTACGTTCCGGTTCGGTGGATGTGGTGGTGATTGATTCGGTGGCGGCATTAACTCCCAAGGCCGAAATTGAAGGTGAAATGGGTGACTCACAAATGGGGCTGCATGCTCGCTTGATGTCTCAGGCGCTGCGTAAGTTGACCGCCAATATTAAGCGCTCCAATACCCTGGTGATCTTTATTAACCAGATTCGTATGAAAATCGGGGTAATGTTCGGCAGTCCGGAAACGACAACCGGTGGTAATGCATTGAAATTTTATGCGTCGGTACGCCTGGATATTCGCCGTATTGGCGGGATTAAGAAAGGTGATGAAATTGTCGGTAATGAAACGCGGGTCAAAGTGGTCAAAAACAAGGTGGCCCCACCATTCCGCGAAACTATTTTTGATATTCTGTATGGTGAAGGCACTTCACGCGAGGGCGAGATAATCGATTTGGGGGTGAAGCACAAACTGCTGGATAAGGCCGGATCCTGGTATAGCTACAACGGTGAGAAAATTGGTCAGGGCAAGGATAATGTGCGTACTTTCTTGCGCAATAACCCGGAACTGGCTTTCGAGCTGGAAAATAAAATCCGCGAAATTGCCGGTGTTGCTTTGTTAACCGAACCTCCCAAGGCTGCGGCTGACGTTGCTGCAGAATAAAGCGCAGCTGCGCGCCCGGGCCTTGAACTATCTGGCCCGGCGCGAATATACCCGTTGTGAGTTACGTGAGAAGTTACTCGCTGCGGCAACGCCTCATCCCGCTGAAACACCGTTGGATGAGGCGTTGCCGCATGCGCTGGAAATTGATCACTTATTGGATGAATTCCAGCAACGTGGCTGGTTATCCGACCAGCGTGCCGCCAGCCAGATAGTGCAACGCTATCAGGGAAAACATGGCAGTCAGCGTATCCGACATACCCTGCAGCAAAAAGGCGTGGATGAGGCATTGATAGATGAGTTGATGCCGCAACTGAAAGCCACGGAATGGCAGCGTGCTCAAACCGTTTGGCAGAAAAAATTTGGTCAGCTGCCGGAGGATGACAGGCAAAAAGCGCGTCAGATACGTTTTTTGCAATCACGCGGCTTTAGCATGGAGGTAATCTTTAAAATCCTTGATGCACGTGCCGATGAATGGGAATAACGAGACGGCGGTTTGGGTGGTAGTTATGCTGTTGTGTCATCAATCAATAGAGATGAAGAAAGACGGATATGTTGAATAAATTATTAGCCAGTGTTGGCATTGGCTCTGCCAAGGTGGATACTATTCTGAGTAATGATCAGGTCATGCCGGGCACTATGTTACCAGGTGTGATTAAAATAAAGGGCGGGGATGTAGCCCAGGATATTTCCGGTTTTAATCTGGCATTAATGACCCATGCCGAGGTTGAGAGTGGTGATCATGAGTTTGGCGCTAATCTGGCGATTGATCAATGGCGGGTTGCCGACAAAATGACTATTCATCCGGGAGAAGAAAAAGAAATTCCATTTTCTGTTTCCATACATCCAGAAACGCCGATTACCGCACTGCAGTGTTCCCGCAACAAATGTAAGGTCTGGATTCAGACCGGCCTGGAAATCGATATGGGGCTGGATGCCTCCGATAATGACTATCTGACGGTACTGCCGACCGAGGCCATGAGCCGCTTTTTACAGGCCATGGAGCAAAGCGGCTATTATCTATTTTCGGCAGACGTGGAGAAAGGCTATTTACGCGGCCAGGGGTTTGAATCGGTATCCGGTATTTATCAAGAACTGGAATTTAAACCAAATGCCGGGTTTTCCAGTATTGCCGAGGTTGAGGTCTCATTTGTCCCCGCCGCGCTAAAAACGCATGCACTGCTGGAAATCGACAAACGCTTTGGTTCGGACAGCTATCGCTGCGTCGGCTGGAACGATAACACCTCGGTACAGGAGCTGGTGGGGCAGATTCAGCGGCTGCTTTAATCGCTGCTGTTTGCGGCACAGAGGCGGCCGGCTATCAGCTTAAGTCGGGATAAAATGCAGCCTGGGTCAGGTAGTTTTTTAGTTGAATCATACCGTTGAAGCGGTTGTTTGTTGCGTTTGAGAAGAAGGCTGAGTTAGCGGCTTGTCTTATCGAGCCGCTTGTTTGAGAATAGGCAAACAATCGAAGGTAATAGCGGTAGGTATTTCTGTATCTGCAATGGGAGCCAACGTAACTTGGGGTTATATGGCCAGGTTCAGCAGAGAGGTAGCTCTATGAATATCCGGGTGTATGAGGAGATAGATCGTGAAAATCTTTGTGGCAGATGATGAGCCGGTATGTTGCATGCTGATAGTCGAGACCCTGGCGAGTGAGGAACGTGAAATTCAAGCCTTCGAGGATGGACAGGGGGTGCTGGATGCCATGGCTGAAAATCCCGAGATTGTATTGATTGATATGGATATGCCGAATATGAGTGGGATTGAGGTGTGTCGGCAATGGCGCGAGAATTATTCCAACGACACACACTTTATCTTTATTTCCGGTCATGATGATCTTGAGACGCGTATTCGGGCCTATGATGCCGGCGCCGATGATTATTGGATCAAGCCGGTTAACCCCGATGAACTCAAGCGTAAAGTAAAAGCGATTGAAGCCCATATAAGTCGTATGTATGAGCTGCAGTCTCAGGTGGATATGACCGGAAAAATGGCCTTTTCGGCAATGAACAGCCTGGGAGAAATGGGGGTTATACAGCAGTTCATGCGTGAAGTGTTTGTGACTAACGATATCGAAGAGCTGGTACGGGCGGTATGTTCGGCATTGCAGCAATATGATCTGGATGCGCTGTTTGAAATACGTTCGATTTGTTGCAAAAATAAACAACGGGTACGTTTCTCCTCCTCCAGTATGCAATTATCTCCCTTGGAAGATATGTTGCTTAGTCATGCCGTCAATATTCAGGATAACTTTCAGTTAGGTAATCGGGTGATTTTTAATTATCCTGCGGCCACCTTGCTGGTCATGGATTTCAGGACGGATGATCCCGAAAAAATCGGGCGTATGAAAGATAATATTGCCGTACTGGCGGAGAGCGTCAGTGTGCGGGTAAGGGCCTTGGAAGAGGAAATGAGTAAGGTGACGCAGAAATCCGAGATTGTTGGATTTCTCGCAGAATTTATGCGCTCGCTGGAGCAGGTACAGGCCAAGCAGAGCGAGAATGCGGAATTGGCCAAGGAAATCAATGAGGAATTACAGCGTGAGCTGGTGTATGCATTTGTGGCCTTAGGTTTGAGCGATTGTCAGGAGCAGGAACTCATTGATATTGCCGAAAAAGCGCAAAGCCGACTGGAGAGTGTACGTGATCTGGATAAAGCCGAAAACCAGCAATTATTAGCACTGGTGACTAATGGACTAAATGCGATGCTGGCGTCCGGCTGCAATCGCTGTCCGGGGCCGAAATCACGTTGAATTTAGAAAAAACGGTTGCTCAGGTTCAGTCTGATGCGTTGTCCCCCTTTTTTAGTGTTCATCTCCCGAACTCGGATTAGGTATAGCTCAATCGGTGGTTGTGTGGCCTTATTATTAGACCTTTTATCCGTTGGTGATGATGCGCGGGCTGAGAATTCAGGATATGCTCAGGCTGAGGTTTGTTGTATTGTATTCAGCGTTAAAATAACGTCTATGGAGTGGGGATGAATGTGTATAAAAACAGAGCGCCCGCGAAACGTGAAGAGGTAAACACTTCGCGTCATGGGGCAATGTCTGCAGCTAAACTGCCCGCGCTAGTAGCGGCGCAGACTCGGTTACAGCAGACAATCAATAACAGTCCTCAGCAGGCCAGATTAAATGTGCTTCAGGGGATGGTAAACAATAGTCCTCAGGCCAGACAGGCCGCGCAATTGCAAACGATGGCTTCGAATTATGCCCAGACTGTCCAGCGTGTTTATGATGCCAGCAGCGGACAGTATACGGGCGATCGTCCTGGTAAGCCGTCATCGTTAAAAGGCAAGGATGAAAATAATCAGCCGTTAACAGCCCATCATATCTATCCCTGGAATAAAATTCGAGACGATATCAATAGTGCGCTGGCAAATAAAAGCAAATCTGAAATGAGCGCTGTACTGGAGTTTGCCGGAACAACGGTTGACGATAGTTTCTGGGAGGATCTGGCCAAGGATCCCGCGAGTCGTTCTTCAGGTTTTGCCGACGAAATGAATCGAATTGCCAAGGCGGCATGTTGGAGTAAATCGAATATCTTTATGGGGCCGCTGGGAGAATATCGTAGTGATGACCCGGGGGAGGAAATGGACACCTCATTTTCCAAGAGTGGTTTACCTACCCCAGCCAGTGCGGTGGGCGACCTGACCAATCAAAGTGGGGGTATCGGCAAACGTAGCGCATTGGCAACATTGCTGGCGCGTAATGTTGCCGAGGCAACCGGCGGACAGGCCGAAGCCTATGACCAGGAAAAATGGGCAAGCAGTGCCGGCTTTATTGGTAAAGGCAGTAAAAGGCGAGCCACCACCTTGAAATCCCGCAAAGGAAAAATGCCGAATCCCTACGAATAATAGGGGGGCTGTAAAAGTATGCAAGCCATTATTTATCGGCCTTCAGGGCTGTGGCAAATCGACGTTTTATCAGCAGTGTTTTTTAAAAACCCATATCCGTTTGAGTGTGGATATGCAGCGTACCCGGCATAGGGAAGCGTTGCTGTTAAATGTCATGATAGCGGCCAAACCGCCGGTGGTGATTGATAATGCCAACCCAGATATTGAATCGCGTTTGCGTTATATTCAACCGTTTAAAGCGGCCCGTTTTGAGTTGGTGGGCTATTATTTTCAGTCAGACCTGACGGCGTGTCTGGCGCGTAATGCACAGCGCTCGGGTAAGGAGCGGGTGCCGGAAGTTGGCATTAAGGCAACGTTGAAAAAGCTGTAACGGCCAGATTGTGATGACGGATTTGATAAGCTTTATTATGTTTTGCCAGGTGAGCAGGGCTTTAGCGTAAAGGAATGGAACGATGAAATTTGATGAGCTGGATGCATGTATGCGAGCCTAAGGTGTTAGCTGCTATCACATAATTAAAAAGTATGAAATGAGAGAAATATTAGTCAGTTGGATTGGCGGTAATGATCTGCAGGCAAATCCAGAACACGACAATTGTCACAAAGGTTTAGGGCCGTTACTTGCCACGTTAAAAGACCGAAAGTTTTCGCACGCCTGTCTTATCTACAATTATTCCAAGCCAGAAGTAAAACCCTACCTTGATTGGTTAAAAACACAAACGGATACCGAGATTCAGGCCGAATATATTGCACTGACATCACCCACTGATTTTTCAGAAATCTACCAAGCGGCAAATGCCACACTGAAACAACTCTGGCAATCAACTACTAATCACAAAATAAGCATTCTGCTCAGCCCTGGAACGCCTGCGATGCAGGCGATATGGATTCTATTAGGCAAAACACGTTACCCGGTTAACTTTATTCAGTCGTCGATTCAGCAGGGTGTGCAGGATGTCACGCTGCCTTTTGATATCGCCGCTGAGTTTCTGCCTGAGCTGGTAACTCGTCACGCCGAGAAACTCACAGAGGTAATGGCCAATGCGGCACCCGATACCGCCCAGTTTGATAGCATTATTTCCCAAAACCCTTTAATGCAACGCTTAAAGGAACGAGCAGCGATACTTGCAGCTCGAGATGTGCCTGTATTGATTCAAGGGGAAACGGGGACGGGTAAAGAGTTATTTGCCCGAGCCATTCACAATAGTAGTGCTCGATCCCGGCAGGCATTTGTGGCGCTAAACTGCGGCGCAATACCTAAAGAACTAATCGATAGCGCTTTATTTGGTCATGTCAAAGGCGCATTTACTGGGGCAAGTCAGCATCACCAAGGTGTTTTTGAACAAGCGGATAATGGCACATTATTTTTAGATGAATTTGGTGAGCTACCTTTAGAGGCGCAAGTACGACTATTACGTGTGCTGCAAGATGGCAGTTTTACGCGAGTAGGCGATACTAAAGAGCAAAAGATAAATGTTCGTATTATTGCCGCCACCCACAAAGATTTAGCACAGGCAATTGCGGATCATCAATTTCGTGAAGATCTCTATTATCGTGTGGCGATTGGCGTATTACAGTTGCCGGCGTTATGCGAACGTGAGGGTGATCTAACGCTTTTAGCAAATTGATTGTTAGAACACATTAACCAAGAAGCATCTTCTCAGTCGGGCTATAAATATAAAAAACTTTCTCCTGGCGCAACAAAAATTATCCTAAACCATACTTGGCCTGGCAATGTGCGTGAACTGCATGCCTCATTGCTCAGAGCAACACTATGGAGTGGTGGCGACCAAATAAGCGAAGCAGACATGCGAGAGTCTATCATGCAAATGCCGCAAAGAAATGATGGGGTAATGAATAAAGAATTTGTTGAAGATTTTAATATTCAAGAGCTTATTGATGAAGTTGAGCAGCATTATATTGAGAAAGCCTGGCATCAGTCGGGGAAACGAAAAAAACAGGCCGCAGCACTTTTGGGATATAACAATTACCAGACACTGGATAAAAGACTCAAAAAATTAGGCATAGAATAATGGCTGGCATGATCTTAGCTTAATAGTCTATGTCGATAATATAAATTATCTATAACATACCTATGGTAGATAGCGCATTATGAAAAACCCAACTCAATGGTTAAGTAATTTTTTTAAGGTAAGAAATCTACATAGACAAGATGGCAGGATGTTATATGCCTATCAATTAAGCCGAGCAGAGCTTGAGTCATTAAAAGAGTTGCTACGTTTTGTAACTGCCTGCGGTGACTTGGGAATGGTTAGTCAAAAAATCCAATGTTTTCCAGCTGTTTTTGTTTTGTACGCAGCGGAATGGTGGCAACGTGAATACAACGGGGGGCCATGGCGTTGGGAGGACATTGTTCAGTCTTTTGATGGAAAAAATACAGAACTTAATGCTGTAACCAGAAATAGCTGTGTTGAACAAGGGTTGTTTTACTGGGGACATAGACCTTCAGGTGATGGTAAAAAATATTTTGGTGCAATGGTTGCCCATGGTGGATTACCTTTACGTTTGATTGGGCAAAACGATGGCAAATTATCCTCTGTGATGGCTAGCGTCATGCGCCAAGCGGCACGTTATGGTTGGGATGCGTATCAGATTGCAGAATATATTCATGAACACAAGAGTGATTTTCTGAATTGCCGTGCATTACAACGTCGAGAAATATATGATTTGATTGCCGAAGTAATTGATACCGTTTTAGAATTGAAACAGCAATTTGCTTTAGCCGGTGTATTTGAACCATTAGAAACACTAAACCAGCAATGCCCTACATGGCGTGAGAAATTTCCGTTATCTCTTGAGGATGATGCCGCCAAATCATTATTAGTAGGCCTAGTAAAAGAAGCATCACAGCAAGCTGCGAATAGTAATGCTGCCCCATTTACGCTTGAACGGCAACTGATCCCTGTAGAACAGGGTGTATACCAATTAGTTTCCGCATTAGCCTGCCCTAATAACTTGCCAGCAGACGTGCTTAAAACCTTCTTGTCACAAGCAGAATTGCCACGATATTTTGGTTTTGATGTTCAAGTTGGCAATGTACGGAAACCATTTTGTGACGCTCGGCAAATTTTAGGTGCGGAGCAAGCAACTATTGCTTTTAGCGGGCGTAAGAAAACTTGGCGAGATCAAGAAGCATGTGAGGAGCATTTATTGTGTTTACGTGATGACGAAGGTGGAAATTTTCCAATACAAGGTGGGCTGGCGCTAGCACTTGATGAGCCGTGGGTGTTTGTGGCTGAAGATGATCGACTGAAATGGCGTGCTAGTGGTAGCGCTCGTGTCGCAGAGGAAAGTGCTGTAGTCATGTTGCCTCCAAATTGGTTTATTGAGCCGAGTGATGAGCTTGTCCAATTTGGAGAACTTCGTTTAGGTGACGAGGGTTTTCCATTATTTACGGTTTCTGGTGAGGTGCGGGTTTATTGCAATGAGCTGCAATACAAAATTCTCACTCGGCAAGCGGTTGAAACACATAGCTATATTTGGGAAGGCCGCCGTTTAGGCTTTATATCTCAGCCGCAAATGGTATTTCTGGGACAGCCAAAATTAACTTGTTTTACTGAGTCAGGCGAACGTATTCGTGTTGGCAGTAGCGAATTAAGTTGGCATCCAGCGGGCAATAAGCTAATTGGCACACAAAAAACCGGCCCTTTGGACGTTTATTTACTCGACCAAGGCGAGCGTCAAACTCGCTTTCGCTTAGTGGTTTTAGACGCTAACGCACAGATTGCTTTTCAATCAGGCTCACAACCCAATATAGGCACTATTGTGCTCAAGCACTTTGGTTGTAGCGATGTTGCGGTGATGCCAACAATGGGCTTGCACACGGTTGTTCAGACTTTAGTCAATGAAATCAAAATTCAACTAACCGCCGAAGATGAGCCGCCTGAATTTGTAACACTATGTTTATGCTGGCGAGGTAGCCATGCTGAGGTAAAAATAGAACTGCCCTTTCCGAGCACAGGCGGGCATTTTTTTGATGCGCAGCAGCGGAGGTTACCCGATAAGGCGAGCGTTTCCATTTCGCAACTTATTGGTGTGAGATTGCGTATTTTTGACCGAAACCCTGATCGCCCCAAACGATATGGGCTGGATTTGACATTGAGAGCAGGCCGTGAAGGCGAGCGCATGACTAACTTACTTATTGAGCAAGCAATTCTGCTTAGCTCAAATGGCTATGCCGAAGTTCGTTTGATGGATTTGCAGAAAAACATTGAGCAGCTCATGAGCTTTTCCAACGAACTAGATGCCATTGTCAGAGTGACATTATTGGTTGGTAGTGGCGAATCGGTGTGTTTGGATATTTCGCGCTATGAGGCACGTTTGGTTCGCGAACAAAATGGCATAGCATTTTCACTCCCCGAGCAAAAACTAGCCAGCTTAAATGAAGCCGATGTGCAGAACATTGTAATGCTGGCAACACCATTAACGGTGATGAGCGATGATAAACCCGTCGAGTTGGTGCAAGATTTTTCTGAAGGTGTTGCAACCGCTCGTTGGCGTACCGCATCACTTGACCCCGCTTTATCGCCATGGTTGTTATATCCCAGCAAAGATTCATCAGTATTTTTCCGTCCGACTATTTGGGCTGATATATCGCAATCCGACCCAACACAACAACATTGCCCCTTAGCTCAAGCGATTTATATTCGTGAATCCGATGCACGAATGTTGCAAATTGAAGTAGTGCTCGATGAAATGGGGCTGGATAGCCAACATCCTTCATGGCCTTTATTAGCGTATTTGATTAAGCGCTTTGATCATTTGCCGATCAGCAGTTTAGATGTGTTTCGGCTAATGAGCAACAAGCCTAATGCTATTGTTTCTTTGTTACTCAGTAGCTTGTTGGATGAAGATCGTTTGTTTTCTTTTGTTAGGTGCTTGTTTGATGAGCTAGGCGTGTTGTGGGAATTAATTACTGTTGATGTTTGGCGCAATGCGGTCAAGCAGCTTTATGCTAGCTACCGAGATAAATTAGGTATTGAGGGCGTTAAAGCCTGTTTTTCCATTATTCTGAATAACCGCTTGCAGCGAGTGCAACTTGAGTTTCCCCAGCTGAAACTGATGATGGAAGTATTGCTATTGGAATGGAGTGATTACCCGCCAGCGCAATCACTGATTGAAATTGAATTATACAAACAACGGAATCGCTTTTATTTCTCGGAACTGTTGTGGCGTGGCGACGATGCATTGCTGCAAAAGTTATTGTTCAGAGGGCATTTAGATAATGCCGAGTGGCCAGAACGCAATTTTTTTGAGCGTGCGTTTAGCGCATTTAATGAGGCCACACCTCAAAATGTAACCTCCAAGTTTGATGTGCTTCAACGTGTATTTTGGTTACAAAACCCTAAAGACTATAAAGTTACTGTTGTTAATCTTCCGGTGTTATGCGCTTTATGGATTGTTTCAGGTGCTGATTTAAGCTGGTGGGACGAACCTAAACATCGTTTGGCCTTGCGGAAAATAAAAGCATTTGATGCCGTTTGGTTTGAAGAAGCGTTTGCTAAAACCATGGCAAGCTGTTTGGCTTTGGAAATTTTCTCTCTACATCCCCATATTGAATAGGTGAATGATGAAAAATACATATTTCTCGGCCTTGCTGCCTGAACTAGCTACACGCGCAGCCTATGCCACGGTTAGCCGATTGGGTTTTTCAAATACCCCATTGCGTCATCATTTAACACAGCTATTTTCTAACGCTATCGGTGAGCCAGGCTGTTTTCTGGGGCAGCCTGTATTTGAAGCAACATTTGGCTGGCAAGCGGCAGATACAACATTGGCTAGATTGTCTGGCAATTTGTTGTCTAAAGCGTTGGTTGATGCTTTAGATGCTCCCAGTGTAAGTAACGATTACAAGCCCGAAGTAGGCAAAGGCAAGCCTTATCGCTTCCCAAAAAACAGCTCCCCTTATCAACATCAACTAGAGGCTTGGCAAAAACTATCGCTTCAACCACCACAATCAGTGGTTGTCACCAGTGGTACTGGCTCAGGCAAAACCGAATGTTTTATGGTGCCGATATTGGATAGCTTGTTGCGGGAGTATCAGCAACAAAACAGCAAACTGATGGGGGTGCGAGCTTTATTTTTATACCCACTAAATGCGCTGATTCAAAGTCAACGCGAACGTTTGCACGCTTGGACGGGTGGCTCGGGTGATGGGATTCGTTTTTGTTTATACAACGGCATGACCCCTGAAAAAATGCCACAAGAAAAGCGCAACGAAACGCCTAATCAAGTGATTGATCGTGAGGTATTACGCGCTTCGCCACCACCCATTTTGGTGACCAATGCCACCATGCTGGAATATATGTTGGTGCGCTTACAAGATTCGCCAATTCTGGAGGCTTCACAAGGCAAGTTGCAATGGATTGTGTTAGATGAGGCACATACTTACATCGGCTCTCAAGCGGCGGAGCTTTCTTTGTTATTACGGCGAGTATTACATGCGTTTGGTGTGCAAAGTGAACAAGTACGCTTTGTAGCGACTTCGGCCACCATTGGCGACCCACAAGGCGAAGCCGGTAGGAAATTACGTTTGTTTTTAGCACAACTGGCTGGTGTAGCAGAAGATCGGGTGCATGTCGTTGCTGGGCAACGTAGCATTCCAGCGTTGCCAACTTCGATTCAAACACATCAACACACCCTCGAAGAACTAGAAAGCCTCACCATTGATCAACGTTACCCGCTTTTGTCAGCCCATCCCTTTGCGTTAAAGCTGCGCCAGCTATTTATTCCGACAGGCACGGACAAACCGGTTAAACAACTCAAAGATATTGAACAACTGACACATGGTGATACAAAAATGGCATTGCGTTGGTTGGATGTTCTAACCAGTGCAACGCAGCAAGGCATTCCATTTTTGCCATTACGCTTACATGCTTTTCACAATATTTTGGCTGGCTTGTGGGCCTGTTCTGATGTCTCATGTGTTCATAAACAGGGTACGCCACTAGATCATCCTGATTGGCAATATGGCATGTTGTTTACTGAAGAACGTCGGAAGTGTGATTGCGGTGCGCCTGTTTATGAATTGCGCTCGTGTAATGATTGTAACGCTACCTATTTATGGGCCAAACAAGTCATTGTTGGTGGCAAAGCCTATTTGAAATCGGTACAAGAGCAAGCCGAGGATGAGTTTGCTTTGGATATTGAGCTGACGGAAGAGGATAGTGTTGAAGCTGCTGAAGAACCACAACTATCAAGTTCTTCCACGGTTTTAATTGCTAATGGTTATCTCAAAAAAACGGCTGCCATTCAGGTAGATCGCAGCACATTGCAAATTGATCCCAGTGATAAAACACACGTTATTTCGCTGCGAGCACAAGAAGAACAAGGCGGAGAGCTGGTTTGTCCTGATTGTGGTGGTAAACACCGCTACGGCTCACCCATGTTTCGCCAAATTATCTTGGGGGCACCTTTTTTGTTAGGTGAGATTGTCCCAACCTTGTTGGAGTATTGTCCTGATATTCAAGAAGCCAAACCATTAGCTAGACCCTTGCGTGGGCGGCGTATGATTACCTTTACCGATAGCCGCCAAGGCACGGCACGCATTGCTGCCAAGTTGCAGCAAGATGCCGAGCGTAATCGGGTACGGGGGTTGGTGTATCAATATGTTCGCAATCAATCGCAAACCGATTGTGGCGCACAACAGCTTCAGCAAGAAATTAATACATTAAAGCTGGCTAATGGTGCCGCATTAGCGAGTTTGATTGCCGACAAGGAAAAACAACTGGCTAACTTTGCACCGAAACCCATTACATTTCAGCAGGTAGCACAACATTTGAGTAGTGTGGAGCGTGATGTAAATTTCTGGATGCACAACTACTATGCAAATCAAGACCCCGCGTATTTTGCAGGTGAAAGCGGACAAAAAGAGCTGGTTAATGTTTTCTTAATAAGAGAGTTTGGACGTAGGCCAAAAAGAGCAAATAGCCTAGAATCCATGGGGTTAGTTGCAGTGTCATATCCAAAGCTAACAACGATTCAGCAACTACCTACATTTTTGCAAGGAAAATCGTGGTTTTCCTTGATCGAATGGGTTGAGTTTCTAAAAATAGCACTAGATTTTTATGTTCGAGACGGCACCTTTGTTCACCTTCCTAATAGCTGGCGAAGATGGGGTGGGCAACGTTTATATAGCAAACAGCTTTTGCCGCCAGAAACCAAAGAAAAGCAAACTAAAAATATCAAAAAATGGCCTCAATGTAATCCCGTTGGTATACAAAATCGTTTAGTTCGGCTGCTGGCTTATGTTTTAAAACTAGAACCTGATTCAAAACATGGGCAAGATAGTATTGATAGTATTTTGCGTTGTGCGTGGGATGATTTAACTCGTACAGGCTTACTTCAAAAAACGGGAGACACGCGTTATCTCGCATTAGATGACCTTGCTTTTACCCCCATTAAACAAGCATGGATTTGCCCTGTTACTCGCCGAATTTTGGATACAACCTTAAAAGGCGTAACCCCTTATTTGCCACGTACAGAGCCTTCTGAAAAAGTGGCGCAATGCACACCCGTTGAATTGCCAGAATGCCCCTTATTAAATACGGATTTTGTTGATGCTGAAACACGCTTAAGCACAATACGAACTTGGTTAAATAGCGAGCCTAAGATTACAACCTTGCGCCAAGCTGGGGTTTGGTCGGATTTAAGTGACCGGATTGTAGAGGGGGGTAGTTATTTCCGTGCAGCCGAACATTCGGCGCAACAGGCTGGCACCTTACTGCAAAAATATGAAAAAGATTTCAAGTCAGGAGTAATCAACGTTTTGAGTTGCTCGACCACCATGGAAATGGGCGTGGATATTGGCGGCATTTCTGTGGTTGCTATGAACAATGTGCCACCACATCCTGCCAATTATTTGCAACGCGCTGGGCGTGCCGGTCGTCGTGCCGAAACTCGCTCTGTGGCTATCACAGTCTGCAAAAACAATCCTCATGACCAAGGCGTTTTCACCAATACTCTGTGGCCATTTATTACTGAATTGCCTGCACCGCATATCAAGTTAGAAAGCACGGTGATTGTGCAACGTCATGTTAATGCTATGTTACTGGCAGCTTTTTTACGTGCTCAATTTGGTAATGCTAGTTTAGATAAACTCAATATGGGCTGGTGGATGTTGCCTAAAGATGGTGCGCCCGCTAATAAGTTTGTTGCTTGGGCTAATTGTTTTGATGAAAAAAAAGAGGCTTTATTAACGAAAGGATTACGTGCTTTATTGCGTTACACCCCTTATGACGGTTTAAGCAATCTGGCTGGAATTTGTAAACAGGCAGGGCAAAAACTGCACGACACAATGGAGGCTTGGTATCACGAGTTTGATGCAGTAGAAGCTCAGTTTAATTTGTTTGCGGGTGCGAAAAAAGCGAGCGACCCCGCTTACAAAGCATTAGAAATTCAGCGTGACCGATTAACAGACGAATATCTGTTGCGTGAATTAGCAACGGAAGGTTTTTTGCCGGGGTATGGTTTTCCAACGGATATTGCGAGCTTTGAAAGTTTAACTAAGACACAAATTGAGCGTAACAAAAAGAAACCTAAAGAACGGGAAGACAATAGTTTTTTCCGTCGCGAACTACCTAGCCGCGGCACGGTAACGGCCTTGAGAGAATACGCGCCCGGTGCGGAGGTTGTTATTGATGGCTTGGTATATCAATCGGCAGGCATTACTTTAAATTGGCACATGCCCGCTTCAGTGCAAGCGGTGAATGAAATTCAAAATATCCGCCGCGCCTGGCGTTGCCGCAGCTGCGGTGCAACGGGGACCCAGCACACCAGCTTACCGCTGGCGGGCTGCCCTGAGTGTGGCGCATTTTTAAACTCAGAACAGCTATTAACCTATTTAGAACCTGCTGGATTTGCAGTCGATTTATATAGCGAAACACATAACGATATTTCAACACAAACCTATATTCCCGTTGAAACTCCATGGATTACGTGTGGCGGTGAATGGTTGTATTTGGATAATCCTGTTTTGGGTCAGTTTAGAAGTAGCAGTACGGGTTCAGTGTTTACTTTCTCATCCGGCTTATCAGGTAAGGGGTACGCTATTTGTCTAGCCTGTGGACGAGCGGCACCGATGGTGAACGATCCTGAACAAGAAGAAGATGCGGTGGTGTTACCAGAAGTCTTTACCAAGCCACACCGCCGTTTACGTGGGCGGCAAGGTGGTGAAGACAAACTATGTGAGGCCAGTCACTTTGCCATTAAACCGAATCTTCGTTTAGGTCACGAAGCCACGACCGACGTGCTTGAGCTGGTGTTGTTTGGCTTGGATGGTCTGCCATTAAACGACAAAAGAACAGCTTTTACGCTTGCTGTTGCCTTACGCACGGCAGTGGCTAGGCATTTGGGGGTGGAAATAACCGAGTTAGGTTGTGACACCAAACAAGTTAAACATGCCGATGCCGCCGCACAGGCAATTGTATTATTTGATCATCATGCATCCGGTTATTGCTCAAGCATATCAGATGAGCTGACGACTTTGTTACGCCAAGCGGCACGTAACTTGGAATGTACTTGTGATAGCGCCTGCCAACATTGTTTATTGCATTTTGATACCCGGTTTAATTTGGACAATTTGGATAGATTGGCTGGCTTAGATTTTCTGACACCTCAGTGGTTAGATGAGTGCAAACTTCAGGCAGCTGATACACAATTTGGCTCCTCAACCCGTGCAGAATCACAAAGTTTGCCAGAAGCAATCACCCGCGAATTAGCGGGGGCGGGTCATAGAAGTTTACGTATCTATTTGGCCGGTGATGCCAGTGAGTGGAATTTGGCGGCTTCACCTTTGCGCGCATGGCTACAACGCTGGTTTACTGTATGTGACATTCAAGTTGTATTACCTCGTAACCAGGCTGATTTGTTATCGCAAGCAGATCGTTTTGTGTTGTCTCGCTTAGGTGACTTAGACAACGTTCACCTTGTTGAAGGTGAGGCGCCTGCATGTTTGCAAGGTGGCTGTGTAGCCGCAGAAATTTGCCTGTCTCATGATGAATCTTTGATGTGGGCCTATCGCACTTCAGAAGCAGCTACTGCAAATGAGCATTGGGCGAATGCTTCCGCATTTCTCGTTTATGCTCGGATAAAAAGCGTTAAGTCTACATTTACTCCGCTTGCGTTGAATAATGAATTCGTTGCAGAGCTTGCAAATGCTAAAGCTTGGAAAGTTTCAAATGAGCTCGATGGTAAAACATCGAATTTTGGTGGCAGGTTATTGGAGCTTCTCGAAGAAAAACAACCTTTGCTCACAGGAAACACGGAGATAGTGCGGATTTGCTACGCCGACCGCTATTTAAATTCACCTTTGCCCGTTGTGTTATTACTGTCATTTGTTGATGCACTTAAACAGCAATATGCCGGTTGCTGGTCAGATCCTATGATTGAAATAGAGGTTGCTTCTTTTGCCAATCCAAGCAGCCGTAGTAGTTACAATATTTTTCATAACTGGCCTGAACCGAGTGATAGAGATCAAACAACTCAAGCAGCCTTTGAGTATTGTGGTGTTAACTGTCGTATTAAAAGCCTTGAAAAACGAGACGCCAAACACGCGCGGATATTGACAATTGAAACAGCAGATGAGCATGTGACAACAATTTGGCTAGATCAGGGATTCTCATATTGGCAGGCTTCTGCAACGGCCCGTTATTTGGCCCGATATAACTTTAATGAAGCCATTGACTCTCAAGCGGAAAAGATAGCGAAGATGGCTATTGATATTGTTGGTCAAGGGTTTTCGACGTATCTGTTTGTAGATAGAAAGTGAGATTGTATGACTATATCGACAAACTTTGAATTTTTGAGATCTGATAACGATATTTTGGCTAATCTCGGGGGGCTGGCAGAGGCTGTGCTATACATTGATCCTGGTAGTGCGCTGACTCGTCTACGTGGTTTTGCAGAAGAACTCACTAAAACGATATATAAGATAGAGCTGCTGCCACGTATGCCGCAATCTTCGTTTTACGAGTTGACCAAAAGCCCAGTGTTCGAAGACTGTGTCAGTGAATCACTGATACATCAAATTAACTATTTGCGTATTCAAGGTAATGACAGCGCACACGGTGCTAAGGGGGAAGTACGTAATGCCCAACTTGCACTGGGCACTGCACATCAGCTAGCCATGTATATGGCGATTAAATACTACGGCAAGCCGCGAGAGAAAATTCCCGACTTTATTGAGATTGAAGATCCAAGTGCCACGCTCACCACGTTGAAAAAATCCGTATCCAGCTATGAAAAAGAGCTAAAACAACAGCAAGAAGAGCTGCAACGGGTGATGGATCAACTGGAGCGTGAGCGTACCCAGAATATTGAAAAACTGGAGGCGCCCGCCAAACCGGATCAGCAAAAACGTAAACAACAAAGTCAGCAAGTCGCCAACAGCTTGCAATGGGATGAAGCCCAAACACGCGCTTTATTGATTGATACGATGTTGTTACAAGCCGGCTGGGATATTAAAAATACCGATCAAGTCGGCCAAGAAGTAGCGGTGGACTACCCCGATAACCCCAGTGGTAAAGGTTATGTCGATTATGTACTTTGGGGCGATAACGGCCACCCATTAGCGGTGATTGAAGCTAAAAGATCTGGCAATACCAACCTGCAAGCGGGCCGAGAGCAGGCCAGACTTTATGCGGATGCATTTGAACGTATGGGTTACCAGCGCCCGGTGATTTTTTACTCCAATGGCTACGAAACCTTTATCTGGGACGATCACCAATACAACACCTATCGCCCAGTATATGGCTTTTACAGTAAAGACAGCCTCGACTACCTGATCTACCAACGCCATTACCGCACAGCAGAGCTGGAGAGGTTTAACCCCGATCTGAGCATTGCAGACCGTCCGTATCAAATCGAAGCGATTAAAACGGTTGCCGCGCATTTTCAGAATCAACGTCGTAAAGCGTTGATTATTCAAGCTACAGGCACGGGTAAAACGCGGGTTGCCATTGCTTTGGCAGAACTGCTGCTGCGCACCGGTTGGGCCAAGCGTGTGTTATTTCTCTGTGATCGCAAAGAGCTGCGAGTTCAGGCCGACGATGCTTTCAAGCATAACCTGCCTTCTGAGCCACGTTGTGTGATTGGTGAGACCAACCAAATCGACCAAACGGCACGTATTTATATTGCCACCTATCCGGGCATGATGAATCGTTTTGCTCAGTTGGATGTAGGCTTCTTTGATTTAATCATTGCCGACGAATCGCATCGCAGCATCTACAACAAATACCGCGATTTATTTGATTATTTTGATGCGCTGCAAGTTGGGCTGACCGCCACACCGGTGAAATTTATTAGCCGCAACACCTTTAATATCTTCGATTGTGAAACCACTGACCCCACCTTTGAGTTTGGCTTAGATGCCGCCATTAACAACGAACCGCCCTATCTAGTGCCGTTCCGTGCCAAAGATCTCACCACGGACTTCCTGCGTGATGGCATTCACTACAACGACCTTAGTGACGATCAAAAGCGCCAACTCGAAGAAGACCTAGGCGAAGAAGAAGCCAAAAACACCACCATCGCAGGCAAAGACATTGGGCGCAAAATCTTCAGCGAAGATACCGACCGCATCATCCTTGAAAACCTGATGAACAACGGCATCAAAGACGAAACCGGCTCACTGGTCGGCAAAACCATTATTTTCGCGCAGCGTCAGGATCACGCCGAACACCTTGAAAAAATGTTCTGCAAACTCTATCCGCAACATGGCAGCAAAGTCTGCAAGGTGATACACAATGCCATTCCCAAGGTTGACAGCCTGATTAAAGAATTCAAAAAACCGGACAACCCCTTTCGGATTGCCATTTCGGTGGACATGCTCGACACCGGTATCGACGTACCCGAAGTGGTCAACTTGGTGTTTGCCAAGCCGGTTAAATCGTGGGTCAAATTCTGGCAAATGATCGGTCGTGGCACACGGCTCCGCCATCATCTATTTGGCCCTGGCAAGAATAAAACGGAATTCCTGATTTTTGACCATTACGGCAATTTTGATTTTTTTGAACAGGAATACCAAGAGCCAGAAGACACCGGCAGCAAATCGCTGCTGCAAACCACCTTTGAAGCTCGGCTGGAGCTAGCGCAAGCGGCGCTGCGGCAGAACCATGCACAGGGTTTTGATGCCGCAATCGCCTTGTTGCGCGCTGACATCAATGACCTGCCCGATAACAGCATTGCGGTGAAACGCGAGCTACGAGTGGTACACCAATTACAGCAAAGCGACCAGCTACAGAAAATGGATGCCAAAACCCAGCATCTGTTGGCTAATATTATCGCGCCCTTAATGTCAGCAAGGGTCTTGAGTGATAAGCACGCTACCCAACTGGACAAGCTCATCGCAAGCATTCAACGCTGTATGGTTGAGCAAGCCAGTTGTTTTGATGATGGACGTGATCGATTGCTTGCCGAGCTAGATAAGCTGGCGGTGAATATTCAGGCGGTACGCCAAAAAGATGTCGTGATTAACGAGGTGCGTAGTGCCGATTTTTGGCAAAACGCCCGTATTGACCGCTTAGAAGCCGCGCGTAAAGAATTGCGTGGCATCATGAAATATCGCCAACAGGGAAGCGGTGACCTTTACGAAATGCCCAGCACTCAAACGGCTGATGCCGGTATCAGAGAATCTGAACGTGTGATGCGTATCGTCGGTGCCAGTGAGTCCCTGATCTACCGTCGTCGCCTTAAAGCCATACTCGACAACATGATTGCCGCCAATCCAACCTTGCAAAAAATTCGCCAAGGAGCCGCCATTGCCGAGTCAGAGCTAAAGTCGCTCACGTCCACCATTCTGACCACTCATCCCGGTGTCAGCTTGGAGGTACTGAACGACTTTTATGGACGCACGGCTGATCAATTGCAAATGACGGTGCGCGAGCTCATCGGGCTGGATGCACACGCGGTAGAAGCCCATTTTCAAGCCTTCTTACATGCCCACCCATCACTCACCGCACAACAAGTGCGCTTTATGAATCTGCTGAAAAACTATATTGCCGAACACGGCACCATTGTCATCGAAACGCTCTATGAAGCACCCTTTACCTCGGTATCGCATCAAGGCATTGATGGGGTATTTAAACCGGATGACGTGGATGCACTCATTGCCGTGCTAAAACCGTTTATCCAACCGGAGGCGGGGCATGACGTATAAAACCGCTAAAGTAGGTCGGGTTAGCGATAGCGTAACCCGACACAGCACCTTAAAGCTAAAGGTTTAGCATGACCAGTTACCAACCACCCTTTACTCTAACGCCACGCATGTTTGAATTAGTTGGCTACTTTGGAGAACAGCTTGGACGCTGGCAAGGGCAACAAACCAGCTTAACGCCGATGTTGCGACGAGGTAACCGCATTCGTACCATTCAAGCCTCATTAGCGATTGAACACAACACCCTATCGCTTGCACAAGTCAGTGCCGTGCTCGAAGGCAAACCCGTATTCGGCCCAGCTAATGAGATTCAAGAAGTGCGTAATGCGTTTGCTGCCTATGAAAAATTGTCCGAATGGCAGCCGCATCAAGAAGCGCATTTATTAGCAGCACATGCCCGTTTAATGTATGGCCTAGTTGATGAATTGGGTCAATATCGCTCAGGTGGTGTTGGTATTTATCAAGAACAGCAGTTAGTCCACATGGCACCACCCGCCAGCCAAGTGCCACGCCTAATGACTGACTTACTCAACTGGCTTGAAAAAACAGAGCTGCCGCCCTTATTGGCAAGCTGTCTATTTTATTACGAGTTTGAATTTATTCATCCGTTTTGTGATGGTAACGGACGCTTGGGGCGCTTATGGCAAACACTCATCTTGTCACGCTGGCGCGCAGAATTAGCTTGGTTATCTGTCGAAACCATTATCCGAGATCGTCAAGCAGACTATTATCGAGTGCTGGGGGAGTGTGATCAGGCGGGAGAATCAACTCGGTTTGTTGAGTTTATGCTACAAACCTTATGTGATGCGCTACAACACGCCATCGACAATGACACTGTAACTGACACTGCAAGTGACACTGTAAAATTAGATTCGACCGACCGAAAAATATTGGCATTATTAAGCGCACAAGCTACCGTGAATCGCCAACAACTCGCCGAACAATTAAACTTATCGTTACGCACCATCCAACGTCGCATCGATAAACTACGCCCAAGGTATTTAGAGCGTATCGGCTCGGATAAGAATGGGCATTGGCTGGTAAAGGACGACAATTAATGGAAATGGAATCTAACCGAACAGTAGGTCGGGTTAGGCGCAGCCGTAACCCGACATAACACAGGACAAACATACACAAACCCGTCGGGTTACGCTATCGCTAACCCGACCTACAAAAAACAACAAAATAACAACAAGGAACACCATGCTCACCGGACAACTTAGAAACAACATCGACACCCTATGGGAAAAATTTTGGACAGGGGGCATTACCAACCCGCTGACGGTGATCGAACAAATCAGCTATTTAATGTTTGCTCGTATGCTCGACATGCAAGAAGAGCTCGCTGAACGCAAAGCGGCGCGCACCGGTAAAGACTTTGAACGCCTATTCCCCAACACCCCCGAGGGGCAACTATTACGCTGGCGTAATTTTAAAAACCTCAGCGGCAAAGAATTACACAAACACCTCAAAGAACAGGTTTACCCCCACTTCGCCCAACTCGGCAAAGTCGATATTGATAAGGTAGGTCGCGTTAGTGCCAGCGTAACGCGACAAGCTGACGCACCAACTCGACCCAGCCCTTTCGCCCACATCGCCGAATACATGCAAGATGCCGATCTCGAAATCAAAAATGAATCGGTATTAGTCTCCGCCCTCGAAATGGTCGATAAACTGCCATTAACCCAAAGCGATGTGAAAGGCGATATTTACGAATACCTGCTCAGCAAGCTGACTACCGCCGGTATCAATGGCCAGTTTCGTACCCCGCGCCACATTATTGATGCCATGATAGCCCTGATCAATCCACAACCCAGTGATGTTATCAGTGACCCTGCTTGTGGTACCGCTGGCTTTCTTGCCCGTGTGATGGAATATTTAAACCGCACTCACTCCAGCGAGGCCGGTATCTTTGAAGATGAAGAGGGCAATAAACACTACAGCGGCGACCTGCTCGAACCCTATCGCCAACACATTAATAGCCAAATGTTCTGGGGGTTTGATTTCGATACCACCATGCTGCGTGTTTCCAGTATGAATATGATGCTGCATGGTGTGAGCGGGGCGAATATTCTGTATCAAGATAGCTTGAGCAAATCGATTAAAGAACATTATCCCAAACAAGAACAAGACTTCTTTGACGTGATTCTGGCGAATCCGCCATTCAAAGGTAGTTTAGACGAAAGCAACACCAACCCCGATGTGCTCGGCCTGGTGAAAACCAAAAAGACCGAACTGCTGTTTGTCGCCCACATACTGCGCGCGCTCAAACTGGGCGGTCGTGCCGCCGTGATTGTGCCCGATGGCGTGCTGTTCGGCTCTTCTAAAGCGCATCAACAACTGCGCCAGGAGCTGATCGAAAACAACCAACTGGAAGGTATCATCAGTCTACCCAGCGGCGTATTCAAACCCTATGCGGGTGTGTCCACCGCCATCTTAATGTTCACCAAAGGCGGCGCAACCGAACAGGTCTGGTTTTACGACCTGCAAGCCGATGGCTATTCATTGGATGATAAACGTACCCCCAAAGACCAAAACGACCTGCCAGACGCCATTGCCCAATGGCAACACTACTGCCAATTGGTCGAAGCCAATGCCAGCGCTGAACAAATCAAACAACACTTCGGCGACAAAACCCAAAAAGCCTTTGTGGTCGATGCTGCGGACATCAGCAGCAACAAATACGACCTGTCGATTAATCGTTATAAAGAAGTGGTGTACGAAGAAGAAAGCTACGACCCACCCAAAGAAATCTTGCAGCGTATGAAAGCGCTGGAAAAAGAGATTATGCAAGATATGGATGAACTGGAGAAAATGCTGTGAGTGTTTTGTTCAGAAAAAACACCGTAGGGTGGATAAGCCACAGCGCATCCACCATTTTTTCAAGGCATGGTGGATGCACAGGCTTATCCACCCTACAAAAGCGTGACATCGTTCCCGCATGGAAATACATAGACCGTTTTATCGTAGGTGCGACTTCAGTCGCAAAACATCTGCTGATAGCACGTTCGGGTAAGCAGCAGCTGACGTTGCTTGCAGGAAGTCTGCGCCATGAATGAATTAATCAAAAATAACACCCAATACGTCACTTGGTTAAAAGAGATCAAACAATCTTTTTTACAAACCCAGCTCAAAGCCGCCATCCGCGTGAATAGTGCGCTGCTGGATTTTTATTGGCAACTTGGTCATGACATTGTTGATAAACAAAAAAACAGCCAATGGGGTGATGGCTTTCTTGCTCAATTGAGTCAGGATCTAAGAGCGGCTTTTCCTGAGGTAAAAGGTTTTTCATTGCGCAATTTGAAATATATTCGGCAATGGGTGAATTTTTGGCAGACGGATTCAGCAATTGGGCAACAGCCTGTTGCCCAATTAACGCAAATTCCCTGGAGTCACAATTTAGTGATTATCAGCAAATGCAAGAATCCGAGCGAAGCCCTGTTTTACGTGCAAAACACGCTCAAGCACGGCTGGAGCCGCAGTGTGCTCGTCCACCAAATCGAAAGCGGCCTTTATCAACGCGACGGCCAGGCAATTACCAACTTTGAGCAAACCTTGCCACCGATACAATCAGACCTGGCTAAACAAAGCCTGAAAGACCCTTATGTATTCGATTTTTTGACGCTAACCGCTGACTATAACGAACGTGAATTAGAACAAAGCCTAGTCAAACACATTACCCAGTTTTTACTCGAACTGGGCGCCGGCTTTGCCTACCTGGGCAAACAAGTCCCCATCAGCGTGGGGCAACGTGATTTTTATCTCGATTTGTTGTTTTACCATACGCAATTACATTGCTATGTCGTGATTGAATTAAAAACCACCGACTTCGAACCAGAACACGCCGGTAAACTGAATTTTTATATCAAAGCCGTTGATGAACAGCTACGCAAAGAGGGTGACAACGCCACCATTGGTTTATTGCTGTGTAAAAGCAAAGACAAACTGGTTGCAGAGTATGCATTAAGCGATATTCATAAACCGATTGGGGGTTCAGAATATCAACTGACACAAGCTTTGCCGGATGATTTGAAATCGAGTTTGCCGAGTATTGAGGAGATTGAGTTGGAGTTGGGTAAAAAAGTGGGAGAGGGTGATTAATGGATTTGTGGTGCTTGCTTGGAGTTTCAGGCTGTTGGAGGATGTGTTATGAATATTTCTGATTCGGTGATGCTGCGTGACATCATAAAGGTGCATTATGGAAAAGCATTAAAGCAGAATGATCGAAATGGTGCTGGTTACTACCATGTGTTTGGTAGCTCTGGTCAGGTAGGTTTTCATGATGAAGTGATTTGTGACTATCCAACATTGGTAATTGGTCGCAAAGGCTCTGTTGGTGAGGTCGTTTGGGCACCGAAAGGAGGCTGGATAATTGATACAGCATATTTTGTTGAGCGGGTCGATGAAAAGAAAATAGATCTTCGATATTTGTTTTATGCATTAAAGCGTGCAAACTTGGCTCAACGAACCATTACAACTTCAATTCCAGGTCTCAATAGAGATGATTTATACGATACAAAGATTCCACTCCCCCCACTAGCCGAACAAAAGCGCATCGCGGCCATCCTCGACAAAGCCGACGCCATCCGCCGCAAACGCCAACAAGCCATCCAACTCGCCGACGACTTCCTCCGCAGCGTGTTTTTGGATATGTTTGGTGATCTTGTCGCGGATGGTGAAAATAAAGTTAAGCTGGGTGATGTGGTCTTAGTCGATGCCCCAATGGTAGACCCCAGAGAAGAGAAATATTTAGATATGCTGCATATTGGGCCGGATAGGATTGAGAAAAATACTGGGCAGTTACTACCGGCGCTTACTGCTAGAGACGAAGGTTTGATTAGTAAAAAATTCTTGTTTGATGATCGGTACGTATTGTACTCAAAGATACGTCCATATTTAAAGAAATGTGCTTTGGCACAAGGCAAGGCTTTATGCTCGGCAGACATGTATCCAATTAGGCCTGTAGAAGGAAGACTAACTAAGGAATTTTTGTGGAGACTACTGCTATCAGATAGTTTTACCCGTTATACAGAAAGTTTGCCTGACAGAGCTAATATTCCAAAACTAAATAGAGCTGAGTTGGCTAATTTCGAATTTGTTTTACCAGATTTGAAGGTACAAATGGAATTTTCCTCCGTAATTAATAGGCTTAATGGAATATCGTGCTTATTTTTAGATTCACAAAAAAGCCAAGAAGATTTATTCCAGTCTCTCAGCCAAAAAGCCTTTGTCGGAAAACTGTAATTAAAAACACAGGAAAAACATAATGAGCTACAAGGCAGAATTTAATGGCTGGGATAAGCTGTCAATTGATGATTTGCTGGTTGCTTATCGCAAGGCAAAGGCTGATTGTTTTTTTGAAAACTGCTTTCCAACGGCCATTAATTTTGCTGAATATGAACAAAACCTACTTGATAACTTAGCGCGATTGTTATCATCACTGCAATCCAAGGAGGGATTTTCTAGCGATAAGGAACTGCTGGGAAATTATCGTTTAGTCCCCAAAAAACTAGGGACTAAACTCAAATCTAGTACCTCAAATGGGCATGTTCACTTCTCTACCCCTGAGCGGGCGTTTGCCAGCCTCACTCAAAATTACAAACTCAAGCCAGAATTTCGGATTATTGGTGATTTTCCCGTCGATACTCACATCCTTTCAGCTTTGTGGATTAATACGGTTGGACATAAATTTGATGCTTGCTTATCCGATCAGTGTTATGGCTCTCGGTTGAGACGGCTACGTGATGACAGCAGCCTGAGTAAAGCGACTTTTAAACCTTTTCATATTGCTGCAATTGGTTCATTCTCTCCATATTTTCAGCCTTATCAGCGGTGGCGTAATGATGGATTAAATTCGATTCGTCAGGAATTGAAAAAAGAGCGTGATGTGATTGCAGTCTCGCTGGATTTAAAGAGCTATTATCATTTGGTTGACCCAATGGCCATTTCCTCTGCTGCATTACATAAAGAGTTAGGTTTGGTCAATGAAAAAACTCTATCAGAACATGAGAGGCAATTTACTGCTGAATTGGCTAAGTTTTTACAGGCGTGGTCAACGGGAGCAACGCTGTTTGCAAATGAAAGTTTATTAGATACTGAAGAAACTGAAAATATCTCTGGTGGGCTGGTGATTGGTTTAAGCGCAACCCGGATTATTTCCAATGTATTGTTACATCCTTGGGATCAGCTCATTAAACAAAAACTAACGCCTATTCATTATGGGCGCTATGTGGATGATATGTTTTTGGTTATTCGTGATCCAGGAACGATTTATAACTCAGAAAATTTTATGAGTTTTCTCAAGGAACGCTTGGGCAAACTCAATGGGCGACAATTTTGTGTTTCTAAAGAAGATGGCTCGAATTTATGGAAAATTAATCTGGGCAAACGGATACAGAAAAATACAACGATTTGTTTGCAAGACAATAAACAAAAACTGTTTATTTTGCATGGGCAAGCGGGATTAGACTTACTGGATAGCATAGAGAAGGAAATTTGTGAGTTATCCAGCGAACATCGTTTAATGCCTTCTCCTGATCAATTGGAACATTCTACCGCTGCAAAAGTGTTGTCTGCGGCTGGTGGTGTGGGTGAACAGGCGGATACATTGCGACGTGCAGATGGTTTAACCATTCGACGTCTAAGCTGGTCGTTGCAGTTACGCCATGTTGAGAGTCTCGCGCGTGATTTGTCGCCAGGGGTATGGAAAGAACAGCGTGAAGAGTTTTATGATTTTGCACATAATCACATTTTGCGCCCAGATAAAATCTTTGAGCATTTTAATTATTTACCTCGCTTGTTGGGCTTTGCTGTAAGTTTAAACGAGTGGACGCAAGCTAAAAAAATTGTAGATAAAACATTTGATGCGTTTGATAAGCTTGAGAAAGCTGGTTCAGATGGGGTTGCAGTTAATGGTTCTAACAATGTCAAACAAAAGAAAAGCCTTTGGTCTTTTATTCGAGGGGCATTAGCGGTCATGTTTGTTGATGCTGCGGCTCGATATTATGATCCAAATAAGTATAGTGACGAACCATCAAGCTTAGAGTCTCGTCTTTCGGAGAAATTATTTTTCAAACAAATCGTTGATATAGCTTCTGGTTTTGAAGCGTTACTCAATCTCAACGTTAACTGTGCTGACTTTTACCATCATGCCCCTTTGTTAGCAAAGTGCGATTTAGCCAAAATTCCGTATAAGCATATTTTGCATCATAAAACGGCTTCTTTGTTGTTGGATAAGGTGAATGCAGAACACTCTGAAACATTATTAGCTAAATTTGAATCGATTAATTTAATCAAGACTGACGATCTAAACTGTTTTCTTAAATCAAGCATATCCAGGCGATTAGGAAAAGAAGAGGCAAACGAATATAGCGAAAGCATCTTCCCGTATTTATTCCCAACTCGGCCTTATACTCCAGATGAAATTGCAGAATTAGCTCCTGAATGTGTTGGATTAGATGGTGTTGACGGAAAACAGGCTGAGGTTACTTGGGCTAAATATACGCAAGCTGTTCGAGGGGTGTGGGTAAAACCGGTATCCGCACAGTCTGAAGCAGCTGCGGTGAAAGCAGAGAAAAGTGAAGAAATTGTTCAATTGGATATTGGTACGCAGTGGCGTAAAAAGGTCGTTGTTGCGTTAACGAATCTGCAAACCGATGATGATGATTGGGCTGCAATGGCATGTGGCAAGCCTAATTTGAGTCTTGAACGCTATAAGCGTATTTCAGAATTGGTGAATCAAACCATTAAATTATCACCTAAGCCAGATTATGTATTGTTTCCAGAGTTATCGATTCCTTTAACGTGGGTTAATAGCATTGCAGCTAGATTTATGAGGGCAGGAATCAGTTTTATAGCTGGTACAGAATATCGACATAGGGGGGCGGATCAGATTGTAAGCGAGGCTTGTCTGGCGCTTTCTGATAACCGGCTTGGTTTTCCTGCATGGGTGAAAATCTGGCAAGAGAAACTTGAGCCTGCTGTTGGCGAAGATAAAAGCCTCACGAGTTTATTTGGCAAAAACTGGTATGCAGAGTCAATACAGAAGCCTGTCTATAACCACAATAATTTCTGTTTTGGATTGATGGTGTGTTATGAATTGCAAAATAGTAAAGCAAGGGTGGCGTTCCAAGGCCAGATTGATGCATTAATGGTTTTGTCTTGGAATCAGGATTTAGAAACCTTTTCAGCCTTAATAGAATCTGCTGCGTTAGATATACATGCTTACATCATTTTGGTAAATAACCGTAAATTTGGCGATAGTCGTGTTCGCTCGCCTGCAAAAGAGTCATTTTTGCGTGACTTGGCTCGCATACGTGGTGGAGAGAACGATTTTGTGGTGGCAGTTACTTTAGATTTAGAAGGTTTACGTGCATTTCAAAGTCGAGCGAAACGCTGGCCTGAAAAGGACGATAAGTTTAAGCCGGTGCCGGAGGGGTTTGATATAAACCTTGTACGGAAAATGCTACCACCAAAGTAATTGAATAGTAACATTTTTCGGTTGTTTTTGATGTGGTAGTTATGTTGTTCTATTGATCTTAAAAAATATAAGGAGATTGACCATGATCCAGAAAAAAACGAATGAACTAAATATTCTGAGTGCTCGAACAGCACTACCGACAGTTGAAGTTGATCTTGATATGCTGCCTAGTGGTTATATTGAGCCCCGTAGGTCGTGTTAGCCGAAGGCGTAACCCGACATAACACACGTTGTGGAACGCAAAACCGTCGGGTTACGGCTGCGCCTAACACGACCTACGAAAAGAAAGGAACTTGACATGCGGTATCGGCGGGCGTTTGTGCCGGGGGCGGTTTATTTTTTCACCTTGGTGACGGATAAACGGCGACCGATTTTGGCATCGGAGGCGGCGGTGGAGACGTTGCGGGCGGCGTTTCGGGTGGTAAAGGCGAAGCGCCCGTTTGAGATTAACGCGATGGTGGTGTTGCCGGATCATTTGCATTGTATTTGGACTTTGCCGCCCAATGATGCGGATTTTGCCACGCGCTGGCGTTTGATTAAAACGTGGTTCAGCAAACATTGCGACCCTGCTTTGCGAGGGATAAATAATGCTTCACAACAAAAGCGCCATGAGCAAGCCATTTGGCAACATCGTTTTTGGGAGCATTTGATTCGCGACGAAAATGATTTTGCGCGGCATGTTGATTATATTCATTACAACCCCGTCAAACACGGTTACGCCACCCGTGCCGCCGATTGGGTTTATTCCAGCTTTGCCCGTTTTGTGGCTTCAGGTGATTACACCGCAGACTGGGGGCAAGGTGAGCTGAAATTTGAAGGAGTTGGGCATGAGTAACAACGTGTGCAATGTCGGGTTACGCCTTCGGCTAACACGACCTACGGTTACTGCTTTGGGTCAATCTGATCAGGATGGTGAGGGAACTGTATTCGTGGCATTTATGTTGCAAGCCATTAAGATAGCGTTAGTGGATGCTTTGAATGATGATGGGGTAAATGACGGGGTAAATCTAAAACTAGATGCGTTAGGTCAGCAGCCAAGTAGGGTGGGCAGGGTGTTTTGCCCACCATTTTGGAGTTAATGGAAATCATCTGCGTGGGCACAAAAGCGGGGTTCTGTCGCATTAGCGAACAAAGCCCTTGCTCTTTCAATTTCAGAACGTTATTGTAGTGTTCCGACTGATTGTCTGTGGTTAGGCATATCTACATTCCAATCATCTTTATGGAGCACTCTGGCGTGCAATTTTTTCACGTATGGCATCACAAATAAATGCATTCAAACTTTGGTCACCTGATGCCAGCATAGCTGCACGATGCAAGTCTTGTCCTGTACGAACATTAAATGAACCAATGGTGTATCTGGTTTTTTTCCTTGCTCTTCACAAAACCCCAAATAGTCATCAATAGATGCTTCAAACTCTTGTTTAAGTTTCTCTAAGGTTGTTGCTTCATACGTTACCAAATCACGAATGAAAGCCACTTTCCCATATAGCGTATTATCTTCTAGTTGTGGTTCAATTGTACCCAAGTAGCCCTTATATTTTAAATATGTCTCACTCATAGAACACCTCGATTTTTTAAATGTTGCTTAATATCTTTTAATGCGCCGCCTTTAATATGATTTTCAGGATGAGGTCGGTGCAAATGAATGCTAGGGATATTGCTATCCTGATGAACAAAAACGACACGAGAACCCGCACGCTCTATCTTTTGATAGTCGAGTTGACTAAGCAGTGTTACCAAATCGTTCCAGTCAAACGTGTTGGTAACATTTCCAGAAGCTTTTAACATACCTTACCAAGGCATTCTGGTGAGATCAGAATAGCTACCATTTACCCGATTTGTGCGAAAAGCCTCGTCGTTTAGGGCGGGGAGGATGTCAAATACTACCTTAACAAGGTGTCCGGGATCATTAAACCACAATAACTCCTGCTTGAATCAATGACGCGAAGAGGGAAGGATCTGCGGGTCTTACATCACCCATAAGCCTATCAGGATCAGCAATGAGGCCAGCAGTCTGCGTTGCCATTGCTGTTTTTCTTTGATGATGAAAATTGAGATAACGACCGCGATGACGATGCCGCTGTTGGTCAGGGCGACGACGTAGGCGGCGGGCAGCGCTTGCATGGCGTAGATTACCAAGGCATAGGCGTTGCCAATAAACAGGCTGCCGGCCAGCAGAAAATACCAGGCCGGGCGTTGCTTGGGAATGATGTGGGATTGCTGGCGTCGTCTGTGCAGGCATAGGCTGATAAAGGCACAAAGGTAGCCGCTGGAGACAAAGCCTATGATGGCACTGAAGTGGGGAAGTGAGCCTATGGCGTGTTTGTCGCTGATTGAGTAGAGGCTGGTGAAAAATGCAGCACTTAGCGCCCAAGGAATGGCGGGTCGACTATCGCCTGGGGATTGGCTGAAGGCGAGTAGCCATAGGCCGATTACACTGATAATAATGCCCAGCCAGGTATGGCTGGGCAGTTGTTCGTTAAATAGCAGCCAGGACCAGAGGGCGATAAATAACGGGGCGCTTCTGGCCATGGGGTAGACCAGGGATACCGAGGCATATTGGTAGGCTTGTCTGAGGCTGATAAAGTATAAGCTGTTGGCCAGTGCGGTGGTTGCCATCGCAATGATCAGGCTGGGTGACCATTGGGCATATTGATACAGCCCGTAAAGGCCAAGTGGGCCAAACAGGATCAGGTGGGCCAGTAAGCCCCACCATAAAAAATCCGTCCTGGCCGGGAGGTGACGAGCCATTAAATTCCAGCCGACATGCATTAGTACCGAGCAGAAAACCGCGATCAATGCCAGGCTCATGGTAGGGGAGGCAGTGGCATATCGTCGTAGGCAATCTGTATATTGTCGGGCAAGGTGGCAGCATGTGTCTGCAGCCAGACATCCAGTTCGTGGCCGATATGGGTCAGCCAGGTTCGTGTGGCACCGCTGTTCGCATGAATGGCCAATGCCATATTCAGATCGTTATGGCCTCGGGGTTGTTCATTTTGTGGGGGAAAACTGCAATCCAGGATCAAGGTCTGCGCTTGCCATTGTTGTAGTGTGTGCAGTGAGCGCTCACTCAGGCCACAGCTATCGGTCAGATAGGCAATGCGCTGCCCGGTGGCTTCAATTAAATAGCCGTGAGTCAGTTTGGAATGTTTGAGCGGAATGGGGGTGATTGTCAGCGGCCCCAGTGTAAAGCGCTGGAAGGGACGGGCTTTTTGTTCGAAATTCAGAATGCCGGGATGTTTAAACAGGTCATCACAGCCCGCCTTATCATCGGGGCCTATCACCGGGATGCTGACGCCGCAACCCCAGCGCAATGGAAACAAACCATGGACATGATCCATATGGTAATGGGTCAGTAAGATGGCATCCAGGCTGCCGGGAGGAAAGCGCTGTGTTAAGTCTTCCAGACCGGCATCAATTAAGACGCGAAAGCCCTGTAGCTCAATCAGTGCGCTACAGGGTTTGCGTTGATATTGCGGGTGTTGTCTGGCACGTAAACAGGCGGGGCAGTCACAGCCATATACCGGGGCGCCTTTTACGCTGCCACTACCTAAGATAGAAAATTTCATGGGCAAAGATGATGGATTAATTGATCGCCGGCAACGGCCAGTGGTTGACTGTTGTCTATGGTAATCAACCTCGGGTGCTGGATCTTGGGCAGTTGCTCGTTGCGTTGAATGCGTTGTTCAATCTGTAGCGTATTTTCACGGCCTCGCTGCAAGAGACGGCCTTTGAGCTGGTCGCGGTTGACCCGAATCAGTACCGGGGTCAATTCCGGATAACGCTGGGCCGCCTGAGACAGGTATTGGCGCGAGCCGTTAATCACCACATGGATTCCCTTGTTTAGCCATTGATTGATTTCTATGCCGATACCATAGTGCTGCTGGTGGCTGTGCCAGTCCATTGCAAAACAGCCGTGAGATTTTCTCAGCATAAACTCCTCGGTGGAGAGCGCAATATGGTTTTCACCGTTAGCTTCTACCGGGCGGGTGATATAGCGATGGGCAAAAAATACTGCGGACTGAGCCGGAATTTTTTCGCGGGCATAGTGCATCAGACTGTCCTTGCCGACCCCGGAGGGGCCGATAAGATAAAAGATGGTAGCGTGACTAGCCATGGTCATAACCGGCAAAATAAGCCAGTTTGCCATGTACCCAGAGCGAGGCTACCTGAGGCAGTTCACCGAATAATGAAATGGCTGCCAGATCGGCCCGTTTGCCTACGGAAATTTCACCTCGGTCGTTCAGCCCTGCGGCTCGCGCCGGATTGAGTGTGACCAGTTGGATTGCCTGAGCCAGCGTGAGTTCGGTTTGTTCGGCCAGCTTGAATACGGCAATCAACAGGGTGGCCGGGGAATAGTCCGAACATAAACAACTGGCCACACCCGCCTTGACCGCATCCACTGCACGCATAGAACCGGACTGGCTTTTGCCGCGCAGGATATTGGGGGCACCAAAGATTGTGTCTATATTTTTACTTCGGGCATAGTGTGCGGTTTCCTGATTGATTGGAAACTCGGAGATATTGACGCCCAGGCTGGCCATGGTGTCCACCCGTTCCGGGTTGTCATCATCATGACTGGCAACGGCTACCTGATGCTGATGTGCGGCATTGACCAGTTGTTTGACGCGATCCATAGCGCTGGCGGCGGCGAGTTGTTTGCGTTCGATAATGTTATCCAGTTGCTGCTCACTGGTTTTATAGGTACGGGAAATATACTGACGATAGGCGGCCATATCTTTAAACTGGCCCTGACCGGGCGTGTGGTCCATAAACGACAGTAAATGCATATCCTGATGGGATAACAGCTCCAGTAATACCGGCAGCGCGGTTTCATCGGTAATTTCATAGCGGCAATGCACCCGGTTATCGACCAGTGCATGTGCTTGCCAGGCATGGACACTGCGAGCAATACTGGCGGCAAATGCGTTATTTCTGACGCCCAGCTCTTCATTGGCAAAGGATAAGGCATGAAATACGGTACTGATGCCGGCGCTGGCATTACGTTTGTCGGCTTGGGCGACGGCAAAGGGTAGCGGGAAGTGGACATTGGGGCGTGGTTCAACTTCTTTTTCCAGGGCATCACAATGCAGATCAATCATGCCTGGCATGATGATTTTTTTATCCATAGGGATTTCTTTGGCATCGTGGGCCGATTCTGGATTGATGGCGGCAATCCAGCCATCTTCAATTAATATGGCAGCATCTGGGATCATGACACCATCAACTATGGCGTCGGCACCGGTGATATAGGTTTTTTTGCTCATCTGTTTATCCTGTGTCTCTATTAATGATTGAATGTCGCGCCAAGCTTTGCCAAATTACGCTGCTTTTTATACGGCTAATTGGCGCTCAAACTGACGCGCTTAAAGTGTGGTGGCCACAGGGCTTAGATTCACGCTCCGGTCGCTGAGTTGTTCGACGATGTTCAGATCATGAAATATGGCCAGGATGGCGATGTTGTCCGCTTTTAAATTCTGGATCAGTTCGACTATCAGTTGACTGGTTTTCTGATCCAGGCTGGCAGTGGGTTCGTCCAGCAAGAGCAGGCGCGGCCTGGCCAGTAACCCGCGTGCGAGGTTGACTCTTTGTTTTTCACCGCCGGAAAAGGTGGCGGGTGAAATATTCCATAAGCGCTGTGGCAGATTCAGGCGTACCAGCATATCTCTGGCCATCTCCAGTGCGGCAGTTTTATCCATGCCCTGTTGGTAGAGAGGGGTAGCTACGATTTCCTCGGTAGATTGACGAGGTAGCACATGCAGAAACTGTGTCACAAAACCGATTTCCTGTTTACGCAGGGCCAGGATTTGATGATCATCTGCCTGAGCCAGATCCAGCTGGCCATGGTGTTGAGATTGATAGAGTATACGTCCCTGGGTGGGGCGATAGCTGCGGTAAATTCCCTTGAGTACCGAGGACTTACCGCTGCCGGTGCGACCGATTAAGGCGGTGAGCTGTCCGGCATGAACCTCCAGGTTGACATTTTTCGACGAGGGGATGGTTTTATTCTGCTCATGTAAAAAGAAGGACTTGCTGAAATTTTCCAGTTTAAGAATTGGACGGTAGCTCATACGGTTTCCTATAAAGCGGATGCAACCAGTTTTTGGGTGTAGGCGTGTGCGGGGTCTTCCAGAATCTGATCGGTCAGTCCAGATTCCACAATGCGGCCGTATTTCATCACCAGAGTGCGATCGGCCAGCAGTCGGATTACCCCCAGGTCATGGGTGACCGCAATCATCGCGCAATGGGTTTCCTGCTGGATTTCCAAAATCAGGTCCAGGATGGCGGCCTGTACCGATAAATCCAGCCCGGTGGTGACCTCATCGAGTAAAAGCAGCGGGGGGTTAATCGCCAGTGCCTTGGCAATCTGTACTCTTTGCTGCATCCCGCCGGAAAAGTTTTTTGGCAGCTCGTCCATACGTTCGGTTAATACCTCGGTACGACGCAGTAACTCAATGGCGCGTTCACGAATCTGGGCATAGTCTCTGAGCTGATTCATCAATAGCCGTTCGGCGATATTGCCACCGGCCGAGACATTAAAATTCAGTCCGGCAACCGGATTTTGATACACCATGCCAAAACGGCGATTGCGTAAATAGCGTTGTTGGGCCACATTTAAGCGAAATAAATCGTATTCCTGATCCTGGTCATAAAACAGCGCCTGCCCTTGACAGGGCTTTTCATCAAAAAACAGCGATTTAACAATGGTGGATTTGCCCGAGCCGGATTCGCCCATAATGCCAAGAATTTCACCTTTATATAAGTCAAAGCTGACATTGTGCGCGGCAACAACACTGCCGCAACTTGGGCAGATATTGCTATTGTGGTCGGGCCCGTTTGATCAAAGCAGAAGTTCACAACCAGGTCCATAGATATTGGATAATTTCTTTACCTATAAAACTTTATCCATGGGCTTGCCTCCGTTTGAGTTGTTGATTGCAGTAGTCGCTGTCAGAGCATTGATAGATTTTTTCTCCACTACCAGGGTGGCTAAATTCATCCAGAAAACTATCGCGACTGTCGCAGCGGGCGCAGGCACGGCGTTGCTTTTTTTCGTCGAAAAAGGATTCGATACGGAATGGAATGTCGTCAAATGCCAGCGGTTCGGCCTTGGTATAAGGCGGTACAGCATAAATTTTTTTCTCACGCCCGGCACCCAGCAGAATCAACGCCGGGCGATTGATGCAGTTTGGGAACATCCCAACGAGGGATAGGCGAGGGGTCAATAACGTAATGATCGTTAATGCGGGTCGGGATAACGGTGTGAAGTGGTAATTTCATCAAATTTGACAATATCCTCATACAGTTTGACCAGTAACCGGGAGTAATCGGCCTTCACCATGCATTGTTTTACGTTTGTCTTCCGATGGTTCAACAATTACCAGTGGGTCGGGATAGGGCACTTGTAATACGAGGAGCTGGTCTTCACGCAATGGCTTTTCGGGAATACGATGTCGGGATTGAACAATATCGGCTTCGTCAGTTTTTGTGGTGGTGTTAATGCCCTCGCAAGTCATTTCAATAAAACTGCGCAGATTGACGGCATTGACCGAATCATCCGAGCCCTGGTCGATTACCTTCAGCGTTTCCCCTTTGCCCAGTAAAGAAAGAGTGAAGTTGTAAGCCGCCGGTGCCAAAGCCACGACCCATTGGCATTTCTCGGCTGGAATAAGGTACCTGGTAACCGGGTATGGCGACTGCCTTCAAAGTACAGCGTCTGACTTCTTTCTTGGCGTATTCATCGAGAAAGCCAAAGGGATAGGCGGCACTCATGCGGGTTGTTCCTTGCGTTGTGTTTTGTCTGTGTGTTGCGTAGACGATCCATGTCGGATTGGAAGGTGACATAGTGCGGCATTTTGTAATGTGAACAAAAGCCCATGGAGTCGATGCCATCGACATGCAGTAAGACAAACTCGGGATCTTCCGATGGGTTACTGGCGCCATCTTTCATGCCTTTTTGCAAAGCACGATCCAGGATCGCCATGCTAATGGCTTTGACTTCGTTGTGGCCAAAACAGGCGCCATATCCCAGAGTAAAGGTTGGTTTATCATCCGGGGCTTGTCTTTCATACATTGCAACAATTTCGCATTCAGTAATTTCATTTCACCAATCTTCAATCAATTCGCCGGTAATTGGATGCGGCAGCATGACAGGTACATAACCGACGCGAGCTCAGCGACGGTTGGGTGAACATCACCATAACCACGCATATTGGAATAGGCAATTGCCAGCAAGGAGCCGGTTTCGCCACGAGCCATGGTGGCCAGTGCGGCTGAGCGGGGCAGTGGAAAAACTAGCGGTTCACGGGTAATATCAAACGGGGGCGTTGGCTGCGTTCGGCTTTATTAATCGGTGCTAGTAAACCTTCCTCGCGCAAGCCATCTAACTACCTTGGGAAAGGTATCAGGAATGTCACCATCTGTTTGTTTACTCCAGCCATTGTTGGCTGATGTCGCGGAAAGTTTCTGGCGACTCGTCGAGAAGATCCATACGCATCAGGCGCAGATGGTAGTCGGTGGTAGCGCCCAGCATCTGGCCGCCGGAATATCCTTAAAGGCTGATGAAATGCGTCGGGTAATCCGCATATTGCGGTGTCTAACAAGGGTGTTTCAGTCAGTCGTGGTTGTGTTGAACGATAGGCGCGCAGGGCAAATGCGGCTTCAAGGGTGTCGCCCTGCGCTTGTTTTATTGCCAGCGACGCCAGTTGCGGATGATATACACCGCCTTCGGAAATGACTCGGCTATGCAAAAAACGTAATTGATGCTCGATGGTATTTGCTTCCAGCGGTTCAGCATCATCGCCCTGGCGCGTGCGTAAAAAATCAAACACGGCTTTACTGCCTTCGATGGCCTGACTACCACCTTTTATTGCAACATAACCCATTAGATGATCTCCACTTTGTGGTTCGGGGGAGGGCAGCCACGATGTTGCGTATCGAGCAAAATTAAATCGACGCCCAGAGGAAAACTGCAGACCCAGTCATCACGCTTTTCAAGACCAGTGCAGCTTCAAGGCCCGTTGATTAACAACTGATTACTGGCCGCAATACCGGGTCCGCTTAAGGATAAGATGAAATCGTTACCTTGCACCAATGGCATCAACCACCAGGATGAGTGTTGCAGATTGATCCGGGTTGGGCAGCGTACCCAGTTTAGGCGTGAAATTGAGGAGCACGGCTGCCATCGCAAATCACGTAGTCAGCTTGTTCTGGGTGAGCGATTTCACCTGCAGCATTGGCCAGTCATCGTCTTGTAGCAGCTTGTCTGGATCGGCCAGTGATACTTCTGCATCAAGTAAGGTTGCCAAAATCGTCAGGGCGGGGTGGCCTTTTTCCGGCAGCGCTATAAGCGGCTGTACTAAACCGGGGCGCGCCATAGCTTCCAGTAACAAACGGAAATGGGCCTGTTGAATTCGGGTTGCCAGATGGATTAAGCTCAACATCGTTGTCTCCCACATCATCGAGTAAGGAAAAATCAACGGCGGTACTGGCAAGAATTTGTTTGCGTTCCCGGCTTGTTGTTTCACGAAGGGTCATGCCTTGTTCAAGCAGTTCGGTATATTTGCCAGCCCGGTAACTGTGCCGATAACAAGGCATCACAAATAGCTAGTGCCTCAGCGATCTCTACTCGGTCATCCATGACCTGAGCAGCGCCTTCAGCAGTAGTGCCTTGTCAGTGGTTTTGATTTCAACCCAGGCGGTGGCAAGAGGAAACTCACCTAGGATAAAACGGCTCGTTGAAAGGCACTGTCATTGAGTTTCAACATGCCGAGGCCAGACTGTGGCATTGATTTTGGTTGTACAATCCAGTCTTCTGTCAGTTCTGCTATACGCTTGTCAATTCGTTTGAGGAATGGCATTTAAAGCGCTGGTCCATTCGTTCGTAGTTCTCTCTTAATTCTAGATGTCTAGATAAATTTTTTGGAATAACCATTAGTGTTTAGCTTATAACGCCTGATTGCGGAGTTTCTGTGAAAAATATTCCAGCAATACAACAGTTAGAAATATGGCCAGCAAAATCGTGCCACATGATCATAGTCAAACAGATCCCAGCGTCCTTTAAGTTCCATGCCGATGCCACCGGCGCCAACAATACCGAGTACGGTTGCGGTGCGAATATTGCGCTCGAAAATATATTGCACATAGGCAATCCAGGCCAGATAGACATGAGGAAAAACCGCATAGCGCAAGACTTTTAAGGCACTGGCACCAGAACTGCTTAAGGCCTTTTTGCGGGCCGGTGGGGCATTTTCAATTTCGTCAGCAAAAAACTTCCCTAATACGCCACTGGTGTGAATGGCTAGAGCAAAGACGCCAGCGATAGGGCCAAAGCCAAACATCAGTACAAGAAATAACGCGACAATGAGTTCAGGCATTGCTCTATGTAAACTTAACCAGAATCGTTCTGGCAACGGTGTAAATGATTCGATACGGGGTGCATAGTTACGCGCAGCTAGAATACCCGAGTGGTAGTGAAATTAAGATTGAGATGACGGTGCCCGAAGCCCATTTCAATGGTTTCCCACATCTTAACCAGCGCTTTTAATAAGTAGCCAAACGGCTGCACCAGATATTCTACCTGTGAGGTGGTATAGGTTTCGCTCAAGGCATCGTACTCGCTGACTTGTCTGACTTCGATATAGCTAAACGGCGGCAGATTGTCTATCGAAGTTTTGGATACGGATCACCGCTTTCGGAGGACTCGAAAAAGTAAACGGCGGGGCGTCTTTTAAAAACTGTACCGCTATCGAGCACACGGGATTCGGTGAGTCCTGTGGTGGCGATCATGGCTTTTGCGGTTTCAATCGCCGCAGTCAGCTCGGTGTTACGAGCCGAGAATGACAGGACGATACAGAGCAGCAGTAAGATGATCAGCAGTTTGGGCGTGATGACCTTATGCAGTTCCCATTGCTGGTGCGGGCGCGATAATGTGGAATATTTAGATGTGAACATAGGGCTGTTAGGCGACGGCTAATTCTGGAGCGGGTTATGCTGAACGCGGTGGTTGCGGGTTAGCACAGAGCGAGTCGAGAACATTGTTGTCCACCTGGGAAGGACAGCCGTCGTATACCAGTCTGACCTTGTTTTAGGGCGACGATGCGATCAACCGTTCGGTGCATACTCGACCCTGTGCAGGCTGCAGATAACGGTGGCCTGATGATGGCGCGAGGTGTTCTTCAGGCTGGCGAGTACATTGCGTGGCTGGTGGACGGATCCGGCTGGATACCGGTTCATCAGCCAGTACAATCTGAGGGATGACATAAATGCCCTGGCAATGGCAACACGCTGCTGTTGACCACCGGACAGGTCGAGGTGCGACGGTAGAGTTTTTCTTCCAGATTGACTTCATCGAGCAGCATACAGGCACGACGTTGGTCGTTTGCGCCGCGTAACAGCCGCTTAGCGTCCGCCGGGAGGATCTATTGGTGTAATTTCAGAGATGACGTTGTTTGGTACGATACACGCGGCACCAGGTGCAGTTGCTGATGGATCATGTGACCTTTGTTTGCGGCGGCTTGGGTTTCTACGGGTAATGGTTTCACCTTCAAATACCAACTGGCCCTGGGTGGCGCTGACCAGTCCGTTAACTAACTCATCAGGCTGGATTTTCCAGCCCCGGATGAGCCTGTAATACACAGAATTCACCTTGTCGGTGCGCAGATTGATATCTGCCAGAGCTTGCGTGCCGTCGGGATGTTTATGCAGCGAGACGCTATCTAATTCTCAATACGGGACGATATTCAAAGGTGCATTGCGGATGGCGCGAAGTTCGTCGGGATGACGGCAGAAACTGTTTCAGCCTTACTAGATACCCATCACACTGCACGAGGTTAAACTCAGCGTTGGCCGGCTTTACCAGCCCAGCTTTTACTTCATCGGTGACCTTGAGCAGTTTTTTTAATACCGCCAGCATTTTTTCTTCTGGATATTCTGCATCGTAACGATCCACTTCTTTGCCACCATAACCACGGATTAGTTCGGTAATGACATGGTTATGGATGTCATAGCAATACGTAAATCAGCCCGCTATGCTGATT
>CALNXP010000002.1:0-46567 GCA_942490555.1 uncultured beta proteobacterium | reverse complement strand
TAGCTTAACGGCAGCTTGATCACCTTTATAAACGAAAACTCTGACTGATCCGCTAATGCACGATGGCGCCATCTCGACGACAACAACCCGCGGGAACAACGGTACGTCCTCTTTGCGTGGTCAGTGGGTCTGCCAAACTACCGGCGCCTGCCAGCGCCACTACCCAGCCAGAAACTGCCAGGCCAAACACGACTGGAACCTCAGGTTTATCGTGAACAAACTTTCGCCGACGGCAGAGTTGCCCAATATGAATTCCACGAATGCGGGAAATACCAAGCGCCTGGGCGGTATCAAGATAGGTTGGTTCGGTGCTTACTGTGTTTAGGAAGGCTGATAATGTGGCATTTTTCAGATGCGGCCACGAGGCAAAATAGGTGCAGATACCCGCCGGACTTTGACCGCTATGCCCGGCAGAAGAACTAACAGGTGAAGGAACAATGATGAAGGGGGACGATAATGGCATTCTCCGGGTTTATATCCAACTTCCATGTATGGTCGTTACACTTTTGCGATGACTATGATGATCCTTCAACCTTAATTCCGTGCGGTGCGGAAATTAATCGATTTCCTCCTCCAGGAGAAAGCAAATGTGGGGTGGCATCTGTCTCTTATTCCGAGTTTCAGTGTTTTCAATTGAGGCTCTGATTGCCTTGAGACGATTATAAATATATCAAATAGCAAGACAAGCTCGCTATGGCTATACCTGGCGAGGGGACATGCGAGGAGGATAGGCGTTATGGTATTGCTGGTGGTGAAGAATATTTAATTGTGGATTTGGAAACCAATGAGGTGTTAGCTGTTAAGCGTCGTTTTCAAAATTAAGTGGTTATAGTTCTTCCAATTCAGGGGGGCAAAATGCCCGGCTTTCAGGAAATGAGCGAAAAAAATAGAACGTAGACATTCAAGCATTATTCCTCCATCATGATTTATTCAAAAAATACATTAAAACCTGTTTATGGAAAAACACGATGAGTATGTACTAGAGGAATTTAAAACCTATCAACAATAAAGAAATGGTTTTTTTTTTTGCCTTCCAAATATAGCAGTAAGTTGTTGGATTACTCCAATACCACTGGCAGTAGGTAGAAGCTGTTACATATTGGAACCAATTCAACTTGGTGTTAATGTTATCTCTTCTCTCTTTGATGTGCTGAAGGCTGGTAATAATCATCCTGATTTATCTGATTAACCTATATAGAAATAAAGGAAAAAAAAAAAATGCCAAACTAACCCCAACTCAAATCGAATGGTTTGACCAAAATTATAACTACTGTCTTTTTTTTTTTAAATGATTTGACCTTGGCTCTTGTACATTTCCAGATGCAAAAGAAGTCGGCATCAAAGGAGCCATGCTTCTCCCTCCAGGACTTGGAATAATTTTTTTTTTTTTTTTTTTTTTTTTTTTTTTTTTTTTTTTTTTTTTTTTTTTTTTTTTTTTTTTTTTTTTTTTTTTTTTTTGTAAGATGGCGCGACAAAAAAAAAAACAAAGAATGAAATCTAGGATGGCTTTACAAGCATTTTTTTTTTTTGACGGTGAAACTAGAGGAAATCATTTAAAATGTTAAAATGACTGGGTATGGAGAAATCTTTTTTTTTTTTTTTTTTTTTTTTTTTCAATCTGTAAAGCAAGGGAAATTGTGGCGGTTAAAACTTTCACAATATGATTATCAGTTGCATTTGTAGATGCACTGTATTAGATTTAGTGTATGTATAGTTTGTCGGGTAACTTGATGACCAATATGACGTTGCTTCATGGCGAGGATATTAGAAATACCTATACCTATAATGCAGCTGGGGTTGGTGATTATCGGGGTCAGTACCGCTTTACGTCCTCTTTAGCTGCCCAATCTACCGATTGCAGGTGTTGCCTACCTGGCCAGCGGCTGCAGTTGCCTCTTGGTTAAAAACGCATCCAATAAGGTTTTAACCACATTTTTGCCTTCCGTAGACAACTGCTCGCTCTGTTTGAATGGCTGTAATAACTCTTTATCTTTCAATTTCGCTTTAGCTGCATCACTATCACTTTCCACTAAATAAATCCCTGGTCACGCCCAGCGCATCGGCCAGGCGTTTCAGGCTGTCGTGCTGTTTGATGCAGGGATTTGTGGCTACATGAGGTGCTATAGCGCAACCCTCCATTCCTGATTCCGCTTCGCTGCATCATGGCCATGTTTGTTTCAGCGGATAAAAAAGTCCGCCCCAGAGAGGCGGCCTAACAAGAATGGTAAAGCGACGCAGCGAATTACTCAGCATTACCCACATTCATTTTCTGCTCACTCAACAGGCTTGACTGTGACTGGCGCACGTTACCCACATGCACGTTAGAGCGGCCGCGGTCTTTAGCGTTACCAATTGCCAGTGACTGTGAACTCAGCAAACTGACCGAGATTGCGCTACATTATGCGCCACCACGCGATACCCCGCCTTAGTGGCATCACTCATGGCCAGTTTTTGTTCGCTTAACAGGCTGACTGTGTTTGCCGGATGTTAGACGCACGCACATTGGAACGCCCAGCTTCTATTTGCGCCAGGCAATGCTCAACTTCTGCATGCTCAACAGGCTGATCAGACTGATGCACGTTGTTCATCAGCATCTGATCTGCGCCAGTAATCTTTGCATTACTCAGGTCCATCGTCTGGTGAGCTTAACAGGCTGGATTGGGTTTGCTCCAGATTATGGGCGGTAATGCTGGTTTACCCTGCCAGCAGCCAGTGCCGAACGGTAAGGTGGTAAGAACAGTGCTAGCCAGTTTAGTGGTGGTTTTCATCTGCTCTCCCCAATAGTTAATGTATGCATTACTTCTTTCGCTTGAGCAACGAGCTGACACCTTAGGCCGCTGCTGGTGCTGGGTCTCAGATTTTTATGGCGTTTATCAGGAATTGCCGGGCCAGGTGCTGAGGTCAGGGTTTGAGAATAGTCGTCAAGGGTTCTAGGCACTGCGCTACCGTTACGGGAATTTACTCCGGCTTCTGGGAGATTACGCGCTGGTATAGCGGCTAAACCGGGCTTAGCGATGTCCGCACATGACACCTGCTATTGGTGAAATCTCCGCAGATTCCGCGCTTGTATCGCTTCATTCGGGCTGTTGGTGGGGAGAGCATTGGCTCCCCCCTGGGGGTTATTTCTGGCGCAGTTCTTTATCGACAATGCGTTGCTTGTGGTCTATCTGTTGGTGTTGTTGCCATTGCATCCATTGTTTTAGCGCAATGGATAGTTGCAGTGAATAGTCCAGTGATATCCAGCTTTCACGGCCGCTGGCGTAGTCGGGCTGAGCAAATGGGATATCGAATGGCGCACCGGCAGGTACGTTGGCAAAATATACCGAGTCGACTTCAGCAAATGATACTTTGTCTTTGACCGAGGCATGATTTCCCGAGCGGTCGATACCTATATCCTTTGAGCCTTGAATCGGGGCGACGCATTCTTGCGTTTGTGCCGGATTAAACTGTGAAATCATGGCGGGGGTGTCCAGGTTCTGGTCGGGTACCGAGGCGCTACCATGGCAAGACATGCATGAGCTGTTGGCATTATCTGCCGGCCCATTCAGACGATGATTGCAGCCCAGGTGACCCAGTTGCTGCATGCTGGCGCTGCCGCCGAGTGCATTCAGATAATCGACCGTTTCCCACATAATGACTTCTTCTTTGAAGCCGTTTTTACGTGGATCTTGCGGGTAGTTATACGCCAGTTGATTGGCTGGCGGGGTGTCGTTGCCCCACATCAGGCCCAGCAGACTCATGCGCATCCATGGATCGGGTTCTTTAGCTTTGCGCACGCCATCGGCGACAAAGGTGCCGAATACCCAGCCGGTACCTTTGGCACGTTTGTCTTTGATGGCAATATCAAATTGTAAGAGTTTGACATCATTCCATTGAGCATAACTGCGAGGGCATTGCTGACTTTCTTCAACCAGGGTGCATTCTGTGCCTTTAGCTGGGACACAGCCACAAAAATCTGGATCGGAAATGTTGGCATTCACCTTGGGCATATTTTCCAGCAGTGGCAATTGTTCAATGGTTGAGGTGTTAAACAGCGGTTTACCAATTACTGCACCTTCTTCAAATTCAATATCGCTGCTGGGGATGTTAGCTGTGCCATCAGGGCGCCAGATCTGGCCCAGGGTATAGGCGGCCGTTGGATTGAATACCGCAATTGCCCACATGGTTGCATGGTCGGTGCCGGTGGCCGATTTAACGGAAAAGGTTACCGGGGCTTCACGTGTCAGGCCGTTGGTAAATTCACGGCCACTCATGGCATCATAGGTTTGGAATGGTATGTGATACCAGGGGCGTATCGGGTTTTCGCAGACGCCAAAATCCAGTTGGCCGGGCTGATTGGTATTGCCCGCCTGGATGTATTTCAATACTAACCAGGCATATTCTTTGGCCAGTGCAGTTTTTTGTTGTTGATCACCGTAGTCGTTAAATAAGGCATCAAACTTTTTGTGGCGCCAGGGTTGTTCTGTTTTGCTTTCGGTAACCTTGTGCTGAGGGTATTTGTCCGATAGCTGGAATACCGGAGCATCCCAGGCTTGTGTCGGGGCATTGGTAATGGTCTGGCCTTGCCACATCTTGCTAAATTTGGGATTAATGTCCTGCCAGTAACTGGGGTAGGTGCCCGAGCAGGTATTTTCCGTTTTAGCATAGGACAGACCTGAAAAACTGGCGCTGGCGCATAGCAGTGCCGTGGTTAACATGGTCATTCGTTTCATGGTCTTTCCTTTCTTATTTCATGCAAGGTGGCGTTCAATGTGAGTGATAGAACGCCAGGTTGGGAACACGCCCACCCCGGTTTGTCATTGGCCGGCGTGAGGTGTGTTGGTAACGTATCCGTGATGTTGTTAATTAATGGGATCAACCACAAAGCTGTTGCCACACCCGTTGTGATAGCCGGCTTTGCCTTGCGGCAGCAGGGTGGTTAATGGCTGATCCAGATCAAGCGGCAGATTCATATAGATATCCACCAACTTGTTATCCGAGGTGCAGCTGTATCGCATACGCTGATGGGCGTTGGCGCCAAATATCTGATCAATTTTTTGATTGAGCGCATCAATTTTCACGGTTTTGCCAATATTGTCCTGCATGAATTGCGCCAGGCTGTTATTGCCTTTACCATTAAACTCGGCCAGTAACTTTATGGCGGTATCAAAGTACTGGTCGGCATCCCGTGGCTGACAGGTGCCGTGTTTGTACCATTCGTGGCGTTGCAGGCAGGAGCCATATTCGGCGCTGGGCATTACCGTTCCCAGCTGCTGCAAGGTGGTGCTGTTCATGGGCACCTTGGGGTAGTCGCAGAAATTGCGTTGTTGCTGAATACTTTTATCGCAGAAGCCATAATGGGTACCACAGCTTTGCTTGTTGGGCCAGAGGCCATGCAAGGTGAAATTATTGGCCTGATAGCTGCTTGGGTCGGCTACCTTGCATTCCGGTTTGCTGCTGTGTTGCTCACAAAATGCAGCCTGCCAACTGACCGCAAAAACATAGCTGTCGGCCTGATCGGGGGTCTGACAATTGTTGTCATGGCTGCTCCCCTGAGACGATGTGTGATGCCCTGAACTTTGGGTGTTGAGATTGCTGATCTGGCCGCATTCAAAATATACCCAGCGCTCTGTCGGTTCGGCACCCTCAATCTGTATCCGTAACCAGGTAGCTTCCGTGGGAACATTTAACTGTTGTATGGCATATGCCTGGCCAATTTGCAGTTGTATATCGCCCGGGTTGGTTTTTTTGCGGATGGACTGATAGGCCTGGCAACTTTTGCTTGCGGTGAATTCACCGGTGGCATTGACGCTGGCATGGCTGAGCGTGGGTGTGGCCAGAGCGGTGGAGATAAATGCCAGGCACAGGAGTGGATTCTTTGTCATATTTACCTTTCAGTGATCGCTGATTAAATAGCGTTGTCATCATTACAAATAATTGATATCAGCTATGGCTGATATTGAACTGACAGGTAAAAGCTTCGCAGTGTACTGCGCTCTATGTGATGCTTCAGATAACTGCGGCCGCCATACTAGCAAAGGATTCATGAAAAATCACTACTTTATGTTAAAATGCTCGGTTAATATTTTTTTGGCCGTGGCTTTGGGGGAGGGCTTATGTGCTTAAATTGGGGTACGGGCATTTGCCGGCTGACGCCATCCTGGTTTACCCCGCTTCATCTTGTCAGCGCCTAATCATCACTATCTGTTCTACATGTATTTTTCCTGCCATTGCCTGGCAAAGACCTTGCTCTTAACATTGAAAAAACGGAAGGCCGCATTCCATTTTTATAGAATGGTTAATGTTTATATTATGTATATACAAGGGTGCATTCCATGTACCACTTCTAAATGAGATGTCACCTTGCGTTCTAGGCGCGCCGCGGGGCCTTGTGTCAACAGAGCCTAATAGAATGAATATTTATGATGTTTAGCACTGGTGTTTTCAGTGCAGGTGTCAAGTTACGATGCGCTCACAGGCCGTTAACCATTGCGGGGTATGGCGCATCTAACCCTGGCGATTTTTATGCCGCGGCCAGTTCCAGTGTATCGCAGTAGGTAAAGTCAACATAGAAGTCGCCGACGGCGGTGCTGAACGGCAGGGTCACGGTCTGTCCACCATAGTTGGGTTTGGCCTCGATGTCATTGCCAAGAATCATATTGGGGCGTGACATCTCAAAGTCGTAGCCTTGTTCCGACAGTATGGCTTTGGCACCACCCACCACCATATTGACGATTTCCCCGGTGAGGTCCAAGGCAGTTTCATCTACGCTTTCCAGCTTTTCTCCCAGCATGCGCTCGGCGAGTTCCAGAATGACTTCTTCACTAAAACTGATTGCCAGCGCGCCCTGAGTTTGCGCACTCATCATATCCATAATGCCGGTTACCGCCCCTTGATAACGATCATCGGTTTTAAGCACCGGCACTCCTGGCTTAATGTCGATAGCGGCCATGGTGTTGAGAACGTTATAGGTGGAGTGTAGTGCTGCATTCACAAAGATTGGGTTCATTATTTTTCCTTTGCGTTGACCAATGTGTATTACGATTGTAAGGGAGTTAAACCGTGCTGGGAAGTAAGAAATTGGGTGGGCAAAATGATTGATGCGATATTTTTTTCGATAATACTCGTGAATGCCGGCTTTTCTGTGTGTGCGCTTTTTGCGGTGTGTGCGGTTAGCGGCAGTCGGCCGGCGGATATCCGCCAAGCGGTGCTGGCATGTACTGGCCATTGCAGATTGGTGGGGAACAATCGGGCGTACAAGAGCGTGATGTTCGCGTTATGATATTACCTGTCAGCATATATCCTGGATTATTGATTATTTGCGATACATGTCCGAGTAACGGTTGAGGTTTGCAATGTTATTTCTAGCGCTAAACATCATAAGTGCTCATCCCGTTAAAACGCGATGTGACATTTTTGGTAGGGAGTATTCCTGGTATCGATTCTCTAACATAATAGCAAGCATGTGGTGCATGGAATGCGCTTTGCAATGGGGTTGGAGTTTTTACGCTGCGGTACTCGCGCCGTGGGAGCAATGATGAATGCCGTAACACATATTGCCAGCAAGAAAAATATGGCGGCATGGTTGGTGTTGCTGCTTAGCTTGTTATTCGCCCTGGGTGGCTGGTATTTATTGAGTAATCAGGTACAGAAAAATCGGCAGCAACAGTTTGATGTGCTTGAGCAGCAGATGTTTCAGGCCATTCAAAAGCGGTTGCACCAGCATGAGCTGATTTTACTGGGTGGGCTGGGCTTATTTCAGGCTAGTAGTTCGGTAGAGCGTGAGGAATGGCGAGATTATATTCAAAGTCTGAGTCTGGCTCAGCACTATCCCGGTATTTTAGGTGTGGGTTTTAGTGAAATGGTGGCGCCCGACGCTTTGGCGACACATATTGAACAGATTCGTCGGCAAGGTTTTCCTGAGTTTACGGTCAAGCCAGCCGGAGAGCGTAAAATCTATAGCTCTATTATTTACCTAGAGCCTTTTTCCGGGCGCAATCTGGCGGCATTTGGTTATGATATGTTTTCCGAACCAACACGGCGCAAGGCTATGACGCTGGCTGCAGAAACCGGGCGCACGGCGATTTCCAGCAAGGTAACCTTGGTGCAGGAAACGCATGGCAAGCAACAGGCCGGCTTTTTGATGTATATCCCGGTCTATAAAAAGGGAATGCCGTTAACCTCATTGCAACAACGTTGGCAGGCTTTGCAAGGCTTTGTCTACAGTCCCTATCGTATGGATGATCTGATGGCGGGGATTATGGGTAGTGGCTCCCAACCGTTGGATTTTGTTATTTATGATGGCGTACAGCTGCTGGATAAACACCTGATGTACGATTCCCGTGAGTTTAATGAAAATGTGGAGTCGGTAGCATTGCAGGGGCGTAAAAAGCTTTCGCGTTATGGACATGATTGGACGGTGGTGTTTTACAGCACCCCTCAGTTTGATGCGCAGCATCGTCGGGTATTACCAGAAGCCTTATTGATGGCCGGCATCTGTATCAGTCTGTTGCTGTTTTTCTTGGTCATGACATTAAGTTTGCGGCGTCAACGGGCCGAAGCCCTGGCATTGAAGATGACTAAGGATATTCGCGAACAGCAGCAACAGCTATATGAACATAAGTCGCAGCTACAAGGGATTCTTGACGGTGCCGAACATTTGATTGTCAGTACTGATACTCAGGGTATTATTCGCTCCTTGAATCGTTCCGCGCAGCAATATCTGGGCTATCGCGAAGATGAGTTGGCCGGCAAGCAGACGCCGGCGATTTTTCATGAGCCTCAGGAGGTACTCGCGCGAGCCGAGGAGTTGAATATTGCTCCCGGATTTGAGGTATTTGTCTGCAAGGTGCAACAGCCCGGCAGCAGTGAAACTCGTCGTTGGACCTTTATTCACAAAGACGGCTCGCATTTTCCCGTGCTGCTGACGGTGACGGCCATCCGAGACCAGCAACAGCAGATTACCGCCTATATGGGGATTGCCAGCGATATCAGTGAGCGCGATAAGGTAGAGCGCATGAAGAAGGAATTTATTTCTACCGTCAGCCACGAATTACGAACCCCCTTAACCGCCATGAATGGTTCGTTACGACTTATGCATTCTGGTGCGTTTGGTGAAGTTCCCGAGCAGATGCATGAATTACTGAAAATTGCCGAGCAAAATGGCAAGCGCTTGCTGTGGTTGGTTAATGACCTGCTGGATATGGAGAAAATCGAATCTGGAGCCATGAGCTATGAGTTGCAGTGCTGTGCGGTTGCCGATTTATTACAGCAGGCGGTCACAGAAAACCTGGAGTTTGCCGCCCAGTTTGGGGTTAATTATCGGTTGCCGGAGGTGTTGCCCCCACTTTATATTCGTGTGGACAAGATACGTTTTTTACAGGTATTGGCCAATTTACTCTCCAATGCCGCCAAGTTTTCGCCAGAAAATGAAACGGTGACGCTGCATTATTACGCCGACGCACAGCAGATAAAAATCGCGGTAAGCAATCCGGGTAAAGGGATTCCCGAATCATATCGGCCGATGATTTTCCAAAAATTCAGCCAGCTGGATTCCTCCGATTCACGCCTGAAACCGGGCACCGGTCTGGGCCTGGCCATTTCAAAAAGCATGGTGGAGCAGATGGGCGGGCGTATTGACTTTGAGTCCGAAGAAAATGGCCTGACCACGTTTTATGTATGCTTTCCGCAAATTGATGAGGCGGAGTGATCAGTCATTTTTATACTATTGAGTAAATTTACTCAACAGTATAATTTTTTATGATGTGTGCTGCAAGGGCCTGTTATTTCTCGATCTAGCTTGATAATGCCGTATGATTTCCGGTTTTAAATTCGGAAGTTTGTGATGCAAAGTATGATTGATTCGTTACAGCCGTTGATCGACCTGTTTGGAGATAACCCTTATATGCGGGCGTTGATGGCGTTGTTGATTGCATTTGCCGTGGCCAGTTTTACTGCGCTGGTGTTTACTCGGGTGATTTGTCGGATTATCGATCGCTATGAGGTTCAGATTGTTGAAGCGGTGGCGACCTCATTGCGTGGGCCGGTGTATTGGTCGGTGATTTTGGTGGGTGTGTTGGCGGCCGTGACCTTGCTGGCGTTGCCTGAGAAACTGACGAATGTGGGGCAGAACGGGGTGGTCAGTTGTCTGATCGTGATCTGGTCGTTGTTTGTGATTCGTGTGAGTCAGGCGGTACTGAGGGTGGTCAGTGCCCGTGGGCGTGAATATTCGCTGATTCGTCCACAGACCTTGCCGTTGTTCAGTAATATCACCGTGGTATTTGTGGTGGTGTTGTCGATTTATTTCTTGTTTGAAACCTGGAGTGTAGATATGACCGCCTGGCTGGCCTCGGCCGGGATTGTCGGTATTGCGGTGGGCTTTGCGGCTAAGGACACCTTGGCGAACTTATTTGCCGGGGTGCTGATTCTGGCAGATGCACCGTATAAGATAGGTGACTATGTGGTGTTGGATAGCGGTGAACGCGGTGAGGTCAAACATATAGGCCTGCGCAGTACCCGGATTTTGACGCGGGATGATGTCGAGGTAACGGTGCCTAATTCGATTATGGGCAATACCCGCATCTTTAATGAATCGGGCGGCCCGCATGAAAAATTCCGCGTACCTATCCAGGTGGGGGTGGCCTATGGCAGCGATATTGATCAGGTCAAACAAATATTGATGGAGATCGCACTGCAGGAGCCTGAGGTGTGTCAGCAACCGGAACCACGCGTACGTTTTCGGCGCTTTGGTGGCTCGGCGCTGGAGTTTGAACTGTTATGCTGGGTCAGCAAGCCGGAGGTGCGGGGCCGGGCAGTGGATGCATTAAACAGCAATATTTACAAAACCTTTAATGCACAGAATATCGAGATTCCGTATTCCAAGCATGATGTTTATATTAAGCAGTTTCCGGGAAGTATGGAATAACGAACGCACCATATTGGTGAGTTGTTGGATTTTTTCACCAATATGGTGCAATATGATGCCTGGTTGGATGAAGTGTATGGATCATGATCAGGCAATTCTTTTCTCGTTGTAAAGGTGATAGCTGTTGCCCGCCACGTAAGCCATTAAGTAAGATTTTATGGTCGTGGCTGGGAGCATTTCTGGGTATCTATCTGGTTTTTTTAGTTAGTCATAATTTTATTGTCGCCAACCTGTTTTTGATCGGTTCCTTTGGCGCCTCGGCGGTATTGATTTATGGCGCACCTAAGGCGGAATTCTCTCAACCTCGTAATCTGGTGGGCGGGCATATTATTTCAGCGATAGTGGGTGTCAGCTGTGCCAAATTGTTGGCCGCTGATCCGGGGCTGGCGGCCGCGTTGGCGGTGTCCTGTTCGCTGGTGGCAATGCATATAACACGTACCTTGCATCCCCCCGGAGGGGCCACGGCATTAATCGCGGTAATTGGCGGGCCGGATATTGCACTGGCCGGTTATGGCTTTGTATTGAACCCGGTGGCCTCGGGAGCGCTGCTAATGTTGCTGGTGGCCTTGTTGGTGAATAATCTCTCTAATAACCCTAAACGCCATTACCCCAGTTACTGGCTGTAGCTGGGGCCATGCTCATCGCGTATAGTGAATGCTGATTTCTAGTCAGGATTCGGGCGATGGCTTCAGATTCAAAATCATCCAATGTGTCGTGGTTAGGCCTAGTGCAAGTGCTGGCGCTGGGCTGTGGGCTATGCAGCGTGCTGGCATTATTCAGTGGCTGGGCCTACCTGTTGGAGTTGAGTGCGCATTTCCGTTTGCAGTATTTGCTGCTGGCCTTAGGCTGTGCGCTGATATTGGGGATGTATAAACAATGGCGCCAGACGCAGCTAATGCTGTTGATTGCGTTATTGAACCTTGGCGTGATTTCGCCCTGGTATTTACCCGCGCCAGAAACTGAGGCGGGTACGGTTAGCTTGAAGGTCATGCACAGCAATGTGAATGCGCAGAATACGGATTATCCGGCGGTCATGGCGGCGGTGACACAGGCCGATCCCGATATTTTTATTGCCCAGGAGGTGACGGCCGATTGGGTGCAGGGATTACAGCCATTGGCCGAGCGCTATCCGTATCGGCATGCGGTGCCGCAGTTTGATAACTTTGGCATGATGGTGTTCAGCAAGCTGCCGCTGGAAGCGATGTGCGAGTTTTGCTGGGGAGGGGATAGTCTGCTTAGTGTCAGTTTTACTATCCGTCGGCAGGGAAAAAGCCTGCAGATCCTGGCGGCTCATCCTCTGCCGCCGATTGGCGGGGAGCTTTATCGCCAGCGCAATCAGCAATTAGAGGCGTTGGCCGGGTTTGCGGCTCAGGCGAAATCACCGCTGCTATTGATTGGTGACTTGAATATCAGCATGTGGTCGGCAGATTATCAGCAATTGGAGCAACGGGGTTTACGCAATGCGCGCCAGGGTTTTGGAGTGGTGCCCACCTGGCCGACCCAATTACCGATATTGATGATTCCCATCGACCATGCGCTGGTTTCCGATGCGATTCAAGTGCAGGACTTCCAGGCAGGGCCTGATGTGGGTTCGGATCATCTACCGATTGTGCTGCAATTGCGTTGGTAGCGTATGATTTAGTGGCGCGCTTCGCGCACTTTTGAGCGGCGTCCTCCTCTGGTTTTGGCGCTACGCACCTCCCTCCCCGGATTCCGGCGCTACGCACCTGCATCCGGGCTACCTCGTTCCCACGCTCTGCGTGGCAATGCATATGTGCCGGCGATAAACTTTGGCAAAAAAATCTGAACCCTTTTTCTACTGGCGGCAACCTAAGGTCGTAACAAGCTCATTCCCATGCTCAGCGTGGTAATGCATACGATAACTATTGAGGGAGAAACCAGATGAAAACCACCACTAAACTGACTACTTTTGTTCTTGCCACCTTATTTGCCGGTTCGGCACTGGCTGCTGGCGGGGTATCCAACATTACCGCCCATAATCTGGAGCAAACCCAATCCAGCCTGTTAAGCTCGCAGACGATGGACCTGGGTAATGCCAAAGACCGCGGCAGATCGAATGCCACATTGAACAACGTGCGTCAGTCACAATCCAGCCTGTTGAGCAGCCAGAAGTTGAGCATTGCCAACGCCGATAAAGCCGGGCGTTCCAATGTGCGTGCGTCTAACATCAACCAGACACAGTCCAGCCTGTTAAGCGAACAAAAACTGGCCATTGGTGATGCCACTAAAGGCGGGGTATCTAACGTGGTGGCACATAATGTGGCGCAATCTCAGTCCAGCTTGCTGAGCTCACAGTCACTGGCGATTGGTAACGCCAAAGACCGCGGCCGCTCTAACGTGCATGTGGGCAACGTGCGCCAGTCACAGTCAAGTCTGTTGAGTGAGCAGAAAATGAATGTGGGTAATGCTGAGTAATTCGCTGCGTTAACCTGTTCTTGTTGGGCCGCCTCTCTGGGGCGGTTTTTTATCCGCTGAAACAAACGTAGCCCATGATGCAGCGAAGCGGAATCCGGGAATGGAGGGGTTGCGCTATAGCACCTCATGTAGCCACGAAAATCCCTGCATCAAACAGCACGACAGCCTGAAACGCCTAGCCGATGCGCTGGGCGTGACCAGTGATTTATTTAGTGGAAGGTGATAGTGATGCAGCGGCTAAAGTGAAATTGGAAGATAAAGAGTTATTGCAGCAATTCCAACAGAGCGAGCAGTTGTCTACGGAAGGCAAAAATGTGGTTAAAACCTTATTGGATGCGTTTTTAACCAAGAGGCAACTGCAGCCGCTGGCCAGGTAGGCAACACCTGCAATCGGTAGATTGGGCAGCTAAAGAGGAAGTAAAGCGGTACTGACCCCCGATAATTTAAAACACGGGTATTAGTGCAGGCGACCAAACGTAATAAACAACGGTTCCCTGAAGATTTTATGTTTCAACTGACTGCCGAAGAGTTTACCACTTTGAAATCACAATCTGTGATCTCAAACACCGGGCGTGGTGGGCGTCGTACGGCTCCGTATGCTTTTACAGAACAAGGGATAGCAATGCTGTCATCGGTTCTGAACAGTCCCCGTGCTATCGCGGTAAATATTGAGATTATGCGTACCTTTGTGCGGGTTCGAGCACTGGCCATATCTCAGCAGGATTTTGCAAAACAGCTAGAGGAATTGGAGGCTAAAACGGATTTGTTAAGCATTCAACAACGTAACCTGAGCCATAATACAAAAGCGCAATTTAAGCAGGTGTTTGATGCGATTCGGGAGTTGATGAATCCGCCAGAACTAGAGATTAAAAAACGACCGATTGGCTTTGTGATTGATGAGGAAGATAAGGATAAAAAAGGCGACTAAAGGGAATAGAAATAGATCCATTATTAATGGTGAGACGGTTCGGGTGATGTCAGGTTGTTTGGTGGTGATGGTGGCGTCGTAAAGCTTCACCACCATTTTTAAGACATGCGGCGGATACGCAGCATAGCTGCTATTCACGCCCTACCAGATTGCGCCGTACGAGGTATTCCGCCTTACGAGTTGATACAGCACACTGCCGAGTTGGTGGGTGAGTTGCATCAGGCGACCGGCATCGCGGTAAGTGGCAATCGCTTCGTCTATGCTCAGACCGGTAAGCAAGGCCACGTTTTGACCGTTGCGCACTTCGCCGATGGCTTGCATGCCCTATGTAGGGTGGCGTTAGGTGCGTTCGCCAAATGTAAAACCATCATCGCACGTAACACGCACCGTAACCCACCATGCGCGTGTGGATTAGCCCGTTCACCCTACCGTTGGGGTCAAACTTTTTAAAAAACAAATGGAGCCGTATTTTGGCCCGGCCAAACGATTAATCTGCGGCACATACGGCGCAATACGCGGAACGAAAACGTCCGCTATTGGCGCCCTACGGTGTGCACCTTACACGAGTTGTAACAACGGGCGGCAACCCGTTGCTACAGCTAATCACAACAACCTAATGAAGAGGTTATGATGACTAAGAGAGATAGTAAGTCAGGGAGTCGTTCGGCTCAAGTTTGTGTGTGCCAACAACGTCGCATCAAAGTTGGTGGGTTTCATTATCCGGCTCGTCTGGGTGATAGCCCGTATCGACCACGGCCACCCGTGCCATGGTTACAGCTTAAAGGTTTGTGGCTGAAACAGGCGGGGTTTGAGGTGGATACGACGGTGACGGTTCGGGTGATGGAAGGATGCTTGGTGGTGATGGTGGCTTCGTAAAGCGAAGCCACCATTTTTAAGACATGCGGCAGAATACAGCTAAAGCCTATTACGCTCGCTGAGCACAATATTCAGCCCAACCGTCACAGAATTTAAAGTTCTGAATTTTGTAGTTACTAGAAGGCGTAAACTTTTTTTTCTTGGATCGATATTTAATCGTAAATAAAAAGCCTTGCACTAGTCCAAATGACACATTAATTAAATTATCATCATCAACAGAATATACTTCTACAGTTGCAAGTGTTTCACTTTCTTTTGTTGTTGGAAACTTCATAGGATAGTCCATCCTTGCCTTGCCGAAGCGTACCCAATAAAAGGAAGTGTGCCCAAATGGCAATTCTTCTGCAGGAGATAACACCCTATCCACTTTATTAAAAAGAGAGAGCTGATTTTCAAGAACCTTTACAAGTTCAAAAGGCAGTTCCCCTTTTAATACATTAATAAGCTCCTCCTCAAACGGAGTCAGATTAAAAGCACCAATTAAATGCTTTAGTTTCTGCACAAACATAATCAACAGCCACAATCATCGTTAGTTAAATTATTTAGTCCCATTGAACTAAGGCCATATAAAGCAGCTCCTGGAGTATATGGCATCCTATTAATTAAACCTCGCAAATCGCCAAAAGGCACATGTTTAGCTCTTTCTGCATCAGTTAGCCACTTAGTTCTATATTCTGGATCCATCCGCCAATGTAAATTTCTAGGAACAAAGTCGCCGTTTAATCTATTGCCTTTCTTATTCAGCCACCTTGAAAACCGTGTACCCATACGTTTTAACTGATTACTAGGCAATAAAGAATGAGAGAAATCAACCAAAGGATAGTTAAATTCTCTTCCAAGCTTACTTGATGCCTTAGCTACTGCTTTGGTGCCACCAATAAATCCAGTAGCAACACTTCCAACAACTCCGGCCCACTCACCATTAGAGTAAGCTCGTGAGCAAACATTAACTCCTCCAATACCCGCAGCATTTCTAATATGCTTCCCGAGACCAAAGGTTAAGACATCACCCATTCCAGCCGAAAAATTATTCACACTCGACGGAATAGTTGGCCAACTAGCAGGATCATTAAAAGAAAATAATCCATAAGGATCATAGTTAAGCAAAGGATTACCATCGACATAGGCATAGGTATTGAGTCCGCCCGCCAGACCTATTGGATCCGATGTGATGTATCAATTACAATTTAGCTGGATGGTTTTTAAGGGCTTGATATGTTCGATAGAAACTTTCAATTCTTTTGTAAAAATATTTGGCTTTCCATCCGGGTATGAAAGAACGGCTGTACTATTTGAATCAGTATCCATGATTAAAAAGTCATATCTTCGTTCTTTATGATTAGCTATTAGCAATGACAAACTAACTTGATTGCATTGAATAGCATTTAAAATCCCGTTAACAATTTCTCCTGTTATGTAATCTATAGCCTTATTCTGGGTTTCCATTCTCCAGTCACTTAGTAATACCTGGCCCCAAAACCCAAAGCTAAAAATACCGATAACACTGCAAATCGCTACAATCCACTGCTTCGTAACCTTCCGGCAGGTTAGCGTGATTGGGAATGATTTATCTGTTATGCCGCGATTTTCTCAGCGGTTTGTTGATAATTCCACGGCAAGCAGGCGTGGGGGTTTTGTTTCACCAATGCCTTGTTTTGCTGTACCCAGGTCAGGTAGTCAAAGGGGTTGACGCTATTGTGGATACAGGTGGTGATGGTTGAAATCAGCATGTCACCAATGTGCGCACCGGTGAGTGTTTTGTAAAAATACGCGTTCTTGCGATTGCGAATCAGCACCTTGAGTTCGGTTTCCATCCGGTTATTATCCAGTGGCATACCGGGGGCACGGCAGAATTGCGTCAGCCCGTCATAGTGACGGATAAAATAACCCATCGCCTGACCCAGACCACTGTTTTCTTCCACGTCTTTCGATGCCAATTGCTGTTCAAACTGTTGTTTGAGCGCGGCCATCACCGGTAAGCTGTGCTTCAGATGGTAAGCCTGTCGCTGTTCAGGGGATAGTCCTTGCTCCCGGCTCTTATCATCATATTTCCAGATCCGTTTGTATTGCTCCAATACCGGTGGCACCGCCGTCGGAAAGGATTCAATGATGTCCACGAATTGACGCCGACCATGGGCATTGCATAGGCCATGGATTACCTCGGTAACCGTGGGCCGGTTATGACTCAACGCATCACTCATCAACAATGGTGGCGATAGATTGCTTGCCCTCGGCTTAAGAATCTCATCTAACCATTCACCGGCATGGCCGATGTTGGTCTGAATCAGCACCACGATTTGATCGGTGTCCAATGTGGCGATCAATCCGGAGGCATTAACCCCGGTACGGCGTTTGTTCTTGCCGGTTTTTCGATCGGGTTTGAGTCGTTCGGTTTCGGTCAGAATCCGATGGCTGGTGTCGTCAATGGTAAAGCGCTTGGCATCTGCAGCCAGTTGAACGATTGTTCGATACACCGGTTGTAACGCATTGGCAACCTGTTCGCATTGATCAAACTGGGTCGATGCACTGATGGTCATGCCCAGCATCTGGCTCAGGTTCTCCTGGCGGTAAAACGGCTGGCCCATATAATACTTGTTCAATACCATCAACGAACGGGCGGTTGCGCCATATTTTTGGTTTGCCTCCCCATCTTTGGCTACGGCTTCTGGCAATGGCGCAGTGAAATAGGCACCGCACGCATTGCAACGTAAGCGTTCCATAATATGGCGCTCGGCCTGATAGGGATTCTGGCCGCTGATGCGCAATAAAACGGCGGGCTCATATTTGTATAAGGTTCCTTGTTCACATTCTGGACAACGCTCGCCTTTGCTCACCGTTTCTAGTGCATGGTGAATGGATTTAGGTGGCACCGATGGCGGCGGTGTGGGCTTATCTTGCTGCGCGCGTTTTTTATCCTGGCGACGCTGTTCTTTGGTTTGTGGCAGTAATTTATTCAGCTGCTCCGATGAGGCCACAATCCCCAGCAGCTTACGTAGCTTATACAGGGTAATGTCTTTATTCGATAACGTCGTCTGCACATGTGCCAGTGTCTGCAAGGCGGCGATCAACAAGGCGATATCCGCCGGATCCAAGGTCAACTGATGTTCCTTGGCCTGCTCCAGACGTTGGATTAATGCATCCAATGCCTCAATATCGATATCTTGTACTTTTGCGCTCACACGGGGTTCCTTATTTGAGGGCGGCACCATACGGAAATTTGTCGCATTCATCAAGCTTTATTCCATGATAAACCGGCAAGCAAGGGGCGCAACTGGGTTGCCAACAAGGCGGTTGCCGGGTTAGAAACATCCGCCGGCCAGCCAGGAAAGCGTCCTTTAGACAAGCGTTTGGTTGCCAGCCAATACCCGCTGCCATCGTAATGCAACAAGCGCAGCAAGGTACGATTGCGATTAATAAATACAAAGTAACGCCCATCCCGTGGATTAGCCTGCAACTGGCTTTGACACAAGGCCACAAAGCCATCCATGCCCTTGCGGAAATCGACCGGCTCAAGCGCCAGTAAAATCGACGTATGTAGACTCAACTGAATCATGCTGGCACCGCCATAAACTGGGAAAACAAACGTGATAACTGCGCCTGATCCAGGCCGGTTAATTGAAGCCGCATACCATTCGGATGTAGCAAACACAGCTGCACGGTATCCGGTGATTCAACGGTAAGATCCAGTGGAACAAAGGTTGCAGTATCATTTGTCTGACGCCATGCCTTAATCATGGCATGATTAATCCGCAATGCTTGCGTGACCTGAACTATCGGATACCGATCACACAGCGCCACCGCCTGCTGGCGCAGCCCATCAGGAATCCGTGCATTCCCTCGAGAACGCGACTGGCGCCATTGTGCAAAGCGTTGCTGCACTTCAGTAATAGAATCAGAATGTGTCATAAAATGCTCCTGTTCGTTAAGACAGATGCATTAAAACAGAGAGAAACTTGAAAGTTGAGCTAGCCTGCCGGAAGGTTACACTGCTTCTGCTTTACAATTAAAACAAAAAATTTAATTACTATAAATAAAGCAAAAAAATGGGAGGCTATACGTACAGTCTTAAAAAAATCTGAATAAAGAGGGATAAAACCCTCTTTACCAGCTAATAATAAGAAAAAGTCATATGCCGATAGTAAGCAAAATATAGATACAAAGACATATAAGATATACATCTTTATTGAGAGTAGATATCTTATATTTATCATTGGCTTTCACCACAAGCTAATTTGGAGCATCGTTCCGTCACTTCATTTACCCAATGAATACAATTATTTGTTAGTATGCTGTATTCAGCACATTGTAGCTTTTGATCAATAGATTCACTTAAACATTGCTCATAAACTTCTTGGTTGCATTTTTCACTTGGATGTATTTTCAGGCATTGATCCTCATCAAATTTTTCTTCTTGAATTACGCCTCCATCAGGACAAACGCCATCATTAATAGGCATAAGGCCAGCACAATTATCATCAACACATAAACGTGCATGAGGATATGTTCGAATGTATCCCCAACACATATAAGCGTCCAATCCAAGTGGATCCACATAACTTAATGGATTGCCATAAACATACCCATAAGTATTCAACCCTCCAGCCAATCCAATTGGGTCACTGGTGATGTATCAATCCCCCGACGCCAGTCGCAGGCTAAACAGGCATTTTTTATAATGCAAACAATCTGTTAAAAGAACTGTTTTTCAGACACGAATCTGGCCCGCATCTAAATTTTTCCGACGCGGTTTTGAGCTTAATAGGTACGAAATTCATTTACTCCGCCACTGTGTCTGGGCATAAACAGTCAATATTAGACTTGACCCCTTCACTCCTGGCGTTGTAGTGGAAGAGCGTTGCTTCACCGCTGCTGGAAACCTGCTTGCGTATCTGAAAAACATTCGGCGGAATACGCAGCATAGCAGCTATTCACGCCCTACCAAATTGCGCCGTACGAGGTTTAGTATTAATAGCTGGGAGATTTACAAAATAATGCATTTTTTGGTCGAAGTGGCACTAAGCATCCAGAAAAAGTATTTTCAAACCACGAAAAAAAACCGCCTTGATACTCAACGTTAGTTCGATTAACTGTGCCATATTTTCCATATTTATCAAAATAAAAAGGTAACTTCTCAATAACTCATGGTAAGTCAGGAACAACATCATATGGTGTGATTGCGGTTACAATGTAGTCAAACAAGATTAGCCCTTATGAAAAAGCCACTGCAACTACCAGAGATACCAGAATCGGAGCAAAGCCCTTTAGTAAAGTGCTTGCTGGCGATTATTGCTCATCTTCAGGAGCAGAACCAATTGCAGCAAGAGCAAATTCAGCAACTGCGAGATGAGATTGCGATCCTGAAAGGTGAAAAGGCAAAGCCCAAGTTCAAATCGAGCAAAATGGAGCAAAACACCGATCCAGATGATAGTGACGATGATGACAAGCCTACAGGTCAGCGTTCTAGCGGCCAATCGGGTAATAAACGCAAGAAACGAGCGGGGTCGAACAAGCGCAGCAAAACAGCCCAGCTGACAATTCACGATATCCAAATCATCCCGTGCGAAAATGCGCCCACTGGCGCACGGCATAATGGTTATCGAGATGTGGTGATTCAAGGGTTAATTTTTCAGGCGCACAACATCCGCTACCGACTCGAAGTGTTTGTGGATGCGAACGGTAAATCGCACGTTGCTCAACTGCCTGCCTCGCTACGCAACCATCGCTTTGACGAAATATTGCGCGGCTTCATTATTTATCAACACCACCACTGCGGTACCACGCAGCCGTTGATTTTGGAGCAATTGCGCGAAGTCGGCGTCGATATTTCTGCGGGGCAAATTAACGCCATTCTGAGTCAGCGCCATGATGTGTTGCATACAGAGAAAGACGAGATACTTGAAACCGGCTTAGAAATCAGTGCCCATGTAAGCGTTGACGATTCTGGTGCCCGTCATGCGGCCCGCAACGGCTATGTTACCCAAATTGGCAATGATTATTTTGCCTGGTTCGCCAGCACGGCCAGCAAAAGCCGAGTGAATTTCCTGGAGCTACTGCAAGCAAGTAACCGCGGTTATCAAATCACCGAAGATGCCCTGGCGTATATGGAAGCGCATGGACTACGCAAAGCACTGCGACTGGAACTCAGCGAGCACCTGACAACGCCGATTTACGACGAGAAATTATGGCGGTTACACCTTGCATTCTATGGCTTTGAAACCGATCATCAGATCCGCATCGCCACCGAAGCCGCCCTGATCGGGCATTTGCTGACAAATGGATTCAATCCCAACTTGGCAATCGTCAGCGATGGTGCCCGACAATTTTCGCTGTTTTTGCATGGTCTGTGCTGGGTACATACCGAACGCCTGATTCACACACTGATTCCAAGCAATGATCTGCAACGGCAAGCGATTAAATCTGTGCGTGCACAAGTCTGGGATTTTTACCGTGATCTGAAAGCGTACAAAGCGGCCCCTAATGCAACACAGATACCGATATTCGAAGCACGTTTTGATGAAATATTTACCCTGCGCACTCAGTACGCCACGCTGAATGAACTGCTCAAGCGCACCCATCAACGCAAAGAGGAACTGTTGTTAGTGCTGAGACGCCCAGAAATTCCGCTGCATACCAATGGCAGCGAAAACGACATTCGCTGCTATGTGCAAAAACAGAAAATAAGCGGCGGCACACGTAGCGAACTGGGACGAAAATGCCGAGACACCTTCACCAGTTTGAAGAAAACCTGCCGAAAATTAGGCATGTCGTTCTGGCAATACCTGCAAGATCGACTCACGCTGAAAAATAACATTCTGCCTTTGCCTGAACTCATGAGAAATGCTGCTCAGAATGCCGCTTTGCCATGAGTTATTGAGAAGTTACATAAAAAGTTATTAATTGCTTGTATTTATTGTCTTCTTGGTAATGAAGGCGGATTGCCCAACGCAAATTAGGAACTTCTACGGTAGTAGATACCTGTAAATCACCCAATTTATTTATCAGCTCACCATTTATTCCATGCGACAAATAACTATTCAGTATAAGTTTTTTGTCAAATGTCCGGTCTAGCTTATCTGGTGAAACAGGTGCCCTCGTGTTTGTATCCGGAAATATTTGATATATCTCGATCCTATCAATCTTCTCTATGTTTTTCTGTAAAAAACTAATATCGGATTGTGCATCTACTGTATTTTGGTTGGCATAAACAGACATATAAAATAAAGAAGCTACAACACTACCCATGGATACTATGCAAGTCATTTTCATCACTTTTCCTTTATATTCGATGCTCAAGTTTTCCGGCACATAAGGGATTGGAGCACTGATCAATTCAGGCTTGAAATTGATAACCAACTGATTGTTAAATAAATTTCATTTTGCATCCAATTGTTAGAACGACAATTTAAGTACATTAAAATCAGTGCCTTACAAAAAACTTGAGGACCGAGTTATATAAAGCCAGCTATAATCTTAGCGACCATTGAACTCAATCCTTCAAAAATTGTGGAACTAACACGCACCACATTTATAAGCATTTAATTTAGGCGCAGTATATGCGGGACGGTTTGTGACCCCTTTCGCTCTAATATCCCCCTTAGTATCGGTATATTTTTTCCTTATTGCTTCATGTAATATTTCTGCAGCAGGTGTTTCAATATTTTGTACTACCCAATCTTCATCATCACCAAATATTAATACGAATGCTGGTGTTTGGGTATGACCAAGTTCATGAGCTAATCCAAGTGCAGGACTTTGTGTTTGATTATTAGAAAGGATCAGGGCACTGGTTGGATCCCAGTGTATATATGTGATTCCATCAATTACTCTATGGGTATTCTTATGAGCGTTATTCACAATTATTTCATAAATTTCATCTGAACTACCTAGCTTGCAGATAAGCTCATTCATATTTGAGTCTTCTGCCAAATATATTGCAGCTTGCCAAAACAGCTCTATTGCTTGAGAGCGAGTATATCCATCTAGAGCTTTGAATCTAAACTCTAACCCCAAAGGATCCACATAACTCAACGGATTCCCCCCAACATACCCATAAGTATTCAACCCACCTTGTAGTCCAATCGGATCAGATGAGATATACCGTCCGGTCTTAGGATCATAGTCCCTGAAGTAGTTGTAATGCAATCCACTTTCTTTGTCGTAGTATTGACCTGGGAATCTCAGGTTAAATTCTAATGGGGCTTTGCCGGCCGGGCTTTCGTTAGCGGGGTTGCTGCCGAATGGGTCGGTGTTGTCCCAACGCCAGCGTTCGTCGCCGTTGTCGTCGGTGAGTACGCGGGGGGTGTTGAGGTGGTCGGTGTGGATGTAGAACACTTGTTCGTTATCCAGCACTTTGATGGTCACGGGTTCCGAGTAGGTGGCGGCGCCGTGGTTATCGGTGGCTAGGGCGGTCAGTTGGTAGTCGCCTACCTCGGTGGGGGTCCAGCTGACGCTATAGGGGCTTTGCTCGATGCTGCCGATCAGCAGGCCGTTTTGGAAGAACTGTACCTGTTGAATGTCGCCATCGCTGTCATAGGCGCTGGCCTGTAGTGCGATGCTCTGGCCGTATTCAAACTCTTGGTTGGCCAGTGGCAGCATCAGGCTGGTTTGTGGCGGATCGTTGGAGATGATCACCAGATTCTCGGTGGTCGCGCTCATGCCTAAGGTGTCGGTGACCGTGGCAACGATGCCATAGGTGCCGGGGGTGACATTGGCCCATTGGTAGTGGTAGGGGGATGCGGTGCTGACACCAATGGATTCGCCGTCAGCGACGTATTCCACCTGGGCAATACCGGTATCGCTGTCGTAGGCATGGACTTGTAGGTTAAAGGTAGCAGGGGCGGTGACCACGGTGTGTTGCTCGGTTTGCCAGTCGATGGTGGGGGGCTGGTTCACCTTGCGGATGAATTTCTCTACCATCTTAGCCGGGGCATTGGCGCTGACGTTTTGCTGGGCGTTGGTTTGCCCCTGATAGGCTGCATCGCCTTGGGTAAACATCGGTGCGCCGGGGCCGTCTTTGTGTGGGTTTTTACCGTTATTATCGTCTTTGCCGGCAAACGAGAGTGCCGGCAGGCATAATATGAGCAACAGCATTAACCATACGAGTGGCTGGCGGTCAAACTCGGGGTGGATACGGGCGCGGGTGTTTGGTGTCGTTGTTTTCATCGTCCGTCCCTCCTTATGGTTTTACCACCGCAATGGGCAGGCTGCCCAGATACAGGTATTCTTTGTCGAAGTCATCGCTGTTGGCCGGGCCTTCGGCAATCAGCTGACCGCGGTGGTTATAGTGATACACCGTGTCTTCACCGCTGTTGGAGACCTGTTTGCGTACCCGCTGGCCCAGCGCATTCAGCCGGTAGTTGATAATGGTAGCGTCGGTTTCCACTTCTACCATACGGCCACGCACGTCATAGCTGTAACGTTGTTGGCCATCGTGCAAGGTGGCACCGTTGGCATCCTGTTCATACTGTTGCGGCGGGTCGTCGTTCTGCTGCAGACTGCTCAGCCGGTTGCTGGTGCTGTCTGGGGTATAGTGGGTGGTCAGTTGGCCCTGGGTCTGGCCCAGGCGGTTGCCCACGAGATCATAATCAAAGCCTTGTAACGCACTGCCGTGTTCAAACCCGGTTAAGCGGCTCATGCTGTCATACTGGTAATAGCTCACCTGGTCGCCCTGAATCCGGCTATCCAGTCGGCCGGCCGCATCATAGTTTAGGTTCACTGGCTGCTGGTTCAGGCTATATCCACGAATGCGGCCATCGGCATCGTAATCGCGCTGATACAACTGGCCATTACCAAACACCAGGCTGCGCAGCCCGCCAAACGGTTGGTAGGTAATGTCACTGGCAATGATTTTTTCCTGGTCGTTAACCGTGGTGCGAACTTGCACCACCCGGCCGAGACCATCATAGTCATAGTTAACCCAACGTCCCGAGGGATACTGGTAACCGGTTAACCGGCCCTGGGCATCGTATTGATAGGCAATGCGAGAGGACTGATCAAATACGCTGCGTTGTTCTACGACCAAGCGACCTTGATCATTATAGTGATACACCGTTTCGCCGGTGTTATCACTCATCCGGCTTAGCCGGCCTAGCGCATTCGGTCCTTCATCGTAGATATAACGTACACGCAGCAGGCTGTCCTGGTCGTAATCAATCGCGGTCAGGCGGTTTAAGGCATCGTATTGATAGCGTACCACTTGGCCCTTGGCATCGGTATGCTTCACCACATTGCCGGCGGCATCGTACTGTTGGCTGCTGCTGCCGGTGTCAGGGCTAAGGGTCTGGTTTAACCGGCCCAGGCCATCGCGTATATACTCGGTCACCAGCTGGCGCGGATCGCTGACCGACACTAACTGGTCCTGGCCATCATAGTGGTAGCGGGTGACACCGTTATCGGCAGCGGTATGTTGAATTAAACGGTTTAAGGCATCGTAGTGGTTCACACGGCTGCCGGCGGCATCGCTGATGCCAATCACATTACCCACATTGTCGTAGGTATACACCGTGGTTTGATTGACGGCCCCTATGTCTTTCCATAACCGGTTAAGCGCATCAAATTCGCGCCGGTGTTGATACACCTGCTGGCCGGCAGAATTACGAATGATGTCACTGATGCGATTGCCGGCATTGTCCAGGGTGTAATGCATGCTATTGCCTTCACCGTCTTCAATGCGCACCAGCCTGTGGGCTTGATCATAGTCATAGTTGAGGGTGGCGCCGTTGGCATCGCTGACCTGGCGCAGATTACCGTTGCTATCGTAATCATAGGTCGTGGTTTCATCGCCGCTGCGGGACTGCACCAGTCGGCCGCGGGCATCATAGTTTAGCTGGGTAATGCGGCCATTGGCATCCATCAGCGTGCCGGGGCGGCCGTGGGCATCATAATCGCTTAGCCGGGTTTCATGCCCCAGTGCATTGATTATTTGTGTCAGCTGGCCGGCGTCATCATAACGGTAATCGGTGACATCGTTCACATCCAGCCGTGGCCCGTCTTTATGGATCAGCTGGCCTTGGGCGTTATAACTAAAACTGACCGAGCGTGGCTCACCCACCGTGCTGGCATTAAAGCCCTGGGCACCGTGGTTATCCGCGGTGGCTTGTTGAGTCAGGCTTTGCAGATTCCCTAGGGCATCATAGTGCATCTGCGTCTGCTGTAACGGGGCCGCTATCTCTACCGGCAAGCGCAGTTCGGCATGCCAGCGGGTATGCGTCATCCGTTCTTCCCCGCTTGGGCTATACGCGCTTAGATCGGCCGGGCAGGTATTGCCGGGGGCCAGTCCTTCCAGCCGGATAATCGGCAGATTACGTGCGTTATAGGCATAGCAAGTGGTGTTACCGTTAAAGTCGGTACGACTAATGATATTGGCATTGTCGTCATAGCCATAGCTGGCGGTACAGCCTACACAAGGTTCCCCCTCAATGCCGGTATTGCGCACCATGCCCTGCAAGCTGCTAAAGGTGTAATCACGCGTCACACCACGCACATCGGTCACCTGGGTTACCCGGTTACCGTCGGCATCGGGCTGCTGATACACCAGTTCCACCCGGTCTGTGCGGGAAAACCGCATGCACGGTTTGATGAGGGAGAGTAGATGAAGCTGACTATGGCTGAACTAGTGAGGCACTGCCAAACGAAAGGGGCAGAAACAGATAGGTTTGGCGCTAAGGGATGTGGAGTCTGCTTTCTACTCTACCCGATAATTTACGCTATTAGAGCAAATCGGGCGTTGGGCAAAAATGGCCAATTTAGCATTTACGACCATCCTTGGTCTGGGTCGAATTTGAGTTCGATGGGAGAACTACCAAAAGAGTGCCGCACGAGTACTTTTACATCTCTGAATTCTGCACCGTCATTCCTTCGGAGGAACAATTCTATTGTGTCTACGATTCCGAGCAGCCCGCCAGGATTTTGAATATTGCCAAGTTGGTCAATGGCAGACGACCAAGTAATTGCAATTCGTTTGTTATCTTGGTCGTATACCTCAACAGCATTAATGTAAGCTTTCCTTCGAGACTTATTCAGTAAAGTACAGTGCAATACTGACTTGCTATGCTCAGTATTTTTTAGCTCAGGTCTATGGATTGGGCCCGTCACTAGCACCTCGTCCGATTTATGTTCTCCATATATAACCCACGCTAATACGCAGCTCCCAATAGCTGCCACCGCAGCAATTGAGGCAGAGGCAATAGTTATTATTTCAATCCAAGTTAAGCTCATCTTGCGAATTCCTGAAGTAATGCTAAACGCTAAAGTGAGTGGCTTGCCAGTAATGGCGCGACGGAGGAGCGACTTTGTTGGCAAGTCCACTCGACTGTTGGGGGTAAAAGCGAAGAATCCCCAGAAGTGATCATTCTGAAACTGAACTTATAAAAATCAGTGTGTTACGATTTTTATAAAAGTCGCTGTCCGGTGTCTATTTAATCGTATTCTCGCAGCTTATAGACAAAAAATGTTCAGAATCATCACTTTTGGTATTTCTTCGTCAGAACCCCTAATAAATAGCACTGATGGACTGGGCGGCAACCCAACCCACCAGCTAATCACAACAACCTAATAGGAGGTTATTATGACTAAGGTCAATACTAAGTCAGGGAGCCGTTCGGCTCAAGTTTGTGTGTGCCAACAACGTCGCATCAAAGTTGGTGGGTTTCATTATCCGGCTCGTCTGGGTGATAGCCCGTATCGACCACGGCCACCGGTACCGTGGTTACAGCTTTGCTGGGAGAAATGATGGGTATCGCAAGCTCCACCCATCCTACGCTCGCTATTCACGCCTTACGGGTTGAAAATAACAAAGTAAGCTTATTATGCCCCGCTTGACTCGAATCTATCTCTAGAATGGCTTCTTCATAACTATCAATATCATCAGAGAGCAAACGCTCAGACTCTCTAATTAAGTGCAGCTTGATTACCCCTCCAAATTCATCCAAAGAAATTATTGCCTGTAAAGCGCCTTGGTTTTTCTCCATCTCCCACACACAAAAACACTCTTTAACAAAAAGCAAGGCAGCTTCCAAATAGTTACCATCCACATAATCATCTATATGAAAAGAGTTAATAAAACACTCATAACCTGTTCCATCAATAAAATCTGACATAGCAGCATTTGATAAAGTATTGTTAAACGCGGCTAATAAATAGCATCCCTCATATTTAATAAATCCTTCTTTTAAAACCTTAATGAGCGGATCCGGCAAAAAAGCTTTATCGATTTCAATTGCATCAAGCAGTCCCCTCATTTTTTTATTTACTCGTGACATAATTTACTCCTCTCCAAGGTATTGCTTCATCCCTTTCTCTATTGCTTTACAAAAAGTGGGATTTTTTAACAGTTTATTAACCGATTTGGGAGCTCCTGGAAATGTTTTTGTTTCCGGATCATATAACCATTTATTATTATCGTTATCTTGATAATGTAACTGCCCCGGACGCTGGCCTGGATTTGGGTTTTCAACATCCAAACGTTCTTTTCCTTTTCCTTTCCAAATAGTTTTGCTAGCAGTTTGCACACCATTGCGTCCTAGCATATTTTTTGTTGCTGCTGTTGCGGCTTTCTTCGTCGCCAAAATGGCAATGGCAGGTCCTATACCCTCTCCAGTTGGACCTCCCGTAAGAATATCAGCAAGAACGAGAACTCCTGCAACAACATGTTCACAATCACAAGATTGTGTCGGTTCTTTCCCTTCCTCAACTTCATAATATGCACTTGGATCAGTACTAAGTAGAAGATCCGGGCTTAACCCATAGGGATCGACAAAGCTCAGCGGATTCCCCCCAACATACCCATAGGTGTTAAGGCCGCCCGCCAACCCAATCGGATCAGATGTGATGTATCTGCCGGTCTCTGGATCATAGTCCCTGAAGTAGTTGTAATGCAGTCCTGTTTCCTTGTCGTAATACTGCCCCGGAAAGCGGAGGTTGAAGGTGAAGGCTTTTTTGCCGGTGGGGCTTTCGTTGGCTTGGTTGTTGCCAAAGGGGTCTTCGTTGTCCCAGCGCCAAACTTCATCGCCGTTGTCGTCGGTGATGACGCGGGGGGTGTTGAGGTGGTCGGTGTGGATGTAGAACACTTGTTCGTTATCCAGCACTTTAATGCTCACGGGGGCCGAGTAGGTGGCGGTGCCGTGGTTGTCGGTGGCCAGCGCGGTGAGTTGGTATTCGCCAACCTCGGGTTGTTGCCAGGTGAGGGTGTAGGGGCTTTGGTTCGTGCCGCCGATTAATAACCCATTTTGGAAGAACTCGACCTGTTGAATGGTGCCATCGCTATCGTAGGCGCTGGCTTGCAAGGTTACGTCTTCGCCAAATTCAAATTCCTGATTCGCCAGCGGCAGCATCAGGTTGGTTTAAGGGTGACTCCAAAACATACGGCACATTACGGCTGCGCCTTACGGGTTCTTTATTATGGGAGGGTTGAGCAGCTAAAGAGAAAAGACGGCTGGTACAACAAGTGGCGGAGTGTCGGAGGGAATGGTGATTCCGCCGAGGGCGTAGTTACCCGGAATCCGTTTCACTCCTTCCGGGCTACGCTTGCTACGCCTTTTAATCCTTTAATATATTAAGTCAAGATTTGACCCGGTTTGGCGGTTCGACCCGGTTTAGCGGTTCAACGTATGATGAGAATGTGGAGCGCTACATCAGATTTGAGGAAAAGATGGTGGCGGAGTGGTTAGCTCAGCCACACTGTTTTTAGCATAAAGGGTCAATATTATACTTGACCCCTTATCTCATCGTAGAGGTATTCGGTGACTTCATCACGGTAGTGAATTTCTCGGATCTGTAAAGAATGCCGGGCAACCGGCAGGCTCGATGAGCAAGGCTTGAGCGCAGCTTTTGGATGGGGGAATGGATGAGGTTTGACGGGTTGTTTCTGCGTGGAATTTGGGGGCGATCCGTTGTCAGGCCAGAAGGCGGAATCCCTTGGCTACGCCACGATGTTTGGGCATAAACAGTCAATATTAGACTTGGTCCCGTTATTCGCATGGGCGCAAAAACGGTGCCCATCCTACCTGGCTTGCCTCCTTCATAAGTTAATAACCTAACATTGAATACAATACATAAGAGCCAATCAATACCAACAAACTTCCTATTGCAAAAAACATCCCCACAGGAAGATGATATTTTTCCATGATCAAATTTGCTAATTTTATTCCTCCGATTGCAAATACTAGTGCACTCATGATCCCAGATACCATAACAGTAATCTTTTCATCCATAGATAAAATAAAGCATGTATAAGCACCAATAAAAAAACCAAATACTGACAACAAAGTCACAAAGCCAATCTTAAGCATATTGTCTTTACCTATTTATTCATTTTTCCAGCTGGTCTCGCTGGCATGTTGCCATCGTTATAAATCCCTTTCCCAAACCATGGCTTACAATGTTCACATGGTTCATTTAAATTAATTTCATCTGCACGAGGATCATAGTAAATAATCGGATCATCGACATTACTCGACAATGCAAATCCCCATGCGTGCCCAAATCCCGCATTCATATAAAATGTCCAATTATCGTCGTAGTTTTCTGCGGTCAATTTCTCATTCATATATTGGGTTTGCTCGCCACAATCTAGCTTCCTTGAATCACCAACAAAATCATTTGTTAGACGGCCCCAGAATCTTTGCTGATTATTTTTGAAGGGCCACTCGTCTCTTAGCCCACTTTGGGTCATCTCATCCACCACATCTCTAAACCGTTGCTGTATCTTTTCAATATCTTCTGGACTCAGACCAAATGGATCCACATAACTCAACGGATTCCCCCGAACATACCCATAGGTATCCAATCCCCCCGCCAATCCAATCGGATCCGATGTGATATACCGTCCGGTCTTAGGATCATAGTCCCTGAAGTAGTTGTAATGCAATCCACTTTCTTTGTCGTAGTATTGACCTGGGAATCTCAGGTTAAATTCTAATGGGGCTTTGCCGGCCGGGCTTTCGTTAGCGGGGTTGCTGCCGAATGGGTCGGTGTTGTCCCAACGCCAGCGTTCGTCGCCGTTGTCGTCGGTGAGTACGCGGGGGGTGTTGAGGTGGTCGGTGTGGATGTAGAACACTTGTTCGTTATCCAGCACTTTGATGGTCACGGGTTCCGAGTAGGTGGCGGCGCCGTGGTTATCGGTGGCTAGGGCGGTCAGTTGGTAGTCGCCTACCTCGGTGGGGGTCCAGCTGACGCTATAGGGGCTTTGCTCGATGCTGCCGATCAGCAGGCCGTTTTGGAAGAACTGTACCTGTTGAATGTCGCCATCGCTGTCATAGGCGCTGGCCTGTAGTGCGATGCTCTGGCCGTATTCAAACTCTTGGTTGGCCAGTGGCAGCATCAGGCTGGTTTGTGGCGGATCGTTGGAGATGATCACCAGATTCTCGGTGGTCGCGCTCATGCCTAAGGTGTCGGTGACCGTGGCAACGATGCCATAGGTGCCGGGGGTGACATTGGCCCATTGGTAGTGGTAGGGGGATGCGGTGCTGACACCAATGGATTCGCCGTCAGCGACGTATTCCACCTGGGCAATACCGGTATCGCTGTCGTAGGCATGGACTTGTAGGTTAAAGGTAGCAGGGGCGGTGACCACGGTGTGTTGCTCGGTTTGCCAGTCGATGGTGGGGGGCTGGTTCACCTTGCGGATGAATTTCTCTACCATCTTAGCCGGGGCATTGGCGCTGACGTTTTGCTGGGCGTTGGTTTGCCCCTGATAGGCTGCATCGCCTTGGGTAAACATCGGTGCGCCGGGGCCGTCTTTGTGTGGGTTTTTACCGTTATTATCGTCTTTGCCGGCAAACGAGAGTGCCGGCAGGCATAATATGAGCAACAGCATTAACCATACGAGTGGCTGGCGGTCAAACTCGGGGTGGATACGGGCGCGGGTGTTTGGTGTCGTTGTTTTCATCGTCCGTCCCTCCTTATGGTTTTACCACCGCAATGGGCAGGCTGCCCAGATACAGGTATTCTTTGTCGAAGTCATCGCTGTTGGCCGGGCCTTCGGCAATCAGCTGACCGCGGTGGTTATAGTGATACACCGTGTCTTCACCGCTGTTGGAGACCTGTTTGCGTACCCGCTGGCCCAGCGCATTCAGCCGGTAGTTGATAATGGTAGCGTCGGTTTCCACTTCTACCATACGGCCACGCACGTCATAGCTGTAACGTTGTTGGCCATCGTGCAAGGTGGCACCGTTGGCATCCTGTTCATACTGTTGCGGCGGGTCGTCGTTCTGCTGCAGACTGCTCAGCCGGTTGCTGGTGCTGTCTGGGGTATAGTGGGTGGTCAGTTGGCCCTGGGTCTGGCCCAGGCGGTTGCCCACGAGATCATAATCAAAGCCTTGTAACGCACTGCCGTGTTCAAACCCGGTTAAGCGGCTCATGCTGTCATACTGGTAATAGCTCACCTGGTCGCCCTGAATCCGGCTATCCAGTCGGCCGGCCGCATCATAGTTTAGGTTCACTGGCTGCTGGTTCAGGCTATATCCACGAATGCGGCCATCGGCATCGTAATCGCGCTGATACAACTGGCCATTACCAAACACCAGGCTGCGCAGCCCGCCAAACGGTTGGTAGGTAATGTCACTGGCAATGATTTTTTCCTGGTCGTTAACCGTGGTGCGAACTTGCACCACCCGGCCGAGACCATCATAGTCATAGTTAACCCAACGTCCCGAGGGATACTGGTAACCGGTTAACCGGCCCTGGGCATCGTATTGATAGGCAATGCGAGAGGACTGATCAAATACGCTGCGTTGTTCTACGACCAAGCGACCTTGATCATTATAGTGATACACCGTTTCGCCGGTGTTATCACTCATCCGGCTTAGCCGGCCTAGCGCATTCGGTCCTTCATCGTAGATATAACGTACACGCAGCAGGCTGTCCTGGTCGTAATCAATCGCGGTCAGGCGGTTTAAGGCATCGTATTGATAGCGTACCACTTGGCCCTTGGCATCGGTATGCTTCACCACATTGCCGGCGGCATCGTACTGTTGGCTGCTGCTGCCGGTGTCAGGGCTAAGGGTCTGGTTTAACCGGCCCAGGCCATCGCGTATATACTCGGTCACCAGCTGGCGCGGATCGCTGACCGACACTAACTGGTCCTGGCCATCATAGTGGTAGCGGGTGACACCGTTATCGGCAGCGGTATGTTGAATTAAACGGTTTAAGGCATCGTAGTGGTTCACACGGCTGCCGGCGGCATCGCTGATGCCAATCACATTACCCACATTGTCGTAGGTATACACCGTGGTTTGATTGACGGCCCCTATGTCTTTCCATAACCGGTTAAGCGCATCAAATTCGCGCCGGTGTTGATACACCTGCTGGCCGGCAGAATTACGAATGATGTCACTGATGCGATTGCCGGCATTGTCCAGGGTGTAGTGCATGCTATTGCCTTCACCGTCCTCAATGCGCACCAGCCTGTGGGCTTGATCATAGTCATAGTTGAGGGTGGCGCCATTGGCATCGCTGACCTGGCGCAGATTACCGTTGCTATCGTAATCATAGGTCGTGGTTTCATCGCCGCTGCGGGACTGCACCAGTCGGCCGCGGGCATCATAGTTTAGCTGGGTAATGCGGCCATTGGCATCCATCAGCGTGCCGGGGCGGCCGTGGGCATCATAATCGCTTAGCCGGGTTTCATGCCCCAGTGCATTGATTATTTGTGTCAGCTGGCCGGCGTCATCATAACGGTAATCGGTGACATCGTTCACATCCAGCCGTGGCCCGTCTTTATGAATCAGCTGGCCTTGGGCGTTATAACTAAAACTGACCGAGCGTGGCTCGCCCACCGTGCTGGCAGTAAAGCCCTGGGCACCGTGGTTATCCGCGGTGGCTTGTTGAGTCAGGCTTTGCAGATTCCCCAGGGCATCATAGTGCATCTGCGTCTGCTGTAACGGGGCCGCTATCTCTACCGGCAAGCGCAGTTCGGCATGCCAGCGGGTATGCGTCATCCGTTCTTCCCCGCTTGGGCTATACGCGCTTAGATCGGCCGGGCAGGTATTGCCGGGGGCCAGTCCTTCCAGCCGGATAATCGGCAGATTACGTGCGTTATAGGCATAGCAAGTGGTGTTACCGTTAAAGTCGGTACGACTAATGATATTGGCATTGTCGTCATAGCCATAGCTGGCGGTACAGCCTACACAAGGTTCCCCCTCAATGCCGGTATTGCGCACCATGCCCTGCAAGCTGCTAAAGGTGTAATCACGCGTCACACCACGCACATCGGTCACCTGGGTTACCCGGTTACCGTCGGCATCGGGCTGCTGATACACCAGTTCCACCCGGTCAATGCCGCTGTCTATCTCGCCGTGTTCCGACACAATGGCTCGTCCGGCCGCATCATAGGCCCAGCTGGCATAGCGTGTGCCGTTATCTATCATTCCCGTCAGACTGTGGCGGTAACTGACCCCAACATCCGGTGTCTCGGCCACCAGTCCGGCTTCGCCATAACGATATTCCCGCACCCCACCATCGGGGTAGGTCACCGAGGCCAGATTATTGGCCGCATCATAGCTATAAATAAAGCTACCACCGGCCGGATCATCCACCTGCACTACGCGATCCTGCGCGTCATAATAAAAGGTCAACGTGCGGCCAAACGGATCACTCACCGTCTGCAACCGGCCGGCAGCATCGTAACTCAACGTCTGCGTCAGCCCAGCCGTATTGGTGACCGACACCAGCTGTCCCTCGGGGTTGTAGCTTTCTACTGCATCGGCCGCATTGGTATACGTCCAACCCGCGTTGGCATCCCCGCTTAACCGCCCCAGCACATCCCCATCGCCTACCCAATCGCCATTCACCAAGCGAAATGCAAATTCCTTGGCATCCCCGCGCCGTACCGACACCTGTTCGGCAGTGGCCACGATAATCGCCTTATCCAACCCCACATTCCAATGCGCGCCCCAGTGCGTAGCTTCCACCACCTCGGGTGTGGTACCACCGCTGTTATAGACGCGAACTAAGGAAACCGGGAAGGGGCCAGTGCCCACATAATCGGTTTCGCGTTGGAATTTATGGCCGGTGCCAGCGTTACAAGGATTGGTGCCCGCCGCGGATTGAGCGCAGACCATGCCGGTGTTGGATTTTTGGGAATTTACAAGACGATTGCAATGATATGTTTGGCTAATCCATGATTCTGGAACGTATCCCCAATCTACGGCAATCTCTGCAGGTTTCCAATAAAATTTACATGCATAACCTTCTTCGTTAGTAATGAACTGATGGTCATGTTGACCGCAAAGATAATGAGAGCCATGAGTGGCTAAACAACTCAGCTCAGACTCTTTGAATTCTGCCCCAATTTGATCACAATCTGACTTAAACTCAGCTGCTTGTTCTGTACAAGTGGATTGAGTAGCCTGAGCAATGGCGGGGCCAAACAACAACAACGAAGAAGCAACGCATGCAGACAAAATCTTTAAAGGGGATGGCGGCTTAGCGATTGATTCCAGTGTTAATAAGCATGAATGAGATAGAACTGCTCCGCTTACCATATTTGGCTCCCTTATTTTTATCCGCATAATTAGCATTTGCTATTTCGGTATCGCTGGGAAGCCATTCAACCAGAGCCAATCCCAAATTCCTATTGGACTAAAGGGCATGTTTCAGAATTTCTCAGGATCGCGGTAGGTTTTAGCAGACCAACGGTAGGTATAGGTTTTTGCTGCTATATCTTTGGATATAGAACCACTAAGCCACAATATATAGCCAAATCGTAGGGTGCACTCCGTGCACCAAGCTCTCAATCAACGTTTTTTAAAAAAATCTGAACCCTTTGCTTTCTCGCTGCAACCTAAGGTCGTAACAAGCGCAGTGCTTGATAACCAACAAACAAACTTGAGGGAGAAACCAGATGAAAACCACCACTAAACTGACCACTTTTGTTCTTGCCACCTTATTTGCCGGTTCGGCATTAGCCGCTGGCGGGGTATCCAACATCACCGCACATAACCTGGAGCAAACCCAATCCAGCCTGTTAAGCTCGCAGACGATGGACCTGGGTAACGCCAAAGACCGTGGCAGATCGAATGCGACGTTGAACAACGTGCGTCAGTCACAAAGCAGCCTGTTGAGCAGCCAGAAATTAAGCATTGCTAACGCCGATAAAGCTGGGCGTTCCAATGTACGTGCGTCTAACATCAACCAAACACAAAGCAGCCTGTTAAGCGAACAAAAACTGGCCATTGGTGATGCCACTAAAGGCGGAGTATCTAATGTGGTGGCACATAATGTGGCGCAATCTCAGTCCAGCTTGCTGAGCTCACAGTCACTGGCAATTGGTAACGCTAAAGACCGCGGCCGCTCTAACGTGCATGTGGGCAACGTGCGCCAGTCACAGTCAAGTCTGTTGAGTGAGCAAAAAATGCATGTGGGTAATGCTGAGTAAGTTAACGGCTTAACTCGGGAAAACAAAAATGCCGGTTCAGACTTGAACCGGCATTTTTGTTTGCGGATGTTGATCAGCTTGGCTCGTGCTCTATCATGCGTTACGCCCTGGCAGCACCCACGTAATCACTATACTTTCTTCACGAACTCGGTTTTCAGCTTCATCGGGCCGATGCCGTCTATCTTGCAGTCGATATCGTGGTCGCCATGCTCCAGCAGGCGAATATTCTTTACTTTGGTGCCAACCTTGACGACTTGAGAGGAGCCTTTGATTTTCAGATCCTTGATGACGGTCACGGTGTCGCCATCCTGTAATGGATTGCCATTAGCGTCACGGAAGGTTTTGCCGGCTTCTGCGGATGAGGTTTCTGCATTGGCCGACCATTCATGCGCGCATTCCGGGCAAATATATAAAGGACCATCCTGATAGGTGTATTCGGACTGGCATTCTGGGCAATTGGGTAAGCTACTCATGGTAAGTGTTTATTATGAATAAATAATAAATTATAACATTTTGTTATTCATGTGTATGGAATCGCGACTTTGATGCTCCATTTATTTTTTCTGGCAAGGAATAGTTCATCCCCCCATTGTGCGGTTTCTCCCAAAAAAAAACAGGTGCACAGCGTGCACCCTTGATCAATTTTAGGCGGGTAGATAGTTGTCGCTTAATTGATTTTTTTTCGCTTGAGTTTTCTGCTTAAACCGGCAGCACCCAGCACGGTTAAGCCCAGTAGAGACATCTGGTAGATGGCTGGTTCTGGAATGGCTGCAATTTGTGCCGAATCGATAACACTGACGCGAATAGCGTCGTGGTTATCACTGCCGTTGGAATCCCAATACATTAATTGCAGATTGCCGCTGTCGGCTGCTGGACCAGTAAAATCGGTGCCGATGAGGAAATAACTGCTGGCAAGCTGACCAATCAGTGCACCATAGGGGGCAGTCAAACCACCTTGAGTCCAGGTCGGGAAGGTGGCACCAATCTTGGTGCCAGCGGCCTGGCCAGACTCATCACTGCCGGTGGCAAATAAATCACCGACCAGACCATCGGCATTGGACCAGCGAGGTAAGGCGCCAGCCGACCATAAATCGGCTGGGTCCGCGGCAATCGTCAGTAGATCACCGGCATTAAAATATAGTCCGGTATTCAGTGGTGTGCCGCCACTGGAGCTATTGGCTGCTGCGGCAACGTCAAATGAATATATGGCCGCATTGGCCAGACTGCTAACTAACAGGCAACCGCTGGCGGCAAGTAATGAAAATATTTTTTTCATAAGTTTTCTTCCTATATGGTGTGGATAGTTACCGTTCCAAGCCTGGTCATTTATTCGTGCTGTACCAGCAGAACCGTAACGAATAATGGTAGCAGGTTCTGGCATATTTGTGAGCTGCTTAGAAGCTGTTGATACAAGCTCAACAGGCTCTACGTTGCTGTGAGTCAGTTAACGCTTCCATTTTTATGGTGTTAATTGTGGCGGCGGTGGCGCATGCAGTTTGTGCAATATGGCATCGATTTCTCCTTGGGGGTTTTTATACCAGTCGGCTGACCAGATGCGATGCATATTCCAGCCCAGACGTTGCAGTATGGCCGGGCGCAGATGATCGCGGTCACGACTGGAACGTGACTGCTGGTAGCTGGGGCCGTCGCATTCTATGCCTAGCAGGTAATTGCCCGGATTATCCGGGTCAATCACCGCGACATCGATAAATAAGCCGGAAATCCCTAGTCGACTACGGCACTCAAAACCATGTTGCTGCAATTGCTGTATCACGGCATGGCTAAAATCGCTATCGGTTTGTGGTGTTGTCTGGGTATTGCGTTGTAGGGGCAGCGTGCCGTGTTCGCAGTAGGCCAGGAAGTCGTGCAGTGCAATCAGACCACGTTTACTGCTGTTGCCTGCCTGAATATCGCGGCTGTCCATGGAGCTGAAAATATGCATACGTTTACGGGCGCGGGTCAGCAGCACATTGAGTCGACGCCAGCCGGTATTGCTGTTGATCGGGCCGAAACGCTGAGCCACCTTGCCGCCTGCTTCGGCCGGGCCATAGGTCATGGAGATGAGAATAACATCACGTTCATCCCCCTGGACGTTTTCCAGATTTTTGATAAACAGCGCTTCCTGACGTTGTGCATCCTGTTCCAACCAGTGCTGCAGTGTCCTATCCTGTTTACTTAAGGCTTCCAGGGTACGTTCTATCTGTTGACGTTGTTCTACGCTCATGGCGACCACGCCCAGCGTTTCATCGGGGCTGCGGCGCAGATGCTCGCAGATTGCCTGGGCGATCCGTTCCGCTTCGGCTGGATTGCGCCGGTTCACAAAACAGCCGGCCGCCACTCGGTGATATTGCAGACCGTAATCGGGCGAGCGATGGTAGGGCGATGGGAACAGGATAAGATCACTGTCATAGAAAGCCTGATTGGAAAATGAGATCAGACTTTCATGCTGGGAACGGTAATGCCAGCGCAGGCGACGAGCCGGAAAAATTGGCAGGGTGGCATCCAGTATGCTTTCCGATTCTTCAATCGCGCTGATCTCTTCTTCGGCATCATCGTTGTTGCGATCAAAGAAGCGGGTCGGTGGCAGTTGTTTAGGGTCGCCGACTACCACCAGTTGCTGGCCTCGGGCAATCGCACCCAGTGCATCCTGAGGTTTGATCTGTGAGGCTTCATCCATAATGATCAGATCAAACTGTAACTGGCCGGGTGCCAGATACTGGGCTACCGACATCGGACCCATCATAAAGCAGGGCTTGATGGCCGCCAGGGCATTACCTGCACGCTTTAACAGCTGGCGGATAGGCAGATGGCGGCTTTTTTTGTTGCATTCGTGTTGCAGCAGCGCGCATTCGGTATGTTCGCTGACCTTGCCGCCTTGGATACCCTGTGGAATATTAACCTGATCTATCTGCCAGCTTAACTGTTGGCATTGCAGTTGCTGTAAGCGACTGTCGTAGTCACAAAAACGCTGCTGTAAGGCTTGTTGCGAGATGCCGGAGAAGGTGGCCAGCTCGGGCTGTTGTTGCATAATCTCACGTGCCAGCAGATCATAAATCCCGGCCTTATAGCCGTCTTCCAGCTGACTGATATCTAACTGCCGGTCGGTTAATGCCTGCACCAGTTTATCCAGTCCCTGAGCGGCCAGTTGTTGTGCTACCCGTAGATAATCCAGCCAGTTGGCCAGGGTCTCGGTGCGCTGAATGGCTTGCTGGTTGCGTTTGATCAGCTCACTCAGCTGATGCCCGCTGTGTGCGGTCCATTGCGTGAACTGCAGCTTGACCAGTTCACCGAACGATTCAAAGCGCAGCCGTTGTTGTGCCAGGGTCGCCTGCAGTTTTTGCAGTTGCTGTTGCAGTTGCTGGAAAGCCTCGGCTTGGGTGAGTTGATGCAAATAGTCCTGCATGGCCGGATGGGTGATTTTTTCGTTAATCGCATCGGCCAGTTGCAGGGTATGGCGCAGTCTGGCCAGCCCGGCCTGATTATCGACCAGTGGGCCGGTATCCAGTTGCAGTTGTTTATTAAATAGCTGTTGGTCCAGCGGCATGTTATGCCACAGTCGCAGTTTATCTCGCAATATATCAATCTGTGCCATACGTTCTACCAGCTGGCCTATGCCTATGCTGGGGTTGGCCAGTATCGGGCGGCAGATTTTAACCGCCTGGCGCAGTTGTTCCAGCAGTCCGGCCAGCTGGCCTTGTTCGCCGCACAGTGGAGTGGCGTTTTGCTGTAGTGGATTATCGGTGGCCAGCAGCGGGCGTATTTGCAGCAGTTCGGCCTGCAGCGTGTTCAGCTGTTGTGTCAGTCCTTGTTCATCCAGTGAGCGTATTGCCTGTGCCTGCTCCGGTGTCAGTGCCAAAACCGCATTACCAATGGCGACCTTGGGGCCAAAGCCGCTGCCGTATTGCTGGCGCAAGCGACGATACCAGTCGCGCAGCATGCTTAGCATTTCAATATCGGTATGATGGCCCTGCAGGTATTCGCCCAGAGCTTCCTGATATTCGCTATGCTTGGTCAGTTGCTGATAACGTTCCAGATATTCCAGCAGCAGGTGGAATTGTTGCTGCATTTGTTCCAGCGTGACCTGATCATGGGTGGCCAGCCCCAGGGCCTGGGCCCTGGCATCCCACCAGCCGGGATTCAGCCATTTCAGCAGACCGGCGGATTGCAGTTTGCGTTGCAGGCTGCGCAGGTGTTCCAGGTCTGGTAGACGGTTCAGGGCAAAGGTGTTGCTCAGTTGCTGATGTTGTTCGCGCAGCCAGCTGACTTCTTCGCTTAGTGTGGGCAGCAGTTCGTCCAGTATCGGGTCATCGAAGCGACTGGCCCGGTGTTTCCAGCCACTGGGCTTGAGTGAGGTGACCAGGCTGATCAGCTGCTGATATTCGCCCAAACCGTCCTGGCTGCAGTTTAAGGAGCTGCCGGCATCGCCCAGGGTATGTTGAATGTCCTGCAGCGGTTGTTGTAATACCGTCAGTTGTTGTTCCAGTTCGCTGAGCTGATTGATGCTCTGACTCAGTTGCACAATGGTGGTCTGCGCATCCATTAATTGTTGTAATACCAGGGAGGCCTGCTGGATTTCTTTCAGTGCCTCAAAATTATCCAGCAGATCGGTGCTGATATGCGTTTTCAGATTGCGATACAGGTCTTCGATATATTCCAGCAGTTGTAAGTAGAGCTTGCTCTGTTGCAGCGTTTCTCCCTGTAGCGCCGGCAGTGCCGTGAGTACCTCGTCGCCTTGTAATGGTGGCAGTGATTGCAGTTGATCGGCCAGTTGCTGCAGTTGTTCGGTGTCGCCAGCCAATGCGTCGGCGCTGCAGCTGAGTGGGGCGGCCAGTTGCTGGCGTTGCAGGCTGAGTTGTTGCAGGCTGTGTTGCCAGTCTTCCAGTGTCTGATTGACCTTGGGGTGGTCAAATAGCTGTAACTCACCGTTAGTGACGCCATACCAGGGATGTTGTGTTAGCGGCTGTTGATTCTGACTTTGGCTGATGGCGTGATACTGGGCCGCAAAGCGGCTTAGCAGATCCTGGTGGGTATTACGAATACGGCTGTCGTAATTATCACCATGATAGCCTTCGGGGGACACCAGGGCGGTGCCATTCAGTTGCAGGCGGTAGCGGGTGGCGGCACTCAGAATCTGGTGCAGGGTTAAGCCGGTGCTTTTCCAGTAACGATTTAACTGGCTGACATGCTGTTGCAGCTGTTGTTTTAACTGTTCGTAGTGTTCGATTTCTGTGTGCAGCTGTTCCGGCGCTTGGTAACGGCCATGGTGCGCCAGCCGGTTACCGATTTCATCCAGCATTTTATGTTTTTGCGATTTATGGCTATGCAGCTCCAGGCAGAAGTCGCCCAGTCCGTTGCTTTCCAGGCGGCGATGTACCACTTCCAGGGCGGCCAGTTTTTCGGCGACAAACAGCACTTTTTTCCCCTGTGCCATGGCGGCGGCAATCAGGTTGCTGATGGTCTGTGATTTGCCGGTACCGGGAGGGCCTTCAATCACCAGGTTTTTGCCATTCAGGGCATCGATCAGCGCACTGTGTTGCGAGCTGTCGGCATTGCTGATGAGTGGATAGCGTTGATGAATGTCGACCTGCTCATCAATTGCATATTCTTCACTAAAGTTCAGTGCATCGTCGGTGTCCGCGGCTTGTTCGGCCTGGTAACCGGACAGAAAACGTGATACCACCGTATGATTAATCAGGCTTTCATCGGGCCAGTTGCCGGGGTCCAGGTCTTGATACATCAGCAGTTTGCTGAAGTTTAACAGGGCCAGGGTGATATGGCGTCGTACCCGCCAGCGTGGCTGATGTTGATTAATCAGTTGCTGTACCGCCTGGAAATAATCTTCGGCGGCGGTGTGTTCATCCAGCTCGGGCAGCGCCAATGAAAAATCAATACGCAGCTTTTCGCGTAACGACAGGTTGGTGATGATGTCCTCACCCGAATAGCTCAGGGTATATTCATAGGTGGCGCTGTGTTTGTTTAAGCGTCCCTGTTGCAGGCGTACCGGCAGCAGAAACAGTGGGGCCAGTCTAGGCTGGTCGCTATCGGCCTGGTCATACCATTCCAGAAAACCAAATGCCAGATACAGCATATTGGCACCGGTTTCCTGGATTGCACTTTCGGCGGTCTGGCGCAGGCTTTTCAGTCGGTTTTCCAGCTCATCCGGATAATGCAGGGTCTGTATCGTTTTATCCTGGTGTTTCGCGGCCGGTTGTTCGCCAGCATCGACCTGCGGGATCTCGTAGTCGGTGGCCAGCCCCTGTTCTGCGGCCCATTCTTCGGCGCTGGGCGGGTTGCGCAGTTTGACCAGTTGCTGGTTATCTTCGTCAAAACGCAGATAGCCGGCGGCCTGTAATTGTTTTTCCGTCGCTTCCGCTACCGCATTAAAACGCATTTCCTGCTCGTTGAGCAGCGCTTCGCTCAGTGGATTGGGCAGCTCATCCACAATGCGTAAGCACTGTTTGCTGCTATGGTGGAAGTTGATCAGCCGGTTGTGTGCGGTTAGATCCAGCAGTCGCATACGCAGCTTTTCCAGAGCACGGCGAGCCTCTTGATGACGAGTTTCGGTATCGGTCGACATATCTTAATGACAAAAAAGTTAAACTTTCCGATTTTACCAAGCTGTGGGCGGTTGCCATAGCGTTAATCGTCGATGATCTTCGCGCGTTGCAGTTGTTGTTGAATTAGGCTGGCGTTGGGGCATACCGGTAGCATTGCAGTGATGGCGGCGGCTTCGGGAACGGTGAGTTGTGCCGCACGCCAGAGTTTTTCCTGCGGATCCTGGTGTTGTTGATAAGCCTGCGCCCAGCGGTAGTAGGCAATGGTGCCGCGCAGCATATGGATTTGCCGGTCCAGACTGGAGATTTGCTCTCCCATGCTTAACTGGCTGCTTTGTTCCAGCATACTTTGGGCTGCATCGGCCGAGCCTTTGTCGCAGATCAGAAACTGGGCATAGCTCAGATGATAGGGCGCCGAATTGGGGTATTCCGTGATACGGGTCTGGTGGAGCTTTTCCCAGTCGGCCCATTTGGCCGGGCCCTGTGTGCGATAGTAGCGTTCCAGTTGGCGGAAGGCCATGATCTCAATAATATCCATTTTGACTTGGCTATAAAACGCACGCTGAAAATACGCTTCGGCCTGCGCCGGTTGTTTGCTCTCAATCAGCAGTTCGGCAATGGTCTGGTAATACAGTGGATGTTGCGTTTTGAGCTGATAGGCTTGTTCCAGGTCGGCACGTGCTTTGCTCAGCCAGTCGCTATCCTGTGATTTACGCTGGCTGTGCCAGTAAGCCCGCCAGCTATAAGCCTCGTCGTTATCCGGCTGTTGGCGGATCACATCGTCCAGATGTTTGCCAACCTCGTCCCAGCCGGGTTTGCGGCGTTCCTGACCATCCCCTGCCGCGCCCAGCATATAGAGTTTGGCCAGTTGCAGCTGGGCGTTGGCATCGCCGGGGTTTCCCTGAAGCAATATCTGGGTGTCGGCCAGCGCAGTTTTGAGTTCATAAACATCACCTTTGGTATTGCCGATGAGTTGTGTGACCCGTTGCAGTCGTTGTTGATAACTCATGCTTACCGTACTCGCACTGTCCAGTACCTTTTGTTTGCACCATTCAAATAATTCAGGGTCATCGTCCCAGGCTTGCAGTACGGGATAACCGCTTATGCGTCCCCATAGCTCGCTGGTTTTCTGCATATCGCCGATATCGCAGGCAAATTTGGCAAAATGCTGGATATTCCATTGGTTGGGATACTGTGCCAGCACTGCATCTATGCCTTGTGACATTTTGGGCCAGTCTACCTGCCAGTTTGCCTGACGGCCAAAATAATTCGATTGCCAGGCATACCAGTATAGGCGGGCATAGATACCATATTGATCTTTTTCCTGGGTGGCGGCATAGGCTTTGCTTTGTAGCTGTTCCAGCAGTTGTCGGCGTTTATCGCCCCCTAGCTTGATACCCCACAAGGTTAATGGGGATCGGCTGATGCTGCGGTAATAATCCATGCTTCTGAAATATAACGGGTAGTAGTAAGGGAAGCGCTGTATCGCTTGGTCCAGCAATTGTTCGTAATCTTGTTGCGACCAGCCCTGGTAATCGGCCAGTTGCAGCATGAGTTCATAGCCATATGGACTTTGTGAGGTAATGCGCTTGTTTGTTTGCCAATAGGCTTGGGCGCGATAACTTCCCGGTAGCCATTGGCGTAAGTTTCTGGGGATAAGCGCATGGCGTAATGTGTGTTTATCCTGAGCCAGCAGTAGCTGTGCATAGGCCAGATGGGCGGTGGGTGATTCGGGATAAGCCTTGATCCATTGCTGTAATATTGACTCGGTCTGGCGCAGCTCTTGAGAGCTACCATGGCGCACGATGTTGTTAAATTCTAGACGCAAGCTCCAATGCAGCGAACTGAGCTTCCAAATACCGCTGCCGGTACGGGCCTGTTGCTCCCAGAAGGGGCGAGTGCGTTGTTCTATCTCGGCGGGTGAAAGCTGGCGGGCCAGCAGTGAGAGTGCCAGTTGTCTCACCTGTTTTCGTTGCTGTACCTCATTGGCATAGCTTTGGCTGCCGTTTAGCAGGCTGATAATGAGGACGCTGATTACTACTGCAATGATATGCATGATTGCTCCCGGCGGTTAATCCATAAGCGCTATAGCGATTTTACGTTGATCATGTTGCTCGAGGGGGACCGTCGGGCGGGTGGTGAATGGGTGATTAACGGGGAACTAAACGGATCAATTGACCATTGGCCTCGTCGGTCAGTAGATAGAGATAACCTTCCGGCCCTTGACGCACATCGCGAATCCGGCCAAAGTCACGCTTGAATAATAGCTGCTCGTTGCCAATATTTTCACCCTCAACGCTTAGTAGTGACAGATAGTGGAATTTGAGCGAACCGACCAACAGCTTACCTTGCCATTCTGGATAGCGTTCACCGGTATAAAATGTCATACCGGAAGGCGCGATAGAGGGTGTCCACTGGTGTAAGGGTTGCTCCATACCGGCCTTATGTGTGCCTTCGCCAATTTTGGTTCCCCAGCCATAATTGCGGCCATAGCTGATCACTGGCCAGCCATAGTTGTTGCCGGCCTGAATACGATTGATTTCATCACCGCCCTTGGGACCATGCTCATGTATCCAGATATCACCGCTTTCCGGATGCAACACCATGCCTTGGGGATTGCGATGCCCATAGCTGTAAATTTCCGGTTGTGCCCCGGTTTGATGAATAAAGGGATTGTCTGCCGGTATGCGCCCATCATCATGCAGTCGGATAATGCTGCCAGCATGATTGCTTAAATCCTGCGCCCATTCACGCTCCCCGCGCTCACCCACACTGATAAACAGCATCCCCTGTTTATCAAATGCCAGCCGCGAACCAAAATGGCGGCCACTATCCGATGCCTTGTTCATTTGGAAAATAGGCTGCTGATCCAGCAATTGCATATTTTTCAACTTGGCGCGCATCACCGCAGTAACCTGCCCACCCTTAACTGGTTTGGCATACGAGAAATATAACCAGCCGTTATGGGCATAATCGGGATGCAACACCACATCCAGCAGTCCACCCTGACCCACCGCAGCAATCTCTGGCAGCCCCGCTACCGGCTGTGCCAAGAGCTTGCCATTCTCCACCAGCCGTAAACGTCCCGCACGCTCGGTAATCAAATAACGCCCATTCGGCAAAAAGGCCACCGACCAGGGATGAGACAGTCCATCGACGACTAGCTGGGGCTTAACCTCGGCATAAACCGCAGGCCAATGTAAACATAAGCCAAGGACGATACCGGATAACGTTGTAAGCTTAGAAGTCAGCCTCATAATTCCCCCGTAGCCCGGATGCAGCGAAGCGGAATCCGGGTGATGTGTGATTTTGCTGGCGTTATGAGATGCGGCATAACGATAGTAACCTCCTCCGGAGTCCGCGCCTGTGGGGCTACTTCCGGGCTACTTGGCTTTTTCAAATGGGGTGTGCGGAGTGTTCCCTGTATTTAATCGTCTTCAATAATTTCAAAGTCATGGCTCATTGTTGCCATCTGGCCCAGCATGATGGAGGCGGAG
>CALNXP010000001.1:0-146643 GCA_942490555.1 uncultured beta proteobacterium | reverse complement strand
AGCGTTGCAGCAAAGCTTAAAAGACCTTGGTCGGGCATATGACAATTTTTTTGCCAAACGTGCCGATTTCCCCCGCTTTAAAAAACGTGGTCAGCATGATGCTTTTCGTTTTCCACAAGGCTGCAAACTTGAGCAAGCTAACCACCGAATTTTCCTACCCAAATTAGGCTGGATACGTTACCGAAACCGTCGTGAAGTATTGGGCAGCGTGAAAAACGTCACCGTGTCATACCGTCATGGCAAATGGATGATGTCGATTCAAACTGAGCTTGAAGTCGAAACGCCTCGCCCACAAAGCGGCAGCGATGTCGGTATCGACATGGGCATCATCCGCTTTGCCACCTTGAGCAATGGCGAATATTTCGAGCCGCTCAATAGTTTCAAACAGCATCAAGACGCGCTACGCAAAGCGCAACAAGCCTTCAGTCGCAAAGTGAAATACCGTCGTAACTGGAAAAAGGCGAAAGCCAAAGTCCAAGCAATCCACACCCAAATCAGCAACGCCCGCCGCGATTACCTGCACAAAACCAGTCACACCATCAGCCAAAACCACGCGCTGGTGTGTATTGAAGATTTGCAGGTGCGGAATATGTCTAAATCAGCGGCGGGTGATGCCGAAAATCAGGGGAAAAACGTAGCCGCGAAATCCGGCTTAAACAAAGCCATCCTCGACCAAGGCTGGTTTGAGTTCAGAAGACAACTGGACTACAAACTGGCGTGGGCAGGTGGTTTGCTGATTGCCGTGCCACCGCACAACAGCAGCCGAACGTGCCCAACATGTGGGCATATTTCAGCCGAAAACCGCAAAACCCAAGCTGAATTTGCTTGTGTCTCCTGCGGTTTCAAAGAAAATGCGGATGTGGTCGGCGCAATCAATCTATTAAGGGCAGGACATGCCCAGTTAGCCTGTGAAGTGAGCGATGCAGCAATGTCGCCAGCAGCAGGAACCCACCGAAGTGATCTGAACGCTGCAAAGTGTTCAGACACCGTAGGAATCTCCGTCCTTTAGGGCGGGGAGGATGTCAATTGAAGCTGAGCCAGAAAAGCAAAGGTATCGTTACTGAAATATGCTGATGGCATTATTTTCCCTGAGATCATGGATGGCAGTCGATAACTTTAGCAGGTTAAAGATAGCAATGAGCGGCAATATGTATGTGTGGGGTCATTTAACTCGTGTGAGCGTTGTTGCGACTTTTTGTCGTGGTTGAGGCTGGCAAGTTGTAATGCCGTTCAGGGTGTGCTGAGTAAGACCTATGGTTGCAATCAATAGGTCTTGCATCGGGATTATTTTATCCCCGGGTTTTGGTAATAGCCTACACCCGGACTATATTTTGATTACTCAAACTCGGTGTTGAGTATGGTGGCACGAGAGAAGTTTACGCCTTGGGTATTGCTGTTGGAAAATTCGGCATTGGTAAAGTTGGCTTTGCGTACTTTAGCCCCTCTGAGGTCGCAGTTTACAAACTCGGTATTTAAAAAGGTGGCATGGCGTAAGTCGGCGTTGCGGAAATCTACATTATGTAATTCGGCATTGCTGAAATCGGCATTTCTCAGGTTGCTATGACGAAAATCGATGTTATGCAATTCCGCATTTAGGAATTCGGCAGCAACCAAGTTGCGGTGGCTGAAATCCTGGTTCTGCAGTTCGCTATTGATAAAGGATTGTTGTGTTGCTGGTCGTTGGTAATGTTTTTCGTGATGATGTTGATGTGGTGTGGATACATCAACATTACCCTGATCGATAATGACGCGTTGTTCCGGCTGCTGATAGACTTCTACATTGCCGCGATTGACCCGGATTTCTGAACCGGTGCTGCCATCATCCACAATCACCTGAGAGCCGGTATGCTGGTCATGTACTTGAACATTGCCGTTGCTGACATTGACATCGCCTCCAGTCATCGCTCCATCGATATTCACATTGCCATTGCTGCCTACTTCAATTGCAGCACCAGTTACGCCATCGTGAATACTGACCGAACCATCCGCGCCGACGGCAACGCTGGTTTCTGCCAAGGCATTGGCGGTTAATAACATTCCCAGTGACATTGTTAAACAGGCTTTTTTCAGGTTCATGATGTTATTCCTTTGATCATGGTTAAACAGAGTTTTTGTCCAGAAAGGGGTTAATTAGCGGCGGTCTGGCGGTGGTGTATGCTGACTCAGGCTAGGCCTTTATCCATCTGGACGATTTCTTACCCGTAGCTTGTTGTTCGGGCTTGAGACGCAGTGTATGCAATGCTTGCTGAATGGAAACTGAACCATTGCTATTCAGACGAGAAAACAATAACTAAAAGTGCGTGTGGGGAATAGCTAATTTAAGATTGGAGGTTTTAAAATTGAGATAAACGGTTGAGCCTAGTGCTAAACATCACAAGTATTCATCCTATTAGAACGCAAGGTGACATTTCTGGTAGGGTGCACTCCGTGCACCACCTCTAAATGAGCAAGCATGTGGTGCATGGAATGCTAGGGTGTGCTGAGAGAATAGTGCTCTGTGGGGTAGGAGGGGGGGGCGAGCATAAATTTTGTTGCGTTAGCCGCATTTTTTCCTATAATCAGAGCTTCAACTTGAAAAGCTGCGGGCCGTTATACGGCCGCACAGCATGCTTTCGATTGTAGCCAGCTATGCTTTCTGCATACCTCATAATATAAACACCACCAAGGAGTAGTGAATGACCATTGCAGTATCTCCAGAGCAAAATCATATGAATGAATCTCATCCTCAAGAGCCCCAGGCGATACCATACGAATCTGAGCAGGATATGCCTGTTTTTGTAAGTACGGTACTTTCTGAAAATGTTGAGCCCATGCAGATGACAGGTTTGATCGATGAGGCGGATATTGAGCCTCGCTTGATGGCCGAGGTTGATGCCATCGCAATTGAACCGTCACCTAGCATAGCACCTCAAGAAGCATACGCTACTTTAGCGGTCAGGCATTTGCTGCAAGAGGCGATTCCTCAGTTTCTAAACCAGATGATGCCGCAGATTTATACCCAGGTTCTCACCGCGATACAGCCCTTGGTAATGCCGTATGCGCTCCAGGGGATGGATAGCACACGGCTGGCCGAGGCGTTGTCTGAACGGCTGGCCCCGGAGATGCGGGATGAATTAATTGCGCCATTGGTGCCGGTTTTGATCCATCATAGTATGGATCAGGTGATGGCCGCGGAAACGATAGTCGTTGAAGATGTGGGGATTAGTACGGTGGAAAGTATTGCAATTTCCATCTTTAAGCCTATGTTGCCGGAAATTATAGACCATATGATCTTTGAGGCCGTGAGTGATACGGTGATGCAGCTGTTAAATAGTGATACGCCATTGACCGGGGGCGAATGGCAGACCCAGCTAATAATGGGGGGCGACATGGTTGGGATAGCAAGCCCGGGTGAGGGTATGAGTGCGCCATGGTTGCCTAATAACTGGCCCGCGATCGAAGCCGTTGTTATGCAGCTGCTGCCGGATATGCTGCCACAGATGGTTGAACAGTTACGCGAGTTTGTGCTGCCGGGTTTGCAGCAACGGGCCGAACAGTTAGATCCGCGTTTTAATTCGGAAGCCATGGCCGAGAGCTTGTTGTCACAGGCACAAGTGGTATTGCAAGGGGAGCAGACGCTTTCTAAAATTCAGGCGCTGCAACTGTTAGAGTCTATGTTGATGCAGCAGGGGGAGCAGTTGTTGCCGGCGTTCTATCAGGAATTTATGAGTCAGGCATCACAGTTTGCTTCACAGATGCATCCCATGATGGCCGAGCGCATCATGCAGCAGTTAGCGGCGAATCCGGAGATAAATCTCGATGGTCTGAATCCGGAGATATTGCAGCAACAGCTAGAGCCATTATGTGGGCGTATGATACAGCTGATACGTGATCCACTGGTGGCGCCGGTGGTACAGCAAATGATGCTGGCGCAGGTGGCACAAAGCAGTGCGCTATGGGTAGAGGCCGGATTGCTGGATAATCAAACGGCCGCTCAGGTTATCGAGGAACTGAGCCAGCGTACCGAGGACATGCTACCGGCGCTACCGACTCCGGATAGCGTGATGGCAGAGCTGCAAGGGGTGGCAGAACTGTATCAATCCATGATGCCCGGTCAGCATGCCACGATAATGACGGCAACGGTTGGTGGTGAGATGATGAGCCTGATACCGTATGCCGAGCCGATAGTGAATGATCCTATTATGGCAGAGGATGCTGGCTCATTGCCAACGACCGAGGAAGATCATTTGTTTGGTATTGCTTCCGGCCTTTATGTGTTTAGCCAACAGGATTTTCTGGCAAATGACTCGGCTGCCGAGGGCCAGGTTTTGCAAACGATGACGATTGTGCAGTTACCGGATTTTGGTGAATTGTTATTTGATGGTCAGCCGGTAGAGCCAGGGTTGAGCTTGCCGATACAGGCGCTGGAGCAAGGGCGTCTGGGATTGATGACGGCCGATGATTTCACCGGTGAGAGCATTTTCTTCTATCGTGTGGATGATGGTCACAACAGCAGTGAGCAGGAAATGATGATGCTGCATATTGCTCCCGTGGTGCAGGATGACTATACAGCCGATATGACTACGACAGGTATGTTGGGGCCGGATATGTCGGCGGTTGGTGAGATTGAAAGTGATCAGGATGTTGATTGGTTTCAGCTGGAATTGACGGCCGGTCAGCACTATCAAGTTGATTTGCAGGGGGCATCCAGTGAGGCCGGTTCCCTGCATGACCCCTTGTTGCAAGGGGTTTATGATGAGCATGGTGCCATGCTGCCCTATAGCTCAAATGATGATGGCGGTGTTGAGCTGGATGCGCGTTTGAGTTTTACCGCACCTTACAGCGGCAGTTTTTATCTGGCGGCCGGGGCGTATGCGGATGAAACCGGAAGTTATCAACTAACGATCAGTCCACAGCCGACGGAAGCGGATGATGCGGATGACTTTGCGGCTTCTATGGAAACCCATGGGATGATCAATGTGGGCGGCATGATTTATGGTGAAGTGTCTTCTGCCATGGATAACGACTGGTTTGCCGCCGAGCTGCAAGCCGGACAAAATTATCGCATTAGCCTGGAAGGACAGTATACCGCCGCCGGATCATTGTATGATCCGCTGCTGGATGGAATTTATGATGCTAACGGTAGCATGATTGCCGCTACTCGCGATGATGATGGCGGTATGGGGCTGAATGCGGCGTTGGAATTTACCCCGCAGTACAGCGGACGCTTCTATCTGTCGGCCGGTGCTTATGATGGAGAGGGCAGTTATCGTCTGAGCTTGATGCAGAGTCCTGCGGTTGAAGAGGCTGCGCCTGTCAATGCGGAAACCGATGCGGAGTTAAGTGCGGATGTTGCTACTCAGGGCAGCATTGCCGCAGGTGAGGTGTTGCAAGCGACGATAGATGATGCTGGTGATAGTGACTGGTTTGCTCTGCATTTGCTCGAAGGTCATGACTATAGGTTTGATCTGGAAGGCAGCCGCACCGGTGCTGGCAGTTTGCCCGACCCGTTGTTGGCTGGTCTGTATGACAGCAATGGTGAGCCAGTGGCAGACACCCGTAATGATGACGGCGGCCTGGGTAGAAACGCCCGGCTTGAGTTTACCCCGGAAAGCAGCGGCCTGTATTACATCGAAGCCGCGGCATTCGGCAACCATAGCGGCAGTTATCAATTATCACTACAGGATCTGTTGAGTGATGATCAGACTATGGAGGCGATGTTGCCGCCGAATGATAATATCGGCCCGGCAATGGCGATGCCTGTTCCTGGTGAAGAAGGCGAGTTTGACTATGCTTCAATGCAACTTGCCATGTTGGAACAATTGCAGGGTACGTTAAGCTAAAACCCGCGCCAACAGGCTCCAAAAAAAAGCGGAACCCGTACTCACGGTTTCCGTTTTTTGGGTTCGACACTATATCGAACAGCAAAAAACGCCAAATTAGCTTGTGGACACTATCGTGTCCGTGCTCTTCATCAGTATAAATCTTTTACCCCTAGATGATGCTCTAGTGCAGAGTCTATCCTCAAAACAGGGGTGAGTGATGTTAAGGCGTAGGTGCGACTTCAGTCGCAAAAGCGCGGTAAGTTCAGAATATGTTCAGGCTGAAGATTGTTGTATTGCATCCGGCGTTAAAATAACGTCTATGGCGTGGGTATGAATGTGTATAAAAACAGAGTTAACCGCCCATCATCGCTTCCCCGGCCAATGTTCAGCGCATAACAGAGTATGATGGTGCTCATAAAGGGGGTTCTCAATCAAGCTTGGTGTTACCTGAAACCGTAGTAGCTGCCTATGAAAATCCAACTGTTAAGTGATCTGCATATCGAATTTCAGCCTTTTGATTATCTGGATAATGAGGCTGATGTGGTGGTGCTGGCGGGAGATATTCATCTCAAAACACAGGGGCTTCAGTGGGCGATTAAGCATATTGATAAGCCGGTGATTTATGTAATGGGTAACCATGAATATTATGGTGCAGCTTACCCTCGCTTGCTGGAAAAAGCACGGCCATTGCTGGCAGGTACCCAGGTGCACTTGCTGGAAAATGATTGTCTGACCCTGGATGGTGTCAATTTCTTAGGTTGTACCTTGTGGAGTGATTTTGAGCTGTATGGCAATGCCCGCACCTCGGGTTATCATTGCCAGCAGGTAATGAATGATTATAAAAAAATACGTCGCTCACCTGGCTATTCAAAAATGCGTTCAATTGATACCGCATTGATACACCGTCACAGTAGAGACTGGTTAGCTAAGCAGCTAATAGAAAAAGTAGGGCAGACCAATGTGGTGGTGAGTCATCACGGCCCAAGTGAACAGTCTGTCCCGGCGCAATACCTGAACCATCCGACAACGGCCGCTTATGTTTCATCGTTGGAAGCGTTTATTGAGCAATGCCGGCCGGATTATTGGTTGCACGGACATTTACATGCCTCCTCAGATTATTGGATAGGCGACTGTCGGGTGTTATCTAATCCTCGAGGTTATCCCGGAGAAGAAAATACACTGTTTGATGCGGGGATGTGTTTTGAACTATAGCGGATTAAGTGAGGTTAAGTTTGCAAGCCATTATTTTTATCGGCCTTCAGGGCAGTGGAAAATCAACGTTTTATCAGAACATTTTTTGAAACAACGTTGGGGCTGTGTTTGCCGCTAGCGCCAAAAATAATTGGCTTGCTTTGTGCTTGTTGATTCAAATGATACCCGGCATAATCTGCGGCTTGCTAGATTTTGGCATACAAAACAGGTTAAGACGGATGTGTATCAATCCTTTTGGCTTGCGAATAAAACTGAATTAACTGAGGATAGTAAATTGAATATAAAAATAATATTGGCCGTTGCGCCATTGATGTTGGCAACGGGTTGTGCATCTATTGTGAATGGTACCAACCAGCCGGTTTCTGTTGAAACAAAGCACCAGGGAGATGCTGTGGCTGGCGCGAACTGCAAACTGGCTAATAATAAAGGTACCTGGTTTGTGAAGACACCGGGTAGTGTGACGGTACATAGAAGTGCGGAAGATTTGAGTGTAACTTGTGAAAAAGATGGTTTGGATCCAGGTATGGCCAGCGTACCTTCTTCAACCAAACCCATGGCATTTGGTAATATCTTGTTTGGCGGTCCTATTGGTGCCGGTATTGATGTCGCGAATGGTTCTGCCTTTGATTATCCTGGTCTGATTCAGGTTGAAATGGAGCAAGGCACTGCTGCTACGGAAGAAGCTAAACCCGCTGCCAAGGACGTGCCGGAAGCGGCAAATGCAGAGCAGGCTACAGAAGCTGAGATTACCTCAATGAACAGCTATCAGGCTGAAACCAAGTAATATCAGCGGTTAACTTAACGAGACAGCGGGATAGACGGTTGGGTGACGGCGTATCATCAATTATGGTGTGCTTTACTCAAACTTTTACGTTTTATTCTGCTGTTAAGTTACTCGTCGTATCGCGCTAAAGGCAAAGTGAATAAACTTCACGTATTTTTAGCTTGTGCTGCTCTTTTCGTGAGTGGCTGTGCTACCAATAATGCGGCCTTAGTCGATGGTCGTACCAGAATCCCTCAATTAAATGTTGTTCAAGACTGTGGTCAATGTCAGTTAAAGGCAGCAATTCCCGGCTTGATTCAAGCGGGTTATCGTTCCGCTGCGGCTAAGGATGGTATCCAGATTGACACTGCCAATAGGGCAACCTTAACCATTACAGAATATAGTGCGCGCTCCAATACGGCACGTATGCTGGCCGGTGCCTTTGCCGGTAAAGATGAAATTAAATCTGAGCTTAGCTATCAGGATAGTCACGAAACCGTTGAAGGTTATTACCGTAATGCTATTTTTGGCATCGATAGCTTGGCCGGTAAAATTGGTGAAATGTCTTATCAAAAAGTATTGTTAATAATCAGCAATAACCATCCTTCCTCCGAGCCGAAGTAAGGTTGCGCATATAATTGAGTATTGTCAGTATTAATTGCGTGTGAATTTTTTGCATGGATGTTTTGACGTGGATGGGAGGTGTTGTATGTCGTTGAATTTATCTGTTGATGGCGCGCTGACCGGCGATAACTTGTTGCAAGAGAATGTTGAGCGGGCGGTGCTACAGAGACAACAGCAGTTTGATCGGGTGGGTGAGTCATTACGCCAGGCACAGTGTGAGAAAATTGAACAGCTAATTAAACAATTAAAGCAGGATGGGATATTGAGTGAGGCAGAGAAAACGCTGCTACGACAATGGATAGTGGGCGATGCCTGTTCATACCTGGCCGCAGATAATAGCTATTCTCACCATTTAAGTGAATATCGACGTCTACAGTTACTGGTGGGTGGCTATGACGGACGGGAATTGTCCGAATCCGCGTTATGTGAGTTGCAAGGTGTGTTGTTGCAATTGCAACACCTTGGCCAGGCCATAGTGCATTATCTGCAGCAACAGCAACGAATTCTGCAGTTTGACCAGGCGCTGGAAGGTGGCTTGTCGGCGATGGCCAGGGAGATTTTTATCAATCAGCTGCAGGAAAAAATGAAATCACCCCAGCAGTGTGCTGATGAACATAGCCGAAAGCTGACATGGGATACGTTGTCGGGGCGTTATTCGACAGCAATTGATCGTAGTGGCGGTGGATTAAGTAACGCTTAAGCCTCGGAAATCGTCAAGGTTTTATGCTCAGATAATGTTGAACTGGTGTAGTATTTCACTCATGGCTAGGTTGTTTTGACGCAGGAAAATACTAAGACTGGAGAGCGCTGTGGAACAACATGATTACGATCACGAGAGTTTTTATAACATGCTGCTGGAAGCTGCCGGTGCGGTGCATTGGCGGATTAACTGGCAGACGCGTTGTTATACCCATATTGATGTCACCATAGAGGATATGTTGGGTTGGCCGATTGATGACTGGCATACCATGAGTGACTGGGATGCGCATATCCACCCCGAGGACCGCGATGAGGTGTTGAGTTATTTTCTGGCGCAGGTGGAAAACGGTTTCAGTCATGAGCTGTGTTACCGCACCTTGACCCGGCAGGGCGATTGCCGCTGGATTCGTAATGTGGTGTATGTGGTGCATCATGATCATAAACCGCTGTCGGTGGTCGGTTTTATGTTTGATATTACGCCGCTTAAGGAAGTGCAGATACAGCTGGAGGTGACCAAGCAGGAGGTGGCCGAACGGGAGTATAAAGATCCGGTGACGCTGGTGGTGAACCACTCTATGTTTGAACTGATGCTGGAGCATGAATGGAGCAGTGCCCAGCGTTATCAGCATGAGCTGACGGTGGTGATGCTGGGGCTGGATGGCTATGCCGCTTATCAGCAACATCATGGCCTGCTGGAAACCGATAAACTGATGAAAGAAATGGCGGTTGCCTTATTAGCCGCTTCGCGGGCGCAGGATGTGGTGGCTCGTTGGGCTGAATCCTGTTTTGCGGTGATTCTGCCGGATATTTCACAGCAGGATTCGTTGCTGGTGGCCGAGCGCTATCAGATTCAGTTGCAGCACACCTTATATGAACATAGATTGACGGAAAATCCGCCATTATGCTTGAGCATTGCGTTGGGCAATGTACGGCCGTCGGATAATGAAAGCCCTCGCCATTTTGCCAAACGGGTACATCATAGATTAAGCGATGCCCAGTTTGATGGGGGCAATTGTGTGGTGCTGGAAGAGGCTTAGCTTAAGCATCTTGGTCGGGGTGGCAGCTAATTACGCTCCCAGCGTAGACGCTTTTGCTGTGGATCCCAGCGGATAAGCATCGCATCGCACATGCCGTCATCCAGGCGCAATTCGCTGCACTGTTGATCCAGTGGCTGGCTGCTCAATCTCAATGTGGTGCCACATAAGCTGTTCTGGGTGTCGGTGGCAATCGGGAAATCCAGTTTTTGTTGGCCAATTTGTAGCCTGGCGATGAGTGGCTCGCCGGGTTTTAATATAAGTCCGACACGGGCGGTTTGGGGTTGTTGGCAGTTAAACCGGTCTGTCACCATGGTCGGAAACCAAAGTATCGGATCGGTTGCTGCTTCAAATGACAGCGGTACCAACTCCAGCGTGCGTTGTTGGGTGAGTTGCGTTTTGCAGCCAAGCTCCAGTAATGGCGCCATGCTGCCACCGCGCACGCTATCCGCCTGGCGTTGACATTCCTGATCACGATACGTAATCCAGGCTCGCTGGGTGTCACGGAGTAATTGTTGTGCGGGTTTATCCAGTATTTTTTTGTGTTGCTGATATTGCCAGTTTAATTCGGCGTCCGCGGCCTGATACTCGTGTGCCGCACACCGCTGCATGGCAAGGGTGGTCGTGGCGTTGTTGCAATCCACTGCGGCGGGTTGCTCGGGGGAGGCCGCTGCTGTGTGATTAATGGAGAACAGCGTCACGGCAACTAGGAGTGGAATACGCATCATCAATGTTGGGAAATATCAAATAGACTGGTAGCTTACCACTTGTGGCTATGTTTGACGATTCGCTGGCTTTTTCCCCCTGTCTTCCCGTATATTGTCTGGCTTTGAATAATCAAGCTTTAACATCATGATGGAACAGATTTGTATTCGTGGGGCGCGTACGCATAACCTGAAAAATATCCAGCTGGATTTGCCGCGGGATAAATTGATTGTGATTACCGGCTTGTCCGGTTCGGGTAAGTCATCGTTGGCATTTGATACCCTGTATGCCGAGGGGCAGCGGCGTTATGTGGAGTCGTTGTCGGCCTATGCGCGCCAGTTTTTACAGTTGATGGAAAAGCCGGATGTAGATTTGATTGAGGGCTTGTCGCCGGCGATTGCGATTGAGCAAAAAGCCACGTCGCATAATCCGCGTTCTACCGTGGGTACGGTTACCGAAATTCACGATTATTTACGGCTGTTGTTTGCCCGGGCCGGTGATCCGTTCTGTCCCGAGCATAATCAGACCTTGCAGGCGCAGAGCGTGGGGCAGATGGTGGATCATGTGTTGGAGTTACCTGAAGCCAGCAAGGTGATGATTCTGTCACCGCTGATTGTGGACCGTAAGGGCGAGCATCTGGAGCTGTTCGACAGCCTGCGGGCACAAGGTTTTACCCGGGTGCGGGTGGATGGTGTGGTGTCCGAAATTGATGCGGTAGTTAAGCTGAAGAAAACCCATAAACACACCATTGAAGTGGTAGTAGATCGCTTGAAGGTGAATGCGGAGGCTAAGCAACGTCTGGCCGAGTCGTTTGAAACGGCCTTGCGTCTGGCCGAGGGGCGGGCGCTGGCGGTGGAAATGGACAGTGGGGAAGAACATTTATTTTCAGCAAAATTTGCCTGTCCGGTCTGCAGTTATTCACTGCAGGAACTGGAGCCGCGTTTATTTTCCTTTAATAACCCTATGGGGGCCTGTCCTAAGTGTGACGGCCTAGGATCGATTCGTTTTTTTGATCCTAAGCGGATTGTTTCTTTTCCGCAGCTAAGTCTCAGCTCGGGGGCGATTAAAAGCTGGGATAAGCGTAATCAGTATTATCATCAGCTGTTAATTTGTCTATCCGAGTTTTATCAGTTTGATCTTGAGACCGCATTCCAGGATCTGCCGGAGCATGTACAGCAGGTGGTGTTGTATGGCAGCGGTAAACAGAAAATCCCGTTTCTGTATAAAGGGGCGCGTGGCAAGTTTGAGGTTAAAGAGCATGCATTTGAAGGCATTGTGAACAACTTCGAGCGCCGTTATCACGAAACCGACTCGTCGGCGGTGCGTGAGGAGCTGGCTAAGTATTTGAATAGCAGCAGTTGTCCCAGTTGTGAAGGCACGCGTTTACGTGCCGAGGCGCGGCATGTGCATGTCGGTGGTAAGACCATTTATCAAATCAGTGCCTTGCCTTTGCGTCAGGCACTGATCTTTTTTGATGCACTGCAGCTGGTGGGCCATAAACAGCAGATTGCCGAAAAGATTGTGCTGGAAATCAGCAGCCGTTTAGGTTTTTTAAATAATGTCGGGCTGGATTATCTGTGCCTGGAGCGCTCGGCCGAAACCTTGTCTGGCGGTGAGGCGCAGCGGATTCGTCTGGCATCACAGATTGGTTCCGGGCTGACCGGGGTGATGTATGTGCTGGATGAGCCGTCGATTGGTCTGCATCAGCGTGATAATGACCGCTTGTTAACTACCCTTAAACGCTTGCGGGATATGGGTAATAGCGTGATTGTGGTGGAGCATGATGAAGACGCGATTCGCCATGCCGATCATGTGGTGGATATGGGGCCTGGCGCGGGTGAACACGGCGGCCAGGTGGTGGCACAGGGCACACCAGAAGAGATTTGTGCTAATGCCGAGTCATTAACCGGCCAGTATCTGACCGGTAAGCGGGGTATTCATCTTCCCGAGCAATATCTGCCGCCGGATCCGGATAAAATGCTGGTGGTCAAAGGAGCCAGAGGCAATAATCTGAAAGATGTTACCCTGGCGTTACCGGTTGGGCGTCTGATCTGTGTGGCCGGCTTGTCCGGTTCGGGTAAATCAACCTTGATTAACGATACCCTGTATCCCGCCGTGGCCCGCCATTTATATAACAGCAATCGTGAGCCTGCGGCGCACGATGAAATCTGTGGCTTAGCGCATTACGATAAGGTGATCAATGTCGATCAAAGTCCTATCGGCCGTACACCGCGTTCTAATCCGGCGACTTATACCGGTCTGTTTACCCCGATTCGTGAACTGTTCTCTAATGTGGCTATGGCGCGTGAGCGTGGCTATGGGCCGGGGCGTTTCTCGTTTAATGTTAAGGGGGGGCGTTGTGAATCCTGTCAGGGTGATGGGGTGATCAAGGTGGAAATGCACTTTTTACCGGATGTCTATGTGCCGTGTGATGTCTGTCATGGCCAGCGCTATAACCGGGAAACCTTAGAGGTACAGTATAAGGGCTGCAATATTCACCAGGTGCTGGCCATGACGGTGGAACATGCGCATGAATTCTTTAATGCGATTCCGGTGATCAAGCGCAAACTGCAGACCTTGCTGGATGTGGGGCTGGGCTATATCACCCTGGGGCAGTCGGCCCCCACCTTGTCCGGTGGTGAGGCGCAGCGGGTCAAGCTATCGCTGGAGCTATCCAAGCGCGATACCGGTCGTACCCTGTATATTCTGGATGAGCCAACAACCGGCCTGCATTTTCATGATATCGCGCTGTTGCTGAAAGTGATTCATCGGTTGCGTGATCAGGGCAATACCGTGGTGGTGATCGAGCATAATCTGGATGTGATTAAGACCGCCGACTGGGTGGTAGACCTCGGCCCGGAAGGGGGTGAAGGTGGTGGTTATATTGTGGCGCAGGGTAACCCTCGAGAGCTGGCCGAAAATCCGCAAAGTGTTACCGGACCGTATTTGAAAATGGTGTTGGAGAAATCTTGAGCTGATTGATTTGACGCGTTATCGGGGTGGATGATAACGCGTGTGTAAATAAGGGCGGGCGGTTATAACCGATTGTATTTCTCGGCCCGGCCTTTAGCTTTTTCTACTGGATATTTTTCTGCATTTATTTCCATTTTTTGCTGAGCGCTTTGGCATAGATCAATGTTGAGTTGATCGGCCATGCGCAGCAGATAGAGCAGTACGTCTGCCATTTCGTAGGCCACTTCTTGTTTTTTTTCTTCATCCAGTTGTTGGCTTTGTGTTTCTGTTAGCCATTGGAAGTGTTCCAGTAATTCCGACGCTTCAACGCTTAATGCCATGGCCAGGTTTTTGGGGGAGTGGAACGGTTCCCAGTCCCGTTCGGCAGAAAACTGGCGCAGCTGTTGAATTAACGCGTGAAAAGAGTCCGACATGGCTGTGTATCTGTATGAGCTCAAACCAGCGACTGTAGCGCAGGTTTTGTGTCGCTGGCAAGTTGAAGTGTATAGATGAATGCTTTGCGGTGATTTAGGGGCGCCGAGTGTGCGTTGCCCGGTTTTTTCAAGTCGCTGATTATCTGAAACTATTGTTGCTCTGGTATGAATTGTGCTGTCCGTGTGAACTGTGGTTTATTTGCAACGGGTTGCAAATAAAGCGATTTTTGCGTGCTAGTATGCCCTTCCGTATTGCGATAGTGATGCGGTTTTGTGATAACTGCAAGGAGGGGAGTTGTTATGCAAAAAATATCCAAACAACACACGTTAATGTTTGCCGGGGCAATGTTGATTGCAGCATCTATGCCGGTTGTAGGGGCAACCAAGCCGGTAGAGATCTTTAAGGTAACCACGATAGTGAAAGATGATAGCCATCCCTATTATGGGCAAGGTGGGCATCTGGGCTATGCAATTAATGGCCAGCAGGATTTCGTACCGGTATTGGAGCGTGGAAAAACCTATGGGTTTGAGATAGATACCGGGGTGGCGCATGATTTTTATGTGGCTACCCAGGCTAAGGGCTGGGGGATGCATGTGTTGCGTAAAGAAGTGGAAGGTAATTTTACCTATAGCGGGATGGTGACCATAACACCAGGTAAAGAAACGCCGGATGTTTTATATGGCGGCTGTAGAAATCATCAATATATGGGCGGTGAGATTAAGGTGGTTGATAAGAAGTAAACAAGCAGGGGGGAGGGGCGGCACCGATAATACGGTGCCGCTTTTTTATCAAGAGGTCTTCTTGCGGGCACGGGGGTGTGCCTGATCGTAAATTTTACTTAAATACTGAAAGTCCAGATGGGTATAAACCTGGGTACTGGTGATACTGGCATGGCCCAGCATTTCCTGCACGGCACGCAGATCGCCACTGGATTGCAGCATATGACTGGCAAAGGAATGGCGCATGGCATGAGGGTGTACATTGCCTTCGATATGTTGTTGTTGCGCCAGCTTTTTGATTTGCAGCTGTACCACTCGTGGTGAAATACGTTTGCCACGGCTGCCGACAAACATGGCAGACTCATCTGGATCTGCCAGTTTGGCGCGTACCTGTAGCCATTGCTGCAGTGCCTGGATGGCATAGCGGCCTACGGGGACGATACGTTGTTTGCTGCCTTTGCCGGTAATGGTGAGTTCACCTTGCAGCCATTCGCGATTATTGTTTTCCAGGCCGATCAGTTCGGCTAAGCGCAGGCCGGAAGAATATAGCAGCTCGAACATGGCTTTATCGCGCAGTTCCAGTGGGGTGGCTGCTTGTGGGCTAACCAGCTGACAGGCCTGATCGGGAGACAGGTTGTTGGGCAGGCGCTTGGCAAACTTGGGGGCTTTGACGCCATTGCAAGGGTTGATTTCAAAGTTATGATCACGTATCAGGTAGTGATAGAAGCTGCGCCAGGCCGACAGTTTTCGGGCCAGGCTGCGTCCGCCCGTACCCTGGCCATGCAACCGGGCAATATAGTGGCGGATGTCGTGATTGTTCAGCCTGTCCAGTGGATCATCGGCTACCAGCTCCAGCAGCGTGTTAACGTCGCGTTGATAATTGCTGACCGTATGGGCCGCATAGCGTTTTTCGGTTTGCAACCAGCGCAGATATCCGCTCAGATAGTGCGCATTATGCGGTTTCATCGTTGATGATCGAGATTGAGATGAGGGTGCAGTGCGGCGCTGACAATATCGGCAATGCGATGTAGGAACAAGGTGTCCATTTCCGGATAATAGCGTTGCCGGTCTTCACTGGCTAAGGCCAGTAAACCGACGGTTTCGCTACCGGCATGTAACGGCATATAGGCAAACGAGCGCAATAGCTGATTGTTGTTGGTCAGCCAGTGTGTGGTGCCGCCCAGTGGCTCGTGCAGACAGAAGGGGCGACTATGGCGAGAAGCGGTAATACGTACCGATTCCTGGGCCGGGTGATATTGCCATACTTGCAGGCTGGCATGCGGAATGGCAAAAATATCCTGCAGCAGGTGGGGGATAAGATGCTCCAGTGTTTCCCAGTCATGCGGGTGAATCAGGGCAACGGTAAAGTCATGTACTTTTTGTTGCAAGGCATCGTTTTCCTGGCCGTACTGTATCCATTCCAGCAGTTTTTTATCCAGATGTTCATTCCGCTGGCGCAGCTCGACTAATTGTCGCTCTACCAGCGAGATCATATTTTCACCGCTGGGGTGTGGCAGGCGGAGCTTAATCAGTAAGTCAGGGTGCTGTTCAAAAAAATCGGTGTTTGCTTCCAGATATTCGGCTATTGCTTGGGGAGTCATCGCTTAGTCCTGTAGGGTGATTTCACCGGAAAATACGGTGCAAGCCGGGCCGGTCATCAGTACGTTGTGGTTGTCGCCCGCCCATTGTATAGTCAGCGTGCCGCCACGAGTGATTATATTAACCGGGCTGTCAATCAGCCCGCGACGTATGCCGGCGACCGCGGCAGCACAGGCGCCGGAGCCGCATGCCAGGGTTTCCCCGGCACCGCGTTCAAACACCCGTAGCTTGATTTGATGGCGATTGGCGACTTGGGCAAATCCTACATTGACCCGCTTGGGAAAGCGCGGATGGTTTTCTATGGTCGCCCCCAGCGAGTTGACCGGTGCGTCTTCCGTGGATTCGACAAACAGCACTGCATGTGGGTTTCCCATGGATAGCGCACTGATCTGATAGGCTTGATCATCTACCGTTAATGTTTCGACCGGGCTGCCTTCACCTTGAAATGGGATGCTTGCCGGATCAAAGACCGGGCTGCCCATATCGACGGTGACCCGTCCATCGTCTTCCAGGCGCGGCATAATCAGGCCGCCCAGGGTTTCTACGGTGATGGCTTTTTTATCGGTCAGTCCCTGTTCAAACACAAAACGGGCAAAGCAGCGTGCGCCGTTACCGCATTGCTCGACTTCGCTGCCATCGGCGTTGAAAATACGATATTTAAAGTCGGCTTGAGGATGATCTGCGGCTTCAACCAGCAGAATCTGATCGCAGCCGATACCGAAATGTCTATCCGCCAGCAGACGTAACTGCTGCGGATTGAGCTTTACCTGCTGGCGGATGCCGTCCAACACCACAAAGTCATTGCCGGCGCCGTGCATTTTATGAAATTTAAGCAACATATTAGCCTGATATCCCGAAATTAGAACGGGATGTCATCATCAAAGTTGTCAAAGCTGTTGTTGGCCGGAGCCGCCGGTGCGGCGGGTCTGGGGGCAGCAGCGGCTGGCTGTTGAGCGGGTTGTGCCGGCTGTTGAGGTTGGGCTGCGGGCTGGGGCGCGTTGTAGCCCTGGCCACCACCTTGTTGTGGCATGCTGTTGTCGTAGCCAGCACCGCCACCCATACCGCTGCCAGCGCGACCGCCCAGCATGGTCATTTCATTGACTACAATTTCGGTGGTATAGCGGTCATTTCCCGTCTGATCCTGCCATTTGCGGGTTTGGATACGTCCTTCGACATAGACCTGCGAGCCTTTGCGCAGATATTCGCCAGCGATTTCGGCCAGGCGTCCAAAAAATACCAGACTGTGCCATTCGGTACGTTCCTGGCGTTGGCCGGTGGCACGGTCTTTCCAGTTTTCCGAGGTGGCCAGGGTAACATTGGCCATGGCGCTGCCGTTGGTTGCATAACGAACCTCGGGGTCTTTACCCAGACGTCCTACCAGAATTACTTTATTTACCGACATATTCGCTTCCTTTCATAATCAATTGTTGGGCGGCCTGTTCGTCAAATTCCTGCAGGTCGACCTTGACGCAGGCCATGTTTTCGGTGGCTGCAATCATCACTTCTTTCACACCCGGCATCTGGTTCAGCTGTTGATGCAGCTGTGCCGCCTGGGCTTCGGAGATATCCTCCAGATGATACATCTTAGTACGCAGGTCTGTCGGACATTGCATGCCCAGCGAGACCAGCAGCCAGATCAGCAGCAGGCTGCCGCTGAAAATTAATACCGCTTCACCACCATAGTATTCCATTAACGCACCACTGGCGGTGGCACCCACAAAGGCACCTAGAAACTGCACGCTGCTATAAATTCCCATGGCAGTGCCACGAGCACGCAGCGGTGCAATCACGCTGATTAATGAGGGCAGCTTGGCTTCCAGGGTGTTAAACGCGGTGAAAAAGGCCAGCAAGGACAGTGCTATGCCCCATAGGTTACCTTCTAATAGCAACATCATTCCTTGGGCGATCAGTGCCAGACTGATCGCCGTCAGGAATACCGGTTTTAAGCGGCCTTTTTTGCGGGCGGCCATAAAGAAAAAGCCCATTAGCACAAAGGCGGTCAGCATTACCGGTAGATAGACCTGCCAATGTGCGGTAACTTCCAGGCCGCTTTCCTTTAATAAGAAAGGTACCTGTACAAAGACCGACATCAGAATCGCATGTAAGGCAAAGATACCAAAATCCAGACGTAGCAGGTCTTTGTTTTTCAGGACTTCCCGAAAACGTTTGGCATTAGGTTCGGTATCACTATGGAAACGGGTGATTTGGGGCTCAGGAATGCCAAATTTCACCACTAGCAGGGCAATGCTGGCCAGAATGCCGGTCATGGCAAACAGGCCAGGGACACCCAGCCAGTTATTTAAGATAGGCGATAGAATTAATGAGAATGAAAACGTGATGCCAATGGTCATGCCAATCAATGCCATGGCCTTGGTGCGAACCTCTTCACGAGTCAGGTCGGCGGTAAGTGCCATAATCGCGGCATTAAAGGCACCGGCTCCCTGAATTGCCCGGCCAATAATGACCCAATAAATATTGTCTGCCGCGGCGGCAATAAAACTGCCGATGGCAAATAAAATCAGTCCGGCATAAATAATCGGTTTGCGTCCGTAGCGATCCGAAAGCCAGCCAGCGGGAATTTGCAAAATCGCCTGGGTTAAGCCATATACCCCCAGTGCCAGACCAATTAATAAATGACTTTCGCCGCCGGGCAGATGCTCTGCATATAGCGCAAATACCGGCAAAATAATAAACAGGCCCAGCATACGCAGGCCATAGATGCTGGCAAGCCCGGTGCTGGCTCGCCGCTCAAGCGGGGTCATTTTATGACTGACTGAATTCATGTATGATTCTTTATGAGTAAATTAAAAGAGACTGAAAAAGTCGACTATTCTAGCAGTTCCCGATCCAGCCTCCTAGCGCCCACTGATTGCTGTGTGGGAAAAAAACAAAAAAATACTTGACGGTATTGAGTGAGGTGTGGATAATGCGCGCCTGTCTTCGGTGATATAGCTCAGTTGGTTAGAGCACAGCACTCATAACGCTGGGGTCGGTGGTTCAATTCCACCTATCACCACCATATTTCATTCTCAGAGCTTTCTGAGAATTCCAAAAAACCCGCATAGCTTGGCTATGCGGGTTTTTTGTTGTCGCGACCTTGCTGTTTGATGCAGGGATTGTCGTGGCTATATGAGGTGCTATAGCGCAGCCCCTCCATTCCCGGATTCCGCTTCGAGACGGTGAAAGAATGTAGCGAGCGAAGCTAAGACAAGGCAAAAAATGGCGAAAAAACGGAGTTTATTCATATAAATGAGCATCTTGAGTCATTTTTTAACGCCGTATTGGCAAGCGTAGTAATTCTTTCACAGTCTCTTCGCTGCATCACGGGCTACGTTTGTTGGAGCGGATAAAAAAACCGCCCCAGAGAGGCGGCCCAACAAGAACCGGTTAACGCGGCGAATTATTCGGCATTACCCACATTCATTTTTTGCTCACTCAACAGGCTGCTTTGTGACTGGCGCACGTTACCCACATGCACATTAGAGCGGCCGCGGTCTTTAGCGTTACCAATTGCCAGTGACTGTGAGCTCAGCAAGCTGGACTGAGATTGCGCCACATTATGTGCCACCACGTTAGATACCCCGCCTTTAGTGGCATCACCTATGGCCAGTTTTTGTTCGCTTAACAGGCTGGACTGTGTCTGGTTGATGTTAGAGGCACGTACATTGGAACGCCCAGCTTTATCGGCGTTGGCAATGCTCAATTTCTGGCTGCTCAACAGGCTGCTTTGTGACTGGCGCACATTATTCAACGTCGCATTCGATCTGCCGCGGTCTTTGGCGTTACCCAGGTCCATAGTCTGCGAGCTTAACAGGCTGGATTGGGTTTGCTCCAGATTATGTGCGGTAATGTTAGATACCCCGCCAGCGGCCAGTGCCGAACCGGCGAATAAGGTGGCTAAAACAAAAGTGGTCAGTTTAGTAGTGGTTTTCATCTGGTTTCTCCCTCAATAGTTATCGTATGCATTACCACGCTCAGCGTGGGAACGAGCTTGTTACGACCTTAGGTTGCAGGGGGAGGGCAAAGGGTTCAGATTTTTTGACGTTTGTGGCGGTAATGTTTATCCATTAGAATCTTCGGTTTTGTACTAAGGAGAGAAAAATGTTTCACATAAGAAAAATCAGTATGATCAGCACAACATTGCTGTTGGCGGCCTGTGGAGGCGGGGGTGGTGGCGATAGCTCGGACAGCAGTCGTATCGATATAAATACGGCGCCCGTGAGTATTACCACGGAAAATGCACCGACAGCAACGGATGAGGCTCTGGGTGTTGCTACCGGTACGGGAGGTGCTTTTGATCCATCTCTGGTGACTGGGGTGGTTGCTGAACCTTCACCGCAAACGCTGTCCGGTAATACCTTATATAGCCTTATTAGAACCATCCAGTATCACTATAATCAGGATTTGAGCGTGCCCGAATTAAACAATGTTCTGACTGCGGTTGAGCGTGAGGGTTCTGTGAATTGTGATTATGCCGGGAGCTTTACATTCAGCCATAATGATCTCAATAATGATGGTGAGCTTTCTGTGGGAGAAACGTTGAGTATCATCTATCAAAATTGTGCGTTCTTCAGTGCCGAAGATAAAGCCAATGGTCAAATGAAAATGACTCTGCTGGCAGAAACCGGTACTCCAGAACAGAGCAACTGGAATATTCAATTTCAAGCACAATACAATAACTTCACCGTTGAGGGGGAGCGTATGAGCGGGGATATGGACATCCGCATGTATTATGAAAGCGGTTTGTTAGTGGCTGAAATATCAGGGGATGAAATCTATTCCGAAGAGGTTGCGGCAAAAAATGCGTCATTAATGCTGGATTTTCAATTGCGGGCCTTACTTAATGAGAGTAATAACGAAATGCAGCTTACCGGCTCAGCCAAGATGGCAAGCAGTCAATTGAATGGTTCAACGACCATGCTTATTGAGCAGGCATTGATTGCCAGTCTGGATGATATCGATGCTTATCCTAGTGCCGGGGTGGTATTGCTAAGCGGTGAAAATAACAGTCAATTGCGTATTACCGTGTTAAGTGCCGAGACCGTACATTTGGCCTTGGATGAAGACGGCGATGATAGTTTTGAAACAAGCAAAGAGATTGCCTGGAACGAGCTGGAGTCTGCAACCCTGTAACTGCTGGCTACAGCAGCCGCTCTTTTCTGGAGCGGCTTAACCAGCCTTGCTTAAACGCTGGCTATTCTATATTGCCACGCGGGACGTAGCGTTGAGATTGCTGCTCGTAACGTATCCCGGCTTAGTCTCTGCCGCGGTTCGATGGTAAACTGCGAGATTATGTATTTTCTTTGTGAAAAGGAAGGTCTATGACGGTGGCAACTTCTCCTGTATTACACGTGGAGCAATTAAGAAAACATGTGCATGATGTGCCGGATTTCCCTAAGCCGGGGATTGTATTTCGTGATATCGGTCCGCTGTTACGCATGCATTTTGCCGAGACCATTGCGCAATTGTCGCATTTGTTAAGCGATGAGGAGTGGGCGCAGGTAGATATGATTGGTGGTGTTGAGTCACGCGGTTTTATTCTGGCCGCCGGTTTGGCGGCGGTGAAAAATAAAGGTTTTGTCAAAATCCGTAAGGCGGGTAAGTTGCCGGGCAAAATTGCGCAGCGCCAGTATGGTTTGGAATATGGCGATGATGCCTTGGAAATGCAGTACGGTACCGGTCGTATGCTGATTGTGGATGATGTGCTGGCCACCGGGGGAACGCTGGCTGCTGCAGCCGATCTGGCCGATGAAACCGGGCATGATGTGCGTCATCTAATCTGTCTGATTAATCTGACTTTTTTGAACGATTTTAGCTGGAACGGGTTGCAGCCACGTACCTTGATTGATTACGAGTAAACTATGCGTAATGCACTAATTGTGATGGCATTGGAGGCCGAAGGTCAGGGGCGTCTGGAAGCGCTAGGGTTTGAGGTGGTTTATAGCGGCATCGGTAAGGTGAATGCCGCGCATTGTTTAATGAAGCGCCTGGCGGATAGTTCCCGGCCGGTGGAGCGGGTGTTGAATCTGGGGTCGGCGGGCAGTCATCATTTTATGACCGGTGAGGTGATAGAGGTAGATCGGCTGGTACAGCGCGATATGGATCTGGTTGGGCTGGGCTTTCCGCTGGGGCATACCCCGTTTGAGGAAGATCCGCCGCAGATTCAGCTGGCGCGGGTGTTTGCATCCTTGCAGGCAGGTATTTGCGGTACCGGTGATTCCTTTGTGATACAAAAGCCTCAGCTGCATTGCGAGCTGGTGGATATGGAGGCTTATGCCTTGGCCAAGATATGTATGCGTGAGGCGCTGCCGTTTCATTGTGTCAAATATATTACCGATGGTGCCGATCATGCGGCCTCGGATGACTGGAATACCAATCTGACACGAGCGGCGGATGCGTTTGTGGAATTATTAAGTTAATGGGGCAGGGGGGGTATCCCTGCGAAATCGGCCTGCCGTGTGCAGGCGCTGACCCTGGGGCAGCCTCCTGGCCGGGTCGTACTGAGTGAAATGCAATGTCTGATATTCTGAATAAAATTCTGGCGGTGAAACAGCAGGAAGTGGCGGCGGCCAAAGCCGAGGTTTCGCTGGAAAAAATGCAACAGCTGGCGGCCGAAGCGTCGCCCGCACGCGATTTTGTGGGGGCGATTCGCAGCAAAATTGCGGCCGGCAACTCGGCGGTGATTGCCGAGATTAAAAAGGCCAGCCCGAGCAAAGGGGTGATTCGTGAGGATTTTCATCCGGCGGAGATTGCGGCCAGTTATGCCGAGCATGGGGCTGCGTGTTTGTCGGTATTAACCGATGTGCAGTTTTTTCAGGGCTGTACCGAGTACTTGCAGCAGGCGCGTGCCGCGTGTGCATTACCGGTGTTGCGCAAAGATTTTATGGTGGATGAATACCAGATTTATCAGGCACGGGTGATGGGGGCGGATGCGATTTTATTGATTGCGGCGGCCTTATCCCGCGAGCAGATGCAGCACTTTGAAACGGTTGCGCATCGCTTGGGTATGGCGGTGCTGGTTGAGGTGCATAACGGTGATGAGCTGACCGAGGCCTTGACGTTGAGCACGCCATTGCTGGGAATTAATAATCGTAATCTGCGTACCTTTGAGGTCAGTTTGCAAACCACGATTGAGTTATTGCCGCGTATTGGTGATGATAAACTGGTGGTTACCGAAAGTGGTATTTTTACGGCGGATGATGTGGCCTTGATGCGCGGGCACAGGGTACATACTTTCCTGGTGGGAGAAGCATTTATGCGTGCCGATAATCCGGGCGTGGCGTTACAGCAGGTGTTTGCATAAGGAGGGGGTGAATGTTGAATCTTGATCGTTTGATTATTGAGTTTGATAAAGGGTTGCGTACCTTGTTTAGTCCATCGGGGAGTTTAAGACCGCATCCGGATCATAATATGATGGATGCCGAGCTTTCCGAGCAGGAGCGTCAACATACCGCGGCCTTGATGCGGATTAATCATACCGGTGAGATATGCGCTCAGGCGTTATATCAAGGTCAGTCATTAACGGCACGAGATCCCCAGATTCAGCAAAAGCTGCAGCAGGCGGCGCAGGAAGAAACCGAACATCTGGCCTGGACTTCACAGCGGGTTAAGGAGTTGGGCGGGCGACTGAGTCTGCTTAATCCGTTGTGGTATACCGGTTCGCTGGCGATTGGAGCCACCTTTGGGTTACTGGGAGATCGTTGGAATCTGGGGTTTTTGGCCGAAACCGAGCGTAAGGTCGGCGAGCATCTGCAAAGTCATTTGAATAAGCTGCCCCCTCAGGATGAAAAAAGCCGGGCCATTGTGTTGCAGATGTATGAGGATGAAACCGGACATGCCCATATGGCGATGGAGCTGGGTGGTAGTCAGCTGCCGTTGCCGGTACGTATGTGGATGTCTGTTAACGGTAAGCTGATGACCCATACAACGTATTGGGTGTAGCTCGTGTGAATCTGTTCTTAATTGCCGATATTGTCGGTATTGTGGCATTTGCGGTTAGTGGTTTTCTGGTGGGGGTCAGGCATAAGCTGGATCTGTTGGGTATGTTGATTGCCTCATTGCTGACCGCATTGGGTGGCGGCATTGTGCGTGATATGGTGGTTGGCCGCACGCCATTTTCCTTTAGTGAATATTATCCGGTGGTTACCGTGCTGGTTACCGTCGGGATGGCCTTTTTGTGTAAACTCTATAAGCGGGATACGGTAGAGCGGCAGTGGCTGTTTGTGATCAGCGATACCATAGGCCTGGTGGCTTTCAGTATTGCCGGGGCCTTGCTGGCGATTAAGGCTGAGTACAACTTCTTTGGGGTGATGATGCTCAGTTTTATTACCGCGGTGGGCGGCGGTATGATACGTGATGTGATGATTAATCAGGTACCAGCGGTGCTGGTGACCGATTTTTATGGTTCGATTGCCTTGATTTTGGCCGGGCTGTTATATCTGTTTCAGCTGGCAGACTGGGTCAATGAAATCAGCCTGCTGTTACTGGCCGGGTTTATGATTTTGTTGCGTTTGCTAGCGTATTTTAAGCGCTGGCATCTGCCCCGGATCGTTCCCTGATAGCGGTTGAGTTTTCTGTGCCTAACCGCTAGACTGGCTGGCAGAGTGTTTATCTGCATTGGTTGTCGGCTGCGCCGATAATGTCGCTTGAATAATCTATCCATGAGCAAGAGGAGGCGGATGGATAAAAGTATTAAAAAGATTTTTACGCCCGATCCATTAACCGTTAGCCAGGATAGTGTAATTCACGACTGCATTCGCTTAATGCGCCAGCGGCGTATCAGCAGTCTGATTATTTGCGAAGAGGATAAGCCGGTAGGGATTTATACCGAAGCCGATATGGTGCGCACGCTGAATCGGGCATTGGATTGTCACCAGCTGCCGATTTGCCAGCTGATGACCAGCCCTTTGATTACCGCTGATCATCATATTAATATCTTTGAGGCCACCTATTTGCTGACACGGCACCGTATTCGGCATTTGGTGATTGTTGGCGATGAAGGTGAGCTGGTCGGGGTGTTAACTCAGAGCGATATTATTGCCCATTATGGTGAGGATTATTTTCTGGGGGCTAAAAATGTCAGCTCGGTAATGACCAACGCAGTTTTGGCGGTCGCCGTGGATGATAATGTGCACAAGGTGATTGCACAGATAGAAAATTTTACCTCGTGTGCAGTGGTGGTGGATCAGGGTAAACCGCAAGGTATTCTCACCGAGCGGGATATGGCGACACTGATTATTCAAGGGGTGAATATTGACCAGCTGATAATGGCTGAGGTGATGACCTCGCCGGTGATCAGTCTGCCACTGACGGCATCTACCTATGATGCGGTAGCATTGATGAATCGGCATAAAATTCGTCGTGTGGTGGTGGTCGATGATGACGGAATGCTGTGTGGTTTGCTGGTGCAGGAAGACATTGTGCGCAATCTGGAAAGCGACTATGTTGAGTTTATGAAAGGGCGGCTGATCGAACAGAACCAGCAGCTGTTACAGAGTCAGCAGGAATATCAGCACAAGTGTCAGCAGCTGCAGCATTTGTTGAATTCGGCATTAGGCTGTTCGATTGTGGTCACCGATGTGGATTTTAATCTGGTGTATGTGAACCAGGAGTGTGATCAGCTGTTTCAGTTGCAAGCATCCCCCTTGATTGGTCGGCCGATTACCGCATTATTTCATTCCGATAAGATTAACCAGCTGTCATTGGCGGCGATTCGTCAGGAAATTGAGGCCAAGGGCAATTATTGGTTTTTGCATTTGCTGACCGAAAATCAACAGGTGCATCATATTGAATCGCGCTTGAGTGCGGTGTATGAGCAGGGCAGCTTAACCGGCTACACCCTGGTGTCTCAGGATATTAGCAGCCGTTTGCATGCCGAGAAAAAGCTGTTGCTGGCAAGCCATGTATTTGAATGTGCGATTGAAGCTATTATGGTGACCGATGTGGACGGTAATATCCAGCTGGTCAATCCGGCATTTACCCAGATTACCGGTTACAGCGCTGCGGAGGTGTTGGGTAAAAATCCGCGTTTGTTGCAATCCGACCGGCATCCGCCGGAATTCTATCAGCAGATGTGGCAGACCTTGCAGCAAACCGGTAGCTGGCAGGGGGAAATCTGGAATCGGCGTAAAAGTGGTGAAACCTATCCCGAACGTTTAACCATTTCCAGTGTAAAAGATTTGAATGGCAAGGTGATTCAATATTCGGCATTGTTTTATGACATTACCGAGATGAAGGAAAAAGAGCAGCGTATTCAGCATCGTGCCTATCATGACCCGTTGACCGAACTGCCTAACCGCTTGCTGTTTAAAGACCGCTTGGATCAGGCCATTATTCGTGCGCGCCATCGGGGGAATAGTCTGGCGGTGATGTTTATTGATATTGATCATTTCAAACATTTAAACGATACCCAGGGGCATCATGCCGGTGATCAGGTGTTACAGAAGATCAGTATGGATTTACGTGGGGTGTTAGCAGACCGCGACACGGTGTCACGTTTTGCCGGTGATGAATTTACTATATTGCTGGAAGATGACTGTTCGGCACAACGGGTTGAACAGGTTGCGGCGGCGGTCTTGAAATTGTTTGAACTGCCTTTTACGATTAAAGGTGTGGATGTTTATCTGGGGGCGAGCATAGGCATTGCCATGTATCCCCAGCATGGCTGCAGTGCGGCAACTTTGTTGAAAAATGCGGATACCGCGATGTATCACGTGAAAGCTGCCGAGAAGAATAACTATCAGTTATTCCAGTATGAAATGGAAGTGCGGCTTAAACAGCGGGTGTCACTGGAAACCGAGCTGCGTAAGGCGTTGAATGCGGAGCAGTTAAGCGTACATTACCAGCCGATTTTGAATTTGCATAACCAGCAGATTACCTCGGTAGAAGCCTTGTTGCGCTGGGAGAAAAACGGCCATATGAATTCGCCGGGTGAATTTATTCCGGTGGCCGAGGACAGCGGGTTGATTATCCCGATTGGTGAATGGGTGTTAAATCATACCTGTCAGCAGATTGCCGATTGGCAGTTGGATGATGTTACCGGCTTATCGGTATCGGTCAATTTGTCGGCACGTCAATTCAGAGAAAAAGAGTTACTGGCCTCGGTGCAGCGCATTCTGGAGCAGACCGGGCTGAATGCTGAACAGTTGCATTTAGAGATTACCGAAACCAGCGTGATGGCCGATATGGCCAGCTCTATCCGGATTATGCAGGCGTTGAAGGAAATGGGGGTGTGTATTCTGTTGGATGATTTTGGTACGGGTTATTCTTCATTAACCTGTTTGCAGCGCTTTCCGGTGGATGTGTTAAAGCTGGATCATACCTTTATTCACCATATCGATAAGGATGCGACCTCGGCGCGCCTGGCAGGCGGTATTATTTCCATGGCGCGGGATATGGGGCTGCGAGTGGTGGCCGAAGGGGTGGAAAATCCGGCGCAGCTGGAATTTTTGCAGCAGCATGCCTGTGATATGGTGCAGGGCTATTTATTTCATAAACCCTTGTCCAATCTGCAGTTGCGTGAAGTGTTGCGTCATCAGCCGGCCGGGTAAGGGGGAACAGCTGCCAGAATGGCGGGAGTGTGGATAGCATACGGTAAAGTTTTGCGATTCTTGGGTGAACGTGCTAATTTACGCCATTTAGTTCAAGCGAATGCCGAAGGATGTTTATGAAATTACTCGCTACAATTATGCTGACCTTTTCGTTGAGCAGCAGTCTTGCTGTTGCCGCTCAGCCCAGTGAAGCGTCTGTGCGTCAGCTGCTGGAAGTGACCAATGCCTCCAGTTTAATTGGCAGTATGCACCAGCAGGTGGAAGGGCAGATTGAGCGCCAGGTGCAGATGGCATTTCGCGGTCAGCAGCCGAATGAGCAGCAGCGTCAGGCGATTGAAAAACTGCGTAAGGATGTAAACCAGTTATTGACCTCTGAAGTTACCTGGGCCAAGGTGGAGCCGGTATCGATTCGTATTTATCAGGAAACGCTGACTCAGCAAGAGGTGGATGCGATGCTGGAATTTTATGATACGCCTGCGGGGCAGGCGATGATTCATAAAATGCCGCAGGTGGTCGGTAAAACCTTACAGCAGGTGCAAGAACAGATGCGCAGCCTGGGACCTAAAATGCAACAGCTGCAACAGGGTTTTGTGGCTCAGTTAAAAGCGGCCGCGCAAACGGATAAATAATGTCACAAAATTTTTTGATTCTGTGTACGCATAATTCTGCACGCAGTGTGCTGGCCGAGGCCATGCTGAATCACTGGGCGCAGCAGCTGAATAAACCGGTATGTGCCTATAGTGCTGGCAGTCAACCTAAGGGCGAATTAAACCCGTTTGCGCTGCAGGTGCTCAAATCGGCCGGCATCAATACCGTTGGTTATTACAGCAAAAGCTGGGATGAATTTACCCGGCCCGATGCACCGCCTATGCGTGCCATTATCACCGTGTGTGACAGCGCAGCGGCTGAAGTCTGTCCGGCCTGGCCGGGGGATCCGCTGACGGTACATTGGGCCTATCCCGATCCCTCTTATGCACCTGGCGGCGATGCCGCGAAGTTACAGGCATTTGAGTTAACCCGTCAGGCCATGGGTTACCGTATGTTGCAGTTAGTGCAGCAGCCGTTGGAACAATTGAATGATGCGGCACTCAAAGCCGCTTTGGAACAAATCTATAATAATTAATCAGTATGAGTAATCCCGTCATAAAGCAAATGATGGCGCGCCGTTCCGTGCGCGCTTTTACCGGTGAGCCGGTAACCGATGAACATTTACAGCAGATTCTGCAAGCGGCACAACAGGCGCCCAATTCGATTAACGCACAACAGATTTCCCTGGTGGTGACACGTGATCGCGATACCCTGGGCAAGATTGCCGATATTGCGGGTGGTCAGCCTCAGGTCAGAAATGCCGCGCTATTTATTACCGTGGTGGTGGATTTTAATCGCACCGCAATTGCCTGTGAAAACGTGGGTGAACCACAGCAGATAGAACAGACGGTAGAGGGGCTGGTGGTGGGGGCGGTGGATGCCGGCATTATGTTAGCCGCACTGGAAACGGCGGCTGTCAGTCTGGGGTATGGCTGTACCGCGATCGGTGGTATTCGTCGTGATCCGCTGGCATTGGCCAGGCTGTTGGAACTGCCGGCCAGAACATTCCCGATTAATGGCATGGCTATAGGCGTGCCGGATCCAGCCAAACCAGCCAAGGTAAAGCCCAGGGTACCATTGAGCAGTTTTGCCATGATGGAACGTTATGATGCACAGGCGGTTGCCGATGGGGTGACACGCTATGAAGTGACCTTGCGGCAATGGTGGGACGAGCAGGACTTGCAGCATTTTCCCGGCTATAGCCAGGGCGTGGCGAATTTTTACAAGCCACAAGACCATTGGCCGGTACGCGATGCACTGTTAAAGCAAGGCTTTGATTTCGATAAATAGTTTGTCGCGTTGAATATGTCTGCTTATTGGGTGTGATGTATTTTTCCTTATTGTTTTCATGGTTTTGCCGAATAAACGGTGAATTGACCTTTAATCGTTAAACGCTGGAGTTTGCCGGGGTGGCGAGGTATGCTGCGTTGGCACGATTAAGATGAGGGCGGAATGTTGTCCGACGCAAGACGTTACTGGATCAGTTGGGTGCCGGCGCTAATCACGCTGGTGCTGGGGGTGTTGTTATCCGGCTGGGTCTATCTGGATGCGGAGAACGACAATTATCAGCGGGCCCTGGCTCGGTTTAATAATCTGGCTGAGGATCGTTTCCGTACTATTGAGCAGCGTACCGAAACCATTTTGTTGATGCTGCGTGCCGAAGTGGCCTTTCTTGAGAATGACCAACAAATCAACCGCCAGCGCTTCCAGCGTTTTGCGCATATTCTGACCGAAGGCAACCAGGCCTTGATGGCATTGGAATGGGTGCCGGTTGTTCCTGCGGCACAACGCAGCCAGTTTGAAGCGCAAAATCGGCAGGAATTAGGCGATGCATTTCATATTGTAGAGGTAAATACTCAAGGTGAACTGGTCGTGGCCGGAGCGCGTGACAGCTACTATCCGGTGCAGTATATCGAACCGTTTGAATTTAATAAACGGGCTTTGGGTTATGATTTAGGCTCTAATCCGGATAAGTTAAGCGCCTTGCAGCAGGCGCGTGACAGTGGTGAGGTGGTCGCATCCGGCAAGGTGCATCTTGAGCATCTTGATTTTGATAATTCCGGTATTCTGATCTTCTTTCCGTTATATTATCCCGATATGGCAACGACGAATGTGGAGCAGCGCCGGCTGGCTCTGCGGGGCTTTTCTCTGGCGATTATTCGGATTTCCGATTTAATCAGTGGTCTGTTGGAGCGCTCAACTAATCCGGCCTTGCGGCAGCCGGCCGGTATGGATATTTATCTGTTTGATCACAGTGCCAATACCGATGAATCCCGGCTGTATTATCACACATCACGTAAACGTGAGCGGATCTCAGCCCCTTTGGCAACCCTGGCGCAGGCAAAGCAGGGGCTGTATATTGAGCATGAAATTTCGCTGGCGGGGCGTGATTGGACCTTGCTGGGGGTGCCTATAGATCCTGAATTTCGTCAGCAGCGCAGTGTTTTTCCTTGGGTTTATCTGTTGATCGGTTTAATACTGACCGCCAGTTTTAGTGCGCTGGTAGCGGTGATTACACGCAAGCGGCTGGAAGTGGAGAGCCTAGTGGCCGTGCGTACCCGTGAGCTGGCACAGGCCATGCATCTGGCGCAAAAAAGTGAATCGGATGTGCGCCAGCTGGTCGATCAGAAAACGGTGGAGTTGCGTAAAGTTTCCTCCTCCATGCAGTTGTTGCGCGATGTGGCCAGTTGTGCCAATCAGGCCGAGGATAAGGAAATTCTGGTGAATGCCTGTCTGCGCCTGTTTTGCCAGCACTTTAATTTGATTCAGGGGCATGTGTTCTGGGTGACTAAGGGAGAGGCGGCGGGCTTTTTGTCGGGTTCGTGGTATCCGTTTGATGAAAGCTTTATGCCGTTATACGGTATTGATAAGCTACCATTGGAAGGGGGCAGTATTCCGGCTCAAACGCTGCTTGAACAGCGGGTGCTGTGGATTGATGATGTGGGTACACTGCAGGATTTACGCAGTTATGGCGCGTTTGCCGAATGTGGTATTGTGGCCGCGTTTGCAATACCGGTATATTGTGGCAAGCAGCCGATTGCGGTGTTGGAATTTTTTGCCGAGCAGTCTGTTGAGATGGATGAATATATGGTAAATACGGCTCAGGAAATGAGTCGGCAAATTACCATTGTTGCTCAGCGGCAGCATGACCTGCAGGTGTTGCGTGAAACCCAATATGAGGCGGAGAAAGCCAACCAGACCAAGAGTGAATTTCTGGCCAATATGAGCCATGAGATTCGTACCCCTATGAATGCCATTTTGGGCTTTAGTGATATTTGTTTGCGCAATACGCAGTTAACCGAGTTGCAGCAGGGCTATTTAGAAAAAATCCATACCTCGGCCCAGGGACTGTTGCAGATTATTAACGATATTTTGGATTTTTCCAAGATTGAGGCGGGTAAGCTGGATATGGAGTGCATAGAGTTTTCATTATCCAGTGTGTTAACCCGGGTAACGATGTTGGTGCAGCCCAGAATTCAGGAAAAACAATTGCAGCTGTTGTGTCATCGTGAGCAGGATGTGCCGGATAAGCTGTTGGGAGATCCATTGCGGCTGTGTCAGGTGTTGATTAATCTGTTAAACAATGCCACTAAGTTTACCGATCAGGGGGATATATTTTTAAAAATTGGCTGTCTTTCCTCCGCTGAGGATCAGGTCACCCTGCACTTTAGCATCAAAGATCAGGGGATAGGCATTTCAGACGAACAGCAGCAGGACTTGTTTTGCTCGTTTTCGCAGCTGGATAGCTCCAATACGCGTCGTTATGGGGGGACTGGGCTGGGATTGGCGATCTGCAAACAGCTGGTTGAAATGATGGGCGGAGAGATCGGTGTACGCAGCCAGCCACAGCAGGGGGCCGAATTCTACTTCAGTGCCTGTTTTGGCTGTCTGGATTCCACAGAATCTTGGTATCGGCTGCCTGACGGCCAGCATAAAACCGTGTTGCTACTGGATAGCGGTGAGCAATCCCGGGTGATTATGTATGATTATTTACAGCGTTTCGGCCTAACGGTGCAGCTGTGTGATGATGAATCCTTGCTGTTTCCCCTGCTGGCTGAGCTATCGGTGGATCTGCTGATATTGGATTTTGTGCCCAAGAATTGCCATTTTTTCGCATTAACCGTGCAGTTACGCCAGCAATATCCTACGCTAAAAATATTGCTGCTGGCCGCCTGTGAGCAGGTGATTAATCATCCGCAGGCTTGCAGTGTCGATCATGTGCTGGTCAAGCCGGTAACACCCTCAAACTTATATGACTGGCTGCATATTTTATTGCTGGGTAATGAACGACGCAAACCCGTGCTGTCTGCGGTGATGCCGCTGAATAAAGCACATTTGCAGCCCTTGGCCGGGAAACGTGTGTTATTGGTTGAGGATAATCCCATGAATCAGCAGCTGGCCGTTGAGTTATTGCATGAGGTGGGGCTGGTGGTGGATGTGGCCAGTGATGGTCAACAGGCGATATTGAAAATCAGGCATAACCCTTACGATTGTGTGTTGATGGATGTGCAAATGCCGGTGATGGGAGGCTATGAAGCCACCCGTCATATCCGTCAGCAGCAGCCGCATGAAGCGTTGCCGATTATTGCGATGACTGCCAATGCCATGGCTTCGGATAGAGACGAAGCCTTGGCGGCGGGGATGAATGATCATATTGCCAAGCCGATTGTGCCGCAGACGCTATTCAATACCTTGTTGCACTGGATTTGCCCGCAACAGGATAAAGAGAGGGTGCTACCCTTGTTGTCAGCGGAGGAGGTCGAAGCTCCCGATTTTCCAAAATTGAGTGGTGTTGATGTGCCGGCGGGGATGTTGCATAGCGGTAATGATTTGCCGCGTTATCGGCGCCTGTTGCAGCAGTTTGCCAATGATCAGCAGGGCTGTGTTGAGGCGGTTGAGCTGGCGATAGCCGAGGATGATATTGCTGCCGCGATTCGGTATATGCATACCTTGAAAAGTACCGCGGGTACCTTGGGGGTCAAATCTTTGCAGGCTAAGGCCAAAGCCATAGAGCAGACGCTCAAAACTCAACCCGATCAATTGGATGAGCTTGAGTTACATGATTTATCGCTTTGTTTGCGATCCGTTATTACAGAGATACGTCAGGCTTTTTCTGAGGAGGCCGGGAAGTCTGATGTTCTTGGCGATAACGTCCAGGACGGTTGTTCGTTGGCGGAATGTGATGCGCTGTTGCAGCGTCTGCAGCAACAGTTGCAGGTGTTTGACAGTGAAGCCGAGCAGACACTGGCGCAGTTGTTGTTACAGCTTACGACGGAAGAGGGGGAGCGGTTGCAGCCGTTGCGGCAGATGCTGGCCGAGTATGACTTTGATGCGGCCAGCCAGCATTTGAGCAAGCTGGATATTGCATTAAGGCACTAATCCAGGCGCTCCATATCATCCCCTTGCTGGCGTTTTAACTCTCGCTCTTCAAGCGCGTTATCGGCCTTGTCCTGCATAAAGTCGGCATCGCGTTCTGCGGGAGCTTGTTTGGCTTTTGATAATGCGCCGCCCATGGCTTCGGGGGCTGCCGTTTCTGTTTGTGTGGCTGTAGCGGGTTGTGCCGGTGTGGTCTGTTCGGCACAGGCCGTCAGGCTGAATATCAGCAGCAGGCCGTTGATCAGCGTGAATATTTTCATAGGATTCCTTAGTATCAATGTGGGCTATCCAGCCGTTCCATATCATCGCCCTGGGCTTCCCGTTTGATGGGTGCGGCGACGGCGGAGGGCGAAGGTGGAGCCATCACCGCTTGAGGCTCTGGACTGGAGGAACAGCCGGATAAATTGAGTGTGGTGCCGAGTAACAGCAGCAATAATAAATGGGAGTGCTTGATCATATTATTTGTGTCAGAAAGTTATCGGTTAATACCTGTTGTCTGGCCCAGGCAAAGTCATCACCTTCGGCAATCGGTGCCGTGTTTAACGGACGATAGTGTAAATCGAGAAAGGATTTACTGATACCCACCAGACGCCGAAAAAAGTATGCCACATCGTCAGCATGATGGATTAATGAGCTAAAGCGCAGACCATTACGGGCAATCTGCCATTGGAATGGTTCGGCGCTGAGGGTGAGCTTGCTGTTGGCAATATAATTGGATTGGCTTAGGTAGTTGAGCAGTTCGCGGTCTTGATGACGTTGTTGGCTGTTCACCGCATTGAGATAGCAGGCCAGAATATTATGTCGTGCCCGGTAAACGTGTTGCGGGCCTACCGGATCGGCAGGGGGGTGTTGATTGTATTGTTCTATGCTGCTTACGCTTTGCTGGTAATGATGAATCGCTTGTTGTTTGCAGTGTTGCAACGCGCTGCGGCGGGCGTTGTCTCTATGCTCCGGAATGCGGTCAAACTGAATGTGCCCCAGTAACCAGTGGATACGTGCAATACGCAGCGGCTGGGTTTCGTGTGGTAGCTGGGTTGCCAGAAAAAACTCCAGATCTTCAATATCCTTATCCTGTTGTAAATGCTGCTTACACTGATACAAATGATTGTATAGCCGCATCAGCCGGTTAATTTCCTCAGGAAAGGGATTGGGGAAATGGTGGCTATGCAATTGATCTATGGCTTTGCTGATATGGCTGCTGGGTTTGCGATGTGGCAGGCGGTACAAGCTGTATAGCGTTTTTTCATCGACCTGGGTTTGGGTGTGTTTATCCAGTTCACTCAAGAAGTGCGCCCAGGTCCAGCCGGGCTGACGTTTTAGTCGATGAATTTTGTTAAAGGTGATGGTCATAGCATAACTGGTTGGATATTGGAAGACCAATCTATATGGGATATTACCTAACTCATGCCTGACTGCCAAGGGTAATCTGTACTCACTCTGATAATCAAAATGGAGTGAGGACATGGAAACCCGGAACAAACTTTTATCTTTATCGCTGATGACCACTAGCCTGTTACTGGCGGCCTGCTCATCCAGCCAGCATGAGAATCAGCAGGACTCGGCCCCTGTGGTGGAAACTCAGGCATCAGCCCCGACTTATGTTGATTCCGACGATAAGGTGGTGGCCGATGAGCTGGGCGGCTCGGCCACGCCGCTGTTAGCGCGAGAGTCATCTAAAAAGGAGAGCGATACGGCCAGCCATGTGGGTCTTGCTAAAATGAAAGTGGGTGTGGAGCGAGAATTGATAATGCAGGATGTGGCCCAGCGACGTAGTGCGCTGGCCCCTGCCTCGGTAGCGATTATGCCACCATCGGTACCGGATTTGGGGAATGAGCGTTATCAGCTTGAGCCTGAAAATAAGGTGGTGACCACTGCTCAGCAGTCGGTCAGTACCTTTAGCATTGATGTGGATACCGCCGCCTATGCCAATGTGCGCCGCTTTTTGAATAATGGTCAGTTGCCCCCGGTACAGGCGGTGCGCATTGAAGAAATGATCAATTATTTTGATTATGACTATGCACAGCCCGATTCAGCGGAACAGCCTTTTCAGATTACCACCGAAATGGGGCCGACTCCCTGGAATAACACCACACAGTTATTGCATGTCGGCATTAAAGGCTATCAATCGGCGCAACAACAGGCCATGCCTAAAAATCTGGTGTTTTTGCTGGATGTTTCCGGCTCCATGAATTCACCCAAAAAGTTATTTCTGGTGAAACGCGCCATGCGTTTGTTGGTGGATCAGTTAACCGCCAAGGATAAGGTAGCGATTGTGGTTTATGCCGGTGCTTCCGGAGTGGCGCTGCCCGCGACTGCTGGTGATAAACCGCAGCAGATTCTGGCGGCACTGGACAGCTTACGTGCCGGCGGTTCTACCAATGGTGCCTCGGGGATTAATCTAGCCTATCAGATAGCACAGCAAAACCGGGTTAACGATGGGATTAACCGGGTGATTCTGGCCACCGATGGCGATTTTAATGTGGGGGTGGCGGATAACGCCAGTTTATTGAAATTGATTAAACAGCAGAAACAAAGCGGTGTCGGGCTAACCGTGCTGGGTGTGGGTATGGGGAATTATAACGATGCCATGTTGGAGCAGATTTCCAATGCCGGCGATGGCAATGCCGCCTATATCGATAGTATTCAAGAGGCGAAAAAGGTGCTGGTACATGATCTGCAGGCCAATCTGTTGACCATTGCCAAAGATACCAAGATTCAGATCGAATTTAATCCGGCACAGGTGGCCAATTATCGCTTGATTGGCTATGAAAACCGTATGCTGCAGCAACAGGATTTTGATAATGACAGGGTGGATGCCGGTGAGGTCGGTGCCGGGCATAGTGTGACTGCTTTGTATGAAATCACCCTGAAGCAGGCCGGTCGTTATGGCAAGGTGAAGCCGGATGTCAGTGACGGTGAGCTGGGTTTCCTAAAAATCCGTTATAAGCAGCCCGATCAGACACAAAGCGTGATGCTGTCTCATCCATTGCTAAAGCGTGAGCTTAAAACCGAGCTGGATCAAACTAGTGATAACTACCGCTTTGCCGCGGCGGTGGCCGCCATGGGGCAGCGTCTGCGTAATTCATCGGCATTGGGAGACTATCGTTATCAGGAAATTCGCGAGTTGGCCCGTCAGGCCAAAGGCCAGGACAAACAAGGCTATCGTGAAGAGTTTATCGATCTGGTTGAACTGGCACGTGATCTGGAACGTCAGTCTCTGAGCAGTGACAATCCAGAGCATTGCTGCGCGAGATAAAGCGTCAGGCAAACAACGGTTTGTTTGTCTGACCCATTAACACCTGGGCAGTGAGATGACTGGCCAGGTTTTGATTTTAGCAATTATCGATTCGGACGATGCTGAGGAAATCCACCGGCTTGCCTAATGTTTGGACGTTTAATTTGTGGTTTCTCCATGTGTGGCATGGGACGAGGCTTGATCTGCATGCCTGGCTGGATAGTACGAGTGAGTTGGCCGAATTTTTCTGGTTATGCTTTTGCGCTTTCTCCTGGCTGAGTGCGGGTGCCATGTTTAGGAGGCATATCACCAGGAGCTCGCATGCCTGGCTGAGGCGATGGCACCACGTTTAGGTGGCATACCGCCAGGGGGTTGTGTTTTAACTTGATCATAGGGGTGTGGATTGGTGTCGGGTGTGGATTGGTGGCGTGGTAATGGCGGGGTGATTTGAGGGTGGTGTTGACCAATGCGTTGACCAGACTGGCCGAAATGGTCGGGCAGCTGAGCACGGATGCCACGAGAAGGCATTTGTTCTGAAGGATGACGTGGCATTTTGGCGCGTAACGCTGGCCGGACCTGTTGATTGGATTGGCTCGCTTGATCCGAGGTGTTTTCTGGATGAATCTGGGGGGCGGTGATGGTGACTTCCATAGGTGGTGCTTCACTGCTTTCGGCATGTGCTATGGCACTAAATAATGCCGGGGTAGCAGCCAGTAACATAATGGATAATTGTTTGCGAGCAGTGTTTTGCATAATCCTTCACCTAAAAGCGATGGCTTTGATGGCTAAGCGCTTCTAGGTGATGATAGGGATGTGCTTGTCAGGGTGGCCTTGTTTGGCTAACCGTTGGCTGGATTATGCGAGAGTTGGTTGTTAACTGCGGTTGCAAATGTAAGAACAGCTGAAGTATGCAGGCTGGTATCTCTTTGGTATGGGGGGTAATATGTCGACTCATCCAGAAGTAAAGGGTATGGCATGTCAGATAGGGTGCTGCACTATATTAGCTTGATATTGCTGGCTTTTGCTCTTGCCTGGGGGGGGATGGCTTGGCAGTACCAACAGGCGCTGGAAGAGAATATTACCTTTTCTGAGAAAGAGCGCCTGGGTCTTGAATATCATCAACAATTGATACCTCTGTTGGGGGCATTGCAAGTGTATCGGGGTTCTTTGAATTCGGTGTTGCATGGTGAGCAAAGGCTGGCTGTGGTGCAGCAGCAGGCGAAACGGAAGATATTGGCGTTAATCCCCGATATTGATGCGCTAGATGCGCGAGTCAGTCCTTCCTTGTTGACGACTGAGCATTGGTACTTATTTAAGAAGAAATTATTAGCCGAGTTAGCACGTGATATGGATACTTCATTCGATCGCTATAGCGAGCTGGTTACTGAGCTGATGTTGCTAATGACCTATATTGGTGATGAATCTAACCTGATTCTTGATCCCGAGTTGGAGAGCTATTATTTGATGTATGCCAATATCAGCGTGATTCCCGAGTTGAGTGAGGCTTTGGGGCAGACTAGAGGATTAGCCTCGGGATATATTGCCTTGACGCGGGTGATAACTTTGCAGCAGAAAAAGAATATTTTGTCTGAATTAGGTGTGATCCATAGTTTGCAGCTTAAGTTAGTCCATACTTATGACGTATTGCAGCGTAAGACGGGAGGTCGCTGGAAAGATGTGTTGACGTCTAAAGCGCATGCAGACCAAGTTGCGGAGAACTTTAAACAAGCTTTAGCCGCTGTGGAAGTTGGGGAGTATCCACAGTTGGATAGCCTGTATTTATTCGAGGTCGGAAGTGCTGCCATTGGTGCTTATATTCAGTTATACGGTAAGAATGCCTACTATTTGGATCAATTGTTGGAGCAGCGGATTCAGCGTACGCAGCTACAAAAGACACAGCTACAAATTCTAACGCTCTTTGTTTGGTTGTCAGCGTATGTTTTTTATATGGCGTTTCGTCACTTCTATTTTAAGAAACAGTCGGCCGAGCGTGAGCTTAGAGCGATTAAAGAGACTCTTGAACAGGATGTGAAGCAGCAAACGCAGGAACTTCGTCATATCAAGGATTATTTACAAGCCGTTATTACTAATACCTTGGATGGGATGGTGTTGACCGATCATCAGGGGCGGGTGCAACAATTTAATCGCAGTGCGGAGCTGATTTTTGGTTATAGCGAACAGCAAATGTTAGAGACGGGTTTTCAGAAATTATTAGTTGACCATGCAGCTGCTGAATATGTGAGCATCTTGGAACAGTTGATCCGTAAAAGTGAGATTTATGGTATTAATCGAGAGATGTTAGCTAAAAAACATAACGGTGAATGTTTTGATCTTGAATTGGGAGTGAGCTGCTTTTATCAGAATGAACAGCCGATTATGATTCATGTGGCCAAAGATATTTCCCAGCGCAAACGGGCAGAGCGTGCTCTGGCTCGTTTGTCCAGTGAGATGGAGCAAATTTTAAATACGACTCAGGATGGGATTTATGGGCTGGATTTGAATGGCTATACGACGTTTGCTAATGATGCAGCTTGTCGTTTAGTTGGATTTTCTCGTGAAGAAATGTTAGGTCAGTTACAACACAGCTTGATTCATCATACTTTACCCGATGGGCGCCCTTATTTGCGTGAGCATTGTAAGATTTATGCCGCGTTTGCTCAGGGGGTGACGGGGCGGGTTGATAATGAGGTTTTCTGGCATAAAAATGGGCATTCTTTTCCGGTGGAGTATACCTCTACTCCGATCAAAAATGCCCAGGGAGAAATTGCCGGGGCCGTGGTGGTGTTTAGGGATATTACCGAGAAGAAGCGTGAAGCCCAGATGTTGCTGGATTATACCGAGAAGTTAGAGGTTCAGCGTGCCGAATTATTGATTGCAAAGCAACGTGCCGAAGAGGTCAGTCAATTAAAAACCGAATTTTTATCGAATGTGAGTCATGAGTTGCGTACTCCCATGAACGCGATTCTGGGCTTTTCTCGTCAATGTATTCAGCGTATTGATCAATGGCCACAAGCCAAAATTCTTGATAAATTGGGTGCGATTAATCGCAGTGGCGAGCGTCTGTTGATTATGCTAAATGATTTGTTGGATCTGTCTAAGTTAGAAGCCGGAGCCATGCCGTTGGATAAAACTCCGTTGTCGTTAGTAAGTCTGGTGTACGCTTGTTGGCAGGAGATGGAAAGCTTGATTGCCGAAAAACAGCTGATACTGCGCTTTAAGGATGATGATGATTTACCTGATGTGGTAGCTGACAGAACACGAATTAATCAGGTGTTGTTAAATTTATTGTCGAATGCAATTAAATTTACACCCGAGAAAGGAGAAATTGATATTCAGATAAAGCTAGACGCAAATTTTTTATTGTGTTGTATTGATGATGATGGGCCGGGGATTCCTGAAGATGAATTTGAGGCGGTTTTTGATAAATTTGTGCAAAGTAGTAAAACTAAAACCGGTGCCGGAGGAACGGGATTGGGTCTGGCTATTTGTAGAGAAATTATAGAGGCCCATCAGGGAAAAATTTGGGTGGAAAAGAGCCAATATCACGGAGCTCGTTTTGTTTTTAGCCTGCCTTTGGCACAAGACTCGTAGCGGTAGCTAGGTATAAGGAGAGAGTTATGCAGCAGTTACACACCGTTTTAATTATTGATGATGAACCCTTTAATGTGGAGTTGTTGCGAGATGACCTGGAGTGTGAAGGTTATCGGGTGTTGACGGCCTTTGATGGTGTGCAAGGCTGGGAGCTATTGCAGCAACATAAAGAGCAGATTGACAGTATTTTGCTGGATAGGATGATGCCAAATATGAACGGTATGGAACTTTTAGAGAAGATTAAAGCCGATGAAACGGTTGCGAGTATCCCCGTGATTATGCAAACGGCAGCAGCCCAGAAACAACAAGTGATTGAGGGTGTTCGAGCTGGTGTTTATTATTATTTGACCAAACCTTATGATCATAAGGTCATGCTGTCGGTGGTACAGGCAGCAATTGACGACTATGCCTGTTACATTCAGCTGCGCCAGGAATTAACGCGATTTAAAGATAAATTACGCTTAATCGAGGTGGTGCAATTCAGTTGCCGTACCCTGGATGAAGCGAGTTATATTGCGTCTTTTTTATCAAACTTATTTCCTGAGCCAGAACGAGTGATTCTCGGTATCTCAGAGTTATTAATCAATGCGATTGAGCATGGTAATCTTGAAATTAGCTATAACGATAAATCGGAGTTGAATCATCAGGGAATCTGGCGAGATGAGGTGGTGCACAGGTTAACTTTGGATAAATATCAGGATCGCACCGTACAAGTTAATTGTACGAGAAATAGGGAGCAAATTGTTCTGAAAATTCAGGATCAGGGTAAGGGGTTTGATTGGCAGCAGTATATGGAGATTACTCCCGAGCGTGCCTTGGATAATCATGGACGAGGGATTGCCTTGGCTAACTTGATAAGCTTTGACCGATTGGAATATCAGGGTAATGGTAATCAAGTGGTTTGTACGGTATTGTTGGCAGAAAGTTAATAGCCAATCACATAGCGGTGTGATTGGCGTATTGAACATTTATCCCTGTTTCAGCCAGCGAGCGGCTTCAAGCGCCGAGTACGTTAGAATGCCGTCTGCGCCAGCACGTTTGAATGCCAGTAACGCTTCTAAAATGCAGGCCTGTTCATCCAGCCAGCCGTTTTGGGCGGCCGCTTTCAGCATGGCGTATTCGCCACTGACCTGATACACATAGGTAGGGGCTTTAAATTCTTGTTTCACCCGGCGCACAATATCCAGATAGGGCATACCGGGTTTAATCATTACCATATCGGCACCTTCTTGCAGGTCCAGACCGACTTCCCAGAGTGCTTCGTCGCTGTTGGCCGGGTCCATCTGATAGGTGAACTTGTTGCCCTTGCCCAGGTTGCCGCTGGAGCCTACCGCATCGCGGAACGGGCCGTAGAAGCTGGATGCATATTTGGCCGAATAGGCCATGATGCGGGTGTAAATATGATGCTGCTGATCCAGTGCATTGCGAATTTCTCCGATGCGGCCATCCATCATATCGGAGGGGGCCACGATATCGGCACCGGCCTGCGCATGGCATTGCGCCTGTTTTCTCAGTACCGCTACGGTTTCATCATTTAAGACATAGCCGCTGTCATCGATCAGACCATCCTGACCGTGGGTGGTGTAAGGGTCTAATGCCACATCGGTCATAATGCCCAGTTCCGGGAAGCGTTGTTTTAGTTCGGCAACTACCCGTGGCACCAGTCCTTCGGGATTAAAGGCTTCTTTGGCATCCAGACTTTTTTGTGGGGCCTCAATCACCGGGAACAGTGCCATTGCGGGAACACCCAGCTCCAGGCATTGCTCGGCATCATGCAGCAGCAAATCCAGGGTTTTGCGCTGGACACCGGGCATGGAAGCCACATCCTGGGTGTGATTGCTGCCTTCCAGTACAAAGACCGGATAAATAAAATCGGCCGCCGTCAGATTATGCTCGCGCATTAAATCCCGCGAAAAAGCATCGCGGCGCATACGGCGCATACGGGTGTTGGGGTATTGTCCTAGTGTTTGCATAAAAAATCCTGAAAAATTTTTAATTTTTTGGAACTATTCCGAGTAGGGGTACTCTGAACTTGTGAGCGAAGCAATTTCGTTCCACGTTTCTCCTCCCTAAACGTGAGTCTTATACTCTTGAAGTTAAGACACTATTTAGCCCTCGGTCTCCCCCGAGGGCTTTTTTTTATGGCTCGTTTGGGGTTGACGCTGTGGTGCATGGAATGCACCCTGCAATGGGGTTGAAATGTTCACGGTTCGGCACTAGTCGTTGTTATCCTGTGTTTCAATAATTCTCGATAGCCAGCGGTTGATGACGGCTTCGGCTTCATCGGTGCCGGATTTTTTTGAGCTGGAAAACAGCTGTACACTGCATTGCGGGAAATATTCCGCCAGATAATCCTGTACCTTGCGCAATATCTGAGTGGATTGCTGGCGGTTGAGCTTATCTGCTTTGGTCAGCAGTATATGTATCGGTTTGCCGGTAGGGGTAAACCAGTCCAGCATGCCTTCATCCAGCTCGGTGAGTGGGCGGCGGGCATCCATGATGATCACCAGTCCGGCCAGTTCATTACGCGTTTGTAGATAGCGTCCCAGCAGCCCTTCCCAGTGACGTTTGTTTTTCTCGGGCACTTTGGCATAGCCATAGCCGGGCAGGTCGACCAGGTATTTATCGTCTTCCAGATCAAAATAGTTCAGATGCTGAGTGCGACCCGGTGTTTTACTGGTGTAGGCCAGCCGGGTCTGGTTGGCCAGGGTGTTAATCGCACTGGATTTTCCGGCATTGGAGCGTCCGACAAACGCGACCTCCAGGCCGCCATGGTCCGGCAGGTCACGCAGGTGATTAACCGTGGTGTAAAACGTGGCTTTGGAAAATAGTCCCATAATTTACCAGTTAGCAAAAACTTTATCGGCGGCATCTATCGTGGCTTGAATATCGGCTTCGCTGTGGGCGGCCGAAATAAAGCCGGCTTCAAACGAGGCCGGGGCCAGATAAACACCTTGTTCAATCATGGCATGGAAGAAGCGGTTAAATGCCTCTTTGTCGCAGGCCATGATATCGGCATAGCAGTTGGGTATGTTCTGGCTGAAATATACGCCGAACATGCTGCCGCGTGACTGAGCGCAGAAGGCGATGCCATATTTCTTGGCGACTTCACTCAGTCCTTGGGTTAGTTGCTGGGCGCGTTCGCTCAGCTGTTCATAAAAACCCGGTTGCTGTATCAGTTTTAGTGTGGTCAGGCCGGCGGCAACCGCTACCGGATTGCCAGACAGTGTACCTGCCTGGTAGACCGCGCCCAGCGGTGACAGACATTGCATGATGTCGGCACGACCACCGAAGGCAGCGGCCGGCAGGCCACCACCCATGACTTTACCCAGGGTCACTAGGTCGGCATCGATACCATACAGGCCTTGAGCACCTTTTAAGCCGCAGCGGAAGCCGGACATGACTTCATCAAAGATCAGCACCGAGCCATGTTCGCTACACAGATCGCGCAGGGTTTGCAGGAATTCCGGGGTGCCGGGGACCAGGTTCATATTGCCGGCGACCGGTTCGACGATAACGGTCGCAATTTCGTTGCCAAACTCGGCAAATGCCTGTTTGATACCGTCCACATCGTTGTAATGTAATACCGTGGTCAGGCCGGCGATTTCGGCGGGCACACCGGAGGAGCTGGGTTGACCAAAGGTCAATGCACCGGAGCCGGCTTTAACCAGCAGGCCATCGGAATGACCGTGATAGCAGCCTTCAAACTTAATAATACGACTGCGGCCGGTAAAGCCACGCGCCAGACGAATCGCGGTCATGGTGGCTTCGGTGCCTGAGCTGACCAGACGTACCATATCCATATTGGGAATCAGTTCACATAGCTGATTGGCCATTTCCAGCTCGGTGGCGGTGGGTGCGCCAAAGCCCAGGCCTGCGGCCGCGGCTTGTTGTACTGCAGCGACCACTTGTGGGTGGCAATGTCCCACAATCATGGGTCCCCAGGATTGCACATAGTCGATATAACGTTTGTCATCCGCATCCCAGACATAAGCCCCTTCTCCACGCTGGAAGAATAAGGGGGTTCCGCCTACGGCGCGGAAGGCACGTACCGGTGAATTTACACCGCCGGGAATATGTTGTTGAGACTTATCGAATAATTGTTGGTTTTGAGACGTCATGCACAACCTTTCTGATAACTAAATTGTTCGGCAAACTGCTGGGCAGTCTGTTGAATGTTTTCTGCGGCAAACAGGGCCGAAATCACCGCAACCGCACTGGCTCCGTGAGTGATGAGTTGGCCGCAGTTGCTTAAATCAATGCCGCCAATGCAGACAATCGGTAATGATAACCGTTGTCGGGCGTGTTGTAACAGGGCGATGTCGGCCACCGGTGCATTCGGCTTGATGCGCGAGGCAAAAAAGCTGCCAAAGGCAATATAGTCGGCACCTAGCTTGGCGTTTTGTTCGGCATGTTCCAGCCGGTTGTAGCAGGATACCCCTATGCATTTGTCGGGGCCAAGTAGTTGGCGGGGCGGCCTGCAGGCAACCGTCTTCTCCTCCCAGATGTACGCCATCGGCATCAACTTCGGCGGCCAGTTCGACATGGTCGTTAATGATTAGTGGCAGCTGATGTTGCCAGCAGAGTTCGCGTAGTGCGCTGGCCTGCGCCAGGCGTAGCGACGGCTCGGCCAGTTTGTTGCGGTATTGCAGTACGCCTATGCCGCCAGCAATGGCCTGGCGTACTTCATCGACTAACTGTTGGGTATCCCGTAAGTCACGGCTGATGGCGTATAGACCGTGAATCAATGTCGAGTTAATTGGTGTTGGCATCGGGTTTAACGTTTTGACTTTCTACGCGCGCCCAGAATAAACGATCCGGGATATATTGGCCCATACCCGGGCGAAAGCCCGCGTGTAAGGTTTGCCAGGTATATTCCTGAGCTTCCTGAGAGGCATCTTTGATGTCCAGGTTCTGTGCCAGTAAGGCGGCCAGTGCCGACGACAGGGTGCAGCCGGAGCCATGATAAATATGTGGCAGACGCTGCCAGTTTTCGGTACTGATTACACCGCTGCGCCCATACAGGGTGTTGCTGACCTGTGATGTCTGTTCGTGGGTGCCGGTGATCAATACATATTCACTGCCCATGCGTAACAGCCGTTTGGCGCATTCTTCCAAAGAGGGATCATCCTCTTCGTTGTCGTCGTCCAGCGTCAGTCTGCGTGCCTCAATGCTGTTGGGGGTGATAATGGTAGTTTGTGGAATCAGCAGTTCGCGCATGGCGTCCAGCATGTCTTCATCGACAAATTCATCGCCGCGCCCTGAGGCCAGCACCGGGTCAAGCACCATAGGAATATCGGGGTAATCGGAGAGAATCTCGGCAATCACGGCGATGTTTTCTACGCTGCCCAGCAGGCCGATTTTGAAGGCAGCAACCGGCACATCTTCCAGCATGGTGCGGGCCTGATCTTCTATGCATTCGGCATCTATAGGGATAATGTCATCTACACCGCTGGTGTCTTGTACGGTGACGGCGGTGACAATGGATAATGGTTGGCAGCCCATGCTGGAAACTGTCAAAATATCAGCCTGTAAGCCCGCCCCCCCACTGGGATCGGTTGCTGCAAAACTCATTACTAACGGGAACGGAAACGGCTCAGCCATACAAAACTACCAATAAAGCGCAAACGAGCATTTTAACGTTATCCGTGTCGGTAAGACAAATTCATTTTGTGTTTGTTGTGGTTTGCTCTGATCTGGATCGTCCGGCAAGGGGCTAACGTGGCAGCCACAGCTGCATTTGGCAGCCACCTTGTGGTGGGGTGTCAATTTTCAGTTCGCCCTGGCAGGCCTGCACGATATCCAGCACAATGGCCAGACCTATGCCATGGCCGGGCACCGATTCGTCGGCGCGTTTGCCGCGTTGTAATAATTGCTGGTGTTGCTCGGGAGCAATGCCCGGCCCGTCATCAAGAATGTTCAGAATCAGGCGATTGGCCTGATGATCGGCGCTGAGGGTAATCTGGTGGTGGCACCATTTGCAGGCATTATCGAGTAAATTGCCCAGTAATTCCATCAGGTCGCCCCGGTCTATGGGGTAGCTGAGATCGGCGGGTAAACGGTTATCAAACAGAATGCTCTTATCCCGATAAACCTTGTTTAGCGCATTGATGATCTGTTCGCTGATGGGGTGAATCGCCAGTGCCGGAGTGAGCGGATTGCTGCGTCCGGCGGTAGCGGCGCGTTGCAGTTGATATTGCAGCAGGCTGTCCATATGGCGCAGTTGCTGTTCGCATTCATCCGTTTGCTGCTGTTCAAGTGCATTACGCATTACCGCCAGCGGCGTCTTCAGGCTGTGCGCCAGGTCGCCCAGTGCATTACGGTAGCGTTGCTGTTGCTGCTGCTGAGCCTGGATGAAGCGATTTAAATGCAAGGTCAGGGGTTGAATTTCTTTGGGATAGCGGCCGTTTAACTGTTGTTGCTGGCCGGCTTCGATATCACCGATTTCGCTGCCCAGTTGTTGCAGCGGGCGCAGTCCCCAGCGCAATATAAGCAGCAGGCTGGCTAACAATAATGCGGAAAGCCCGCCCAGCCAGCGCCACAGGTCTGCCCGGTAGTCGGCGATCTGTTGCTGGAACGGTAGCAGATGTTCGGCCAGTTGCAGGGTGAACCGATAATCCTGATCGGGCAGTTGCCAGTCCAGCCCCATGCTATGTATTAGCAGCTGTGGGGTTTGTTGTGTTTTTTGTTGGCCGGGGGGCAGGTGCGGTGAGGCTGGCAGCGGCTTCACTAATGAGGGTGAGTGCCACAGGACTTTGCCTTGGGGGTCGATGATCTGGGCATACAGTCCGGATTGCGGCAGCTGCAGCCGGGGTTCCGGTAAATTGTCCGGTAGCTGTATCTGTCCTTGATGATTGACTTCGAGTGCGGCCAGCAGTAAATAGCTTTGACTTTGCAGCAGCCGCTGGCGAGCGTCCAGGGTGTTTTGGTGAAAGGCTTTTTCCAGCGCCAGGGTAATCAGTCCACAAAACAGCAGCAGTAAAATTGCGCTGCATAGTAATAGGCGTTGGTGCAGTGACATGGTGCTTAGCTTAAAGTGAAACGGTAGCCGCGTCCACGCAGGGTTTCAATCGGCTTGAGCTGATTGTCCGGGTCCAGTTTGCGGCGTAAGCGGCCGATCAGTACCTCCATCACATTGCTGTCTCTATCCTGATCATGCGGATACAGATAATCGGCCAGTTCGCTTTTTGAGACCACTTTTCCCTGTTGTTTGACCAGATAGACCAGCAGTCTATATTCAAAACTGGTCAGGCTGACTGCTTGCTGATTGTGGCTGACCTTTTCACTGTTCAGGTCCAGGCTTAATGGGCCGAATTGCAGTTGATGCTGGCTGTTGCCTATGCTGCGCCGTAACAGCGCCTTGAGTCGGGCCAGCAGTTCTTCTGGCTGGAACGGTTTGGTCAGATAATCATCGGCGCCAGCTTCCAGGCCGGCGACCTTGTTTTGCCAGCCATCGCGTGCAGTCAGGATAAGGATAGGCAGGCTCAGGCCTTGTTGCCGCAGCTGCTGTATGATTTCTATGCCGGACATGCCGGGCAGTCCAAGATCAATAATCGCGGCATCATGCGGGTATTCACTGGCGTAATACAATCCGTCATGGCCGTTGTCGCAGCCGTCACACTGATAATCCTGCTGTTGCAGTAGTTCGATCAGCTGTTTTCTGAGCACAGGTTCATCTTCAATGATCAGAATGCGCATGCTTAGTTACCTGTTTTAGGTCCGTCGATATAAATGATTTTAACTTGTCCGTCAGCGGTCAGCACTTTTATGCGATATTGCAGCCGGCCGTCCTGTTGCTGGGTTTGGGTAGATAATACTCGGCCATCGGTCTGACTTTGTGCTTGGCGAATGGCATCATCCAGCGAAGTGGCGGATAAGGCATAAGCATGGCTGCACAGCATCAGCCCAGTAGCGAGTGTCAGTAACCATTTTTTCATGTTGTGCTCCTTGCGTGCCATTATAACCGGATATAAATTACCTGCGTTGCTGGTGTCGTGCATAGCGTTGTTCATGCAGTGGGGTGACCTGCACCTTGACCGCGATTTTGCGCCCGGGCTTTTCGTTCATAAAGGTGCGGTAACGCTGGCCTTTATATTTATAGACGACCTCATAGCCACTGATTTCCGAATGCCAGTTGTCTTCGCTGTAGCAGCGTTCCACCGGCTGTCTATGCTGGCGATGACTGACGGTCTGATGGCGCTGACCTTGTATGCTGTCGCCAAGCAGCGCACCGGCAATCGCCCCTGCAGCAATCGCCCCTTCCTTGCCGTGTCCTTTGCCAAAGCGACTGCCTACCAGGGCGCCGGTGATGCCGCCAACGACGGCGCCGCCATAGCTGTGTGCCACCGGGGCGGAGGAGGTGGTCTGTTGCGTTACATAGTCGGTATGGCACACCTGACGCGGATGATTTACCTGTTGATACTGTGGGGTGCTGCTGATGACTCTGGCATGGTCCTGATAGCTGTTGTCGTGCTGATGTGGGTTGCGTTCCGCCCATGCCGGATTAGCCAGTAAGATTAACGACAAACTGGCTGTGCCGGCGGTTAGATAAATGCGGTGTTTCATCGTGTTCTCCCTGCTGATTAACGTTGCTGAGGGTTTAACTATAGTCCTGCATAGCTGAATGAAAGCTGAACCGGTATAATCGTCGGGTTCTACAGGATGAAGGTTTATGAGAATTTGTTTGTTATTACTGGGTTTTATGCTGTCATGCAGTGCATATGCAGCCAAACCGTCGGAGCAGCTTAAAAAGCCGGTGCTGAGCGCCAAGTCTTACCTGCTATATGATGTCAACAGTCGTCATCAGTTAATGGGATATAACGTGTCGCAGCGCATCGCGCCGGGTGAGCTGACGCATTTAATGACCGCCTATCTGGTGTTGACCGCGCTGGAAAGCGGGCAGTTGAATCTGGATCAGACGCTGGATATTCCGGAGTCGGTGGTTGCCAGGGCGGATAAGAATCGTCAGATGTGGTTAAAAGCGGGGCAGCCGGTCAGTGTCAGTACCTTGCTTAAGGGATTACTGGTGTTGTCTGCCAGCGATGCTGGGCTGGCCTTGGCGCATGTGATGGCCGGCAGTGAGCAGGCATTTGTGAAGCAAATGAATCAGGCGGCCAGGCGTTTACAGCTGGTGGATTCCAGCTTTACCTCACCGGTGGCCAGCGATAATCCACAGCACTATATGTCGGCGGCGGATCTGGCTAAGTTATCGGCATTGCTGATTGAACGTTTTCCGGAACAGTATGCCTGGTTCAGTGAACGTGAATTCAGTTTTAATGGTCAGGAACAAAGTAATCGTAATCGCTTATTGTGGTTAGACCGTTATGTCGATGGTATGCAGGTGGCGGATGCTAAACATGCGGGCCACCATCAGCTGGCTTCGGCCAAGCGTGGTGAGCATAGGATGCTGGCGGTGATCCTTGATGCCGCTTCTGAAAATCAGCGTACTACCGATGCACAGAAATTATTAAATTATGGTTTCCGTCACTTTGAGCTGGTGCATTTATATCAGCCGGGGCAGGCGGTGATGCAGTTGAAGGTCTGGCGCGGGGTGGATAATGAAACCCCGGTGGGTTTTGCCCGAGGGTTATGGGTAACCTTGCCTAAAGGCCAGCATGAAATGTTAAGGGCTTCGATACGCTCGGCCGAACATATTCTGGCTCCCGTGAAGCTAGGACAGAATCTGGCGCTGCTGCAGTTGACCGTCGGGGATAAAATGTATGCCGAGTTTCCGTTGCAGGCGTTGCAGGAAAACGAGGTGGCGAATGTGTTTGCACGTGGCTGGGATGGTTTGCAGCTGTTTTTGAAATAGGGGCGGATATGACAATTTATTTAAATGGCGAATTTATGCCATTACAGGATGCCAAAATCTCGGTGCTGGATAGAGGGTTTATTTTTGGTGATGGTGTGTATGAGGTGATTCCGGTGTATTCACGCAAACCCTTCCGCTTGGATGAGCATTTGCGTCGTTTGCAGCATAGCCTGGATGGCATTCGTTTACCTAACCCGCATAGCGATGATGCGTGGGCGGCATTGATTACGCAGTTAATCGCCAAGCATCCGACCGAGGATCAGTCGATTTATCTGCATATTACCCGCGGTGTGGCCAAACGTGATCATGCGTTTCCCAATCCGCCGGTGGCGCCGACGGTAATGATGATGAGTAACCCTCTAGGCACGCCGGCCCCGGAATTATTAGCCAGCGGGGTGGGGGCGGTGACGGCCGAGGATAATCGCTGGTTGCGCTGTGATATCAAGTCGATTGCGTTATTAGCGAATGTGCTGTTGCGCCAGCTGGCGGTGGATGAAGATTGCAGCGAAACTCTGTTGATCCGTGAAGGCCGGTTTATGACCGAAGGCGCGGCCAGTAATATTTTTGTGGTGAAGGATGGGGTATTGCTGGCTCCGCCCAAGAATCATCTGATGTTGCCGGGCATTACCTATGATGTGGTGCTGGAGCTGGCGCAGCTGCACCAGATTCCATATCAGGTACGCCAGATCAGCCTGGATGAGGTGCGGGCCGCCGATGAATTGTTGATGACCTCGTCGACCAAGGAAGTGTTGCCCATCACCACCCTGGATGGTCAGCCGGTAGGTGAGGGTAAACCGGGGAAAATCTTCCACCAGCTGCACGGTTATTATCAATCATTTAAACAGAATGTGATGCGCGTATGAGTAACACCGATCAACCCTTGAATAGAGCGGATGACACCCTGCTGGAATTTCCGTGTGAATTTCCGCTGAAAATCTTTGGTCATCAGCATGAGGCCTTTGCGCAAACCATGCTGGAGCTGATGCTCAAGCATGATCCCGATTTTGTGGCCGAGCGTATGGAAATGCGCGCCAGTCGCAATGCGCGTTTTATCAGTCTGACCTGTGTGATTACCGCCACCTCCAAGCCACAGCTGGATGCGATATACCGTGAGCTTAGTGGTCATCCTATGGTGAAAATGGTCTTGTGATTGCGATTCCCCCCTTAATTAAATCGCTGGGACTGGTCGACTATCAGCCCACCTGGGACGCGATGCGCCGTTTTACCGATCAGCGTCTGGCCGATGGCGAACGTCCGGGGACGCGTGACCAGATCTGGCTGTTACAGCATCCACCGGTATTTACCCAGGGGTTGGCGGGCAAGCCCGAGCATTTGTTATGTCAGCCGGACATTCCGGTGGTGAAAATTGATAGAGGCGGTCAGATTACCTATCACGGTCCCGGTCAGTTAATTGCGTATCTGTTACTGGATATGCGACGCTGGAAGTTGACGGTGCGCGAGCTGGTACGGTTGATGGAGCAGTCGGTGATAGACCTGTTGGGTGAGCTGGGAGTGGCTGCTCAGGGGCGGGAAGATGCCCCCGGGGTCTATATTAATCAGGCCAAGGTCGCCTCGCTGGGCCTGAAAATTCGTAATGGCTGCTGTTATCACGGTCTGTCATTGAATGTGGATATGGATCTGACCCCGTTTTCGTATATCAACCCGTGTGGTTATCAGGGCTTGCAGGTAACGCAGTGTCACGAAGTCGGTATTCACAATGAAATTAATGAGCTGCAGGCAATGTTGGCGCAGAACCTGATTCATGCCTTGCTGCAGCACAGGGAAAGCAAAGAGTTATATGAGCAATAATAAACAAACCGGTGCCGCCAAAACGGCACGTATTCCGATCAAGGTCGTACCGCTGGAGAATAAATTGCGCAAACCCAAATGGATACGGGTTAAGGCCGGTAGCGGGGGGAATTATCAGTCGGTAAAAAACATTCTGCGTGAGCATAAACTGCATACCGTGTGCGAAGAGGCAACCTGTCCGAATATCGGTGAATGTTTCAGTAAACGTACCGCCACTTTTATGATTCTGGGGGATATCTGTACCCGTCGTTGTCCGTTTTGTGATGTGGCACACGGCAAGCCGCAGGCACCGGATGAAAATGAACCGGTCAATCTGGCCAAGTCTATAGGCTTGTTGAACCTGCGCTATGCGGTGATTACCAGTGTGGACCGGGATGACTTGCGGGATGGCGGAGCCGGACACTTTGCCCGTTGTCTGCAGGAAATCCGTCGCAGTGCGCCGGATACCCAGCTGGAAATTCTGGTGCCGGATTTTCGGGGACGCCTGGAAGTGGCGCTGGATGTTCTGGGGCAATGCCTGCCCGAGGTGTTAAATCACAACCTGGAAACCGTACCGCGTTTATATAAACAGGCACGCCCCGGCTCGGATTATCAGCATTCACTGGATTTATTACAGCGCTTTAAACAGCGCTATCCCGAGGTGGCAACCAAGTCTGGTTTGATGGTCGGCCTGGGGGAAAGCGATGACGAAGTGCTGCAGGTGATGCAGGATCTGCGCAATCACGGGGTGAATATGCTGACCATAGGCCAGTATCTGCAACCTTCGGACGGTCATTTGCCGGTATTGCGTTATGTGGAGCCGGAAATATTTGATATGTTTGAAGCCAAGGCCAAGCAAATGGGCTTCGCCCACGCCGCCTGCGGCCCCATGGTACGCAGCAGCTACTTTGCCGACGTACAGGCCGAACAGGCTGGCGCTGTTATGAAGAATCACGATAAATTGTACTAGGTCACGATAAATTGTACTGGTTCACGCTATTTTGTACTGAGGGGCTGGGGTGAAATTTCCAGCCGCCAATCCAATTCCAATCAAAGAAATGCCAGGTGACGGGCGAGTCTGGCGGGTTGATTGGTTTGGTGGCGTTAGCTATGACGTAAATGTACCCACTGAACCGAAGATTGGCATCTTTATTAGTCCCGTCACTGATGGAGTTATCAAAAACTATGCCAGCCAGCAATCTGTTTGTGGCGATGAACAAAAAATTATCCATGTTGGTGTTGGGCAATTGCCATTACTGAGCATTGGCTCGCTATGGAAAAATAAGCTTCCGTTATCTCAAGTTGCTGGAGAGCGACACACTTTCAAAAACATCCATATTTCCAAAGAAAAAGTTCAACAAATTAAAGCGAGTCATAAGTTTGGAGAAAACAACTTAATCAATCGCTATTATTACCGTTTGGGTGCAGGCCTAAATGCCAATTGCCTGGCAATTGAATACGAAGGTGACCCTTTTGGCATCATCGTGCCGACAGCCGAGCTTATTCGTTTTTATTACGCAACCTCCAGTGATCTGAGTAAAGCAATTTTTAAAGGTGATTTTAAACACGCGTTAGATTCCATCGTCAATCTACAGGAAACCGCTTTTAACAAAGAAGAACGCGAGTTTGTGATTAAACGCCGTAAACACTTTGATGACGTTGATTCACTCATCATTGCTCGCATATTAAGTAGTCCGTTAGCCAAGAACTCTGTCGATAGAATCCATGATTCATTGATTAAAGCTTTTGCAACCGGCGAATCTTTTGGGTGGCCAGAATCCTATTTTCCTTTTAAAGGCACAACAAACTGGAAAGCATTGATAAAACGGCTACCCTACCGTGATGAGAACGGACAAGAAAAGTGGACAAAGCTGGTATTGTCTATTCAAGGCTGTAGTGCACCATTTCCCTATGAATCTATTGTTCTTGGTAAGGATAATGACAATACTCGCATTAATCATGATGATGAACAAAAAAATGAAGATGATAAGCCGGCCTATATTCGGCAGAGAGATGAAGCAACGCATGGAGAGTTGCAAAGCGCAGAAGAACCAGATATCAGCATACAGCAGGTATTACTCTCAAGGCCGGTAGATCGTTTTTCTTTTGTAAACAAAATTGACCAAATTGAACCTGTAAAAGACAGCAATGAATATATAAATACCAAGGCAACGCGTTATGCGAATACAGCCACTAGCCAATTAGGTACAGGTGATGGCAGCTATCAAAATACAGGCGTTACATCGGCTCAAGTTCAAACAGGAAAAAAACGGGAAAAAGCACTAGAGGCGAGCTTTGAGCTGATTAATTCACTTGTTAAAGAATTAAACACTCGAACAGGCATTACCGCTACCATTAGAACCAAAACACCAGACATTGCATGGATGCCATTCATTAAACCCTCTGGTCAAGCACAATGGAGCTACAAAAATTCCCGCACATACTCTCGTAGAGCCGTGGTTATCGTGGATATTGAATATCAGGGGTGCTGGTATAGTTTGGTTGAGTTTGAGCATAGAGCAGGAGATAGTTTTCCTATGGGGCTGCTGGCTTATCCTAGTGGATTGAAAATTACAAACGATAAATTAAAAACGATTTTAACGGGTCTTTCATTTGCGCAGGGAACATGGGGAAATGTTAGTCAACGCTCGTTACAGCCTGTTCAGTATGAAAGGGTAAAGCATTCAAGTGCAAAAATTGAAGCGTTAGCGGATAATATCTTTTCTAAAATCAAATTATTCAAGGAGTAAATTGATTTGAACAAAAAACAGCCTCACTATATCAATATATTCAAAATTAATATGGTCGAATTAGGCCTGCTGGCACATTTAGTGTACTTTAGGGCAGCAGAAAAAGAATGAAAACAATGGAGATAACTCATGGCAAGAGCTGACTTATTAACCAGCTTGGTTAAATTCGGAGTAAGTGGTGACAAGACCCGCTTCCGAAAAGTGACCGAAAGTATCATTGCCGAAGAACGCGCCAAGCAGCATACTGTTTTGGCGAACAAACTCGAAAATTTGCTTCTGCACTCAGAAACAGAAAGCAAGCCGATGGCCAACAGAACAGTCTCACCGCTTTCGACGCAACGGATTGATAATCTGCTACATGAAATTTCACCACAAAAACGATTGGATGACCTGATTCTTCCCGATGATGTGAAGCAAATTTGTCGGGAAGTGGTGCAGGAACACCACCGAGCCGATTTGTTGCGCTCGTACAGCTTAGAACCTCGCAACCGGGTTCTTCTGATTGGGCCTCCCGGAAATGGCAAAACATCACTGGCGGAAGCTATTGCCGAATCATTGATGGTGCCACTTTATGTGGTCCTCTATGAAGGTGTTGTCGGAACGGCCGGGCCAGATAATCTTTGGTAAACGGCGTGCCTATCAGAAAAAAGTCGCTGTTGCTGACTTTGAAGGCATCTGCTCGGCGCACGCCATGGTTCTCGAAGAGGTGGTCGGCAAAATCATTCCAGGACTGCTGCCTTTCTTCATGCAATCAGACATGTTTATGGACCGGGCTGTAGCGATCTAGGAAGGATCTCTTTCACCAACCATCAAGTGGAAAAATTGGCTATACGGCCATTTTTGCCCATCCCCCAAAATAGTAAAATTATTCCGACTATCTAACATGGTTATTGTATTCCGCAAAACTCATTCGGATAGAGTCAACAAATTTTTCATAAGCAAACTCAGCGGGTAGTTCCTCAAATTCAAATCGGCCATATAGGTTTATATGCTGCCAGGCTACCGGTGAAATTTTCTTGAGGGCTTGCAGCTGCTCGTTAGTCAGGTTATCCGTGTTATCTATGATTGATGATAACAGTTCAGAATTGAAGTAAATAATCGCATTCGAGATTAGCCTGGTGCATTCATGAATAATATTGGTTCTGTCGCATTAAGTAATTTCTGGCAATTTTTCTTCAATGAAATCAATGAGCGATTTGGACGAAAAACGCTTAATGCGACAGAACCGGACGTAAAGCCGATACTGAAAGATATAACGCGATTAATCGATTGTTAGCCAGTGGCAGCTCTTGGAGCCAGGTACAGAAAATGTTGAAATGCAGTAGAGGAACCATTAGTAGTGCGGTTAGCTATGCAAAGAAGGTGACTGATGACTTGAATAGCGTTGATATTTCAGAGTGAAGATATCAGCCATCATTTAAAGGATAGTGACTTCATTAAGGTTCAATTACAAATTTTATTTGCAATTGATAACAATTCGTATTTATAATTAAGCGTAGTAATTCGTAACGATTGGATAGGCCATGTATATTTGTATTTGCGAACAAGTCACAGACAGAGAAATTAAACAAGCAATTGATGATGGGGCTAATACGCTTCGCAAACTTAGTAATGAGTTAGGCATTATTAAGCAATGTGGTCAGTGTGGAAAATGTACTAAAAAAATATTGAATGAACAGAAACAATTGAACATCGCTCCTTGCTCTATCGCATTTTCTAATGCAATTCCAATCTAAATACCTTAAGCTTCCCTCTCGGCAGCACTTATTTGCCTCTCCTTTTCAAGTGCTGCCTTTCTTATTCTTTCGGAGTACAAGATATGAAAGGTAACAAAGAGACTTTAAAGTTATTAAATAAAGCGCTCAAAAATGAATTAACATCAACCAACCAGTTCTTCTTACATGCTCGTATGTACAAAAACTGGGGGTTAAATGGCTTGAATGAGCATACTTATAAGGCATCCATTAAAGCAATGAAACAAGCAGACGCGTTAATTGAACGCGTTTTGTTTTTAGAAGGCCTGCCAAACCTACAAGACCTAGGAAAACTGCATATAGGTGAAGACCCCAAAGAAATGCTGACTAGCGATTTATCGTTAATGATGGATATTCGAAAACAACTGGTCAGCACTATCAGTGACTGTGAAACAGCTCAAGACTATGTATCTCGTGACTTACTAGAAGACCTTCTGGAACACACCGAAGAATACATAGACTGGTTAGAAACCCAATTCTCATTGATAGATAGCACCGGCATGGAAAACTACCTGCAAAGCATGGTTTAGGAGAAGAAGATGAAAGGCAATCAAAAAATTATCGACACATTAAATGCACTGTTAGCTGGTGAACTGGCAGCAATGGACCAATATTTCATTCATTCACGCATGTACGAAGACTGGGGTCTAACTAAGCTTTATGAGCGTATTGATCATGAGATGGATGATGAAAAACAACATGCGGATGCTTTAATTAAACGCATTCTGTTTTTAGAAGGCACGCCTGATTTGGTGACACGCCCGCAGATTAACGTTGGCAGAGACGTTAAAGCGATGCTGACCAGTGATCTGAATCTGGAGCTTCAAGTTGTCGCCGATTTGAAAAAAGCCATCGCTTTATGTGAAAAAGAACAAGACTACCAAACACGTGGAATTCTGGAAGTGATGTTAGCAGACACCGAAGAAGACCATGCTTACTGGTTAGAAAAACAACTGGGATTAATTGATCGTATAGGGCAACATAATTATTTGCAGTCACAAATATAAGGAGACTTCGAGCCCATACTTAAATGTGAAACGGCAGAAAGTCAGTTCTGCCGTTTTACATTACCTATGGCATCAAGTGTTCATATCGTTCATCTGTCAACGTTCTCATAAACGCAACGATGTCATTGATTTCTTGGTCTGTCAGCCCCAGGTCACCTAGCTCTTCTGTATTTTTAGTCGCATCAACTTCAGAGGTTTCCCATGGCGCATTGGTTTCGGGATTAAGTGCGCCAGCTACATCACGAGAATTATAAAAGTGAACAACGGTACTTAAATTTTTGAATGCGCCATTATGCATATAAGGCCCTGTTACAGCGATATTACGCAGACTGGATACTCGGAAAGCGCCCTTTAGTTCAGTATCATCAACTGCTTCATTATCAAATAATCCATTATCAATAAAGCTCATACCTTTACCATTATTCGCTCTGACTACAGTATTCTTTGGCACCCCCAAGTTGTCATAGGTAAAGTCGGTAAATAAACTGTCTTGCTTACTGCTATTAATATCTGGCACTGGATGACAGGCTGCACAGTTGGCTTTGTCTTCAGCAACAAACAAATCATGGCCACGTTGCTCTGTGTCTGTGAATGTGGTTTCTCCACGTAAGACTCGGTCAAATTTGGAATCAAAGGGAGCAAAAACATCTGTTTTTTCGAATTCGGCAATACTATCAGCAACCGCATTAAACGCTCGCTCGGTATCATCAAAAATGTCGGCACCATATAACGCTTCGAAGGACGCACGATATTTTTCCTGCACTTTGGCGACAACATCCTCTTTTGTTGTTTGCATTTCAACTTCATTTAAAAACGGCTGTTTCGCTTGTTCAACTAAGTTACTAGCCCGCCCATCTAAAAACTGTCCACCAACAAATAAGCCTTCTGCATCATCAAAATGGAATTCTGGTACAAATGCCATATAAGCAGCAGATGGGGTATTGCGATCACCTAAAGCAATATCATCCTGCCCTAAAGACACGGCACCAGGCGTTTGTGAATCAGCGCTGGTTTTATTGATTCTAGGATCAATAAAGGCATGGTTAATATCGTGACAAGTCGCACAGGATTGTGTGCCATCACGGGACAAACTGACATCGTTAAATAATTTTTCACCCAACGATACCTTGCTATCTATAGCAGAATCATTGCTACCGCAACCAACCATAGACAGTACAGACGTGCTGATAATTAAGTTAGTAAGTAATTTTTTATTCATGATAAATCCTGTTTGATATGAATATCAATGACGCTGCACCACATATACAAACAGCGACCGACAAGCTACACCCGCTTGTTTTGTCGATGATTTAGACTGCTATCGCCATTTCATTCCTTGAAAAATAAATGTACTGTTTTGGCTGCCTGGGTAAATGAAAGACTAAATAAGTATGTCGCAATTCAACCGCGTTTTGAGATATGCGCATACCTGTTCAATTCAGGAGAGAAATGCCTGGGTGGCTAAACAAGATGGATCTAATTTTAACAAACAAACACACAAATGCAAGTAATTATCATTTGCATTGACATTATTAACAAGAATGTTTAGTCTAAAAAAAACAATTCAGGAACAATTATGGACACACCAAAAGTGAATGCAGAGAAACATCAACAAGTTATTAAAAGTGAGCAGTTGTTAGGCAAGAATCAACAAGTGCAGATTCTTCATAATGGCGAAATTTATACGTTAAGGAAAACGAAGCAAGGGAAGTTGATTCTTACAAAATAATTAATGATTCCACTCATCATGGAACTTGTTTAGAGTTAGATTAATATGTACAAGCTTCTAGTTGCAGGACTTGAAGTGCTTCCGGCCTATCGTACGCTAAGCTTGTTTAGTCCACAAAACGAAGAAATAGGGATACCAACGTATCCCTGTCTTACTCAGATATAGTTTTCTCCCCTAAATGAACTAACATTTTTTGCGCATGAGGATGCTGTTGCTTAGCGGCTTGCTGATACCAGTATTTGGCTTTGTCCAAGTCTTTATCTACACTGAGCCCTGCTAAATAAAGCTCAGCCAATAACACCTGGGAGCTGGCAATCCCTAATTCTGCTCCTTGTTCACACCATAATTTAGCCAGGTCATCATTTTTCTCTGCGCTATAGCTACCGTAGCGATATTGGTAGCAATAACTGTGTATCAATTGACTTCTGGCATTCTCTTTTAACAATTCCTGTTTTGGTGCAGGCGCAGAACAGCCAGCTAGAAGCGTCATAATACCTACTATCAAGCTTATTTTTTTCATTCTAAACTCCTAATGTCTACAAAGGCTGCCACAGCGTAATGCCTCTTCCATGACTTCTGTTTGTTTTGCAAGTAAGGCATTGTGATTGGTTTCTATCAAGCGAGGTGTAATCATTAAAATCAGTTCGCTACGCTCTGAGCTTTCTTTAGTAGAGGTAAACGCACGCCCCAATCCGGGTACATCAGATAAGCCTGGCACTCGTCTTTCAAAATCAGAACGGGTTTCTCTAACCAGTCCACCCACTGCTATGGTTAAGTTGTTTTTGGCAATAATTGTACCTTCCAACGTAGCATTACGAATCGTATCCATTGGTAGCTGTAAGACCTGTCCGCCAGATACCACTGCTATCGATGCGCCACCTTCTCTGACTGCCGAATTTTCCTGTTTGAGTGACAAGGTAATGGTATTGTCGCTATTAATATAAGGCGTGATTTCAATTACATTTCCAATCGACTTGGTTTCCGTTTGCGGTACGATATTCGCTGTTGTTACCGAAACATTATCACCACTGTTACTGATTTCTGTGGTTTCGTAACCCGTTACAATGACTCGTTCTTCACCTACAAACAATTTAGCGGGTCGATTATTAGATGCCAATACCATCGGTGTAGATTGAATTTTGACCCGGTTATTTTGTTCAAAAAACTCAATATTGGCGCGTAGTCGATCATTTAAAAATTCGAATACAAAACTACCATTAATTAACGCATTGTTACCCAATAACACCGGGTTCGTGCTATCGCCAGTCAATGATGGCGAGGTAATGCCGAAATTAAATACCGAACTGAAATCATCTCCGACCAATACATCCAATATTTTCATTTCCAGAAGCACTTGCGGCACCTGTCTATCTAAAGAGGCAACCAGGCTTTCAATATCTTGTAAGGCATACAAATCACTGGTACGCACGACCAACAAATTATGCTCAGGTACTGTAGTCACATAAATATATTCCTGCTGCGCTGATAATTTCTGAACATCTGGTGCGTTCAGCAAATGACCGCCTATGCCATTCAATGAAAGTGCTGCAAGTTGTTCTACACTGAGTTCACGATCTGTTGATTGTTTTGTCTGACTATTCCCAGCTCCCTGACTGCGATTTTGCGATGAATTGGTGTTGCTGCCATTGTCATTTTGCGATGAACCACTTGAATTTGACCCGGCAGCCATTTCCCCAGACTGACTCAATGTGACACGCTCGCCATAAAGATTTGCAATCGATTGAGCAACCAAGTCTACATTAGGACTTTTTAAGGTAAACACCTTCGTTTTCTCATCGCGATGAATCACCAGGTCACGGTTATATTCATCGATCTGCATAATTCTAAAAGTACGAGATTCCGTATCATAGCGATACCATAAACCTGTAATTTTGCATAAGGTTTCTATGGCCTGTTTAACGGTAACATCTCGTAAAAACAAGGTAACTTCTTTATTAGAGGCTTCTTCTGTCGCGACAATATTGACATTGTACAGCTCGGCAATCATCCGTACCGCATCAACAATTTTGCTATCTTTTAACTCTAACTTATCAATCTTTTGCTCACTATCCGACACTGCATAAACCGATGTCGTCATCAATAGCACCAAGCAAAGGCCCAGCCATTTCTTTATTACCTTCATCATCTAACCACCATTACATCACCTAAAGTACCAACTTCAACCACCACACTCAGCTGAGAGATTTTCTGTATCTTCAACACCTGAGCCGGGTTAACCGGATCAAAACTGATTTCATCACCATTGCTGACCATATACACGTCTCGCCCAGCTATCTCCAATAAAGCCAAGGGTTCACTTCCTGCAGATCGTGTCAGCACCCCTTTTAATTTCAGTGATGGAATCTTGTATAAACCCGCACTACGTTGAAATACATGCCCACCGTTTTGCTCTGATTCAAATTGCTGCATTTCAGGTGTGGCACTGAACGGATCTCGAGCACCCGCCTGATATGCCTGTGGTTCAACCAAAAAGTGTTCTCGCCGAATTTCCTCCGTTGTTAAATGTTGGTTTTGGCCTTGGATCGCAGTCTGAGTACGAGCCTGATGCTGTTGCAACATATTGACCACTTCTGGTAATTGTTCCAATAAGCCTTGGCTAGCATCATTTGCTTGAGCTGATCCAAGCCATGCATAGCCAATAAGAAAAATGAAAAACCTTGGCAAACTAGCCTCCAGAAATTGCAAAAATGGATTTAAAGAAAGAGATATAGACATAAGCCACCATACCGCCAATGATTAAGATAGAAGCCGGTTCAATCAGCTTGCCTAATAACTTATTTTTGGCAGTCAAAGCCTGTTGATAATAAGCGCCAGCCTCTGCCATCACCTGATCTAAACTACCGGACTGTTCACCCACCGCGGCTAATTGACGCATCAATGGCGTGATATAAGGCGACCTTAAACTGCGCTCCAGATCTCGGCCATGTAACACCGATTCACATGCCTGTTCAAAGGCACCACTAATCATACGATTGGGCATAAGCTGCTTCACAATAGTCAGCGAATCAACCAACGGCAAACCGGAGCGTAATAACATCGCTAGGCTCCATGCCGCTTGAGCCATCGCGCCTAATGAAATAATCGAACCAATTAATGGAACCTGTAACAATATACGGTCGATGATTAAGCGTCCGGTTGGCTTGCCATACGCATAAACAATGGTCGATAAAATAATGACCAACAATCCAGCAATCCATGGCCCCCACTGAATCATAAAAGCAGATAAGTCCAGTAAAGACTGCGTTTCTGGTGGAATCGGTTTGCCTGAATTTTCAAAGAACTTGGCAAATTTAGGAATAATACCGGTTACCAAAAATACAAAAATCACCGCGCCTAACAACATGGTAATAATCGGATAGAACATAGCTTGCTGAATTTCTCGTTTCAGATCTGCCTTTTGTTCCATATGATTGGCAATACGCAACATCACCTCATCTAACTGACCACTGGCCTCAGCACTTCGAATCATGTGTTCCGCCATTTCTGGAAACAAACCTTGTTGCTTGGAAATGGCCACAGAAAAGCGCTCACCAAACTGTACATCTTCTAACATCTGACCAACCGATATTTTTAGACGTCCACTGGTTAAATTAGTTACCGTTTTTAAGGCATCAGTTAACGACAAACCCGAGCGCAGCATCAAGGAAATTTGGCGAAAAAAGAAAATTTTCTGAGTCGCGGTAACCGGTAACAAGCTTGCCAACATTTGTTTAAGTTGCTGTAAAGACTGCAGCGCATCTTGAGTATCAAAGCTATTCAGCGATTCAACCTCCAACACAAACAAGCCTTGCCCACGCAAATGTTGACCCAAGGCTTGTTCACTTGCGGCTTCCATTTCACCTTGCTGTTGCTGGCCACCTTTATTCAGCGCGGTATAACGATAGCGGTTCATACGCTCACCTCAATGTTGGCTAGATGAGGTACTAAAGCTAATTTGACCAGTTCTTCCCAGGAAGTCAGCCCAGCTAATAATTTTTCTTGTCCATCTTGCGATAAGCTGGCAAATTGTGAAGCGTGTTGGCGTATGCTGGCTTCATCAGCGCCTTGAGCAATTAACTCAGCCAGATCCGCATCCACCCATAAGGTCTCAAACAAGGCTATACGACCTTTATAACCGCTCCCCATACAATGTGCACAACCCACCGAACGATAAAGCAAGGTATCAGAAGCGCAACCCAAAAACTGTTGCTGTCTATCGTTAATAACATAAGATTGCTTGCAGCTAGGACATAAGCGTCGTACTAACCGTTGAGCAATCACTGCGATCAGCGTAGAGCCGATCATAAAGCGTTCCACACCCATATCGGCCAAGCGACTAATCGTAGAGATCGCCGAATTGGTATGTACCGTAGAAAACACCAAATGCCCGGTCATAGCTGCCTTCATCGCAATATTGGCAGTCTCACCGTCACGAATTTCGCCCACCATAATCACATCGGGGTCATGTCGTAAAAAAGAACGCAACGCGGATGAGAATGAAACTTTACTGCTGACATGCACCTGAGATATGCCCGGCATTACATACTCTACCGGGTCTTCTGCTGTCATCACATTCACATCATCTTTAGCAATTTCCTGAAGTGCAGCATATAAGGTGGTTGATTTACCGCTACCAGTCGGGCCAGTAACCAACACCATGCCAAACGGGCGGCGTATGGTTTCTTGAAAACGCTGTAGATTAGCGGTAGAAAAACCGATCTGAGATAAACGTAATACACTGCTATCCGACCCCAGCAAGCGCAAGGTGGCACGTTCGCCAAAGCGTGTCGGTAATGTAGCAACCCGTACATCAAAGCTATTATCTACCTCCGTTAAATAATGGGTCAGATTGCCATCTTGCGGCATACGTTGCTCAGCAATATCCAGCCCAGCCAATACTTTTAAACGGCTCATCAAACTTAAACCATCTGCTTGATTGAACTGCTGATAATAAATTTGCAGATGTCCGTCTACCCGCAAGCGTATCTGCATAGCTTCTGGCAAGGGTTCAAAATGAATATCTGAGGCGCGTAATAAGTACGCTTCATCAAACAGTTCATTTAACACCTTAACCGGATCAATTTCTGATGTACCGCCTTGCCCGACTTCATTCATACCCGGCAGTTCAACGCCATTCAATGCTCGCTGCAATTGCAATGGCATGGCTAACACCACCTTTATTGTAGAGCCCAGTAAACGACGAGCCTGCTCTATAGCTGATAAATCTTCTGGATTCGCTACTGCAATACAAACCGGCCCCTCTGCCTCTTGTTTTTGCAATGGCAAAATTAAGCGTCGTTCATATAAGGTGCGAGGTAATTTACGTAGCAAAGCTATATCAATCGACAGCGAACCAGACACAAAACGTAAATCATGTAATTCGGCATAAGCTTGATACAGCGCCATTAATGGTGTGCGGCTAGCAAAACAAATCAAACGCATAAGCTCACGTCGTTCACGTCTGGCCTGAATTTGCCAATCGGCCACTTGTTTTGCCTCCAGCACACCTTGCTCTATGGCGGCATTAATCAAGCTGGTGTCACGCAACATCCATTGCTCCCAAGCGTTGATGTGACTGTTGCTGTAATACCCGCAATACATCCTCTAGGTTTTCCGGCCTTGGCGTATATTTCAAAGCCAGTTCTTTACTAATTAAGCGCTCTCTTACTCGTTCAGCCAAAGCATGTTCCAGTGTCATATTGCCCACCGTGCGACCTGACTCCATCAGTGAACGAATCTGCTCTGGCTTATGGTTGCGTATTAAACTGGCTATGGCATTGTTCACAATTAACACCTCGTTTACCGGCACTCGCCCATCCTGAATATCTGAGCGAATCAGGCGTTGAGTCACAACTGCCCTTAATACCATTGATAACTGTTTACGCACACCATCTTGTTCATTGCCAGGAAAGGCGCCGACCAAACGATCAATCACGCCTATGGCATCGTTCGTATGTAGTGTTGAAAATACTAAATGCCCGGTTTCAGCCGCCATTAAGGCAGAACGCATGGTGTCACAATCCCGCATTTCCCCTAGCAAGATCACATCGGGGTCTTCACGTAATGAGTCCTTAATGGCCTGCGCAAAACTGGGTGCATCGTCGCCAATTTCGCGTTGATGCACCGTAGACAATTGATTGCAATGAATATACTCAACGGGATCTTCCAAGGTCAGAATATGACAGCGCCGTTGTTGGTTAATTATATTAATCAAGCTGGCTAGGGTTGTTGATTTACCACTACCCGTTGCCCCGGTAACTAATACCAGACCATCGTGATAGCTCGTTAACTGTGCGAGTTGCTTGGGCAGGCGTAAATCAGCCAGCGCCTGGAACTGCCCATCTAAACGACGGGCGGCTACCGCAATCGCTCCGCGCTCGCGATACACATTAATACGAAAACGATGTCCCTCGCAGCTATAGCTCATATCCAAACTGCCTTGCTGAGCAAACAATGCTTGTCGCGTTTCGTTGAGCAATGCATCCATCATTTCTTGTATTTGTTGGGCGCTGAGTTCTTCAAACTGAGCTTGCGGATGTAACTCACCGCCAATACGATAAGTGGGATAACACTCTTGTGAAAGATGAATATCCGAAGCACCTAACGGCAAGGTTTGTAATAATAAATGCTCAAATTCAGTCAGTCCGTAAGTCATAGTTACTCCTAAAATGCCAACGTCAATTTGGCATGTAGCGGCTCGCCAGCTTCTGTGCGATCAACGCTAAAGCGGGTTACGACGACGGCATGCGGTAATTGCTTAAGTTGAGCAATAAACTGTTTGAGCTGAAAAAAACCCCCGCTGATTTCCAAATCAAATAAACGACGGTTTAATAATGAAAGCTCTGCTGGCTGCCAATTTTGCACCTTGGTCTCTGCGAGACGTGTTAAATCCATACTAGATGCGTTAATACGCAACACCCGTAATTGCAGCTCACTCGCCAGACGCGTAATCTGTTTACGCATCACTGGTACCACATCGCTTTGGCTTAAATCAGCAAAACTATTTTCAAAACCTTCTAGCGTATTCTGAGCCGCCTTGACCTGTTGCTTTAATTCATCCAGTTTACTTTGCAACTTGTCATGATTCTGTCCGCCAGGGCGCAATGGTTTAGCCTCTTTTAAGTCCTGTTGGCTTTGTTTCAGCAGCTCTTCCAAGACCAACATTTCTGTTTTGAGTGGCTGTATGCGTAACATGGCATAAGCAGCAACCACCACCGAAAAACCGAGAACCAAAATCAATACACGTTCACGCGATGAACGGGGCTTTAGTGCAACACTTTTCATCAACTTCCCCGTTTACTCACTGCTCGTGTCTGTATTACAAATGAAAAACGATAACCTTGCACACCATCCCGCTCTGAATATTCGCTAGGACTATCTGCAATATAAAGTTGCCAATCCTGTAAAGCACCTGTTAAGCGCTCATTAAAACTTTCTACCGCTTCCTGACTCAAACTCCAACCATCCAACTTAAATTGATACCATTCCTGCTCTTCAATCGACATTAGCATCACCTCGGCTGGGATGCTTTGCGAAATCAGCGGTAACAAATCCTCAACAAATTGCTGACGCTTGATTAATACCGATTCAACTGCCTGCTTGCGCGCACTAAAGTTATTATATTGCCGTTCCCATGTAGCCAATTGCTGCTTAAGATCTTTGTAGGCCTTATCTTTGCCTTCCAACGATTCATTAACCACTAAAATCTGGCGGGTTTTGTCTTCATTGGTCGCAATCTCAGCCGAGACAGATTGCTGTTGCCAATAAAACCAACCTTCCGTCGCCAATATGCCCAAAATAAAACTAGCGGCAATCGCGGACTTTTGCACGACAGCCTGCTGATAAAAAGGTGGTGGCGGCAATGAACCTGCCAGGAAAATTGCGGCGTATTCTCCCAATTCTCCCGCATCGTTCAGCCCTGCAACCAACAGGTTGCTATACAAAGAAAAATCACTTTCTTCAGCACTAACGCAGTGAGGCTGCAACAATTGATGAATACTGGCTAGCGGACGTTCCAGTAATAACGATAGTTCCTGCCCTAGTTCAGCCAGACGTGAATGTCGCCCCGTAACACACAGTTGAGTAATCTGACTATCCAGTACCCCTTGGCACAAATTCACAATTTCATCGGCCGTTACACTATGATCACAACATTTCAAAATACCTAGCCAAGTAATTTCTCCCTGTTCAAGTCGGCTACAACATACTTGCCCTGGTTGAATTTCAATCAAGAAAGCAGCTTCTTTTTGTTTACTTAACAAGCCGGCACTGGTTGCCGGATACAAACCATCCAAACGCATCTGATTCGCTTCAAAAGCACTCACCCAGCTTTGATGCATAATTGAATTCATCGCCACCCCAAGCCATAACCCTGGCTGACGTCCATGCTGAGTCGGCGCTGTTAACCAATTGCATTCAACCTGACCATCCAATAAATGCAACGACTCTTGCAAAGCCAGACATTCTTCCAACTGTTCTCGTTTAATCCACTGACGCTTTAACGCTTCTTCGCCAAAGCGCGGCGTCATACGTCCACCGTTTGCCTGTGCCGCCAGCTTATGCTCGGTTAAATCATCTAAAATCTGATCGCGCTGTTGCTCTGAAATATAACCGCGCCCGATTAAAATCCAGCCTAAATTCCATTGTGAAAGTTGCTCACTTAACAAGGCTTCCATTTCCCAACGCACCAGCTCTTGCATCTTAGCTTTCGCCAGCTTTTGCTCACCGGATAACGGCAAATCCAATAACGCAGGAATAATCTGACTACTCACCAGCAAAGCTCGCTTAGGCAATGGCACGTTTTGCTGTTTTAACTGCTGACACAAATCTGCCACCGCAGCCTTAGGCTCTAACACACGTGTTTGCAACTGGCTCACTATATGCAACTTAGCGCCATGACGCTCACACAATAATGCCTGTACGGTGAAACCATCCGTTTCAACCAGTAATACACGATGATTGCTCGTGGGCCGAGTAAAGCGCGACTTCCAGGATCGCTTAGTTAACTCTTGTTTCATTAGTTAACTTCCAGTGATACAGAGGCCACAGTGCTGCGTGGATAAATCGTGAGTAACTGATGTGCTTTTACCCAATCTGTACCGCTATTTTCTTGAATAACCACAACCGGATGTGTGCCCACCGGAATCTTGCTGCTTCCTGTAATCGCCGCATTATCTTGTCGCCAGCTACCCGCAAAACTGCTTAGACTATCGCCATCAGCCAACGTATTGAGATCGAAATAATAGGTTTCCCAACGGCCTTGTGCATTAGCAACTGCTGCATTGCGAAAGACTAGAATTGCCGCCTTATAACTATTGTCAAAAGCAACACCTGTATTATTGCTGACGGTAATTGCAAGATCGGACAAACTAACCTGCCAGTCACTATTCTCAAGTGAACGAGAAATAGCGCTCAAGCCAGCCCCTGTGTGAGCTAACAGGGTGTATTGATAACTAGAGGTCATATCAATATCAAACTCACGTCCCCAGTTATCCCTAAACTTTCCAGCTGAGTCGATAAACTGATTGATATACCCATTACGATAGCCTTTAGCTATCAGGTAATTCGTACTGAGTTGGTGAATCAGCGTATCATTTTCATAATACGGCTGTATATCGCTATAACTTAACCAGCTATTACCCGAACTTTCAGCCCACCCACCGGCTGTTGTATCTAATGCCAACAAAGGCTTTAGCTCTGGATCAGTCGCTACAGGCGGCGTTTTCCCATTATCTAAAACAAATCCTGACATTAACTGCTGGCCTTGATAATCATAAGTTTGTAACAAGGCATGACCAATGAGATCTAACTTTTGCAATGACTGCTGATAACGCAACTGATGATCCTCATTCTCGATAAACGTCAATGAAATCGTTGCCAGCGTACCCATAATAAAAACCACTAAAATCATTTCCAGCAAGGTAAAACCTTGCTGGCGGACACCAACTAAAATCATTTATCTGCCCACCATGCCTTCAACTGATCGACCACACCGGGTTTCACCAATCGTTCAAATTGATAAACCAATAAAGCAGGGCCATTTGGCGAGTTATAGGCGTGATAGGCTTGCAATTGCAGCTGATCACCTTGTTTTAATTGATCCTGCATAGTCGGCACTAATTCATCAGCGACATATAATTGATATTCCTTGCCTTGCTCCGAACGCACTCGCATACCATGGGTTACGCTGGGAGGGTTGGTGCTAACAAAATCATGCAGCAAGCCTTGCAAATAGTCTGTTTTCTTCTTTTCTGGCAAGCTGACTAACTGTGCCGTAAACGCCATTGGGCGGAATAAGGTAATTTCGATGCGCTTTTCTTTACTGCGAAAATGCGTAATCATTTCATCCAGATTTTGCTGTTCTACCTGTGGCTTGGTAGAATTTTCAGCAGATAGGCTTAATACCGGAGACAGTAGCCCAGCAAACAAACCAATCAACAACATTACATATAATCTATTCATTCATTAATCCAATCCGCTGCATACATAAAGCACCTGCTTTAATGCAGGCATAACACAATGTCGTCAGTCGCTGAGCTATCAACCGGGCAAGTTTCGCCACCGGATAAATCGTATTTACCATTGGGCCCCATACTGACAATCCGAGCATTCCCATTATTTAAATCAAACAAAAGATAAGGCCTACCAAAGCGTTCATGTGGCTCATCATTATCTACTTGCCCCACAAACCGCCAATCAAATAAACACCGATCGTTAGCCGAGTCTTCTTGGCAAGGCTCAACTTGCCATGCCACACCATTAGCAACCGAGGGCAAAACAAATGGATCGGGGGTTGCTCGAATCAAGGTATTGGCAGAACCTGCTACCGGACTACCAGTGCCATTACTATTTAACCCATCGCCCATATCAACCAGACCACCATCTCCGCTGGTTAAATAAGGTCCACGCCAACCTGTTTGATAATCAATATTCCAACTATCAACCGCCCCTTGTTGGTATAAAAACTCCATATCCGCCGGTGAGGCAGGTTGATTCAGCACACCAACATCTTGTCTATAACGCATAATCGCTCGCCGGATTTGTTCCATCTCATATTTAGCCGCTTTGATCTGAGCCTGTTCATCGGTTTCACCAAAGCTGGCAATCGACACCCCGGCAATGACGGCCAAAATACCGACCACAACCAACAATTCAAGCAGGGTAAACCCTGCCATTAAGCATTTTTTATTTACACTTTTCATCTTAAAAGCGGGGCAAGAACTGCCCCGTTAAGCCTTAACTAAATATTAAGTTTTTTGACCGCTAAACTCAGCGATTTCTTCATCCAGGAAGTCACCACGTGCGTCGATTACGGCTTGAACATATGCGGTGCCTTCACCTAACACGGTATCACCATCGGCCGCTTCCAAATCACCATCACTATTAGTATCGGTACCAATATTTACCAAGGCGATATAATGCGCATATTTATCTTTACCAATCTGACCGTAGAATGGTGCTTTGGCATATGGTGAATCAGGGTTGCCAATAAAGTCAGAAGCCTGACCAATACCCAAACCAACTAACACCGCATCTGCATCAGCACCTAGCTTTTTATTGTTATAGCCATCAGAGCCACCATTCCAAATCATGATAGGTTCACCAGTAGCTAACGCGGCAGAGAAACCACGACCACGGTTATTCCAATCTGCGCCATCTGGACGAGGATCTTCAAATGCATGATTTGGAATATCCATATCAATTAAGGCATGTTGACCAATGGTACCTGTTGCCAATGTAATACCACCCATAGTAGCCACTGTTTCTGTCGTTGCTATATCGTTATCACAAGCAGCCGTTACTGCATAACGTACATTCAGAACACCAGCTTCTGTCAGTGCGGTCACTTCTTCCGCTGTTGCAGCTCTTAGATTAAACTTGTCAGCCAGCTTTTTACCCATACCGCCACCAACACCTGACACATTCGATAGACCACCAAATTTATAAGCCTCAGTTGTAGTAATGGCCGAATCAGGTGATCCCGCATTATTAATCGCTGTTGGAGCCGCACCGGCCGGACGACACGCCAATGACTCCAGATTATCTGGCAAACGCTTGTTAATGGCGTGATAAGAACGCATCGCACTTTCAATACCTGCAATCGCATTGGTTGCGGTACCTTGTGCAGCTTTTTTCTCTTGGCCACCAAACGAAGAGACCAGTGCACCGCCGATAATCGCCAGAATACCAACGACCACCAACAGCTCCAGCAAGGTAAAACCAGCCTGTTTATGCTTTAAACGTAAACCTTGTTTACGCATTTTTTTGTCTTCGATTTTTTCGATTTCAGATACTTCTAACGCTTTAAATTGAGAAATAATTTCCTTAGTATTGTTTAACATGATTTTCCAATCTTCTTGCTCGGTACGCTTCTCCCTCAGAAGCCGTGCTCGAAGCGGGTTTTATAAATAAAGATTGCGGACCCACACCGCCTTACAAAACTTTTGTCGTGGCTTACACCACTTTGCTGCCTGCCAATTCTTTTAATGAATCTGCATCAAAATCCAATACATAACGATGCTGCTTACCACAATGCAAAATCAATTCTTTTTGACCTCGGCGCAAAGTTTTAAGCTCCATACGAATTTCGCCATAACCATCATGTGAAAAGACATCTAAATACAGTTCCATAAACTTATTGATTACATCAGCATGTGTTGCTTTACTTGTTTTAACAGTCACTTGATTTCTTCTACTTGTTTGGGAAACAGGACTTCTGCCAACGCTAAAAAACGTTTTGTTCAGCAGAATAATGAATATGATAATCATTCTTGTTTATAAATGCAAATAATAATGATTGTCGTTTGTGTTTTTTATTTTGAAGTGTAATTACAATGAGCGTAGATATAGAGATACAAAAGCATGAGACATAACAAGTGGATTCGTGATGAGGCGACTCTGCCGGTCAAATTCGAGCCTCGCTTGGTTGAGTTGCGCATCGACCGGGAAACCATCGATCAGGGATTTGAGGAGCTGGCGCAGCAGAATAACCTCAATGAAGAAGAGAAGAGATTCATCTCTCAAAAAGCCGGAAAGTTGGCGCACCTGCTGAAAGCACCTAAGCGCATAACGGCAATCGCGGAGGATATTTCAACCCATTATCAAAACCACGTAGCGCCCAAACAATTCAAAGGGATGGTGGTCGTCTATGACCGCGAGGCTGTGGTTCGGATGTACTATCTTCTTTGTGAGCGCCTCGGCAAAGATGCTGTTGAAGTGGTGATGAACATTTCACAAGGTACCATTGAAGAAGAAACGGACGAGAACGGAAAGCCGAAGAAAATAGCAACCGACTGGCTTAATTGGCAGAAATTAGGACTCCCCATTGAGAAGGGAGACTTCAAGCGGAGGCAAGGAATTGATGCCAGTCCGGAAGTTCAGGAGCAGTTGCTTGACCGCTATCGAGATGCGACCGATCCGCTCAAGGTTATTATTGTTACCGCCAAGCTGCTTACCGGATTCGATGCGCCGATCTGCTACTGCATGTATCTTGATAAACCGCTCAAAGATCACACGCTACTTCAGGCCATGTGCCGTACCAACCGCCTCTACAGCGACACCCAAAAGCACGGACTGATTATTATTACCTCGGGGTGTTTGAAAATGTCGCCAAGGCACTGGATTACGATCCCAAGGAAATCGAAGGCGTGGTGGAGAGCGTTGAGGCATTCAAAAAGCTGTTCCCCGAAGCCATCGGAAAATGCCTGGAGTATTTCCCGGGCGTCGATCGAACCGTTGAAGGTTATGAAGGCTTGATTGCCGCACAGGATTGTCTGGTCGGCAATGAAAAGAAAGATGCCTTTGCCGCACAGTTCAATGTATTGAAACGCTTCTGGGAAGCGATTACACCTGACCCATATCTGAATTCTTTCCGTAAGGACTATCGCTGGCTGGCGCAGGTTTATGAGTCGATTAAACCTGTCGGTGGATTGGGCTCTCTGCTTTGGGAATCCCTTGGACCGGAAACCATCAAGCTGATCCATGAAAATACCGAAATCGATCGCATCAGGGATGATATCGACGAGCTGGTCATGGATGCGGAATCGGTCTTTGAACTGACCGAAGAAGATAAAAAGAAAAAGGCCAAAAAGCTAAACCTGTCACTTATGGCAAAGGTTCGCTCGAAAAACGATCCTCGCTTTGAAGAGCTGGGACAGCGCCTTGAGCGACTTAAAGATAAATACGAAGCTGGTGTTCTGAGCAGCCTCGATTGGCTGAAGGAGCTTCTAGATGCCGCCCGGGAAATGGTCCGTCTCGAAAACGAGACCCATGAAGAGGTTATTCCAGACGACAAGCAGGCCCTGACCGAAATATCCCTTGAACTAAGGAACGGCACCACTCCGCAGATCATAGCCAATGTGATTGAGGACATCGACAAGATCGTTCGTGCCACTCGATTCGACGGCTGGCAAAGCACGCATGCCGGGCAAAAGGAGATCCAGAAAGTGCTCCGGCAAACGCTTTTCAAATACAAGCTTCACAAAGAGCAGGCACTTTTTGAAAAAGCGTATGGATATATAGCTGAGCATTATTAAAAGCCAGCTTGTATCGCGGGTTGATATTTCTATGCCGGTCGCCAAACCGGCAGCGTATTAATAACTTGGCTATACCAGTCTGGCGCACGATGAAAGTCTTTTAACAACACATTATATCGCACCAGTCGTTTTTCCCAGCAATCAATTAATCTGGACGGCCATTGATCTAACAGCCACCAAGCAATGGTTAAAATTTGGTGGCGATGATCGGTACGGTAAGATTCTATGTGCCGAGATTCTTCTGGTAAGTCGATATAAGGCTTCAAGTGTAGTTTTTTGCACAATGCGGGGTATAGCTTTGGTGCAAGACGATGGGAAGCCAGAATGACGCAGAAATGTCGAATAACACTGAGTTTGCTGTAATCAAAACATGCTACATCTGGTGTTTGCAAATCCAGACTTTTAACCGCAGATAGCCAGTCGGAATCAACGCTGTCTATGTGTTTTTTCGGTAAATCTGTTAATTCCGCATCACACTGCCAACAATGCCGTAGTAAATCAGGATGCTCTGCAGAGGATTTCAACGGATCAAGCTGGTGAATGAGTAAATTCGCTTGGCATGTCGGACAGTGATCTTGTAACAAACACTGGTGATGATGACAGAAGGTGCATAGGCCCGTACGCCATGCTTTTCTGTAATATGGAAAAGCGTCCTCCGCAAGGCACTGTGGACAATACTGCAAGCCATAGCCATTCCCTTGTTTGGGTTTAAGCTTGAGTGGCAGAATCCAGTTTAACGGCCCAAACGGGTGATAGGCTGGATACAGCCAGCCTTTATAAGCTTGCATTGTCATCGCTTTAATTTCAGTTTTCATCACACCAGTTCGACAATGAAGCTCTTCGATTAGCCATTCTGGTGCATGGCGATCAATATCATGCCCCCAGAGTTGTTTAAGGCTACCAAATATTGCGAATGAAAACGACTGAGGTATTAAGCCGTGCTCGTGCGCAATGCGTACCAGCCACGAAGAAAGCAGTTCATTTTCTAATGATTTAGGACGCGCTGGCCAGTATTGGCTTGTGTATTGCATCATCTTACATTTGGCGATTCCGAGAAGAAGGCGCAACCCAGTTTAGAGATTGAAGCAAACCAACATCAATCTGTTCTTGGTCGTTTCTGATGGCTTGTGTTGCAGCCTGGCTGATTAATCTAGCTAATTCACCAATATAGCCTTCGCTCATAACAAATAGCTGTCGAGATAATTCATTACTGTGCAAGTTTGATGGATTTTGCAATGGCAGTAATCGTTCAAAGCTGACTAATAATCGAAGATAATCATTATCCAATTTCCATTTTGGCAGCAAGGCTGGATCAAAGCGATTAGCCAGTTGCGGGTCTGTTTGTATCGCACGAAAGGCATCTTTGGTTCCTACCGCAACGATCGGTATTTGCAATTCATTACCCAGGTATTTAATCACATTCAAAAATGCGCGCTGTTTATGCATACTTCCCGCCAAAATATGGTGAATTTCATCAATAACCAACACTTTTAATTCCACATAACGCAGTAATTTAAGTACCTGATATTGCTTTCGATCTAGTCGGTCATTAGGTTTGAAAGGTGCAAATAAGCGCTCCAGTATCGCATTGAAGAAACGGCCCTCTTCAGGCACTGGAGGCGCTTGCACATATAGCACCGGAACATTAACTCCGTCTTCAGTGGGTTTGTCTTCTGGCTGGTGTTGATTACAAAAACGCTTCACCAGCATCGTTTTTCCATTATTGGTATCCCCCACGATCAATAAATTTGGCATGCGATGCGACTTAGGATAAACCAGTAAATCATTCAGTCGGTTTAATACTATCTTGGCTTGAGGGTAGCCAACCCAACATGGCGAACAAACCTTTTGAATACGCTCTTCTTTTGATAATGAGAGCAACTGTGCGGTTGCATCTGTCAAGTGAGAGGTCATATCAGCTCGTCCAGGTCATCAAATGGTTCGATGGCAGGTATCGTTGACTCTGGTTGAGTAGATATGTTTTCTGGAGGCGTGTTGGACGGCTTGCTGATATTGTTGTTAATTGGATCAAACTTTCTACGCTGTGTGGCTCTGCGAGCTGATGCTGTTTTGGTTTCGGCTTGAGCGACAATTTCATGCATTCGATTTAATGCAGCAAAAATTTGATCTTCATCAACATGATTTTTGCCGTCTTCTTTGGCCATGTGCTTAGCCTCTCGAAATTCCCAGATACTCATGGGCGGGGCAGATATGTTGCGATAAGGAATTGCATAATATTCGCTGAGTTCAGGATCAAAAAACCAAATGCAACTAATATCTCGCGGATCTCTGCGGAACATAAACTTGCGTTTGTTTTTGGGGTGAACTGGATCTTTGGCATTAATCCATCGACGAAGCACATCATGGTAATAATGAATTTCATCAATCACCACACCATAGTCCTGAACTGTGCGTTCAATAAACGGCATAAAGTCAAGTCGTAACCGCAACTCATCTGTGATACGAGCAGGCAAGCCTATTCCTGGTGCATCGTCTGTACCTAAAATGCCTCGGCGGTATTTCTCAATTGGCGGCATCTTAATACCAGAGTGTAGATCATGGTGATACAAATTAATTTTGTTAGCAAACCATTCTTCAAACTCGCTTAGCGTTAAGGCTGATTTCTTTTCCGAATCATATTCGCCTTTTTGTTGAGTATTGGAGAATGTTGTTCCAGGTAAAGCATGGATAGTTTCTGAAAATGTACCTAATAATCGCTCGATATGACTGCCAAAGTGAGGTTTGGCGACAGGCCTCCATTCAATATCAATGCCATATTGCTGACAGGCTCGTTGCAGCATTTTTCCCCGAAATTCTTTTGCATTATCCATGTGCAATTTTCCGGGTATACCCCAGCATGGCCATTCAGCTTGGATATTGTGTTTTGCTAACCAGCTATCTTTGGGCAGTATCGCATTTGAAACACATTGTCCTGTTGCTTGAGCACCGGGCGGATCAAACGATACATAATAGCCTGCTACCATACGACTATTGACATCGATAGCAAGGGTAATCCACGGGCGGCCTATTGGGAGACGATGAGTGTCATCGACGAGAATCAGGTCAATAGGTGTATGGTCTATTTGTAAAACTTGATAAGGAAAATTTGCATCCGGAAATTCACCTTCAATGGGATTGTAAACCTTCTCCGCTTGTTTGCTCCCTTCTCGCTTTTTAACTACTTGCTTTGCCGGCAACCGCTTAATGCGTCGATACACCGTGCTTTTCCCTGGCGCTTGTAAGCCTGCGTTATGGCAAAGCCGCTTAACTTCTGTATGTACTTTCGCGGGAGATTTCCTCTGTTTTGTTAAATATTCTGACTCTATCGCTTTCGCAATAATAGCTTCTACCTCTTGAACGACTTTTGTTTCCCCTGTATCTCTGCGCTTGTTAGGCAATAGGCTAGTTAACAGCTCTGTTTCTTGATAGTTCTTTAACCAGTTATATAGCGTATTTGTATGCAAATTATGTTTTTGTGCATGTTCGGTCACCACCGCTCTAGTTCGTTCTGGTGCATCTAATAATGGTTTGATAATTTCAAACCGCCTGACGGCCTCTTCCCACTTATCATCCAAGATCGTCAAATCAGGTTTGTTTTGATTTTCACTACTGACAGGTAGCGGAGATAGTTTATTCACACTTGCATGGCAAAGTTGCTTGCTTCGCTCGTGCATTAATAAGACGGAAGATAGATCTAAAACTCGGGTAATGCAGTAATTTTCACCTTGATATACAACCCATTCACCAGGTTCAAACCTTAGTGTTGCATTTCTACTCATTTATGCAAACTCCAAATTTGACTATTCATAGTTAGTTTCTTGTGACTTTCAAATCCAACCTGGTGAGTACCGATTAAATACCAAAGCGTTGGCATTAAATGAGCTTGGTTCCATTCATCTGTAAAAATTTCTGTCAGCAATGTTTTCGGCGTGCTTTTTTGCAAACGACATAATGTTGAATCTAATACGTTCATAAACTCTTCTGAAGCTGGGCCTTGCCTAATAAAAGGCATCAAGAACTTAATGTTATCAAGTAGAGGTGTACGGATTTCTACATCGGTGATCAGTTTGAACTTCCAGTGCTGTTGCGCTGCAAAGCGAATTCCTGCTTTAAACTTTGGGCGTAACTCTTGCCACTTTTCTTTCAGTTCTGAACGATACTTCACCTCGTACAAAACGGTTTGAGGTTTGATTTGTTCACCAAAGCTTACTAAAACATCGGGCGTATATTTACGAGATTTGCCGTTGCAATCTTTCCAATTGATAGTTACTGGCTGAACTTCAAAAGACTTGATATCCGGATTGAATTCCAGCAAGGTAAGAAAATCTCGCTCAAGCGTTGATTCAAACATAGCAGAGCCAATTGCTTTGCTATGAGCTGCTATTCCAGTAACATTGCGGTAGTTTTTAGGAATTAAACGCGTCGGCATAATCTACAACCCAGTACAAAATATCGTGACCAAATACAAACGGGTACAATATAGCATGAACTCTAGTACAAATTATCGTGAATTATTGAACCCTAAAATTGTAAATATTGCTAATTCAGTACAAATTAGCGTGAAAACTCACACTGTGAATGGTGAAAAAACATATTAAGCACTTGGCGACCGGGATAATAGACTGGAGGGTAAAGCATGAGTGATAACCCCGCCTTTCTGACCCTGCCGCCGAAAGGCTATGCCGATTGGCTGCTCGAGCTGAAGAGCCGAATTCACACCGTGCAACAACGCGCCACGCTGGCGGTTAATCGCGAGTTGGTATTGCTGTACTGGCAGATAGGTAATGAAATTTTGGCGCGGCAGGCCGCCCAAGGCTGGGGTGCCAAGGTCATTGAGCGTTTAGCGCACGACCTGCGTCATGCCTTTCCCGAGATGAAGTTACGTTTTCACCGCGTAACCTAAAGTACATGCGTGCTTTTGCTAAAGCCTGGCCGGATCAGTAAATTGTGCAACAGGCTGTTGCACAATTGCCCTGGGGGCATAATCGACACCTACTCGAAACGCTGCAAACCAGCTTACCCCGCATTGAACAGATTGAGCGTGAATTGCAAGGAGATTAGGCATGATTCTAGAAAACAAACTGGGCATCACCGATCAAATTGAACTCGCCCGTGCCGAAGAAAAAATCAGCAAGCAAAAAGCCAAACAATTGTTTGACTCAGGCGCCATCAATCACGTTGAAGTTGGAAAATTCGCCAGACTTGCGTTTATTCATGCCTATCTATTTGACGATATTTATAACTTTGCCGGAAAAATCCGCGACGTGAATATCGCCAAAGGTAACTTCCGTTTTGCCCCGCTGATGTATCTTGAACCATCGCTAAAACATATTGACGCTATGCCGCAAAGCACGTTTGATGAAATCATCGAAAAGTATGTCGAGATGAATATCGCCCACCCCTTTCGCGAAGATAATGGCCGCGCTACCCGCATCTGGCTTGACCTGATGTTGAAAAAGGAAATCCAGCAGGTAGTAGACTGGAATCAGGTCGATAAAGAGGAATACCTTTCCGCCATGCAGCGCAGCCCCGTAAAAGACGTGGAAATCAAGGTACTGTTGAAAAGTGCGCTGACCGACCAGATCGATGACCGTGCCCTGTTTATGAAAGGCATAGACGTGAGCTATTTCTATGAGGGCTATAGCGAATTTAAGACTGAGGAGTTATAGGGATGAGTAGCATGGGTTTTATGGAAAAACTGTTGGACCTGTCTGCCGAGCAGGCAGTAGGGGGTGAGGTGGAGTGAAAGGCATTGGGGGGTGAAGTTGGAGACGGAAAGCATTCCTCAAAGTACCCTGGAAGTGACTCCATGATCGACCATGGAGTTCCTTTTATCAGCGATCCTTGGCGGGGTCCAGGATCGCCGCCACCTTAGAAGCTGATTTCGGTACCTATGGACAGGGTGCGTGGTTTGTTGGGGCGGGCGCCATCCGGGGTGCGTGAGATGATTTTCTGTTGGTCAAACACATTTTCTACTTTCAGGAACAGTTCGGTATCACTGCCTTTTAGTTGATAGCGACTGATATAGTCGATTACGGTCAATGCTTCGGTTTTGCCGCCGCCAGTGCGTTCACAGCCTATGGACACACAGCTGTCGTCGATATATTTCAACACCGCGTAATTATTCCAGCCGCTGTTATGTTCCAGGCCCAGGCGTGCGCTGAATATATGTTCGGGTATATCCTTTAAACGATCACCGGAGACAATGCCCTCACTTGTCTTATCGGCACTGGCCTCGGCCTGGGTATAGGTATAGGCCAGGTTAACCGGGATTGTAAATCTGCCGGCAGTAAATTGGTTGCCGGCTTGAAACTCCAGGCCGAGAATGTCAGATTCACCGGTCACATAACTGCCCGAGGTGTTGCCGTTGCTGCAAGGAGTGCCCACCGAGCAACGTTCGCTGGCATTATCCAGTTGGCTATAAAACCCAATAGCTTCGATAAAGCCGGGCTGTGCGTTGTAGCGCGCCCCGAATTCATAGTTGATGCTGGTTTCTGGTTGTTGGTTGCTGCTGGCACCGCCGCCCAGTGGCGAGAAGCCTTTATGTATGCCCCCCAGCATTTGCCAGTCTGAATTGAGCTCGTAGGTAAACGAGGCACCGGGCAGGATTTCGCTGCTGTTGTTGCTGCGGCGGTTGGCGACGGTAGTACGGGCGTTGTCGCCATAGCGTCGCTGTTCGGTATCAACATCTTCATAGCGTAATGCCAGATTGACATTCAGCCGTTCGCTAAGTTGCCAGTCATCTTTTAACCAGACGGCAATTGCATCGGCGGTTTCTACGCGGTTATTACTACTGCTCGGGGCGGTGGTGCTGCGATAGCGCAGTGAGCCATTGACCTGGTCATATACATCACTGGGCTGGAAACGGTCGGTTTCGTCTTGATGTATACGTCCCCCCACGGTGAATAAGTGCGCACCTGTGGCGATATCAAGAGTCAGTTCCAGGCCTTGTGACAGGTATTCACGATTGTTGTGTTTATAGCTTAAATCGGTGGTGTCTATGCTGCCGTTCAGTATGCCTTGTGCATTGGCATCGCCATTGTTGGCGGCATCAATCAGGCTGCCACCGCCACTGAGTTTAAACCAGTTGCGGGCAAATTCATGGCGATACAAGGTGGCGCTGGCACTGAGAGAATCACTTAGCTCGCGGCGGTAATTCAAGCTGATACCGGTATGATCATTGTTCATTTGGTCAATGCTGGACAGCCCATAACGGCGTTGTGAGTCGCTGGTAAAGTCGGCATCACTGAGTCCCAGATAGGTTTCGTTAGAAACCTCTTGTGAGCGCTGGATTTTGAACAGCACACTTTGTTGAGGGCCGCTGGCGGATTGCCAGCGTAATTTTGCCAGATAGTCGGAAATAGTAAAGCCGCTATCCCGGTTGCTACGATCAATGTTTTTGAAGCCGTTACTATTGCGCTCTACGGCTTCCAGCAGCCAGCTCCATTGACCGGCATGGCCACCATACTGGGAATGGATATCACTGCTGCCGTGTTCTCCCAGCATAAAGCGCGCCTTGCCGCCATTTTGTGGCGGGATAGGAGTGGACACCATATTCAGCACACCACCAGTGGTTTGTGGGCCATATCGCAGCAGCGGTGCCCCTTTAAGCACTTCTAGTGAGTGCATGCGCAAGGCGGTTGGGAAGTAATAGGCCGCAGGCGCCGAGTATGGTGCGGGAGCAATCATCACGCCATCTTCCAGCAGGGTGATTTTTTGGCTGCGTTCACCACTGGCTCCGCGAATACCGATATTCGGACGCAGCCCGGCACCATCTTCTTCACGAATATATACACCCGGGACGGTTTTCAGAAGCTGATTGATATCGCTGGTGGCTTCGCGCTGGATTTGTGGGTTGTCGACAACGGCAGCAGAGCCGGCCAAGGCTCTGGCATCTTCCGTATCACCAATAATTACCATGGGTTGCATGGTCTTTTCCGCGGCCTGGGCAGTTACACTCAGCGCTAATGCCAGTGAGAGAGACAGTGTGGAATATTGCAGCATAGCTATTTCCTTATATTTTGTTAATGAAAATGATTGTGATTAGCGTTATTGAGCTATCATGCCATTAATGAGAATGATTTTCAATAGTGTTTTTGACGGGCAAGGATTAACGGAAGATGGATTGTTTGCTGGCGGGTTCACTATTCCGACAGGGGATTGTCCGGCATAATGTGGATGTGTGGCAGGGGGGTATCTGCTGGTGAATGCCTGACTTGGGGTGAAACAGATGCAGAAGAAAGTTAACTGTATGGTCCGGCTGCTGATTGTCGGGGTGTTGCTTATGCTTGCCGTGGGGGTGGGCTATGGGCTGCTGCAGCCCAAGCCGGTAGCGGTACGTTTACATACGGTTGAATCCGGGCGGGTTGAGGCGGTGGTGAGTAATACTCGCGCCGGTACGGTGAAATCCTGTCAGCGTGCCCGGTTGGCCCCCCAGGTGGGCGGTAAAATCGAGAAGCTGCATGTCGCCAAGGGTGACAAGGTGATACCGGGGCAGGTGCTGCTGGAGTTATGGCGCGATGACTTGCAGGCACAGTTACAGCTGGCCAGACAGCGGCAGCGGACCATGGTCAGTCATAGACAGGAGCAGTGTACGTTGGCGCAACTGGCTCAAGAGGATCTACAGAAAACCCAGGCATTGTTGGCGCAGGGTTTTAAATCGCCAGCGCATTTACAACGTATGCAAACACAGTGGCAGGCCCGACAGGCGGCCTGTCATGCCGCCGATGGCGAACTGGCCCAGGCTAAGGTGCAGATAACACTGGCCGAGGCCGGGCTGGAGCGTATGCTGTTGCGCGCCCCGTTTGCCGGGATAGTGGCCGATATCAGTGGGGAGTTGGGTGAATACACCACACCGTCCCCGCCGGGTGTGGCCACGCCGGCGGCCATTGATTTGATCGATGACAGCTGCTTGTTTGTCAGTGCGCCGATTGATGAGGTTGATGCGGCCAGGCTTAAGGTGGGGTTGCCGGCACGGGTATCGCTGGATGCGCTTAAGGGGCAGTCGTTTGCCGCCAAGGTGAAACGCATTGCGCCCTATGTGCTGGATAGGGAAAAACAGGCGCGCACCGTTGAGGTGGAGGTTGCCATTACCCAGTCCCACCAGCCACTGCTGGTCGGCTATAGTGCCGATGTGGAGATTATTCATCAATCACGCGAACAGGTGCTAAGAGTGCCGACCTCGGCGTTGTTGGAGGGCAATAAGGTGTTGCTGTACCAGGTCGATGGCATACTGGCCGAACGCGAGCTGACGCTGGGGCTGAGCAACTGGTCATATAGCGAGGTGACGGCGGGCCTTAAGGCGGGTGAGCGCATTGTGCTAGAGTTTAATTCCCCCGAGATTCAGCCCGGGGCCAAGGCCCGGCCATTGCCATGATTACACTGCAACAGGTATCGCGTATTTTTGAGGTGGGGGGGCAGCGAGTGGCGGCGTTGGATAGCGTCGATCTGCAGATCGACGCTGGTGAATATGTTTCTATTATGGGACCGTCCGGCTCGGGTAAATCAACGTTGTTAAATCTGTTGGGGCTGCTGGACAGCCCCAGCAACGGCCATTATCTGCTGGCCGGGCAGGATGTTACCACCCTGGATGAGCGGCAGCAGGCCGAGGTGAGGGCGCATAAGATAGGTTTTGTGTTTCAGTCGTTTCATCTGATTCCGCGTATGAGCGCCGCCCAGAATATCGAGTTGCCTATGATGCTGGCCGGGGTTGAGCGCGAACAACGGCGGGCACGAGTGGCTCAGTTGCTAAGCAGCTATGGTTTGCAGCAGCGTGCCGACCATAAGCCGGATCAGCTATCCGGCGGCCAGCGTCAACGGGTGGCGATTGCCCGGGCAACCAGTATGCAACCGGCAATATTGCTGGCCGATGAGCCTACCGGTAATCTGGATCAGAAAACCGGGCATGAGGTGATGAGCTTGCTGGAGGCGCTGCTGGAGCAACAGGTGACACTGATTATGGTGACCCATGATCAGCAGCTGGGGCAGCGTGCCCATCATCAGATCCGTATGGTGGATGGTCGGATTCAGCGGAGAGAATAAATGAACAGCCGGGAGGTGTTGCAGTTTGCCGCACAAAGTCTGAATGGAAACCGGTTGCGTACCGCGCTGATTATGTTGGCGATGGCCATAGGGGTGGCCTCGGTATTATTGCTGACCGCGCTGGGTGAGGGCGCGCGGCGTTATGTGGTGAATCAGTTTGCCTCGGTGGGTAATAATCTGCTGATTGTGTTTCCCGGTCGTACCGAAAGCGCGGGTATTGATGCCAATATGCTGCTGGGCCAGATTCCGCGTGAGCTGACCCTGGCGGATGCTAATGCGTTGCTACACAGCCGTTATGTGAAACAGATGGCGCCGTTGATTATCGGTGCGGCCGAGGTGTCGTATCAGGCCTTGAATCGCCAGGTGGTGGTGATGGGTACCAATGCCGCTTTTTTAACATTACGCCATATGGAGATGCAGCAGGGCCGTTTTCTGCCGTCCGAGGATAGCGCGCAGGCTGTCTGCGTGCTGGGTAGCAGCATAAAGCAGACATTGCTAGGGGCGGCCTCGGCGGTGGGGCAGCAGATTCGTCTGGGGGATCGCCGCTGTCGGGTGATAGGTGTGCTGGCCGAACAGGGGCAGTCCATGGGGTTTGATACCGATGAACTGGTGATTGTGCCGGTGATCAGTGCCCAGCGCCTGTTTGATCGTGAGGGGCTGTTGCGTATTTTAGTCGAAGCCAGTCATCGTCAGGCTCTGCAGCCAGCGCAACAGGATATCGAACAGTTGTTGATGCAGCGTCATCACGGGGAACGTGATGTTACCGTGGTGACACAGGATGCGGTGTTGCAGACCTTTGACCGGATTCTGACCACGCTGACCATGGCGCTGGCCGGTATCGCCGCCATCAGTCTGGTGGTGGCCGGGGTGCTGGTGATGAATGTAATGCTGATTGCCGTGGCGCAACGGGTGGGTGAAATCGGTCTGCTCAAGGCCATGGGGGCATCGGCCGGAAGGATTCGCGGGCTGTTTTTTGTCGAGGCCGCGCTGTTGTCGTTGTTGGGGTGTATCAGCGGGCTGGTGATAGGTCAGCTGGCAGTGTGGGGGCTGGCGGCCGCTTATCCGCTGGTGCCGCTGGCGATTCCCGGGTGGGCCATACTGGCCGCCAGTATGACCGCGATGTTGACCGGGATTCTGTTCAGTGTCTGGCCGGCACGTCAGGCGGCGGCGCTGGACCCGGTCAAGGCATTGGGGCGCTCATGAGCTGGCGTGAATTATTATTACTTTGTTTGTCCAGTGTGCTGGCTCAGCGCACGCGCAGTCTGTTAACCGGGGTGGGTATTGCGATAGGGATTATGGCGGTGATTCTATTGACCTCAATCGGCAAGGGCATGCACCACTATGTGGTGGCCGAATTCAGCCAGTTTGGCACTAATCTGGTGGCGATACAGCCGGGAAAAACCATGACCATGGGCGCTGGCAATGTCGGTGTGTTCGGTTCGGTCAGGCCGTTGAGTATTGCCGATGCCGAAGCTTTGCGACGGATAGCGGGCGCCTTGCATGTGAATGCCAGTGTGAATGGTAATGCCGAACTGCGTGCTAATGGCAAGACTCGCCGTACCGCGGTTTATGGGGCCAGTGCCGATTTTGTCAGCGCTTTTAATTTCAAGGTGCAATCCGGGCGTTTCTTGCCGGCCGATGATCCCGAGCAGGCCAGAGCCTTTGTGGTGTTGGGGGCCAAGGTGGCGGCAACCCTGTTTGCCGGTCAGAATCCGCTGGGACGCTATCTGCGGGTGGGCGGTCAGCGTTTTCGAGTGATTGGGGTGATGGAGTCCAAGGGGCAGATTCTGGGTATGGACTTTGACGATGCGGTGATGATTCCGGCCGCCCGGGCGCTGGGCCTGTTTAATCGCAGCGGTCTGATGGAGGTGCAGCTCAGCTATGCGCCACATCTGTCGGCCAGTCGGGTTGAGGATAGCGTCAAGGCATTGTTGAGCGCCCGTCACGGTCAGGAGGATTTTACCGTGATCTCGCAAGAGCAGGCGCTGTCGGTATTGAACTCGGTGTTGGAGGTGCTGACCTTTGCAGTGGGTGCGCTGGGCAGTATTTCGCTGCTGGTCGGTGGGGTAGGTATTTTGACGATTATGACCATGGCGGTGAGGGAACGCACTACCGAAATCGGTTTGCTACGCGCCTTAGGCGCGACACAACGCCAGGTATTACAGGCTTTTTTGCTGGAAGCGGTATTGCTGTCGTTGGTCGGCGGATTGGTCGGTCTGCTGGCTGGGCTGGGGCTGGCCTATTCGATTCATTTGCTGCTGCCGGCGTTACCGGTGCAGACCTCGTGGCTGTTTGTCGGGCTGGCGCTGGCGATTTCTATGCTGATCGGTTTGCTGGCCGGAGCGCTGCCGGCCTGGCGAGCGGCCAGAATGGACCCGGTCAGTGCGTTACAGGCCGAGTGAGCTCAGGATAGTGGCTACACAAAAATAAAATACAGGCTGATGCATTGGCTGATCAGTAAAACGATGGCCAGGCTGCGCCAGAATGCAAGTGGGTTACGCTCTAACAGCGGTTGAAAGTGTTCTTGTTGCAATTGTGGGTTAGGCTGTGATAAATCATGTAAAAATTCGGAAAGTAGTTGCTGACGTCGTTGCGGGTTAATTCGGCAGGCCTTTTCCAGTGCGGCATCCATCCATTGAGGAACCTGCGGGTTCAGCTCTCGGGCCGGCTGGTAGCTGACCCGTTTTAACGACGCCTGGGAAAGGGGTTTACCGTAGGGAAGCTGGCCGGTCAGCATTTGATAGGTAATCACGGCGATAGAATAAATATCGGACACATTGCTGGCGGGCTGATTGGCAAAATATTCCGGTGCCGCATAATCCACGGTACCTAGCAGTTGCCCTCTATCTATTGGGGTGTTGATTTCCTGGATGCCGGCAATCCGTGTTGAGCCGAAATCAATGATTTTTAACAGATCGTTGTGATCAATCATAATGTTTTCGGGTTTGATATCCTGATGCAGCATTTCTAATCGGTGAAAGGCCCGAATGCCGGAGCAAAGCTGGTTGATCAGGCTGCGTACCTGTTCCAGTGAGGGGTGAGGATTATCATTCATCCATTGGCGCAGGGTCTGACCTTCAATATATTCGGTGACATAGTAGAGCATACGCGGTGACTGGCGTGGTTTAATGATCTTTAATACATGGGGGCTGTTAATGCGTTTGCCGGCCCACTGTTCCAGTCGAAAGCCGTCTATATAATTGGCATCGTCTTCAAAATTTACCGAGGGCGTTTTGATGGCTACCTGTTGTTGAGTCTGCATATCACGGGCCAGATAAACCTGTGAGCGGCTGCTGGCATGCAGTTCACGCAGAATTTCAAAACCATCCAGTTTCATGCCGTTCTCTAACGCTGGCGGGAAAGGGAGTTCAACCAGATGTTGGTAAAACTCATCTTCGCTTTGTGTTGGCAATTGCTCGATATGAATAATCTGACAGGTGGCATTATCGTGGCTGCCGGCTTGCAAGGCTTGTTTGACCAGTGAATAGGCAGCACGCTCCGGACTATCCTGATGTTGTTTAAAGGCGTGCTTGATTTGTTGTTCACTTAAAAAGTCATGCACACCATCGGTGCTGAGCAGGAAAATATCGCCGGTTTCCAGGGCTTCGCTACGATAGTCAATTTCAACCAGTATATCGGCGCCCATGGCGCGGCTGAGAAAGCTTTTTTCGGTGCCACACCAGGTTTTGTGATCGCGGGTGAGTTGCTCCAGTTCACCGTTACGCAGTCGGTAGATACGGCTGTCACCTACATGGAATATATGCGCGGTGGTGGATTTTAAGATTAATGCACTAAAAGTGCTCAGCATACCTTGTGCGGTGGCCTGACTTTGCCCGCGACCATATAACCAATTGTTGATGGCGGTGATGATTTTGGTGCCGGAGGTGCGTACCGTCCAGGAATCGGGTGTGCTGAAATAGTCATTTAAAAAGCCGGTGACACAAGATTCTGCCGCTTCTCGCCCCAGTGCGGAGCTACTGACGCCGTCGGCAATGCTGATGGCAATCCCTTTGTTGGTCAGCTGGGTGCCCTCGGGAATACGGATACCGCAGGCATCTTCATTTTGTGATTTGATGCCGGCATCGCTGTATTGGCCGGGATTGATGCTTAATGCGGTATTCATAAGTCATTACCTTGTTAACGACAAAACGCAGTAACATCGAATGTTACTGCGTTTGCCGGGAGAGGGGCACCGTTATGGTGCCATGGGAATTATTTTACATTGATGGTTTGCACCGTGCCGTCCGGCAGAGTTTCAACCATCTGGCCGCTGGGCTCTTCCAGCACAAAGGTCACCAGGAAGAAGACGACGGCAGCGATCATGCCGATAGTCAGGAAGAACATATCGTAGCTGACTATCGAATTTACGGTCAGAAAGGTGACCGCACCGACATTACCAAAGGCGCCAGCCATACCGGCAATTTGACCGGTCATACGACGCTGTACCAGTGGCACCATGGCATAGACGGCACCGGAACCGGCCTTGGAGAATATGCCAGCAATAATGGTGATGGTGACGACCAGCCATACTGGCCATTGTTGACTCACGGCACCCAGTACCAGAAAGCTGATGGCGATACCGGCAAACACGATAATCAAGGTCAGTTTGCGGCCAATGACATCGCTGATCCAGCCGCCGCCGGGACGAGCCACCAGATTCACAAACGGATAAATACCTGCCAGTAATGCGGCGGTGACCTTAGGAATGTCGAACCACTGTACATAAAACATGGCCAGCATGGAGACTACCGCCAGTTCGGTACCAAAGGTAACAAAATAGGCCCAATCCAGCACCATGACCTGCTTAAACTTGTAGCGATGTATTTCGGGAACCGGTTTTTTGAAAATATGACCATTTACCTGCCAGATTTTCCATACTTGCACCAAATAGATGGCTGTCAGTACCAGATAAATGATAGTTGAGGTCATTTGGTCCAACAACCCCATTTGTGCGGGTGACAGCTTCCAGGTCAGCAGTGCCAGTGCCAGGAATAATGGAATATTCATCAGCACATATAAAAAGAAATCGCCTTTGCTGGTGACTTCCATGGCGCCCATTTTTTTGGATTTGAAATAGGTAGATCCTTTAGGGGTGTCGCTTACCAGGAAAAAATAAACTAAACCATAGACAATCGCGGCGACACTGGCGATGGTCAGGGCGATTCTCCAGCCATCGGCACCATCGGTCATGGTTGCGGCAAGTAGCGGCAGTGTCATGGCGGCACCGGCGGAACCAAAATTACCCCAGCCACCATAAATGCCTTGTGCCAGACCGGTTTGTCTGGCCGGGAACCATTCGCTGATCATACGAATACCCACCACAAAGCCTGCACCAATAAAGCCACATAAGAAGCGCATTAATGCCAGTTCTTCGTAGCCTTGTGCCCAGGCAAAGCCAATGCTGATGGCGCCACCCAGTATCAGAATGCTGCTATACATAATGCGTGGGCCAAAGCGGTCGACCAGCATGCCGACCACAACTCTAGCCGGGATGGTCATGGCAACATTAAGAATCAATAGTACTTTGGCTTGCTGGTCGGTTAACTGCAATGCTTCTTTAATAAACGGCATCATGGGACCCAGGCCCAGCCAGACCACGAAGGTCATAAAGAAAGCAAACCATGTGTAATGGAGGATGCGGATATTGTCCTGTTTCCATTTTAAAACATTAAGTTTTGAGTGTGACATTGATGTGCCCCATATAAAAATGTGTAGCGTACAAAGCATGTTGTATGCCATAAATTTATTGTCGTTTTTATTCATATACTTGTGGATTTTTTTATTTTTTCTTGGCGGTATTGTGTGTTATTTCGGTGCAAGTTCGGGGTTGTATTCTGGTGCAGTGCATCGCAATTGGGCGATTTGTGATTGATTGAGATTTTTAGCGCTTAAGTGGTGCGGTTATATTGGTGCATGTTCTATTTGGGTGCATGGCAACGGTAAAATCTATTCCATGTTTGTTATATGGATTTGTCGTGGGTATGTTTTTTAACTCATTATTTATTAAGTGATATTTATGTTTTTATGGTGCTTGTTAATTTTTGGTATGAAAAGTGCTTAGTATTTCTTATCGTCTAATTCCGCAGATTAATGGAGTCACTCATGAAAGAAAAACTGGTTTTGGTTGGCAATGGTATGGCTGGGGTACGTACCCTGGAGGAGTTGCTGAAAATTGCACCGGATAAATACGACATCACCGTATTCGGTGCCGAGCCACATTGCAACTACAACCGTATTATGCTGTCCCCGGTTTTGGCGGGCGAGCAGACGATTAACGATATTATTCTGAATACTCAGCAATGGTATGACGAAAATAATATCACTTTATATACCGGCAACAAGGTTGTGGATATTGATCGTAAGGCTCAGAAGGTGATTGCCGAGGATGGTACCGAAGTGACCTATGATCGCTTGCTGCTGGCAACCGGTTCCAATCCGTTTATTATTCCGGTACCCGGCCATGATAAAGAGGGGGTAATCGGCTTTCGCGATATCCAGGATGTGGATACCATGATTGATGCCGCTAAGCATTATAAAAAGGCGGCGGTGATAGGCGGTGGGCTGCTGGGGCTGGAAGCGGCCAATGGTCTGGCGATTAATGGGATGGATGTGACGGTGGTTCATCTGGGTGATACCCTGATGGAAATGCAGATGGACGGGATGTCGGGTGGCATGCTGAAGAAAGCCTTGCAAGAGCGCGGCCTGAAATTCCGTATGAATGCTGCGACCTCTGAAGTGTTGGGGGATGCCCGGGTGAGTGGGCTGCGTTTTGCGGATGGTGGTGAGTTGGAGGCGGACCTGGTAGTGATGGCCGCCGGTATTCGGCCGAATGTAGCGCTGGCCAAGAAAATTGGACTGCATACCGAACGCGGTGTGGTGGTGAATGACACCATGCAGACCTATGATCCAAAAATTTACTCGGTGGGCGAGTGTGTGCAGCATCGGGGTAAAACTTATGGTCTGGTGGCGCCACTGTTTGAGCAGGCGAAAGTCTGTGCTAACCACCTGGCCGGCTTTGGGATTGCCAGTTATGAAGGGTCGGTGACCTCAACCAAACTGAAAGTTACGGGTATTGATTTGTTTTCTGCCGGTGATTTTCATGGTGATGAAACTACCGACACCATTGTGATGCAGGATGCGGCCATGGGCATCTATAAAAAGCTGGTGTTGCGTGAGGATAAAATCGTCGGTGCGGTGATGTATGGTGACACCATTGATGGTGCCTGGTATTTTCAGATGCTGCGCGATGAGACCGATGTGTCGGATTTCCGTGACAGTCTGATGTTTGGTCAGGCTCATATTGGGGACTCCGGACATGGTGGCGGTAATGCGGCTGCCATGCTGCCGGATGATGCCGAAATTTGTGGCTGTAACGGGGTGTGCAAGAAGACGATTGTGGATGCAATTACCGAAAAGGGGTTGTTTACGCTGGAAGAAGTCAAGGCGCATACCAAGGCAGCGGCTTCCTGCGGTTCCTGTACCGGTCTGGTGGAGCAGATTCTGGCCTCAACGGTGGGGGATTATTCCGATACGCCTAAGAAGAAGCCGGTTTGTACCTGTACCGAGCATACGCATGATGAAGTGCGTGAGGCGATTAAAGTGCAGCAGTTGACTTCAATCAAGGCGGTAATGGAAGCACTGAACTGGCATACGGAAGATGGTTGTGCCTCTTGTCGTCCGGCATTGAACTATTATGTGATTGCGGCCTGGCCTAAGGAATCACAGGATGATCCACAATCCCGCTTTATTAATGAACGGGCACATGCCAATATTCAGAAAGATGGAACCTACTCCGTGGTGCCCAGGATGTGGGGGGGGGTAACTACGCCGGACGAATTGCGTGCGATTGCCGATGCCGCAGACAAATTTGATGCCAAAATGGTAAAGGTCACCGGTGGGCAGCGTATCGATTTATTTGGTATTCAGAAACAGGATCTGCCGGAAATCTGGTCGGATTTGAATAAGGCCGGTATGGTCTCCGGGCATGCCTATGGTAAGTCATTGCGTACCGTGAAAACCTGTGTTGGCTCGGAGTGGTGCCGTTTTGGTACGCAGGATTCTACCGGGCTGGGGATTAAAACCGAGAAGATGACCTGGGGTTCCTGGACGCCGCATAAATTTAAGATTGCGGTTTCCGGTTGTCCGCGTAACTGTGCCGAAGCTACGATTAAAGATTTTGGTGTGGTGTGTGTGGATTCCGGTTATGAACTGCACGTTGGCGGTAATGGTGGTATTCATGTGCGGGCTACCGATTTATTATGCCGGGTGGCCACCGAAGAGGAAGCGTTGGAATATTGTGCAGCCTTTATGCAGGTATATCGTGAAGAGGCGCATTATCTGGAGCGTACTGCCCCCTGGATTGAGCGTGTCGGTCTGAGCTATGTTAAGCAGCGCGTGGTCGAAGATGAGGCCGGACGCCAGCAGCTGGCGACGCGTTTTTATGAGTCTCAGGAGGTATATCAGTTTGATCCGTGGGCGCGTGAGGCAGAAGCGGAGGCCACGCGTAAAGCCTATATTCCAATTAAGGTATTGAATTAATCAAAGCTTAACAGCATAGAGGATAAAAATGACTGAATGGATTGAAATTGGTAAGTTGGAAGATATTCCCAAGCTGGGGGCGCGTGTCATCGAGCGAGCCGAAGGAAATATTGGCGTGTTTCGTACCGCAGATGATGAGGTGTTTGCATTGCGTGATAGCTGCCCGCATAAACAGGGGCCGCTGTCACAGGGGATAGTGCATGGCAAGCAGGTAACTTGTCCGCTACATAACTGGAAAATTGAGTTAAAAAGCGGTGAGGTGGTTGCACCGGATGAGGGATGTGCTGCCAGTTTTCCTACCCGGATAGAAAATGGGATAGTTTATTTGTCGTTAACGTCGAAGTAAGATAAAAAAAGGAGCGTCAGCTCCTTTTTTTATGCGCTTAAGCCTTGCCTGTGTGGTGGTGATCACTCACAATGGTGTTGTGGACTTACGGATAAATGGGGCGCTTACTTGTTGCAAGGTGAATGGCTTGCCAGTGCTAAATGTCACTAATTTTCATGTGGTTAGAGTGCGAGGTGGGGGTTTTCTGGAGTGCATTTCGTATACCGGTTATTTTAAGGAATGGCTGCTATGTGGTGCATGGAGTGCATCCTTATGCCGTGGGGTTGATGCTGGCTTCTAGCCCGAGTTGCTGTCAGCAGGACGCGGGTGTTTATCACGATGAGAGGTAATCCGATGAAGTTCGCTGGCTTGATGCGTGGGATGCTGATGATGCTTGCCTTGTGGCTAGCGTTGCCGTTGCAGGCGGCGCAACCGCGGCAGACGATTAATGCCTTGTATCTTCCGTTGGCCGATCATTATGCCGCATTGGTGGCTTACGAGCGTTATCGTGATCAAATGCAGTATGCGGATTTTCAGATTCGGCGTATGCGTTCCTGGGATTTGCTGCGAGCCTATTTTCGTTCTGGACGGGCCGATATGGCGTTTATGACCAGCCCTATGGCCATGGATATGTTTTATCGGCAGCCAGATTTTCGTTGGGTAGGCTTAATGCATAGGGATGGTAATGCATTGGCGATTAATCATAAACTGGCGAAGTATATTGGACTAACCGATCAGCGCATACATCGCAAACCGGATAAGCAGCTGGCCAATGCATTCAGACGCGCCTATCAGGTAGATCATCAGGTGGTGCTGGTGGGTGTGCCGCATCTGTTATCGACGCATACGGTGGTGCTATCACATTATTTACAGCAACATCAGCTGGACTTGGGGTTAAAAATCAATCGGCAGCATCCGGTGTTGGCGGTTAGCATATCGCCGGCCGACTCACCGGTATTTATTAAGGCGCAGGCAAATCGTCACCGGGCGGCTGCATTTGAACAATCTTTGCCGTGGGCGGATGTGGTAGAAACCGAGGGGTATGGCTATGTGGTCTGGTATTCCAAAGATGTGATGCGCTGGCCGAATGGGCATGTGGAGTGTATTGCACTGGCAACCGACCAGGCATTGGCCGAGAAGTATCAGGCGATTAAAGAGGTGATGTTTTATATTCAGCAAGCCGGTGAAGATATTGAGCAGGCACGGCGCCAGGGGGGCAAGGCGATGGAACGGATTGTGGCATTGATCCGTTCGCATGTTCCGGAGCATTCTGCCGCAGCGATCAGCACCAGCCTGGATGTTAAATTACAGGTGATTAATTACCGCCATTTGAATCCGGACAAGGCGGGGCTAAAGCAGATTATGGATCTGGCACTAGCAGCTGGAATCTTGCAACATGCGATTGATATTGATGTGTTTGCCGATGAGCGCTTTTCAGCCAGTGAGTTGCCGCAGGCGAGTGCTGAGGTGGTCCCGTGAGTTTGCATGCCTGGCTGACGGGGAAAACCTTTGCGGCCAGCTTGCTGCGCTGGTTGCTGATGTTAAGCCTGATCCCTATGGCCTTGATATTCTGGTTTGGCTATTGGCAGACACGGGCCAGTTTGAGTGAAGCTGCCAGGTATGAACTGGAGCAGGAATCTGCCTTGCATAGACAGTTTATCCAAAGCTGGTTTGATTATCGCCTGATGGAACTCAACAGTCTGGCGGAAAATCGACGTAATGCCCGTTTTTTACGGCGCCTGAAACAAGCGCTTGAGCGTTCCTCTATGTCGGCGCAACAACTGGTTCAGAGTTATGAATGGGAGCGTATTGTTGATGTTAGGCAGAATGATTTGCGGCGTTTGCCATTGCAGTATGACTATATTTATGATGTGTTTTTAATTGATGATCAAGGGAATATTCTATTTACTCTGGTGAGAGAAAATGATCTGGGCCAGAATCTGTTTAACGGCGCACTTAAAGACACTTTTTTTGCGAAAACGGCACAGCGCAGTCTGGAAAGCGGTCAGTCCTTATTTTCCGATCTGGAGCGCTATCAGCCTTCGGCGGATGAGATTGCAGGCTTTATTACGGCCCCGATTTTGGATGAGCAGGGGGAAAAAATCGGTATTTTTGCGATCCAGTTACGTATTGCGCGTATTTATGCCTTGCTGCAGGGAGTGGCTTCAGATCCGACTCAGCACTATCTGGTGGGGAAGGATGGCGCTTTGCGCAGCCCCTTGCGGGGGGTAGCGCCGCAACGGTTGCTCAAACAGCAGATAGTCAACCAGCCGGTGAAACAATGGCAGCTTGCCGGTGGTGATGCGTCGCAAAGGGTGATGGAATATCCTAATCTTTGGCAGCAGCAGGTGCTGGGAAATAGTGAAGAAATTCGTTTGCCGGGGGTCAGTTGGCTGCTGGTCAGTGAAATTCGCAGCCAGCAGGCGTTAAGTGCCGCCAATCGGCTGGCGAGCATGTCGCTATTGGTGTTTATCTTGATGACGTTGGGGTTGATGGCGCTGGCTACCGGCCTGGCCAGACGAATGACTCAGCCACTTACCCGCTTAGCCGGAATTGCGCTGCAGGTGGCCGACGGCCGGGTAAATGCCCGGGCGGATTGTGCGGGCACGGGGGAATTGCAGCAATTGGCACAGGCGTTTAATCATATGTTGGATCAGCGTTTGCAGTATGAGCGCGAACAGGAGCATGCCGCCCGGCGTCTGGGGGAGGTGGTGCTGGAGTTGCAACAGCAAAAATTTGCCATGGACCAGCATGCTATTGTGGCGGTGACCGATGTTAATGGGACGATTACTTATGTTAACCAGCGTTTTTGTCAGCTTAGTGGTTATCGTTCGGAGCAGCTGGTCGGCAGTAACCATAGGCAGGTGAATTCTGGAATACAGGATGATGCCTTTTATCGGAAAATGTACCAACGCGTGTTTGCAGGTAATGTCTGGCACGGTGAACTTTGTAACCGTAATGCTCAGGGAGAATATTATTGGCTGGATTCAACCATTGTTCCCTTCTTTGATGAGCAAGGGATGCTGAATAGCTTTATTGCAATCAGTAGCGATATCTCATCCCTGAAGTTGACGCAGAACCGGTTACAGCAGGCCAGCGCGCAGGCCGAAGCCGCAACACGTATGAAATCTGAGTTCTTAGCCAGCATGAGCCATGAAATTCGCACCCCGATGAACGGTATTATCGGGATGAACAGCCTGTTGTTGACAACGGCTTTGGATAATCAACAGCACGGTTATGTCAGGGCAAGTGTACAGTCGGCCGAAGCCTTGCTGACCATTATCAATGATATTCTGGATGTTTCCAAAATTGAGGCGGGTAAATTAAGCCTGGAGCAGCTGTCATTTTCATTGTCATCGTTGTTTGAAGAGGCGGTAGAAATGATGGCGCTACGTGCCCATGAAAAATCTTTGCAGTTGCTGTTATATATTCCGGAAGGTTTGCCTGAACAGCTCATCGGTGATCCGGGACGGTTGCGTCAGATTGTGGTGAATCTATTGGGTAATGCACTGAAGTTTACCGAGCAGGGCTATGTACGGGTTTCACTGCAGGGACGGTCGCAGGATGAACGTTTCTTGCTTGAGGTGACGGTTGCCGACTCGGGGATTGGCATTGCCCGTGATAAACAGCAACAGATTTTTAATCAGTTTGATCAGGAGGATAGTTCAACGACGCGGCGCTTTGGTGGCACGGGATTGGGGCTGGCGATCTGCCGGCAGCTGTGTCAGTTAATGGGGGGCGATATTCGGGTGGAAAGCGAGAAAGGCCAAGGGGCCTGCTTTAATTTCAACGTATGTCTAGAGGTGGCAAAGCCGCCACGTCGGCCTGTTCATCAACCAGAAATTAACGCACTGTTGATTTCTGAGCCGACGATAGTGGCTTCTGTGATGAGGCAGCAATTACAGCAGTTTCATATCAATACGCACTTACACGGTGTTGCACAACCGGTATCTGAGAGTGAACAGCGGGAGTGTCGCTTATTGATCATTAATCAGCAGGATAATGATGGCGCTAATGGCTTAATACCGGCGTTGTTTAACCATAGGGCATTCGCCGCGGTACCTCGGTTGCTGGTCACCGATGAAATGGATCAAGGCTTGTGGGCGCGGTATTACATCCAGGGGTTTGATGCCTGTTTGTCACGGCCATTGCTGCCTTCGGTATTAAAAAAGGTGGTACAGCAGTTATTGCAACTGCAGCGTTTGGTTGCCCGGCCGGCATTGATTACCCGCTACAGTTTTGTTGAAGCGTCGTCTTCAGACAAGGCTTTAGCGGTGTCGCTATCCGCGCATATACTGGTGGCCGAAGATAATACGATTAACCTGGCCGTGATTACCGCAATGCTGCAGCAACTGGGGTGTCGGGTGACGTCGGCCGGTAATGGGCGAGAGGCGTTGTCACTGGTTCAGCAGCAGGTATTTGATCTGATTCTGATGGATTGTGTGATGCCGGAAATGGACGGCTTGCAAGCTACTCAGGCGATTAAGTCCTGGCAGGCCGAGCAGGGTATCCGTGCTTGCTCGATTATTGCGTGTACCGCCAATGCGATGCCGCAAGAACGGGAAGCCTGTTTGGCCGTGGGAATGGATGACTGTCTGATTAAGCCTATACAGAAGATCGGCTTGCAGCAGGTGTTAGTTAAATGGCTGCCTGAGCAATTATCGGATACGGCGCGCTTGGATTCTCAGGCGGCGGATATTTCAACCTTACCGATAGTGGATCTTCAGGTGTTGACCCAGCTGCGTCAATTATTGGGTGATCAGTTTGTGGACAGTATGAATAATCATCTTGCTAACATGCAAGAGGATAGGGAAATTATGTGTTGTGCGCTGGAGAATGGGGATTGTGCGACCTTGCAGCGTATTTTACATACGTTTAAGGCAACGTCGGGGCAAATTGGTGCATTACGTCTGCAACAGTGGGTGATCGCGCTTGAAAGTCGCGCAAAGACCGCCGATGTTGAGCATATAGGCCGCTGTTTTGATGACTTTCAATTGCTGTTGCAGCAAACACAGGATCAGTTGCGTGCTTATCTGGCTCAATGGCTGGATGGTTGAGTCAGCGGATGTTGGATGGGGAATTCAATATAAAAGGTGGTGATTGCCCCGGGTTATGCATAGCGGGGTTTCACCAAGGATGGTTTAAGGCAAATCATCACATTACTGTTGAAGCATGTTGCCCGTTATGTCGACACTTGGACGCTATTTACCCGATAGTCTGATCTTTTTCGGGAGTTACGGGCGTGTCGGATGATTGCTCGCTGTTGGCTAATAGCTGGCTCAGTGTTTCTGCCGCGGTATCATAATCAAACTCGTATAGCTGATGAAGTAATTGTTGGATTTGGGGGTGGTTGGCATGTTGTTGGCGCAGTTGATCGGTAAGGCTTTGTGGAATCAGGTCATGTTGGGCCAGATAAGGTTGCAGTTGCTGTAACAGTGCATGATCAAGCGTTGTCATTTCATCGTGGTCTGGTGCTGGCGGGGTGGTTTTCAAGGAGGCAATGCTATGCAGTACCACACTTAACATTTGTGTCAGCGCAGCGGGCATGGTATCGGGAATGTGTTGTTTAACCTGGTGCTCGCACTGGTTTGCCAGTTTGCTTAATTGGGTGGCACCAAGGTTGGAGGCGGTGCCTTTCAGGGTGTGTAGACGCAACACTAGTTGTTGTTGATCCTTGCTGCCGCATAAGCTGTTCAGTTGTTCAATCAGGTTGTGGTTTTCTTCGGCAAAGTTAAGTAGCAGCGTGTGTAATAACTCATGGTTGCCATCCAGGCGTTGTAGCGCATCCTGCAGCTCCAGGCCCGGGAGCGTGTCGGGCAGTGCTTGTTTTCCTGTGGTGGTTGCTGTTGGGTTGCTGGGGAGCGTAGGTGAGGACGGGGCCTCTGGTAGCCATTTTTGTAATATTTCCAGGGCGTGTGTGGTATCTATAGGCTTGCCGATGAAGTCATTCATTCCGGCCTGTTCACAGCGTTGCATGTCTTCTTGCAATACGGCGGCTGTCATGGCAATAATCGGCAGATGTTTTTTTGTGGGGAGTTGACGAATACGGCGGGTCGCTGCCAGGCCATCCATAACCGGCATATGCAGATCCATCAATATTAGATCAAAATGCTGTTGCTCTACCATCTGCAAGGCATGTAGGCCATCATGAGCGTGGGTTACCCTGGCTCCTCGGCGGCTCAGCATTTCGCCAGCCATTAAGGCATTGATCTTGTTGTCTTCTACCAACAGTATATGGCGGCTGTTTAATTTGTTGGATGATAGCGCGTCACAGGCTTGAGGCGGTATATTCAATATGTTTTTTGCGCCAGGGTTGGTTAGAATGGCATATAGCTGCGAAGGGGTGAATGGTTGTGTCAGAATGGCGGCTATAGGTAAACCCCGGGTTGCCTGATATGCCGCATTTCGGTCGTACGGTCGGATAATCAGAATGAGTGCGGTTGAATTGTGTTTGTGGCTATCTTTCAGCATTTGAATAATGCGCATTTTTTCGGGCATATTCCAATCAAGTATTAGCAGACGCTCGTTATTGGATGCGTGCAGTTGGCTGGTCGCTTGTTTGGGGGTGGTGGCGGTTTGTAGCGGTAATTGCCAGTATTGCAGCAGGCGTTGACAGATTTCCAGGGTGTAGCCTGGGGGGGCAATCAGCAGCAGTGGCTGATTGATAGGTAAGTAACTGGAATATGGTGGTGCGGCATTAATCACTTTGCCTAAACGTGCGGTGAAACTGAAGGTGCAGCCGTGTCCGGCGGTACTTTCGGCTTGAATGCTGCCATCCATCAATTCAACCAGGCGTTGACAGATTGATAGCCCCAGTCCGGTGCCGCCATATTGACGGGTGGTGGAGGTATCGGCCTGATTAAAAGGTTTGAACAGCAGGTCTAATTGGTGTTTTTCCAGACCTATGCCGCTATCTTTGACGCTGAATTCCAGTAGCCAGTCTTTATAGGTATGTTCTATTAAACGTATTCTGATCAGGATATTTCCCTGCTGGGTGAATTTGATGGCATTGCTGATTAAATTGTTGAGTATTTGTGACAGCCGTAATGGATCACCATTCAGTTGTGTTGGCACATCGGGGGCGATATCAAAATACAGGTCCAGTTTTTTTTCTTCTATGGCTGCGCCATATAGGTCATATATTTGGTGCAATATACTTTCAGCGTCAAAATCTATATGTTCTATGCTGAGTTTGCCAGCTTCAATTTTTGAATAATCCAGGATGTCATTCAGAATGCGCAGTAGTGCCTGTGCGGAAGCGTAGGCTTTTTTGAGAAAGTCTTCCTGATGGGTGGGCAGACCGGATTCCAGAACCAGTTGCGTCAGGCCGAGTATGGCATTCATGGGGGTGCGAATTTCATGACTCATATTGGCCAGAAACTCTGATTTGACCTGGCTGGCCAGTTCTGCCGCTTGTTTGGCCTGTATCAGTGCTAATTGGGTTTCTTTCTGTTCGGTAATGTCCTGTATGACTTCGCGGGAAATATAGCGCTCCCCGTTGGCTTGCTGTTCTACTTCTCCTTGTGCCTCCATCCATTTGATTTTGTTCTTGGCCAGTTTTAGGCGATAGCATATTTTGTAGGATTGTTTTTTATCCAGGAAGGTGACATAAGCCTGTTTGATGCTGCCGATATCATCCGGGTGTACCCGGCTCAGCAGTCCCTGGTGGGTGCCGGGAAAGTTGAGCTTGCTAAGCTCGAACAGATTAAGCAGCTGATCGCTGAAGGTGTATTTTCCTGTTTGAATGTCAAATTCCCAGCTGCCCAGGCGGGCAATACGCTGGGCTTCTTTCAAGCGTGCGGTGCCTATCGCCAGCTTGGTGGCACTGGTACGCAGTGCCTGTTCCGTTTGTTTGCGTTCGGTGATATCGATATACGCACCGACATAATGTGTGGCATCACCCAGTTCGTTATGTACGGCGGTAATACTAAGCAGTTGTGGATGTATTTCGCCATTTTTATAGCGGTTCCAGATTTCTCCTTGCCAGTAACGTTGGCGATTAAGCTGATGCCACATGCGTTGGTAGAATTCGGGAGGATGGTAGTTCGAGCGCAGCAGGTTAGTTTTATGCCCTACCGCTTCTTCCGGTGAATAACCGGTAATACGGCTGAAGGCCTTGTTGATACGGATAATATTAGCATCGTGATCGGTGACTATCATACCTTCCTCGGTTTCAAAGGCGGTTGCGGCGATGCGTAAGGCGTTCTCGCGTTCGTTCAGTACCTGCATCATGCTGTTAAAGGCTTTGGCCATATGAATAATATCGCTGGTACCTTGTATCCGGGCTTGAACATCGGGTTTGCCTTGTTGTGCTTGTTCCATTTTTTTGGCCAAGGCATTTAATGGTTGGGTTAAATGACGGATAAACAGGCCTAGTAGAAATAAAAACAGCAGAGCAAAGCATAATGCGGTGAACAGATTGTTGATTAGTATTTGCTTCACCGCCTGTAAATAGGTCGATTTGCTCAGGGTGATGCTGACCATTCCCAGATATTCGGCGGGGCGGGGAGGGCTGATGCCGTCATCAATGGCCTGTGTATAAACCGGGGCACTAAATAGCCAGCTGATATCGGTCTCGGCCTGCAATATTGTGGCCGATGTGTTCTGCGCTTGCATTGGGGAATGAGATTGGGGCTGACCCAGGCTAAGCAGTGTTTTTCCGGTGGCGGTATAAACTTCAAGTCCGGTGACACCCGGCATGCTCATGGTAAGATTGGCGGTTTCCATGACGTTTTCTGGAGATTCGTAAAGCAGTGCAAGCAGGCTTTGGCGGGCAAGTAGTTCGGTAATGCCCTGGCCTTGCTTGATGATGTCTGTGCGTAGATAGTCACGGTTTTGCCAGGTGGATACCAGTGAGGTCAGCAGGGCGAGTAGGAAAATGCCAATCGAGACCGCGGCGCCAAGTTGGCGGTGCAGGTTTTGCCGCTGTAAAAATTCTATGGGTTTTAAGCGCTTCACTGGCTTGTTTGCTCCCGCATGGTTGTACCTGCTCTGGCTTGTCGACAGCCGGGGTAAGGCTAATTTTAAATTGCCTGTCTGGCAATGCAAATCATTTTTTGTGAATAGCGATAATTGTAAAAATATAAGGAAGGAAATATGCGCCGTTTAGCTGGGTTGGGATTGATCATTATTGTTATTGTCATTACGGGTTTGTACTTTTCGCCACACTATACGGTACATCAAATGAAGGCGGCGATAGCGGCGGATGATGTTGAGAAGATAGCCGAATATATGGATGTTGCTGCGGTGCGGGCAAATTTAAAACAGGACTTAAGCGCGAAGTTGCAGGCAGATACCGATAAACGCTCCTCAAATCCGTTGTTGCCGTTAGGTGCGGCGTTAATGAGTGCGGTGGCAAGTCCTATGATTGATTTTTTGGTGACGCCACACAGCCTGGCGATGCTGCTGCAGGGGGAGTCGCCCGATATGGATGAGGGGATACAGACCGCGGCACAATCTTCTAACTCAGAGGGTGAGTTAATGATGGATTATGGCTATCAGGGGATAGATATATTTGTGATGACCGTGCGTAAATCGCCTCAACATCCGCCGATAGCCTTTGTGCTATCTCGTCAGGCGGATATGTTGAGTTGGAAAGTGACGGCAATTCGTTTGCCGTGACCGGTCTTTAAGGCTTGTGGGTTTTTTGCTTTAGTACACATTTTTCCCGCGGAATCCTTTGAATATGGTGAGAAAAATTATTTTAAGGTCTAAGGATAATGACCAGTTTTGTACATAATGAAGGTCGAAGTCGACACGTTTTTCCATTTTTTCCAGGGTGTCGGTTTCACCGCGATAGCCGTTGACCTGAGCCCAGCCGGTAATCCCCGGTTTGACCTTATGACGCATCATGTAGCCATGGATCAGGTGACGGTATTGTTCGTTATGGGCGGTGGCGTGAGGGCGTGGCCCCACAATTGACATGCGCCCTTGTAATACATTGAAAAATTGCGGTAGTTCGTCCAGCGAGTTTTTCCTTAAAAATGCACCAATTGGGGTGATGCGGCTATCATTCTTAGTGGCTTGTTTTACGCTGTTATCATTTTCGCAGACGGTCATGCTGCGAAACTTCCAAACTAAAATTTCCTGTCCATTCAAACCATAGCGCTTTTGTTTAAAAATAACGGGGCCTTTGGAGGTGAGCTTGACGGCGATAGCAATCAGTATCAGGATGGGGGAAATTAGCAGCAAGATGCATGTTGCTAATATATAGTCTTCAATCTGCTTTAACGCACCATTTACGCTGTGGAACGGGGTCTGCAAAATGCTGATCAACGGCGTGTTACCCAGATTGCTCCAGTGTGCGTGTGATAGTTCCATCAGGAAAAAATCGGGGACTACATAAACCTCGGCCGTGGTATCGGCCAGTTGATCTAATAAATGCATAATGCGTTTTTCGGCATAAATCGGCAAGGTGATGAAAATGTACTCAATTTCACCACTGCGTGCTTTCTCAACCAGCTCATTCAGGGTGCCGTTGAGTGGCAGGGCATGAACAGGTGTGTGGCTGGAGGTGTAATTGCGTTTAGCGCGACGGCATGGTGAGGGCGCTACGTCTGTCTGGCGGTCATCAAAAACCCCAAGCAGGCGGAAGCCCATCCAGGGAGAACGATTGATTTGACGGTACATCCTATCGGCGGCAGGGCTTAGTCCGGCTAAGGCGGCGGTGCGGGTATTGCGCCCGACAATTCGTAGACGCTTTAACCAGAGACGGCCGCATGCTCTGGCCAGCCATAACAGGCAGGGAACGGCAAGTCCCCAGGTGACAATCACGATACGTGAAAACTCTTCGGCGCTTTTCAGGAAAAAGAAGCCAATAATTAATAGTCCTAAGACCAGTGCCCAGGTCAGAAAGACCGAGCTGCATTCTTCAAGAATAGTTTTGGTGCGCCAGGAATGATACAAACCAAATAGTTCGGCAAATACTAAAAACAGTACCGCTCCGGTGATGCCGAGTAAGGCATATTGGCTGTCAAACTCCGCGCCACGAACCAGCGTGGAAATTTTCAGTGCGCCAATAATGCCAACCGTCTCAAACAGCCTTTGCAGGTTGAGTAGTGGTGTGTGATAGGGCCTGAGTTGTCCTTTGGGTTGCATAGGGGTTTGATTAAGTTAGTGTTGAGAGGTCTGGTTGAGATAACTTATCTAACGGACCCACAATTATCTGGGGGATAGCGTTGCAGATAATATTAAATCCACGCAGGCATTGCGATTATAGTGATAAGCGACGCAGAATTCCAGCCAAGGTTAAGCTATTTGCTTGAGATTGGCCGGGTATCAGGTAGAATGCGTTAGGAATTTGTATCGGGTTTTAGATGGCTGCCGCTGGAATTAACTATAGACGGTAGGTTGCACGGATTCTATTGCTGTTTATGGGGTAATTTGCTCCGTTTGTCTGAAAGCGTCTTGAATATGCCGTATACCTTAAACGGTGACGTAAAGAGCATGGGGTGTCTAGGCTATAATATGCCCCGAGCTAATGGTTGGGGCTGGTCGGACGTTGGGTTGACGTGGATTGGTTATGCTCGGACAGTAAATACGTGAGGAGAAAAAAATGGTAGTTAATACTTCGGTGAAAAAAATATTCGGGGGCGTCTGTCTGATTGCCGGCTTGGGATTTGCATCTATAGCCGGTGCAGCCTCTGAGGATGGCGCTATGTATCAGCTGTATCCCGGGGATGCGGTAGAAATATCGGTTTGGAATGAACCCGAGCTGATGCGCGAAGTGAATGTGCTGCCAGACGGCTACGTGTCTTTTCCATTGGCCGGTCAGATTAAATTGCAGGGTTTGAATGCGGAGCAGGCGGCGGAGCAGGTGGCGGAGAAACTAAAAGTGTATCTGCCGGACCCGGTGGTGACCGTGGTGGTGAGTAATATTGAGGGCAATCGCGTTTATCTGTTGGGTAAAGTGAATAACCCCGGTATGCAGGTGATGTCGGCACCTACCTCGGTATTACAGGCGTTGAGTATGGCGGGTGGCTTGAGTAAATTTGCCGATGAGGACGAGGTGAAAGTTATACGTGTGAATAATGGCCAGCAGACTATTATTCCTGTGGATTATAAGGCCTTGATCTCGGGTGATGATCTATCTACGAATATTGAATTGAAGGGCGGGGATACCATAGTTGTACCATGAGCCAAGCTAATTATGTAAATTTATCTGCTGCTCGGGCAGTAAGCTCACGCTGGCTCAATATGGGGCTGGGGTGTGGTTTGCTGCTTATCTGCACACATACACAGGCCTGGGAATATCAGCTATCGGTCCCGCTATCCGTGCAGCATGATAGTAATCCGGCGTTACAGCAAAGTGGTGAGTCAGCGGTGTGGCTGACCAGTATTTCCCCACGCTACCAGCTGAGTCGTGATTATGGTAACCGGCAATTAGGAGTCCGTCTTGGTGTGGGGCTGAGTCGCTCATCCGATCAGCAGCAGCGTGCCGATAGAAATGACTGGGATGTGGGGGCGAATTGGGGCTATCAGTCCGAGGTGAACCAGTTTGATCTGGGGATAAGCTATAAAGAGAGTTCTGCTCAGGATGAAGAATTAACCGAAAATAGCTTGTTAGTGCAGGATGATACCCGTACTTCACAGAATGTCAGTGCTTCTATGCAGCACACGCTTTCCGAGTTAACCCGGATTTCGGCGTCATTAGGATTGGGGCGGGTTGAATATAGTAACCAGGCAGGTAGTGATTACGATAATTACTCGGCCAGCGCAACGGTCAACCGGCAGCTTAATGAGTACGCTAACGGTTTTTTGCGTGCGAATTTTTCGGATAATAATGCGGCCAGCGTAACCGAGAGTGACGCCTCTCGTTTAGGTCTGTCTGCTGGTGGTGATTGGCTGTTGTCGGATAGATTGTCTACTAATGCCATGTTGGGTGTGAATAGTGCGATATCTGGGGGTAATCGTAGTGTGGTAGGTAATTTAGGATTGAGTTATGATTATCAGCGCGCTAGTTCCAGTATTTCGGTCGGGCGTAGTGTCGATTTTAGCGGTGTTAATGGCTACAGCGAAATAGATCGTGTTAGTTTGGGCGCAACTTATCAACTATCGGATTATTCTCAGACAGGTGTTTCCTGGGCTTTGAGTCATAACCAGCAGGCTGATAGTGAGTATCAGTCATTGAGTGGCTGGTTGGATTACCAGTTGACCGCGTCACTTTCGACCCGGTTAAGTTATCAATATAAACAGCGAGATCAGGCAGGTAGAGCAAGTGCAAATGTACTCGGTATGAGTCTGATCTATAGCTATTCAGGATTATAAGTTTTTTCCATGGCAACAGATTATCAACTTACTTTGCAGGACTATCTGGCAATGTTCAAACGCCGCGCCGGATTGGTGGCGGCTGTCTTTACCAGTATTTTTTTGATTGCGATTGTGGTGGCCGCTGTAATGCCGCCAATATATCAGTCGGCCGGGAAAATTCTGATAGAGTCTCAACGGATACCTACAGATTTGGTGCCTACCGCGACGACTTCTGTGGTGGAAGAGCGCATTGCGGTGATTCGTCAACGGGTGATGACCCGAGCAAATTTGCTGGAAATTATTGAAAAGTATGATCTGTATGCCGGTGCGACTACCGTCTCGGAAAAACTTGACGCATTTCGAGAGCAGTTTGGTATTGAGTTTATTAGTGTGCGTTCTGGACGTAGTCGTTCAACCATTGCCTTGGAATTGTATTATCAGCATGGTCGGGCCGATACATCCTATCGGGTGGCTAATGATGTGATTACCTTATTTTTAGAAGAAAACATCAGGGCGCGCACCGAGCAGGCAAATGAGACTACCGACTTTCTGGCGCAAGAGGCTGATAAGTTGGAGCAAGAGTTAGCCAAACTGGAGGCATTGCTCGCTGAGTATAAAGAGAAAAACAGGAATGCATTGCCTGAACACTTGAATATGCGGATGTCCATGTTGTCGCGTACCGAGGCTCAACTCAAAGAAATTGAGCGCCAACGTAGGGCGGCATCGGAAGAATTGCGATTTTTGGATATTGAGCTGGGGGCCGTGGAAAACGGCTTGGCGATGAGTAGTTCGGCTAAAGGATTGAGCATGGCACAGCAACTTCGGCAAATGAAAGCTGAATATGCCAGCCTGTTGACTCGTTATAATGAATCGCATCCCAGTGTTAAAGAATTGGCACGTAAGATAGAGGTTATTGAACAGTCGGTTGGTGATGAGTCGAGTAGTCGTGACCGTATTGGCGCCAGCCCTGAGTTGGCACGGGTACAAGCAAAAGTTGCTTCGGTAAATTCACGTATAGGTTCATTGGATGCTCAGGCCGCTTCGTTGCGTAATAAGCTGCAAAGCTATGAAAGTCAGATTGTTCAGACACCGCAGGTTGAGCGGGGTATGGTGTCGTTAATGCGTGATTATGAAAATGCGCAGAAAAAATATCGGGAAATTCGCGATAAGCAGATGAATGCCCAGATTAGCGAAACGATGGAAGAAGAAAATAAGTCTGAGCGTTTTACGTTGTTGGAACCTCCGGTTAAACCCGAGACCCCTTTTAAGCCGGATAGGATGAAAATTGTACTGCTGGGCTTGATGGCTGCCGTTGGTGGTGCATTGGGATTGGCATTTTTATTGGAAATGATGAATCCGAGGATTCGCGGAGCAGGCGTGTTGGGAGCGATTGCTCATCAGCGTCCGCTGGTAGTGGTGCCGTATATTCCAACCAAGGATGAGCAGGGACGTAAGAAACGTAATATGAACTTTATTGTCGCTGGCGTTGTTGTTGGGGTAATCGTTGCGCTATTGGTCCTTCATTTTGCTTATATGCCGCTGGATATGCTGTGGTATAAGTTGATTGCACGTATATAGTTGGAAGGCTGAACATGGAGAAAATCAGGCAGGCGGTAGAGAAAGCCAAATCTCAGCTTGGGAACCGTAGCGGTAAGCGGCGTAGCCGCTCGAGTAAATATCGTAAAGATCTAAGTGATCTACGATATAGCCAGACTAAACAGGTAGAACTGAATGCAGCACACCTGGAAAAACATAGAATTGTGGCGTTAAATAAGCAGGATCCTTATAGTATGACCTTTGATTTGCTGCGTACCCAGGTGTTGCAGAAAATGGAGCAAAATGGCTGGCGTACCTTGGGGATTATTTCGCCGATTCCCGAGTGTGGCAAGACGGTGGTCGCGATTAATCTGGCGATGAGTATCGCGCAGTATATGAATAAATCGGTGATGCTGGTAGATTTTGATTTGCGTCGCCCTAAAGTGGCATCCTATCTTGGGTTGAAGTCAGAGAAATCGCTGAATGATGTACTTGAAGATCAGGCGGAAGTAGAAGAGGCATTGGTGTCTCCGGGCTTATCTAAGCTGGTGGTTTTGCCAACCAATAAGCCGATTAAAAATTCAGCTGAGTTGTTGGCATCTAATCAGGTATTTGAGTTGATTCAGGATTTTCGTGATCGTTACTCGGAGCGTGTGGTGATTTTTGATTTGGCCCCTACCGTGGTGGCCGATGATACGATTTCCTTATTGCCTCAGTTAGATTGTGTGCTTATGGTGGTGGGCGATGGTATGGTTTCTAAGTCTGAGATGGCTGAAGGGCTGGAGCATTTAAAGAATACTAATTTGCTGGGTACGGTGTTAAATAAGGCCGATGTGGAGCCACCTAGTTATTATTATGATTATTAATTGTTACTTTAGGTGGGCTAATAAATGAAAGCAAAGAGTAAATTGGACAAGCCCATTTATGTTACGCAGCCAGATTTGCCCCCTTTGGATGAATATTTGCCATATCTGAAGGAAATTTGGGATAACAAGGTTCTAACAAACAGCGGCCCTTTTCATCAGCAGTTGGAACAAAAATTATGTGAGTATTTGGGTGTTGAGCATCTGGCATTATTTACGAATGGCACGATTGCTCTTGTTACCGCATTGCAAGCGTTGCGGATTTGTGGAGAAGTGATTACCACGCCTTATTCATTTGTTGCGACAGCGCATTCGTTGTTGTGGAATAATATTAAACCGGTTTTTGTGGATATTGATCGATCTACCTTTAATCTCGATCCGGAAAAGATTGAAGCAGCCATTACTCCAGAAACAACGGCTATTATGCCGGTTCATTGCTACGGTAATCCCTGTGAGGTAGATCGTATCCAGCAGATTGCAGATATCTATGGTCTAAAAGTTATTTATGATGCTGCACATGCTTTTGGCGTGAAATATAAAGGTGAAAGCCTGTTGCGCCATGGCGATTTGTCGGTATTGAGTTTTCATGCAACAAAAGTATTTAATACTTTTGAAGGAGGGGCGATTGTCTGCCCTGATGCAAAAACCAAGCAGCGTATTGATTATCTGAAGAATTTTGGTTTTGCGGGTGAAACGACGGTAACTGCTCCCGGTATTAATGGCAAGATGAGTGAGATCAATGCGGCTTTTGGTTTGTTGCAGCTGAATTATATTGATCAAGCGATTGATAAGCGTAAAGCGATTGATGCTTTTTACCGGAAAGAATTATCGAAAATACCCGGTATTTCGGTGCCGGACTTTCTTGACGATACACAGGGAAATGCCTCATATTTTCCTATTTTGGTTGAAAAAAAATATCCCCTTTCCAGAGATGAACTTTATCAGCGTTTAAAAGATGCGGGTATTAATGGGCGACGTTACTTTTATCCATTGATTACAGCATTCCCAATGTATCGTAGTTTGCCTAGTGCCGCTGCAGCGTTGTTGCCTGAGGCGAATAAGATAGCTGAGAAGGTAATATGTTTACCGATTTATCCTGCTTTACATAAGCATGAGCTAGAGGCCGTTGTTCATCTAATTGTTAATGTGTAATAGTAGCTAGATATGGCTGTAGACTTTGACATTGTTGTTCAAGACGCTAGTTCAGTTTCAGATATTTGTAGATTTTTGGCTGATATGGATGAGTTTTTTGTCCCCAGAATAGATAGCCAGGTCTCATATGCTGATTTTGCGAACAAGTTGATTGAGTATGGTTATTTATTAGCCGCGGTTTGTGAGTCAACAATAGTCGGCCTTGTGGGGTTTTATTGTAATGATAACAATAAAGGTGCAGCGTATATCAGTTATCTTGCGGTTGATTCAGCATTTCAGGGAAAAGGAATTGCGAAAGCCTTATTAGGCAGGGCTCTTTATTTATCGAAAGAAAATGGTATGACAACATGTATGGTCAAAACAAATAATGAAAATAGTACCTCGATTTCATTATATAAAGCCATAGGGTTTGAGGTCAGTAAGACTTACTTTGAGCGCGGGCGTATGACAGTGTTGCTCAGTATCGATTTGACTAGGTGATGCTCATGAATGTACTTCTGACTAGCGTTGGTCGACGTAGTTATTTGGTAGATTATTTTAAACGGGCCTTGGATGGTAGCGGGATTGTTGTTGGGGCAAATTCAGTTGCTGATACCGCAGGTATGTTAGCCGTTGATAAGGCTTATGTCGTTCCCCTTGTTAACAGTGATGAGTATATCCCGGAATTATTAAAGATCTGTCAGCAACATGATATTAAGTTGTTAGTGTCATTGTTTGATATTGATTTGCCTTATTTGGCTAAGGCGAAGTCACAATTTGAGCAGATAGGCGTATGCGTTGTTGTGAGCGATCCTGCTGTCATTGATATTGCTAATGATAAGTGGCATACGTTTGAGTTTCTGCGACAGTATGACTTTCCAACGCCACTCACTTTTTGTCAACAAGAAAGTTTTGAGAAGGCTGCTTTTGATGGGGAGATTATCTTTCCTGTCATAGTCAAACCCAGGTGGGGCATGGGGTCTATTGCTGTTTATAAAGCAGAAGATCTTACTGAAGCTCGTTTTTTTATTTCATATGTAAAAAAACAGATTGCTCAGTCATGTTTAAATATATTGTCAAATCAGCAGTTGGAAGAGGCTGTTTTGATTCAGCAATATATTGAGGGTGATGAATATGGTGTTGACGTTTTTCACGATTTAGAAGAGCGCCACCTTGTCACTGTTGTGAAGCGAAAGCTGGCAATGCGCTCTGGTGAGACCGATGGTGCGGAGGTAGTTGATTTCCCCTTGGTTAATGAGGCTGCTACTGAATTAGGTGGTGCTTTAGGGCATATAGGGAATTTGGATATCGATATATTGTTTGATTCTAAGACGCAACAGCATTATGTTCTAGAGTTTAATGCCCGATTGGGTGGAGGCTATCCATTTTCACATTTGGCGGGGGTGGATTTTCCTCGCATGTTATTGAAAATGGTAGAGAATGAACTGATTGATAAGTCCTTGGTAAGTTATCGGACTGGCGTAACAGGACTGAAGTTTATAGAGCCTCGTTTGGTTTGAGCTTGGTCTGTAATCAATGGATGTTTGCTATGAATATGTATCACAAGATTCGGTATTGTCTAGGAGGCTGTCCGAGAATAGGGATAGAAACGAGAATCGTCTAGGTAGGCCTATTTTCACTGATTTTTGTGTGCGGGTTAGCTCTTTTCCTCAAATCAGTGAATTGTGACTCAATCTGTACTTCTCGTTGCTATCTTTATTTTCTGACAGCACTCCTACTTCTTGTCAAGGCTAAACCGAGGGGTGTTTTAAGTTACAGATTCGGCTTTAGCCGAATGGCTTGCTTCTCGACTAAAGGCTAAGCTACCCCCAGTCTTTTTTAGCAATGATGGAATAATAGGCCACTGAATCTATTAATTTGAGCCGTATCATCGGCTGTTTCATTCTTGTGTGCAATACATTTAGAATGTTGTTAAGTTGAAAGTTTTGCTTTGACTTGTTTGTTTTGTGTACGGGAGTCCTTCATTGTTTGAAACTCTGTGCCTATGAGTGGCCGAGAGATATTCTTCAGGGGAATTAAGATAGAAAGAAATATAGATTACAGTATGAAGCATTTACGAACGCAAGAACAGATTGTATCCAGTTGGCAGGGAGATATAGCGCGGCCATTGGTAAGTATTGCCTGTATTACTTATAACCATGAGGCATATATTGTTCAAGCCATTGATGGTTTTTTACAGCAGAATACGACTTTTCCTTTTGAAATATGGATTCATGATGATGCTTCAACAGATTCAACGGTAGACATTATTAAGGGCTACCAGGAAAAATATCCTCAGATTATTAAATTAATCTGTCAGGAAAAAAACCAGTATTCACAGGGCCGTAGACCTTCGACCTTTCTTTTCCCCAATTGTATTGGGGAATATATAGCCATTTGTGAAGGGGATGATTATTGGATTGATGCAGATAAATTGTCAAAACAGTTAGTCTTGTTTGAACAATATCCTGATTGTGAGATGTGTTTTCATCTGGCAAAACAAATAACACCAAATGGTGACGAGGTGGTTATAGGGCAATATCGACAACAATCCGGTGTGGTAAATATTGAAGATATTCTTATGAAAAGTTATGGTCAGATAGCGACAGCGTCTACTGTAATTAAGCGTAGGGTTTTAGATGATTTGCAGCCTTTTTTATTGGGTAATTCCCTCACTGTTGGTGATGTGTACTTGCACTTTTTTTCGTCAATGAAAGGGGGGGCAATTTTTTGCAATGAGGTTATGTCTGTTTATCGTGTCATGGTAGAGGGGTCTTGGAGTGCTTCATTTTTTAGTGGTGGTGATGTCAAATTTAAACACTTCGAGAATAGGATTAACAGTTATCAACAATTGAATGAGTTTACTGAGTTCAGATTTTCAAGGGCGTTTTATTTAGCTAATAGGAAGGTAATTAAAACAGCAATGTTGGATAGAGACGTGAATCGGGCAAGAAAAGCGAAGTTTCTTAAGTTATATAGTCATTATCTTGCAAACAAGGACTATATACATGCCTGGTTGATAATGCAGCGGATTAGTGCAAGGTTGTTTTTAGGGCGGATAATCAAAAAGCTATTATTGAGATAATACGCTGCTATTTGTTCGGAACAAGCGAAAAACGTTAATAGCTGCTTCCTGTTAGAGAGTAGTATGAGCTTTATTTATCGAAAAAATACAGTCCAGGAGCTATGGCTTGAGAAATCGGTCATAGCCTTTTAACAGGCCGCGGTAAAAATAATATCTCCATCGGCACCAAAAGCGCTTTTTGGATTTTGGGAGCAGGTATGTAACGAAAAACATGACCGTCCAGAAAACACGAAAGAAAATGAGCTCCAGGTATAATGGTAATGCGGTCAATTTTTGTTGGTAAGCATCCTTGCCGTTTACAAATAGGCCATAAGCTAAACGTTCTGCGCGTTTTATTATCCAGTCTTCATTGATGGTGTTTTTTTTAATCAGGTGATGTACGACTGATTTGTGATCGTGATAACTTTTATAGCCTAATTTTTCCAGTCTGCAGGTGAAGTTTGTTTCTTGCCCCATGGGATATAAGCCACTTGGGCTAGGGCCAATGTCTTCGTTAAATTTAATCCCTGACGCTAATAAGGCGGAGTGCCTTACTGCCATGTTAGGCCCCCAGACCAGGTTCGCGTTACAGGGAAAGCTATGATTATGTTCCCGAATGGCATATGTTGATCCAAGTGGTGCCCACTTTTGTAGATTCTGATCTATTTCGGTTTCCCAGTTAGGGATAATGTTGCCAGTAAAAATATCATATTCAGGTTTGCTGACGGCGCAGTCATAGATAACCTTAATCCAATCGCGGGCTACTTGGACATCATCATCGGTAAAGATTATAATCTCGCCATTCAGTTGATCAAGGATTGAATTAAGTGCTGCAGACTTACCTCTTTTGGTGCATTTAGAAAGCTGTAAAGGTAATTTGTCGGCATAGCTTAGTACAATTTCATGAGTCTGATCTTGGCTGTTATTGTCAATAAAGAATAACTGCCAAGATGGACAGTCCTGTTGTAAGGATTCCTGCATCAATACCAATGAGTCTAAAGTATTGGTGATTCTTGAGGCCGCATTATAGGCGGCGATTACTACATTTATTTGTGTTGTATTGGTCATAAATTTATGTTCTGCAAACAGCTCTAGTGGTGTTGGTAATTCATGTTTAAATGTTAGATTGAGGCTGAACCTGGTGGCTTTTTAAGCGGGCTGTATTTCGTCTCTTTCCCCTGAATAATAAATGGCAGCTTTAATCAAGAGAGGCAAGGTTTGTTTTAATATGAATTTTCAATTCCCTGTGTTTGGGCGATTTACAATATGACCCTTGCCGATAAAACCATCGTTGGTGTGTTATGGAATTTCCTTGAACAGTTTGCCAGAAAAGGGGTTGGGATAACCGTTACTCTCTTTCTGGCTTACTTTTTAACCCCCCAGGATTTCGGCCTTATGGCAATGATGGTGCTGTTTCTTGCCTTGGGTGGTGTGTTAATGGAGTCCGGCTTTAAAGAAGCATTAATTCGCTTAAAACACCCCACCCAAAAAGATTTTAATACAGCATTCTATGCCAATATTATTTTAGCAGTCTTTGCATACATTGTTTTATTTTTTAGTGCTCCATTCATTGCTGATTTTTATGCCCGGCCTGTATTGGTTGATTTAATTCGCCTGGCGGGCTTGGGAATTATTGTCAATGCTTTTAGAAGTGTGCAGGTTGCGGTTTTCAGCAGGGAGCTGAATTTTAAAATTCAATTGCTGGCAAATTTGCCAGCAGCACTCATTTCTGGAGTATTAGCTGTTGTCTTGGCTTATCTGGGCTGGGGGGTCTTGGCTTTGATTGCCCAGATGCTGGTTTCGTCGTTGCTCGCCACTTTGGTATTTTGGGTAAAGAGTACTTGGTCTCCCTCATTGGAGGTTAGTTTTCATTCTTTAATGCAGATGTATCGTTTTGGATATAAATTATTCTTATCCGCAGTACTGGATACTATTTTTCGTAATATTTATCTTGTTGTTATTGCTAAATTTTTGGATGCAACTACTGCAGGATTGTATTATTTTTCAGAAAAAATAAAAGATTTACTTACTCAGCAATTAATATCGGCAATTCAATCGGTGACTTATCCGGCCTTATCCGGTATGCAGGATGATGATGCTCGCTTGAAAGCAGCATATAAAAAAGTGATTGTCGTGACGACTTTTTTGGTATTTCCAATAATGGCATTTTTGGCTGCATTGGCTCAGCCATTATTTATGGCGTTGTTTCCTGAAAAATGGTGGGGTGGGGTTGTTTATTTTCAGCTAATGGCATTGGCTGGCTTGCTCTATCCTTTGCATGCAATTAATATGAATATACTGAAAGTAAAAGGGCGCTCTGACCTTTTTTTGTATATTGAAATTATCAAAAAAATCGTGATTGCCGTTATTTTATTTTGTAGTTTCAGGTTTGGGGTGATTGCCATCATCATTGGACAAATTCTTAGCTCGGTCCTCGCCTATATTCCAAATAGTTATTACTCTGCGCGTTTGATTGGTTATGGTATTAAGGAGCAAGTTGCTGATTTTATTCCGGGGTTGCTATTAGCCGTTTTTGTGGCGGGCTTGCTGTATGGGGCGCAATATTATTTGGAATGGTGGGCGCTTGCTGAACTAAGTATTTTAGGTATTGTGGGGATGATTTTATATGTGCTGGGGGCGTATCTTCTTAAGGTTCCTGGCTATGATCTGGCCAGAGTTATTGTGCTCGCAAAATTAAACCGTAAAAGACGATCTTGACTGTGGTTGAAAAGCAGGCTATTCGTAGAGGTTGAACTTGAACTTGAGATTGTGATTTTCAAAAGTTATTTAAAAATTAAGCTTTGGTGTGCTGCTCGGACAGACTACTGGAAAGTTGTCTGGAAGAATAGAAAGTCGAGTGTGATGTGTTCAGATAGCATGCCTCTGTTTTTTAAATAGCAAATAATGATTCAACTAGATTCTTTTGTTGATTCCTGTTGTTGGGCCAGGAGGTTTGTGTGCTATCTGGGTCTGCCCGTATAAATTAAATAGAGATAGTTATGAGTGAAGGTAGAGTATTAGTTTCAGTAGTATTGCCTGCATACAATAGAGCTTCATGTATAGAGCGGAGTATTCGCAGTGTCTTAGCACAAACGTACAGTGACTTTGAGCTTATTGTGGTGGATGATTGTTCTGCTGATAATACCGAAGAAGTTGTGGCTGCAATTGATGATCCACGGTTAACTTATATAAGGCTGGAGCAGAACGCAGGTGCTGCTGGAGCAAGAAACGCGGGTATCAGGCGTGCAAAAGCTGATTTTATTGCATTTCAAGATAGTGATGATGTGTGGATGCCACATAAGCTGGAAACACAAATGCAAGTGATGTTGCAGGCCTCTGCTAAGGTTGGTGTTGTTTATAGTCGTTTTTTTCGATGCAATGAGCGTGGAGAGAAATGGCTGGAGCCTGAGTTGGAGAAACTGCCTGCAGGAAATGTACTGGAAAAGTCTTTGTTAACTAGTTTTGTAAGCACACAAGTTATTTTGGCAAGAAAAGAGTGTTTTGATGTGGTGGGTGAGTTTGATGCAGGCTTAAGGTGCTTGGAAGACTGGGAATGGGTTATTAGAGCTTCGGCTAAATATGAGTTTGTTGGGGTAGAAGAGGCTTTGGTCAATGTTTTTTATTCTTCCAATAGTATTACTATCAATCAGAACAGATTTGTTGCATTATCTAAAATTGCAGAGAAGAATTTTATGTTCTATGAGCAATATCCCGCATCAGCCTATCGGCATTTGTGTACATTAGCGATATTTTATTATTTATCAGGGAAAGAAGATCAGGCTCGTCTTTATATTGTGCAGATGAAAAAACTTTTAAAATTACACTTTAATGCTAAGGCCTGGTTGATTTGTTATTTTCCTGCTCCAATTGTGCGTATGTTATGGCGCATCAAGAATCATTTTACTCACACATATAGTTAGTGTTAAATATCAGAAACTCTTATTCCATGAGGACGTGGTGTGGAATTTCTGATACGTTTTTCTCGGATTAACCGTTTAGTTCAGTCCCTAAACCCTGTCTAGCTGCGTTATCATTCGCCTATATAGCAAATAGTACGTTCATGATGCCTTATTGGGCCAAAATTCTGAGGCTGTAGAGTGATGAGCCTATGTTAATGCCGCCTCGTGTATACCTGTGAAAATGCAAAAGGTATTGATTGACTAATGAAAGGAATATTTTGGGTGCGACGTTAGGGGCGATTCCTCAAGGAGCGCAAATAGGCGCGACCGCAGCATTAAGTGTGCTGTTTATTTGGCTTGCACTTTCTCGGAAAACACTGGGTGCCGCATTAGGGGTGATGATTTTTTCGACCTTGGCTTGGCCCGAGTTTTTGCGTTTCCCGCTTGCGATTGTGCAAATGTCTGTTCCAAGGACCATTGCACTTGCCTTGTTGCTTGTTTGGTGGTTTAGAGGTGAGTTTCGTCACGTTAAGTTTGGTAAGGTAGACATTCTGGTTATCGTGACGTGGCTATGGATTATTTTGGCCAATATGATTCTTGCGTCCGAATTCCGTCATGTCGCATCAATGATTGGGCGCGGTATGGATACTGTGTTGATGTATTTGGTTGCCAGGGTTGCGTTAGCAAGAATCGATAATTTGAAAGGACTATATTCGGGTTTAGTCATAACTGCGGTATGCATGTGTATTGCGGGTGTTTACGAAGCGATCACCTGGTCGTCTCCTTATCATGCATTTTCTGGTGGGGATGCTCGTATTAGTGGTTATCACCAGATTCGCTATGGATTATTACGAGCCCAGGCGAGTACTATGGTTTCGATTTATTTCGGAATTGCTATGATGCTGGTCGTCGGTATGTTGCTGGCATTACGAGGGTATGTGAACAATAAGCGATTCAAATATTTTTTACTATTTGCAATAGTGGCCGTTCTATCCTCAATGTCCAGTGGTCCTTGGATTGGCTTGGCGGCTTTGTTAGGGCTGTATGTGTTTTACTTTTGGCCGCGATTTACTAAGCCAGCCATTGGGATTCTTGTATTTTTAATGTTATTGCTGGAGGTTGCTTCGAACCGACATTTTTATAATTTAATTGATTATGTTGCACTGGATGTGAATACCTCCTGGTACCGTACCCGTTTGATTGAAGTGGGTTTTCAACAATTGCACGAATATTGGTTGTTGGGGGCTGGAGGGGACTGGCCGCATCATTGGGGCGGGATGATTGATGGGCGGCATATTATTGATGTGGTGAACAACTTTTTGATTGTGGCTTTATATGGTGGTTTGCCTGCCCTGGGTATGTTTGTTATTTCGCATATTATTGCGATTAAAGACGGTGTTGCCGCTCTGCGTAAGCATGAGTTTGAGCCATATAGAAAATTAATGTTTGGTTTGTTTGTTATCATTATTGCACTTGATTTTGCTTCTTTGTCGGTGGGCGTGTATGGCCCTGCGCTGTTACTTAGCTATGTGGTATTAGGCGCGTGTGTTAGTGCTTCCAAGTGGTCGAATGTTGGTAGTGATAAAACAGAGGTTTAATCTAGTGTTACGTCAAAGCCAAAGCGATGGATAGTGGTCGTAGCTCAGGTTTTAGTCGAAGAGTCCGTTTTATGACTGAAGTTGCAGTGACACCTTAACGTTCTCCCCTTGCTTTAAGGATTGACGGAACACTGGGAGGCTGTATGACTACGTGGTAGCTGTGTCATAAAGCCTTCCGATAAGACTGCATTGCTGATTTTAACTCAGGTGATGGTAATGCGGCAGGGCACGCCTACTGACTTTACTTCAACACAGCCATAAATATATGGCCAGTGTTTTTTTGTGTATGGCGTAATACTGAATGGATGTTGCTGAATGGATGAAAATAAAAGCCTTATTTCTATAATTGTCATTAGTTACAATACATGTGAGATGACTCTAGCCTGTTTGCGTTCTGTTTTTCAGGAAACTCAAGCCGATTTTGAAATTATTGTTTTGGATAACGCATCTCAGGATGACTCAGTCAAGGCGATTCGGCAGGAATTTGGTAATCAAGTCAGGTTAATCGCGTCAAGTGAAAATTTGGGTTTCGCTGCTGGAAATAATGAGGCTATTAAATATGCCAAAGGTGACTATATCCTTTTGTTAAACCCTGACACGGTAGTGCTAGATGCGGCTATTGACCGCTTGTTAGACTTTGCTCGGAGCAATCCTCAAGCTGAAATTTGGGGAGGGAGGACTTTGTTTGCTGATCGTAGCTTAAATCCGGCTTCCTGTTGGTCGAGGCAAACGTTATGGAGCTTGTTAATGCAAGCGCTAGGTTTTACTTCGTTATTCAGAAACGTTACGCTGTTTAACCCGGAAGGGCTTGGAGGTTGGCGACGTGAAGGTATTCGCCAGGTAGATATTGTCTCGGGTTGTTTTTTATTGGTTACAAGTAAATTCTGGAAGCAGCTTGAAGGTTTTCGCGCAATATTTTTTATGTATGGCGAGGAGGCCGATTTTTGCCTTAGGGCCCGGAATTATGGTGCGCGTCCAATGGTTAGCTCTGAGGCGACAATTGTTCATTATGCAGGCGCATCCGAAAAGGTTCGTGCGGACAAACTGGTACGTTTGTTGAAAGCCAAGATGCTATTGATTTGTGAGCACTTTCCTGTGAGAAGTCGCTGGTTGGGGCGTCAACTGCTGGCCTTATGGCCACTGAGCCGTCTTTTGGCATACCGAATTTTGCGTATGTTTCCCGGTAAACATAAGAGAGAAAACGAGGATGTTTGGGCTGAAGTGGTTAGCAGGCGTAAAGAATGGGATGTTTAAAGCAGCTATTTCTTAGCATTGAGAGGGGAAGGCTGTGGCGACATGGTGTCTGTTGTTGCTTTTTTCTGATGGTGTTGCTGGGAATGCAGGCTGGTTTTGCAGGAGATGTCTGTAGTAGTGTCAAATATGCTGCCCCATCAACGGCAAGTAATGCTATAGAGTTTGTGTTTGAGCAGGATTATATATGTGGTCAGTTTGCGAATGGCGACTGGTGGGTTACAGACCCGGCGGGCCAAGCTGTGCGGATTCGTGAAATTTATCCAAAAGCTAAGTCAGGGCGTAATGGCTTTGAGATTAATCCTATGCATAACGATAAGCAAGGGTTTGATCATCGCATTGCCCACTACGATCCCGCGTTGGTCCCGACATTGCCCATGTCTCTTCCTGCAAGAGCTGTTACCTCCGTAGTGAAGACGGCAAGTGTGAAAAACAGATCTTGCAAGGTATGTGTACAATTTGCTGCCGTCCTAACAATTGTTCCAGAAGAACTGCCTGATAGTTGGGCGCTATTGCGACCTGGTTATTTCTCTGAAAATAAAGATTTCTATGATTCTCGTACTCTTGATGTTTCAGTGCTGGGGAAGCTTGAACATCGTTTTGCATTAGAGCGGGGTAAGGTGTCATTTGCTTGGATTGCTCAGCGTTATCGTCACGTGCAATTAGACCATTTGATGGGGTGGTATGGGCGGGCAATGCATCCAATAGATAATATGCCGGACTATGGTGCTGATATTGCTAGAGATAATGCTCTGGTTGTGTTGCGTTTTTTGCTGGATGATTTTGATGCACACCAGCCTGTGGCTAGGCGCGCTTTAATTAACTATTTACAAATGAGCATTGACTTAAAAAGTATGCTAGCCGGAGGGGTGCAATGGCGCGCCGATGGCGGGCATGGTAATGGGCGAAAACTGCCACTGTTATTTGCAGGGAAGTTGTTTCATGATCCTGTTTTTTTTGAATTAGTTAACAAGACGGATTTTTCTGAAGACTTACAGGTTTATTTGAGTCCAGTAAATAACCTGGCATTATTTGGGCGTAAATGCTCAGATGAGGCATATTGGTCGAATATGAGATTTAATCGTGGTGCGAAAGATTGTCGGGATCCCTATGGCCTGATTGATGGTGGAGGAAAGCATATTGGTGAGGCCTACCAGTTTTGTTGTACGGCAAAACCCTGGAAATACACAGCCTTAGCCGCTAGCTTGCTTGATATAGCGCAACTTTGGAATAATCCGGCATTTTTTACTTATGTACGGAGATGGGTGGCAAAGGGGGTGCATGCAGCTCCTGATGATTGTGCCCCGTATAATGGTGACCCTGCAGCTTATGGGCGGCTCTATGGCTTGGCACGGCAGGAAAAAATATGTGTTAAAGGTGAGGGGCGAGCATTGATGATGCATGAAAAACATAAGGATGGGGGGTATTATGGTCATCCTTTTGGTGAGCGAATGTGGAAGGTGTTTTCAAAGGGGGCATTTGAACCGTCGATAAAATAATGAATTTGTTATGATGACCGGCTTCGCGGCTATCTTTATACAAAATAATCTGATTGAATGTTTTTGGGTTTTATTGGGTTGTTAAACCGTTTTGCAACGAGCTTCTTTGTATTGCGAGTGGTTGCTTGTGGCTTGCAAGATAATACCCGCTATGGCTATATCGTTAGCCATTATGCGCTAAAGCTTGTGTTCTCTTGTGATATTTATACTGAACTTTGTTTGATTGAGTAAACGCGAAATAGATGTAATAGGGGCATGTAACTGTAAGGCTGCCTTAAATGATGAGTCTATGAGGCGTTAAGTTTATTTGTCTTTAGGCGGGCAGTGCGGGCAAATTGAAGTGTGAAATAGAATATTATAATTATCCGTTATTTTGTTTAAGATTTATCAAGGCCTGATTTTGGCGTTGGTTTGTATGGTTAAGGAAGTTTGGTTAAATAAATTCTTTGGCATATTATTGCTTGTAGTAGGGTCTATTGTTATTAGGAGTGGAAATGAGTATTGTTGCGGTTATAGGGCTTGGATATGTTGGTCTACCTCTTGCTGTTGAGTTTGGAAAGCGATGCCCAACTCTAGGGTTTGATCTTTCTGCGGAGAAAGTCGCGAGCTATCAGCATTTTGTTGATCCAACGGGTGAGGTTTCTAGCGAAGATTTGCGTGCATCCACCCAGCTAAAAGTGTCGTGTGATCCTTGCAGTATTGAGGAGGCGGATTACATAATTGTTGCTGTTCCTACCCCTGTTGATCAGGCACATCAGCCTGATTTTAGCCCCCTGATTGGTGCAAGTGAGACTGTTGGTAAATATATGAAGCAGGGCGCGACAGTTATTTTTGAATCTACTGTATACCCTGGTGCGACAGAAGAAATTTGCATTCCTGTTCTGGAAAATGCCTCTGGGCTGAAATGGAAAGAAGGTTTTCATGTTGGTTTTTCACCAGAAAGAATTAATCCAGGGGATAAGGTTAATACCTTAACAAGCATCGTAAAGGTAACTTCGGGTGATACCCCTGAAGTGGCAGAAAAAGTGGCGCAGCTATATGAATCTATTATTCAGGCTGGAGTTCATCGAGCTGCAAGCATTAAAGTTGCAGAAGCTGCGAAGGTGATTGAGAATACTCAGCGTGATTTGAATATTGCCTTGATGAATGAATTGGCACTTATTTTTAATATTCTCGATATAGATACTTTAGATGTGTTGGAAGCCGCTGGATCTAAGTGGAATTTCTTGCCATTCCGCCCAGGCTTGGTTGGGGGGCATTGTATAGGTGTAGATCCATATTATTTAACGCATAAAGCAGAGATGGTTGGTTATATTCCGCAAGTGATTTTAGCGGGCAGGCGAATCAATGACAGTATGGCAAAGTTTGTGGTTGAGCAGACGGTTAAACAAATGATTAAGGCGAATATTCCTATTAATGGTGCTCAAGTTAATGTGTTTGGTTTGACTTTCAAGGAAGATTGTCCTGATTTGCGCAACTCCAAAGTTGCTGATGTGATTACCGAGTTAAAGACTTACGGTATTAACGTTTCGGTTTATGATCCCTTGGTCGATGCAAGTGAGGCGAAGGCGGAGTATGGTGTTGAGCTTACCAGTTGGGAGGAGCTCCCACTCGCGGCTGCGGTTGTTGCCGCAGTACCGCACCAACATTTATTACAGTCTCCGATTCAGGATATGACAGCCAAATTAATGGAAGGAGGGTGTTTTATTGATGTGAAGTCTGCGTTTGACTCCTCAGCACTGGCTAAGCTCGGTTTCCATGTCTGGCGTTTATAGTGGACTGCCCAGTTTATAATGCAAGAGGGGGGATATTGGTAAAGCCCTTTTGCTGGCTATGCCTGGGGGAAAGGCTTGCTACTGATAAAGGGGTAGATTGAATGGCATCTATAATTATTCCAGTTCATAATGAAGCATCTGTGTTGGCCTCAACACTGAACTCTATATTGCTTCAGATGCAAGATGAAGATGAATTAATTGTTGTATGTAATGGCTGTACAGATGATAGTGCAGATATTGCGCGGAGCCTTTCTTCAAAGCTAACCGTAATTGAAACCTCTATTCCTTCAAAGGTTAATGCTTTGAATCTGGGGGATAAGTTGGCAGGCAGGTTTCCCCGGCTTTATATTGATGCCGATATTCGGCTAAGTGATGGGGCGTTAGGCAAAATTTGTGACTCTCTAAGACCGGGTGGATACCTTGCTGCATCTGCTGAGCCGGTAATGGATTTTGAAGGGGCAAGTTGGGCTGTTAAGGCGTATTATCAAATTTGGCTGTCTTTGCCTTATAGTAAAGTGGGTATGATGGGGGCGGGCATGTATGCCTTGTCAGAAGAGGCAAGGCAGCGCTTTGATGAATTTCCTGAGATTATTGCTGATGATGGTTATGTGCGAGCGTTATTTAAAGAGCATGAGCGTGGTAATGTGGCTAATGCTTATGCTTATGTTCGTGCCCCTGTAAATTTACACTGGCTGCTAAAAATAAAAATGCGCAGTCGCCTAGGAACAATGGAATTTGTATCGCGTTATCCTGAATTGATTGATAATGAAGCAAAAGACTATAAGAATGCGATTTTTTCTGTGCTAAAAAATCCATTGAACTGGCCTAAGGCTTTTATTTATCTATATGTTAATTTAATTTCTAGGCTGGGGGCGAAACGTCGTTTTAAAAAATTAGATCAGTATCAGTGGGAAAGAGATTTATCTACACGACAAGATTAAATCTAGAAAGGTTTCGTAATGAAAAAAATATTGCTGGTGGCCTCATATGGCGGGCATTGGGTGCAGCTACGGCGGCTTGAGCCAGCCTTTGAGGGGATGGATAAGTATTATGTCACAATTAATCCGGATGTGCGCAGTGAGTTAGGTGATGCCCCCTTATATATAGTGCCAGATGCACATTTGGATGAGAAAATAAAATTGTTCAAATTGATTTGGTCTATGCTGAAGGTGCTTTATAAAGTTCGGCCCGATGTTGTGATATCGACCGGCGCTGCTCCTGGGTTTTTTGCCATCGTATTAGCCAAAATGTTCTGTCGTTCCAAAACAATATGGGTTGATAGCATTGCCAATGCAGAGCAAATGTCAGTTTCTGGCTTAAAGGTGAGGCCATTTGCAGATTTATGGTTGACTCAATGGTCCCATTTGGCCAAAGATAATGGACCCTATTATAGCGGGGCTGTTTTTGTGATTTTCGTTACCGTTGGTAGTCAGTTACCTTTTGATCGGCTTGTGAAAGCAGTGGATGTCTGGGCTGAAACTCGTTCGGAAAGAGAGGTTTACATTCAGCTGGGGGCAACCGAATACATACCCAAGAACTGTAAATATAGTGCCTATCTTGAGCCGGATAAATGGGAGACGCTATTTCGGCAGGCAGATGTAATTATCTCTCATGCTGGTATGGGTACGATAATTAAGAGTTTAGAAATGGCTAAGCCCTTGGTTGTGATGCCCAGATTGGCAGAATTGAATGAAGTGAGAAATGACCACCAGTTAGCAACTGTGCAGCGCTTTCAAATGTTGAATAATCTTTCTGTGGTGCAGAATGATCAAGAGTTGAAACTCGCTTTAGATAAATCTTATGATATTCATGGTGATGGTTGCGTTGTCGATGACAGTAATTTGAGGCAGTTGCATCACGCTTTACAAGAGTTTATTAGGAAGTAAGAATGATGAGGCAGAAAAATATTGTTCCAAATTGTGCTATTCGATGTGCAGTGGTAGTAAGTATGTTGCTCATGGTGGGTTGCTCCTCCCCGGAAGAAAAATCTGCCGAATATTATAAACAGGGTATGCAGTCCCTGGATCAGGGGCAGTTGGAGCTGGCTAAGGAGCAGTTGCAGAATGCGTTAAAGATTAACGATAAGCAGGCCGATGCCTGGTATGGTTTGGCGTTAATCGCTGAGCAGACGCAGGATATGAAACAGTTGTATCGCTTATTAAGCCAGGTAGTGAATATCGATCCCAAGCATTTGCAGGCACAGGTTAAGCTGGGGCACTTGTTGTTATCGGCCGGACAGCTGGATAAAGCCATAGCGGTGGCGGATGAGGCGCAGGCGCTGGATGCGGAAGACGCAGATGTGTTGGGATTGCGTGCCGCGTTATTGTTGCAGCTTGATGATAAGGCGGGGGCTGTGGAAAAAGCCAGGCAGGCATTGGCAAAAAATGAGCGGCATGTGGTGGCATTGGGCGTGTTGGCCACCGAACGTGCCGTTGCTCAAGATGCCGAGCAGGCACTAAGTTATCTGGAGCAGGCGTTAAACATTGAGCCTGAAGATTTAAAACTGTTGTTGATGAAGGCGCGAGTTCTGGGGGCGCAGCAGAAGCTGGCCGAGGCTGAGCAGACATACCGCCAATTGATTAAGTATTATCCAGATAACAAGGCGGTGCATAGAACCTTAATTGGCTTTTTAATCAATCATAAGCGTATGGCGGATGCCCTGGCTGAGTTTCAAGCCATTGCGGATAAGCCCAAGGCAACCAATGCCGAACGTATGGAACTGGTGCGTTTTGTTGCTTCTAGCCAGGGTATGGATGCCGCGATTGAACAGTTGCAGCAGCTAATTGCTAACAATAGTGGTAATTACGAGTTGCAATTTGCCCTGGTGGACTTATATGGCTTAACCAAGGCGCCGGCTAAGGCCAAGGAGGTGTTGCATGCTATTGCCAAACAGGCCGGTAATGATAAAGACGGTTTGAAAGCGAAAGGACGCCTGGCAGCGATGAAAATGGCCGCCGGCGAGCAGCAGGAAGCTCAGGCCTTGGTTAAGGAGATTCTGCGTCAGGATTCGCGTAATGAGCAGGGGCTGCTGCTCAAGGCCGGAGTGGAAATGCAGGCCGGTAATATTGAACAGGCGATTGCTGATTTGCGCTCTATTTTGCTGGATAGTCCGGATTCGGCACGTGCCTTGTTAATGTTGGCTCAGGCGCATGAGCGTGAAGGATCGGCAGCATTGGCCAGAGAGTATTATGTTAAGGCATTTGAGGCTGGGCAGTTCAGGCCGGCTTTGGGTGGGCCTTATTTAAATTATCTGATTAGGAATAAAGAGCTTGAGCGTGCCGCCCAGGTGGCCGAGCAGGTGTTACGGGTGACGCCTAAGCATATCAAGACCATGCAGGTTTTAGCCCAGATCAGGATTCAGCAGGGGGATTTTGCAGCGGCACAGCAAATGGCTGATGCCATGCGCCAGGTGAGCGGTAACGAGGCATTAGCCGCCCAAATTGAGGGCACGGTTCAGGCCCAGCAGCGTGATTATGAGCAAAGTATTGCCTCATTTAAGCAGGCCTATGATGCATCCCCAAATAGACTTCAGCCGATTGTTGGGCTGGTGTATTCTTATGTTCAGTCGGGCAAATTGAATGAGGCCAAAGCCTTTTTGGATTCGGTGTTGCGCACTAACCCCGATAATCTTGCGGCAAGTGTATTGCAAGGGCAATTAAGCCTGCAAATGCAGAATATAGAACAGGCGCAGCGTATATTTGAGGGCATTATTGAGAAAGCGCCGGATCAGCCCGTGGGTTATCTACATAGCGCCCGAGCGGCACTTGCCCAGAAAAATTACGATCAGGCCGATCGTGTATTAACTCAGGGGCTGGAAAAGGTAGCCAACAAGATGCAGTTGCAATTATTGCACTTGTCGGTATTGCAACAGCAACGTCGCTTTGATGAGGCCATTAACGTTTATGAGCAATTGCTGCAGCAGCGTCCGGATGCGGTCATGTTTGCCAATAATCTGGCAAGTTTGTTGCTTGAGCATAAAACGGATGAAGCCAGTTGGCAGCGTGCCTATGAGCTGGTGAAACCCTTTGCGTCATCGGATGTGCCGCAGTTTAAAGATACCTTTGGCTGGGCCAGTTATAAACTGAATAAAATACCGGATGCCTTGCAGGCATTAAAAAGTGCGGTAAAAAAGCTGCCTGAACATCATATTGTGCGGTATCATCTAGGGATGGCTTATATCGCCTCGGGAGATAACGAGGCGGGGCAACTTGAATTAAACAAAGCGCTGGAGCTGGCTCAGGGCAAACCGTTGGAAGAGGTGGAGCAGATAAAACAGGCATTAAGCGCGCTTTAGGATAGGCATTTAATGAAAATTGGAACTTCTTTAGTAATGTATGAAACCTTTTATGGCTTGAAAGCACGGCCTTTTACCATTCAACCCGATCCAGATTTTCTGTTTCTGGGCCGTAAGCACAGCGTCGCCTATGCGATGCTGGAGTATGGCATCCAGAATCAGGTGGCTTTTTCCGTGGTGTGTGGTGAAATTGGCTGTGGTAAGACCACCTTGGTCACCCATCTGTTAAATCACTTATCGGATGATTTGATTGTCGGTGTGGTGAGTAATACACATCCTCAGGTGGCGGATCTGCAAACCTGGATTATGCTGGCTTTTGGCCTGCCGTATCAGGGGATGTCATCTGTTGAAATGTGCGATCATTTTAAGCGGTTTTTATATGACAGCTATGAAGAAGGGCAGCGCATTGTACTGGTGGTGGATGAGGCACAGAACCTGAACGCCCAGGCACTGGAATATCTTCGTATGCTATCCAACCTGAATTCGGGTAAGGAAGTTGTGCTGCAGATTATTCTGGTGGGGCAGCCTCAGTTGATAGAAACCCTGCGACATGACAGCCTGAAACAGTTGCAGCAGCGTGTGGCGGTTGACTTTTTCCTGGGGCCGTTGGCTGCAGATGAAATTGAGGATTATATTCGTTGTCGTTTGCAGGCCGCGGGCCGAGAAGACATGCTATTTACTTCGCAAGCCTGTCAGCGTATTGAACAGGAAACCGGGGGTATCCCTCGCCGGATTAATATCTTATGCGATATGTTGCTGGTCTGTGGGTTTGCGGTTGAGGCCGAGCAGATTGATATTGATCTTGTCGATGAAGTGATTCAGGACAGGGCGAAGTTCGGATGTGTCAACGCATATTCTGAGACATAAGAGCAGCGTAATATTTAGCGGTTAAACTGGGCCTGACTTTTTTGGTGAAAGTCAGGCCTTTTGTGTTTTTGATGTGGAAGGCCTGCGCTTCTCTGCGCTGATAGAGTCCTTTGCCTTTGTTGTATCTCTCTTTGAATCTTTGTTGTTCGCTGCGGTATCGCGGCGATGGCACGGTATAATCCGAGGTTGGGTGTGGTGTATGCCACTTGAGATAGTTACTGTAAGGATTGAACATGGCCGATTATATTCTCCGTATTGTGCAGGGGCCGGAAAAAGCTCAGGATGTCTGGTTGTCGCGTTTTATTGGCGTGCGCGCAGAGCATGGAGCACGTTATCTGGTATTGGAGAATGCCTCTCAGCAGCTGGCTTCGGGTGTAACGGTCAGTCAGCAGGCCGACAGTCTGTTGGTATACCTTGACGGTCGAAAAGTGGCGATTATTAAGGGCTTTTATGCGCCGGGGATGTTGGCGGAATTTGAATTGCCAACCGTGGCCAGCCCAGAACCTTATCCTGTGATGTCGGCCCAGACCGAGTTGGATAGCGTTCAGGCTGCCGTTGATGACGAGGAACTTGCATCTGCGGTGGCTCAGCCCGAGGTTATCAATCAACCTTTGCCGGATATGCCGGCTGCCAGCGCCGAATCTGTTGAGGCTGGAATTTCTTCTGAAACGACCACCGTTGTCGATGCACCTGTTGCTGAGGTGGGGGCCAGAGGCTGGCCTGCGATGCCTGAAATGGGTATGGATGACATGTCTCCCTTATTGTTGGGTGGTGCTGGCTTGCTGGCTCTGGCCGGGTTGGCGGCTGGGGGCGGCGGCGGTGATGATGGCGAGGATAGTCCTGCTGCCACGGTAAGTGCGACGGTTAACGGCCAGGTGTCGGCCGGCCCGGTATTGGCTGAACATGATCTGGCAGTACAGATTCGTAATGCGGCCGGTGAGGTGATCGCGACGCCTGGATTAGATGAGGATGGCAGTTTTTCGGCCGTTATAGAGAATTATCAAGGGGTGATTTCGGTACGGGTACGCAGTACCGATGATGAAAATAGCGATTATCGGGATGAATATACCGGCACGGCTCGTAACCTGGGGGCGGACTTGTATGCCGCGGCGGCGGTTACCGATGGCAGTATCTTGAATCTGAATATTACTCCGGTGACCACCCTGGCTTATCGCCAGGCGATAGCCGATGGGACACCCTCAAGCGACAAGGTTAATACTACCAATGCCGCGATCGCCGAATTATTTGGTTTAAGTGATCTGCATAATACAGAAATTTCTACCACGATCAGCGGTGGTGCCTTTGATGCCAGTGATGATCTGAGTGAGCCGGAAAAATATGGAGCGATTCTGGCATCGATTTCCGGCCTGGATAATCTAAACAATGGGGATAGCGCCACATCGCTGGATACACTGAATGCGGAAATCACGGTTAGCGACAGTCAGGCGACGGCCGGAGATGGTTTTCAGACATTGCTGAATAATGGGGCGGTCGAGTATCACACCAATCTAGCGAATTCTTTCAGCAAACCGTTTATTATGATTCGTACTCCGGGGCAGGCCGAAGTCAGACAAGATGTGGCCGACAACAGTGTGGTATATCAGCCGCAGACGCTGGGGGGGGGCAGTGTCAGCTATCTGCTAGGCGGGGAAGATGCGGATAAATTTGGTATTGATGCTGTCAGCGGCGAGGTGTCGTTGAATGGTGCGCCCGATATTGCACAATCGCCTTATCGGTTTACCGTTAGTGCCGAGGATGGTAACGGTAATTTTCATACGTTGGCGGTGAGCCTGAGTGTGACTCCGGTAGATACTACCGCGCCGGTATTTACTTCGGGCGATAGTGTCAGTATTGATGAGAACAGTGGTGCCGATCAAGTGGTGTATCAGGCGCAGGCAAACGATGAAAATACGGTGCTTTATAGTCTGTTGGATGGTGGTGATGCCGCCGCTTTCAGCATGAATAGCACCAATGGTCAGCTGATCCTGAACGAAAACCCTGATTTTGAACAGCAAGCCAGCTATGGGTTTAGCGTGCGTGCCACCGATAGCGAAGGAAATTATAGTGAGCAGGCGGTCACATTAAGCATTAATGATGTTTTTGAAGATATCACCGCACCGGTAGTGACCTCGGGAGCAACCGCGACGGCCATCGATGAGAACTCCGGTGCGGGGCAAATGATTTATCAGACCACGGCATCTGACGAGAGTACGCTAAGTTATGCTCTGGCAGCTACGGATGATGGGGCGGCATTTCAGATAAATACGGTCAATGGTCAGGTGATATTGGTCGCCGATCCCGACTTTGAGCAGCAGTCCAGTTATAATTTTAGCGTGGTGGTTACCGATAGTGCGGGCAATCGTGCCCAGCAGGATGTCGGTCTGACAATTAATGATGTGGATGAAATTGCACCGCTATTCAGTTCGGGAGATACCGCAGCGGCGATTGATGAGAATTCCGGGGCGAATCAGCTGATTTATACGGCAGCAGCCAGCGATAGCGGGGGGGTGAACTATTCACTGGCAGATAGTGATGATGGTGCGGTATTCAGTATCGATAGCAGTTCGGGCGAGGTCAGACTAACAACCAATCCTAACTTTGAGCAGCAAGCCAGTTATCGTTTTACCGTACTGGCTACCGATGCCAGGGGGAACGCGGCACAGCAAAGCGTTGCGCTGGCGATTAATGATGTTGCAGAAACCGATGTTATCCCGCCAGAGATTACCTCGGGAACAACTGCCACGGCACTGGATGAGGGAAGCGGTGCCAATCAACCGGTGTATCAGGCCAGTGCGACCGATGCGTCGACAATCAGTTATAGCCTGGCGGCGGATGGCGATGCCGCTCGCTTTAGCATTGATGCCGCTAGTGGCATGGTTACGTTGTTGGATAACCCGGATTTTGAAACCAAGGCGAGCTACAGCTTTAGCGTGGTGGCCACCGATAGCAGCAATAACAGCTCGCAACAAAGTGTCAGTTTGTCGATTAATGATGTGGATGAGACGGATAGCACGCCGCCGGCATTCAGCTCTGGTACAACTGCCGAGGCAATTAACGAAGCAACGGGCGCTAATCAGGTTATTTATCAGGCGGTTGCCAGCGACGAATCTACGGTGACCTATAGTCTGGCCGATAGCCAGGATGGTGCGAGTTTCAGTATTAACAGTAGTAACGGTCAGGTGACACTGCTGCCAGACCCGGATTTTGAAACCCAATCCAGTTATAGTTTTAGTGTGGTGGCTACCGATAGCAGTAATAACCGTTCACAACAAACGGTCAGCCTGGAAATTAATGATGTGATTGAGACGGATAGCACGCCGCCAGCATTCAGCTCCGGCACAACCGCCGAGGCAATTAACGAATCAACGGGCGCTAATCAGGTTATTTATCAGGCGGTTGCCAGCGACGAATCTACGGTGATTTATAGTCTGGCGGATAGCCAGGATGGTGCCAGTTTCAGTATTAACAGCAGTAACGGTCAGGTGACACTGCTGCTAGACCCGGATTTTGAAACCCAATCCAGTTATAGTTTTAGCGTGGTGGCTACCGATAGCAGTAATAATAGTGCACAACAAACAGTCAGCCTGGCAATTAATGATGTCGTCGAGGTCGATACCACACCTCCGGTCATTACTTCGGCGGCCACTGCGGCGGCAATTACCGAAGGCAGTGGGGCCAGTCAGCTGGTCTATCGGGTGACCGCCGACGATGCGTCCGTGGTGAGCTATAGCCTGGTTGCGGGTGGGGACAGTGATAAATTCAGTATTGATAGCACTAGTGGTAATGTGACCTTAACGGAGGATCCCGATACCGCCCAGCAGACCAGTTATAGCTTTAGCGTGTTGGCCACCGATGCGGCCGGTAATGTCAGTGAGGCCTATAGTGTGACTTTGCCGGTGCTGGCGGCGGGTGGGCCAACGGTTGACGCTATTGCATTAACCGATGCCAACGGTGCGCGTAACAATTATCTGAATCAGGATGATGTGCTAAGGGCAGCGGTGACCATGAGCGCGGCCACCAGCGTTACCGGTGAGCCTGGATTGTTGTTAAAGATAGGTGGCAGTGATGTGGTGGCGAGTTATGAGTCAGGCTCGGGTTCTGCCGAGCTGGTTTTTGCTTATACCATTGTTAACGGTGAAAATGATGCCGATGGTATCAGTATTGATGCCAACAGCCTGGTGGCCAATGGTGCCACGATTACGGATGCTTCCTTGCGAGCGGCAACACTGGAGCATGACGCGGTTGCGGCAAATGCGAACTATCTGGTAGATACCAGCGCTCCCCAGCCCGCGTTTGTCAATCCGGGCAGTGTGCTGGCGAACAGTTCGGTGCTGGTGAACAGTAATGAGGCGGCAACGATTTATATGGTCAATGACCAGAATAATATTGGTGAGCTGGCGAATATTTTGAGTGCTGCCGATGACCAATGGAATCAGGTGGAGGTGTCGTCAACGGCCTTGCCCGCGGTAATGAGCTTGAGCGGGCTGGTCACGGGGCGCTATGATTTATATGCGGTCGATCAGGCCGGAAATTTTGGCATTTCTTCTCCATTGCAGGCGACCACGATTAGTGACAGCCTGAATCCGGCGATAGTGGTGTTTGATATGATTAACGGTAATTCATCGGCACACAGTAATCGCCAGTTTGATACGGATACCAGCTATAACATTTATCTGCAGATTGCCAGCAGTCAGCCAGATTTGCGTACCGATGGTGATTTCTGGGGAGCGTGGAGTGGTGCCGCCAACCTGGGAGCCGATGATAAACTGATTCTGGTCGGTGAAGAAGCGACGGTGGTGGGTAATCTGGAGGCGATTGTGAATCAGTTTGATAATGTCGCACCGACGATTGCCTGGAAGAGTGCCACCGCGGCTCAGGCCACCGCGGTGGCGGTGACTCAGGGCGGAAAGCTGACACGCTTTTTGAGTAATAACAGTGTCAATATCGATCTATGGAGCGGTAACTGGAGCAATCCAAACGCGGGACAAAGTCTGGATGCGGTGTATCTGCTGAGTATGCCAGCCGATGTGATGTCTACTCAGGGATTGGCTTAGGTCCCTTGCCTTGTCTGAACACAGCTCAATGTTCCGTCAACGCCAAAACTATGGATAGATTCGTGGGTTTAACTTTAGTCTAAGAGTCCATTTTGTGACTGAAGTCGCACTACGCCTTAAAATCATTCACCCCGATTTTAATGATTGACGGAACACTAAGCCATTATTTTTGTTGTTTGGTCTGCTCTATGGTTTTTTCAATCGCCTGGGGCAGGCTGTCCAGCTCCTGAACACGGTTGATCACCGGCGCTTTCAGGCGTTGATTGACTTCCTCTATGGCTTGTTGCTGGTTATGTGCTTTGGCGCGTGCTTTCAGTACTTCCCGGTAACGTTCCAGGCGGGCGCGTTGTTCGGCGCTGATAGCGCTGTTACGGCTTGGTTTGGCAGCGGCGGCTTTGGCCGCCGCTTTACGACGCGCAGCGGCGGCGGCAGCAGCGCGTTGACGTGCGGCTTCTTTCTCGGCAGCGATGCGCTCGGCTTCGCGTCTGGCAGCTTCTTCGGCGGCAATCAGTGCCTGGATACGGGCTTTTTCGGTACGTAGATGTTGTTGATGCTCGGCTTCCCGCTGTTGTTCCAGTTCGCTTCGTTTTTGCTTGACCAGATTTTGTCGGGCAACCTGGCTGGCAACCAGCGTATCCATGGCAAAAGGGTCCAGCTTGACCCGGTGGCCGGGGCGTAGTTTGTGGCTGCTGGAGGGTTTGGATAGCTTACCGATAGCGAATTGGCGTTGTACTGCCTGAATAATCACCGTATCAATGGGATGCTCCGGGATACCCAATAATTGGCCGTCGCGATTGATCACCGGTGAGCGCGCTTCACGCGCAAAGGCTACCAGTCCATTGCCTTCAAATAAACCGCTATCGGCACCGGCATCAATATAGATATAAGGTCCGTCGATACGGGTAATACGAGCGCTAAAGGGTTCGCTGGCCAGCTGTTGCGTCAGGTGTTGCTGGCTTTGTTGAATCAGTTGCAGTATCGCCTGGCCGTAACGGGTCTGACTGAATTCGCTGCTGCCTATGGGTTTGTCCCGACCAATATCGACATTTCCTGTGGCCAGCTGTGTCATATTGAAGTGTTGCAGCAAGACGCCTGTCGGTCCATCATAGACCTTGAACTCGACCTGGAAACGGCGTTGTTCTACCGAGCCAAATGGCGTTCCCCATTTGCCGGGTGTGTGACTGCGCCCGGCATCGCGCACGCTGCCGCTAATAATAAACTGTGCGCCGTGCTGCTCCGCCAGTTGAAAAATAAGTGCCTGTTTATCCTGGCTAGAATGCGTCAGGCTGAGGGGGGAATAGTGACTGAGAAAGCCACCGTTATACTGTAGTTGTTCGGCCAGCAGTTTAGGTAAATCATCATAAATGTTGGCGATATCTTCAATTTGTAACGGGTTTTCCACATCAAATTGGGTAACGATTATCTTTTTGCGTAACAGTGCCGGGTAGGAGGCTTCCAAAGCGGGGACGGAGGGGACCACGAGTTGGCTGAGTGCTTGATCGTAATCCTGGCTGGGGATAAATGGGCGTACCTGTTTGTCATCGGCGTGAGCGACAGCCAGACCTATTATCAGGCCGGTGGTCAGGGGCAGGGAGCGTGTGGTGAACTTGCTGAATGAGGTCATGACTGGCCGATAAATCAGATGAATCGTGATATTGCTAATATAACGCAGTGATTGGCTATTGATTGCCGGAAAAGCGGTTAGTATTGCGCTTTATTTAATGGCTAGACCGAATAAACAGGATAACTATGGATGTGTTGCAAAAATTATCTGCCATGTTGGGGCAGGAGGCGGTATTAAGCGGAGCGTTAACCCGCGATTATTTTAATGACTATCGTGGACGTTATCAGGGGCAGGCATTGGCCGTAGTGTTCCCGGACTCAACCGCTCAGGTTGCTCAGCTGGTGAAGTTTTGTTCCGATTATCAGTTGGCGATTGTGCCACAAGGCGGTAATACCAGCCTGTGTGGCGGCAGTGTTCCCTTGGCGGATGATAGGCCGCAACTGGTGGTGAATCTTTCGCGTTTACGTAAGATTCGGGAGCTGGATAGCGTGAACTATACGATGACGGTAGAAGCCGGTTGTACGCTAGAGGAGGTGTGTCAGGCCGCGGCGGCACAACAGCGCTTATTTCCACTGGGTTTGAATGCGATTGCCTCACGTTGTGAAATCGGCGGCAATATTGCTACCAATGCGGGTGGTGTTGGTGTGTTGCGTTATGGCAATATGCGCGATCTGGTACTGGGGTTGGAGGTGGTGTTGCCCGACGGGCAGATCTGGCATGGGCTGAACGGCCTGCGTAAAAACAATACCGGCTATGATCTTAAACATATATTTATCGGCTCGGAAGGAACGCTGGGGATTGTTACGGCGGCGGTGTTGAAATTGTTTCCTCAACCGCAAACAGAAGTCAGCGCCTGTGTAGCCATTCGCGATCCGCAGGCGGCGGTTGATTTGCTGGCGCATGTGCGCGCCAGTTGTGGGGACACCTTGAGTGCATTTGAGCTGGTTTCCCGTTCTACGTTGAATCTAGTGTTGAAACATATTCCACAAAGCCGTGAACCTTTTGTGACCGCTTATGACTATTATGTGCTGGTGAAAGTCAGCGATGTGATGGACCGTCCACTGGATGACGCTTTACGTCAGGCGCTGCAGCGTTTTGGTTCGGCGGTGGCGGAGTTTGAGGTCAGCAGTGAGTCGGCCGTTTCTCAGTGTTGGTGGGATATGCGCAAAAGCATTAACGAGGCTCAAAAGCGCGAAGGTATCAGTGTGAAACATGATGTTTCGGTGCCGGTGAGCCGGGTAGCAACGTTTATCCGGGAGACCGACCGTCTGTTGTGTGAGCATTATCCCGGGGTGCGGATTGTCGCCTTCGGACATATGGGGGATGGCAATATTCACTATAACGTGTCCATGCCCGATGTCGAGGCTAACCGGCGTTTTATTGCCGAGCAGGAAGCCCAGGTAAATCGGCTGGTGTATCGGCAGGTGGCCAAGCTTGAGGGCAGTATCAGTGCGGAACATGGACTGGGGCAGTTAAAGCGGCTGACGATTCACGATTATAAACAGCCTTTGGAGTTGCAGATGATGCGGCATATCAAACAACAATTTGATCCAGAGGGAATGATGAATCCGGGCAAGCTGTTATAGCGGCTCGCAGTGAAAGGTAGTGTAATGAAAACAAAACTGATAGGAGTAATTATGGCAATATTAACCACAGCGGCAGCCAATGCAGCACTGGCCGCCACCGAAGCCAAGGCGATATTTGCCGGCGGCTGTTTCTGGTGTATGGAAGCAGATTTTGAGAAATTGCCCGGGGTGAGGGAGGCCGTCAGTGGCTTTACCGGCGGTACACTGCAGCATCCGACCTATAACGGCAATCATGAGGGGCATTATGAAGCGGTAGCCGTTTATTATGATCCGGATAAGGTCAGTTACCAGCAATTGCTGCAGCATTACTGGGTGAGTGTCGATCCGTTTGATGATAAGGGCCAGTTTTGTGATAAGGGGCATAGTTATCTGAGTGCGATTTTTGTGGAAAATGCGCAGCAGCGCGAATTGGCACAAGCTAGCCGCCAGCAGGTGCAGGCACGCTTTCCGGATCAAACCGTGGTGACTCCTATTTTGGAGGCCGCCACTTTTTGGCCAATTACGGGTGAGGAAAGTTATCACCAGAATTACTATAAAAATAATCCGATTCGTTATAAATACTATCGTTGGAATTGTGGTCGGGATCAGCGGCTGGAGCAAATCTGGGGTAAGCCTAAAGCGTGGTAAGGGTTGCCTGTGTGATGTGGCATGAGAACACATTTTTGGGAGCAGGAATAATTTTTTACTGTCAGATTGGCACGTCTCTTGTATTATTAGCCCCAAGCCAATACAAGATTGGTAAATGCCTGTGCTGATGCTTAAACCAGAAGATTGAGGCTGTATCCAGGCTAAACCATAATTAAAATGAATAATACCCGCAAAGCCCCAGGCTCTGGCTTTGGCAGTTAGCTGGAATGAAATGTAATGATGCAAGATAATCAGAGCCCATCGCTGGCGCCTATTGTTGTGGTGGGTTCTGGGCCGGCCGGGCTGCGAGCGGCTGAAGCGTTAAACCAATATCTTCCCGATGTATCCGTATTGCTGTATGGCAAGGAGCGCTGGCAGCCCTATAACCGGATTCAACTGGCAATGGTGATTTCCGGTGATAAGGAATGGAAGGATTTGTTGTTAAAGCCACATATACCCAATGTGACTCAGCATCTTTCTCGTCCGGTGGTTGCTATCGATAGGGAACAAAAAAGCATTACCGATTTTTCCGGTACGGTACAGCCCTATAGCAAACTGATTCTGGCTACCGGTTCATTACCTTATGTCCCCGATATTCCCGGTAATGGATTGAAAGGTGTGTTTGTTTTTCGGGATATGGACGATGCTATCCAGCTGAGTGAGTGCCGTAAGCAGGCACATAAAACGGTGGTAATAGGTGCCGGACTGCTGGGCATTGAAGTGGCCGTCAGCATGTTGGGCAGCGGCTCCGAGGTGACGGTGATTGAATCATCGGACCGTCTGTTATCACGTCAGCTCGATGGTGCAGCCAGTCTGTTGTTGCAGCAACACCTGGAACAGCGTGGTATCCAGCTGAAAGTACTGGATAAGGTGATTAATATTCTGGGTGAGCGCCAGGTCAGCGGGGTGTGTTTGGGTTCGGGAGAAACCATTGCCTGTGATAGCGTGATTATTTCTACCGGCATTCACCCGAATACCGAGCTGGCCAGAAATGCTGGACTTAAGGTGCAGCGAGGGGTTTGTGTGAATGACTGTATGCAGACTTCTGACCCGGATATTTTTGCGATTGGGGAATGTGCCGAACATAATGGCCGGGTATATGGTCTGGTCGGTCCGGGATTGGAGCAGGCCAGTGTGGCGGCGCAATCTATTGCCGGGACAGGGGGGAGCTACCGTGGTTCGTTGATGGTGACACGCCTGAAGCTCAGTTGTCTACAGGTGTTTAGTCTTGGTGAGGTCGCGGGGGCGCATCGTTTCGATCCGGCTTTCAGGCAATGTGTGTATACCAATCCCCAAAATAATACATACCGTGCCTTAACACTGAGGCATAATCAGGTGGTTGGAGGGCAGGTGGTCGGTCAGTGGGATGAGATTTATCGTCTGCAGGAGCTGGTCGGCAGTCAGCGCAAACTTGCCAGTTGGCAGTTGTTGTTATTCCGTTTGACCGGAAGTCCCTGGCTGGAACGTAGCGAGCAGCAGGTGGCGGACTGGTCGGAAACCACCATTGTCTGCAATTGTAGCGGTGTCACCCGTGGCCAGTTGAGTGCGGCGATTAAGCAAGGATGTAACCGACTGTCGGCATTGAGCGCGGCTACCGGGGCCGCTGATGTTTGTGGTGCATGCAAGCCCTTATTGGCGCAGATGCTGGGTGAGCAATTGCAGCGGGAACCGGTATATGCGGCGGATAAGCTGTTTGTGATGGCGGTGGTTGTTTCGCTGCTGGGGGCCATGATTCAATTGTTGCCAGGGTTGGCATTGCCGGCATCATTTTTTAGTGTCATACCTTATGATGAATTATGGCGAAACCATCAGCATAAGGAAATTAGTGGTTATGCTATGCTGATCATGCTGCTGTTGCTGGCAATGATTGGTCTGCGTAAGCGTAGTATGCGCCTGACGTTGGGCCAGTATTCGTTGTGGCGTTTGCTGCATGTGGCCGGAGGGCTAGGGTTGCTGTTGATTTTCCTGCTGCATACCGGTGGACATATGGGCAGCTATTTAAATCATTATCTGGCAATCAGTTTTGTGCTGCTGGTTTTGAGTGGCGGCCTGTATGCCTTATTGCTTGCTCGTGAGCATAAACTTAAACCGCTACCTAGGTTGAAGAATGTTTTATTGTGGCTGCATGTGCTGGCCTTGTGGCCACTGCCACTATTGCTGGGCTTTCATATTATTCAACAATACTATTTTTAGTTATGGATCGTACAATCATGATTCGACGTGTTGCCTGGCTGGTCTGGCTGTTGCTGAGCCTGATGGTGGGAAGCTGGCTAGGGCTGGGCCTGACTATGGACCAGGTGGCGGATAATCCTGAGGCCGCACAGACCAGACTGTTATTTGTGCCCGGTGCCACGACATCCGATCATCTGCAGATAGAGATTGCCTGTGAGGTCTGTCATAGCGAGGCGTTTGCCGAGGTAGAGCAAATGCAGTCGGCCTGTCTGAAATGCCATGAACAAGAGCTTAAAGACATCGATGATTCGCATAAAATCAGTCTGTTTGATGATCCGGCCAATGCGGAAACATTGACGCTGCTGGATGCAACGCAGTGTGTCAGTTGTCACGTTGAGCATAAGCCACAGATGCGTAATGGCAGTGGGGCAACCCTGGAGGCAGATTTTTGTGTGGTCTGTCACGATAACATGGGGCAGGAGCGTGAGTCACATCAGGGGCTGGCTGCAGATAGTTGTGCCAGTTCGGGATGCCATCATTATCATGATAATCGGGCCTTGTATGAGGATTTTCTGCTGAAACATCAGCAGAAGCCAGAGGTGCTGGAGCGCCCTTGGTTGCCACAACGTGATTTTGTGGAAATGGTCGAGGAATTGATGGATTACCCGCTGGAGGAATATCCATTGCAGGCGCAGACTCGGGCGCAGCCGGGAGGGCTAACTATGTCACCCAAGCTGGAGCAGGACTGGTTGCAGACCGCACATGCTGCCGCGGGCGTGAATTGTAAGGGCTGTCACCAGAACGATGATGAGAGCTGGGTAGTGTATCCTGAACCCGCAATGTGTACGCGTTGTCATCAGCAGGAAGTGCAGGCATTTACTCAGGGTAAGCACGGTATGCGGCTGGCTCTGGATTTGCCGGCAATTACTCCGTTGCAGGTTGAGCGTCCTATGGCAGAGGATGTGCAGGATAAGCCGTTAAGCTGTACCAGTTGCCATGCGGCCCATCGTTTTGATACGCGTCTAGCCGCGGTTGAGGGTTGCCTTGGCTGCCATGCCGATCGGCATTCGCTGGCCTATAAGCAGTCCGCGCATTATCGCTTATGGTTGCAGCAGGGTATGCAGCAGCCTGAGACGGGACGTGGGGTGAGTTGCGCGTCTTGCCATCTGCCGCGTATTGATTATTCGACTAAGGATTATGTGGATAGAATCCTGGTGCAGCATAATCAGAGTGCCACCATGAGGCCGGCCGATAAAATGTTACGTCCGGTGTGTTTGAATTGTCATGGCTTGGGGTATAGCATTAATGCGCTGGCCGATCAGGCATTAATTCGGGATAATTTTAACCGGCCTCCTGCGGTACAGGTGGATAGTATTCAGATGGCGGTGGAGCGGGATTGCCTACACCGGCTTGAACGTCAGCAGCGCGCGGCAGAGAAGCCGCGGGGCAGCGATGAGGATGTTGAATAGTGTGTGCGGGACTTGCTACATGCTGTTGGTGTCGTCTAAATACGCTGCCAGTAGTTGGCTGGCAGCGCTATCCAGTTCAATAAATTCTGCACCATAACGGCGGAATTGTTTGTTGGTCTGGTTGACCAGCTCGCTGCTGCAAATTCGTAATTTGGCTCGCATGGTGGGTTGTTCCGGGCTTAATTGAATCTGACTGTTGGGGATGATATCGCCGATTTCCAATAAATGATTATGTTCGGCGGCCAGGCCTATGCCATGGCTGCTGATATCTACCGGGTTAAAGTTAAGTCCGGGCTGGTGATTGGGAAGCTTGACGTGCGCACTTTCCAAAGGCAGGCGTAAAGAGCGACGCCGCTGATAGCGCAGTATCTGAGAGGGTAACGGGATTTGAAATGCGCGCTGTCCCTGATAATCCAGTTCGGTAAGTTGTTGACTGTCAAAACGCAGTGGCGCACTTTGCGTGCCGCAAATAAAGTGTATCTTTTCGGCGTTTGAAAGTTCGGTGATACGCTGATGATTATAAGGACTGTCGAGTATGAGGACACTCTCGTCAATTTTCAGCAGGCAGGTGGAAAATGCATAGCTTCCCTGGTGGTCGCAGGCGGTAATCCGGCTGCGACGCTGTTGTATGGTTTTCAGGGTGCTGAGAATGTGGGTGGTGTCGGAGGTGAGGGTTTCTATTTTTCCGGATGGTAAATGCCAGTACATATTTACTCCTGCAAGCAATGCGGGGATGGGGGGAACGCTATGAGAGGCGACGAAAAAGTGGTCTGCTGTAGCGTTCGGTTGTGTTATCCCGTCAGTATGTAAGTGATGTTTCGGGCTGTCAATAGCTTTAGACGGTGTTGATATCAGCTCAACATGGTCTAATCCATTTCCAATGGGGCGGTGTCCGCTTTTTCCGGAAAGATGCTGTTGTAGCAGACAAATAGTGAGGTGAAGGTCACCGGCAACAATAATAACCAGCCAAGCATGGCCGGAATGCTGGCCAATAATGCCAACACGCTAATGGCGATGGGGTGAACGGCAGCACGTGAGGCATGATGGCGCCGATCCATAGCTACGGACTTCATCATCATTTGATTCAAGTCGGATTCAGAAAAGCTTTCCGAAAGGTTTTCTTCTTGTTCTTCGTAGTCTCTATGCAGTCTTGATGCCCTCTTTTGATGAGAAAGTGACACGTTGTTGTTGTTGTGTCTTTTGTAATGCCAAGAACTTTCTGTTGCCGCCAACGCTCCCACGTTGTCACGCTCTGTTGAAGCACCCGATACCGTTGTTAGCTCTCATCAGTCGTCTTTTTTGACTATTAGCTCCCATGATATGATGTCCCCTCTGTCGTTGATGGCGCGTAAGTGAGAAAAATGGCAAATGGATGGATCGGAAGCAAGGTTGGCTGATGCAAGTGAAGTCAGAGCTTCTGATTGGGCGATACCGTTGAAGCCAAAAAACTTCCTTGCTCAGGGGGCCTTCGCCCAGTGACGGGACCCCCGGGACATTTCACATCATGACAGATTCTTGATTCCATCTGAAAGTGTGGTCTTTCTACGCCTTGTGAGCTCAATGGAGGAATCTTGATTACCTCAACTCTCGTTTTCATCGGACATTTTCATCTTCATCAACTTGAATTCCACATTCCGCGTCATCTCCGACACAAAAAAGCACGTCAAATAACTGGACCCTTCTGGGTCCCGTGTAAAAAAGCAGATGGTTTCAGTGGCTGCGGACCTGATTTCTGTCGCAGCGACGTTTTGTACTTAAATATAATAAAAGAACAGTAAAAGTGCATTTATCCAGTCCACAGTTGAAGCGTGATTGACGTGATGTCAACCCAAAGAAAGGCAGATAACCTAACTGGAGACTTAAAGTAGCTATCGACTGTAAAAACTAGCTATGGATACAGCATGGAACACCTGCCTTACTAAAACCGCATAGATAGCTAGAGTTATAGATCTTCAACAGTAACGAATCCTCCGTTGCGGTCGCGATGTAGCTGAAAGGCCCAATCAAGTTGGTCCATAATAGGCAGGCACATTTTCCTCATCATTTCACCCGCTTCCGTCTGCGGTAGTTCCTTTCGCATTGTCTCCATTTCACGATAGACTGCTTCCAAGCCTTGAACAATTCTACCAAGCTTTTCACTATTCTGATAGTTGCCTTGAGCTTCCAACTTTCGTAATCCATAAAAGTGTCGTAGTAGTTCAGAAGATCGTCGAAAGTAGGTATTGAGACGCTTCTTGAAATCTTCAGGTAACGCATCGACGACCGCAAGAGCATCTGCTTCTGTTTGAGCATCGGCAGCCATTTTCTTGGATAAGGCACCCAAGAGTTCACGTCCCAGAGTGCTCGGAGGCAACGTAGGAGTATCTTGTAGAGTTGTACTAGGAACAACGGTATTCTCATCCTTTGCAAGATACGGGGCAGCGAGATTACGCATCTTGCTCGCCATGGCCTTGGCAAAGACTGCTTTACGTTTCAACTCTTCTTCTTCTGTTTCCTTACTAACAGATGCATTCTTGGACTTGCGACTAGCACTGTAGTAAGCTTCAATATTCTTCAAGGTTAAAGCTTCGTAGTCGTCGTCATCAATACCTGTGGCCAAGACATGATTGGCATCTTCTTCGGATGCATTCGCGTACTTTACTAGTCGTCTCATTTCTTCATCACACCCACCAAGAGGATTGGCCACTTTGTATGCTTCCGTGTCTTGTAGTACACTTTTTCGTGCCACTTGGGTGAGATTGCTTCCAGCGACTGCTTCGTCGGGATGCAGCACCATGGCCCAATGCCGATTGTACTTTTCAATCACACGAGCGCCCTTTCCATCATCAGCCGCATTCGGAGGGTATTCATCTCTTGGTCCTTCAAGTAAATGCCCACGTTCCGTCTCGGCCGTGGATGCTAAATCAAATTGGCCAACTGCAAGTCGCGTGCCCCATTTACGAGACTTTTCCGCATTATTTTTCTGTCCATCGGATGCTTGTGCTGCTGCTTCCTTGAGTTTGGCATCATAACGAGAAAAGAAATCATCTGTTCCTATAGCTGCCGCACGAGCATCTTGTTCTTCAGTACTCATTTTGTTTGTCTTTTCTTGTTTTCGCATATTGATATTGGCATCGCCATGATTCTTGGCAGTCGTTCCGAGTCGACCACGATCACGATGAAAGAATTCCGATTCGAGATACTTTTTCCAAAACTGTTCATCACTTAATTCCAGTGGAACACGCTCTTCATAAGCCTTGTGGACAGCAGGATACAAGACAAAGATTTGTCTCATTTCTTCCACACCGAGTGTGACTTTTCCTTGTAATGGCAAGTGCGATTGTATTAAAGAGGAAGTTCCAGCTTTTGTCGCTCCACTTATTTTGGCATATTCTTCTTCCACAAGCGATTTGTGTGTTTCCCAGAAATCTTCTTCGGTAACAGTCTGTGTTTCCGTCACGAGGTATCGATGCTGATCTCGTAGTGTCGAATTTGCCGCCAACAATGCCGATCGAGTCACTGCTACTGCCGTCTTGTCCATTTCACCATAGGACGATTCAGATAGTTTTGAGAAAGGGCGTTTCTTATTGCCGTTTGTGCTGGTACTATTAGCAGTGGATGGTAGTGCAGCAGAAGCATTATTTCTTGTTGCATTCAATCGAGTTGAAATATCTCTGCGGATACGTTCTAATTCTTCACGATTGACAAGTCGAAATGTAACACTCTTTCCGTCATTGAGAACGACTTTCAATAGAGCTTTGGAATGAGACGCTGGACTGACTTGGTGTTTTGCAACACTTTGCCAAGCAATATTAGAAGGAGGCGCGCCCATGTTGGGTTGAAACGACAGCACATCCGACGAAAGAATCAAGCTTCCTCATTTTGTTTGTGCTTCACTTGAGGATAAGTAGTCACCTCTATGGTAGACACGTCCGATTGGTTGCGCCGTCATGGTCGTTGAGGAATAGATAGATGGTGTTATGGCGACACCGATGCTGCTAACCCTGCGTCGGATTGAGGGTGTCGTTGGAGGCAGTTTTCAGTCCCAAGTTTAAATAAGTTGGCTGTTGAAGGGTAGGGTTTAGTCGGAATGGCGCGCGAGCGCGGCCGGACAATGTCACATGAAATGATTACATTCAACACTGAATACATTCATTTCATTTTGTACTGTACATTTTGTATACTACCAAATTTTCATGTGGGAATTGGCGATTCGCGCGCGCGCGCGTCACGCTTTTTGTCTTGTTTGTATGTGAAAGAGCGAGCGACGATGACAGAACAGTGAGGTGTTGTTGTTACGTTAGTTCTATCGCTCATCCTATTCCTCTTCCTCTTCCTCTTCAGCACCTTGTCTCTATACATACATATTCAGTCGTTGGGTGTGCCTTGGAGGCTAATCCTTCAATAGAATAAGTACGTGTAGTGAAGAGAAGAAAGGGCGCGCGCAAAAGCAAAATGGTTCCCGATCCGTACAAGGCGCTGGGCTTGGCGCATAATGCATCCCAGAGTCAAATCAAAACATCGTACAGAAAGATGGCAATGAAATATCACCCTGATCGGTTAACAAGACAAAGTGCATCACCAGAAGAACATCAAGAAGCGGCGAGCAAGTTTGCAGCGGTATCATCCGCCTATTCACTGCTGTCTGATCCACAGAAAAAGGCACAATACGACCACATTTACAAGTATGGAGGATACGATGATGAGGATCCTAAAGAAAAAAGACGGCAACAATCACAAAGATGTTCTTCTTCTGAGAATTCCTTTTCGCCCTTTCCAAAGTCAAAGGAACGAAGTACAGGTATTGGGTATGTTGTGAAAGACCCAATTTCAATGCTCTTTTGCCAACAAGGCAAGGCAGCAGCTGTCGCTGGTATTCAAATTCCAGCACGAATGCATTTATCACATCCACCGCCTGGAGGGGGAGTAAGATTCGCCTTTTCATCTGGCAATGTTACCTCGGATACAAACGGTTCCAAAAAGTACGTGTCCAAGACCACGCAGTTTGTACAGGGAAAGAAATATTCACGAGTAGAAACTACTACTGTTCATTCTGATGGACGAAAGGAAGTTGTGATTGAAGGAAATGATTATGTGGAACGGCACGTTAGTTCACCGCCAAAACGACGAAAGAAAAAGAAGGGCGTCAAGGAAGACGTGACCAATACGGAGGAAGGACAAGCACCTTGGTACATTGGTGCGTGGCATCAAATGCGAGAAAAGTTAAGCATGTGTCACAACCCCTGTGGTACTATACTCGCTCAGTAACGGAAAACGTGGAGTGGTTCTACATTTTTCAGGAATTGGCAATTACATTTTACAAAATCTGCCCTCTGTTCTTCGATCAAAACCTGGTCGAACCTGTTCTTTTAGCTTAGACGTAACCTTGTAAACAATGCGATTTTATGTTATCTTGCTATTGTTCTTTAGATTTATCTGTTTTGTGCTTTGCCTGGCGTCATTATGTGCAAGGGTCACTGACTGCTTCTCGATTCGAGCTAGTTGGTGGATGGTGTGCGATGGAGGGGTGGGGAAGGAATGGCTCCTCGTGTACGGTACTGTAATCAAGCAAGTACAGGTAAGGTCATTGTCGATGATGTTCCATATGTAAGAAGCAGTGACGATCCTTGCTACTAATGCTTTCTTACTCTGTCGTGTCGAGCGTCGAGGAGGCCTTATTGCTGTCATTCCGACTTCCAAGTGTTTCCGAATGATCCGTTGAATCTTTAAACAGTTTCGATTCATTCTACATTCACCGGTACGTATCAAGTCAAGTATGTAACTCTATATACGACGTACATGTATGCTAGCTAGCTACTACGAGTAGAAGATATAAGAAAGCGTCGCGGTTCCCGTCGGAGACTTGAATGTGTTGTCTGAGTTATGGAAAGTGGTGATCTTGAGCATAAACATGTAATTCTGACTATTATATTCTTGTAGAGTAAGCAAAGCCCTAGATCACGTATCTAATATTACACAACAACCTCTCTAGCTAGCTAGCTACG